>CAVRBN010000007.1:0-136805 GCA_963719255.1 uncultured Actinomycetota bacterium | reverse complement strand
CAGCCAAGAAGTCCTGAGGGCGGCGCCGCGGAGTTGGGCGGCAGCACTCGACGTCAGGAGATCCAGTGAGGCTTCAGGGGAACCCGCGAGACAGCCTTGCCTCGGACGGAATCACTCCAGAAGTGTTCCGCACCGAACCGGGTGTCCGGCAAAAGGTCACTGACGAGGCACAGCGGGCGGCGCGGGTTCTGGCCGCCGCAGCGCACGCTCGGGGAAGCTGTCGCCGCTCGGGTACAACCTGACAATCAGCCACCACCACCGGTTCATGTGGTTCCGCGTTGCCAAGGTCGGGACCCGGACCATCCTGGGCTACTTTGCCGAACACGACATTCCCATCGAGGTTGAGCACGCGATGAAGCTGCGCTACCCCACGGCGCTGTTCGACGACTACTTCAAGTTCGCGTTCGTCCGGCATCCCTTGGGGCGGTTCATATCCGCGTGGCGCAACAAGGTCGCCGACCGCAACTACTTCGGGTTCGATGACGCCCAACTCGCGAGCATGCAGGTGATCGAGAACTTCGCCGACTGGGTCGCCAGCCGCGACCTGACCAAGGCAGACCATCACCTGGCCCCTCAGACCCGACTGATCGACCTCACGCAGATCGACTACCTCGGACGCCTCGAGACCTTCGACGAAGACTTCGCAGCGATTTGCGGCTTGATCGGCCTGCCGACCTCGCGACCCACCGCGGTGAACCAGTCGTCCCACGACGTCACTCCCGACACGGCGTCGGACGAGCTCAAGTCGGTCGTGGCCGATCTCTACCGGCTGGACTTTCAGGTGTTCGGCTATTGAGTGCACTGGCAACGCCGCAGTGAAGGGTCGGAACCCGGGTGGCAGTTCGCGGCTGTCGGCGTCACCTCGTAGGTTCGTCGGGTGAACAGTGACCCGGGCTTCTACTCCACCGCGGGCGTCTTCATCTGTTTCGAGGGCGGCGAGGGCGCCGGCAAGTCGACCCAGGCGAAGCTGCTGTGTGGCTGGCTGGAGGCGGCGGGCTATGCCGTGACGCTCACGTTCGAGCCGGGGGACACCAAGGTCGGGCGGCGCGTGCGCGAGATCGTGCTGGATCCGGAGACCGGCGCACTCGGCGACCGCACGGAGGCCCTGCTCTACGCCGCCGACAAGGCCGAACACGTCGAGACTGTCGTGCGGCCAGCGCTCGACAGGGGTGCGGTTGTGATCACGGACCGCTACGTCGACTCGCTGCTGGCCTATCAGGGCGCCGGCCGCGGCATCGGCCAGCGCATCGACGGCGAGCTGGAGCGAGTAGCCCGCTGGGCGACCGGTGACCTCCGGCCGCACCTGACCGTCGTACTCGACGTGGCGCCGGCGCACGGGCTCGGCCGCTTCGAGGAGCGGGACCGGATCGAAGGGGAGTCGGTCGAGTTCCATGACCGGGTCCGGGGCGCGTTTCTCGAGCTTGCGAGCCAGGCGCCGGAGCACTACCTCGTGCTCGACGCCAGGATGTCGGTCGACGAGATCGCCACAGCCGTCCGCGCACGGGTCGAGCCACTCCTCGCGCAGGCGGTCAAGCCGTGAGCGTGTGGGACCAGCTGGTCGGCCAGCGGCCGGTCGTCGAGGCGCTCAGCCGGGCCGCGGCCGGGCAGGGCATGACCCACGCGTGGCTGTTCACCGGCCCGCCAGGTTCGGGCAGGTCCAACGCGGCGGTCGCTTTCGCGGCCGCATTGCAGTGTGACCGCGCCGATGCGGTGCCCCCGGGCTGCGGAGAGTGCCACGAGTGCCTGACCGTGCTGGCCGGGTCGCACGCCGACGTCAATGTGGTCCGCACCCAGAAGCTGTCCATCGGGGTCGACGAGGTCCGGGACCTGGTCCGCAGCGCCGCCCTTCGCCCCGTCGGCAGGCGCTGGCAGATCCTGGTCGTCGAGGATGCCGACCGACTCACCGACCAGGCTTTCAACGCCCTGCTCAAGGCCATCGAGGAACCGACCCCCCGCACGGTCTGGTTGCTGTGCGCGCCCACAGTCGAAGACGTGCTCCAGACGATCCGGTCCCGGTGCCGGTTGGTCACCCTGTCCACGCCGACCACACCAGACGTCGCCGACTTCCTGGTCCGCACGGCGGGGGTGGCGCCCTCGCTCGCGGCGTACGCGGCCCGGGCGAGCCAGGGCCACATCGGCCGAGCCCGGGCCCTGGCCGTCGACGAGGCGACCCGCAACCGTCGCCGCGAGGTCGTCTCGATTCCGGCCAGGCTGACCAGCCTGGCGGCCTGCATGACTGCGGCCGCGAACCTCGCCGACGTTGCGAAGGAGGAGGCCGAGGCGATCACGACCGGCTACGACGTTCGGGAGAAGGCCGACCTCGACTCGTCGTACGGCGTCGTGGAGCGGGGCCGTCGCCCCCGCGACTACTCGCCTGCGCTGGCGGCCCTCGACAAGGCCCAGAAGACTCGGGCCAAGCGGTACATCCTCGACGTCGTCGACCGTGGCCTGATGGACCTGGTTTCGGTCTACCGCGACGCGATCGCACTGCGTGCCGGGGCGCCAGGTGAGCTCGTCAACGAAGAGATGCGCGGCGAGATCACCGAGCTCGCCCGGGTGTCATCGCCGGAGGACCACCTGCGCCGGATCGAGAAGATCTTCTCGGCGCGCGAGCAGATGCTCGAGTTCAACGTCCCGGTCGCCTTGGCGCTGGAGTCCATGATGGTGGGACTGCGGCTCGAGAGGAGTGCTCGGTGAGACGTGCCCTCGCGGGGCTGGTCATCCTGGTCCTGCTGTTGGCCGGCGCGGGTGCCGCCTTCACGATCATCAGCGGCGACGGCAGTGGCGATGGCAGCGAAGACCGGGAGCCCCCGACGCACGAACCGTCGCCTTCGGCGGCGCCCGGAGCCTTGCCGCCGAGTGACCCGAAGCTGGCCGACTTCTACGACCAGCAGCTCGACTGGCAGCCCTGCGACGAGGGCGACGACGACGAATGCGCGACCATGGAGGTCCCCCTCGACTACGCCCACCCCAAGGTCGAGACGATCAAGCTGGCCCTGCTCAAGGTGGTGGCGCGCGAACCCGGCGCGAAGGTTGGCTCGCTCGTCGTGAACCCCGGCGGACCCGGGGCGCCGGGCACGTCGTACGCCGCCGCTGGCGGCACCTATTGGGGCGACGCACTGCTCGACCACTTCGACATCGTCGGCTTCGACCCGCGCGGTACGGGCGACAGCACGGCCGTCGACTGCCTCACCGACGAGCAACTCGACGACTACCTCGCGTCGGAGCCGGTGCCGGACTCGCCGGCCGAGCTGGCCGAGTCCGAAAACCGGGCGCGGAGCTTCGGCGAGGGTTGCGTCACGAACTCCGGCGCCGTGGCCGCCCACGTGTCCACGGTCGAGGCCGTCCGCGACATGGACATCCTCCGGGCCGTGCTCGGTGAGCCCAGGCTCGACTTCTTCGGAGCGTCGTACGGCACCGTGCTCGGCGCGACTTACGCCCAGATCTTCCCGAAACGGATCGGCCGGATGGTGCTCGACGGTGCCGTCGACCTGTCGCTCGAGCCGGCGCGACAGGGACCTCCAGCAGGCCGAGGGTTTCGAGACCGCGCTTCGGGCGTACGTCGCCAACTGCGTCGATTCCGGTGACTGCTTCCTCGGCGACAGCGTGGACGCCGGGATCGCCCGGATTCAGCAGTTCCTCGCCGACGTGGATGCCACCGCGTTGCCGGCCCAGGATGATCGCGAGCTGACCGCCGGTGGCGCGCTCTACGGCATCGTCACGCCTCTGTACGACCGCCAGTACTGGACTCTGCTCAGTCTCTCCTTGCGCCGGGCCTTCGAGGGCGACGGCACGGCGCTTCTCCTGCTCGCCGACGCCTACGCCAACCGCAACCCCGGTGGCAGCTACGCCAACAACTCGTTTGAAGCCAACGCCGTCATCAACTGCCTCGACGACCCCACCTCGATCTCGATGTCGCAGGTCCCGCGCGAGATCCCAGCGTTCGAGAAGGTGTCACCCACCTTCGGCGAGACCTTCGCCTACGGCTTGGCCAGCTGCTCCGCCTTCACGCCCCGGTCGTCCCTGCCGGTCCCGCACAACAAGGCCCGCGGTGCGCCGCCGCTGTTGGTCATCGGCACCACCCGCGACCCGGCCACGCCGCTGCGATGGGCCGTCGCGCTCGCCGATCAGCTGTCCTCGGCGGTGCTGGTGACGCGAGACGGCGACGGGCACACGGGCTACCACTCCGACAATGCCTGTGTCGATGCGACCGTCGAGAACTACCTGGTCGACGGCACGGTCCCGGCCTCAGACGTCGACTGCCCGGCCTCCTGAGCATCCGCATTTCTGCGCCAATTGGTCGATAATCACAGTCTTTCCAGGCGCATTGACGTCGTGGTGCTCCAATTGGTGCGTCGGCGCGACGCACATCTATACTCGGCGCTCGTGCCCGTCCGACGGGTGCGCGCCGCCTTAGCTCAGTCGGTAGAGCGTCTCACTCGTAATGAGAAGGTCGTCGGTTCGATTCCGACAGGCGGCTCCAACCCATCACCCCGGTTCACCTGCAACAACGTCGCAGGACGACCGCCTCGTCTCGTCGTCACTCCGCGGCGTCGAACGGATGAAGTCGACTCGTCGGTGAACGTCTGACCGCAGGGATGGGTCAGACTCGGAACTGACGTCCGCCGTCGTCGTCGGTGCGAGCGTCGCGGGGCTGCTGACCGCGCGGGTACTGTCCGACCTCGTTGACGAGGTCGTCGTCATGGAGCGGGAGCGGCTCACCGACACCCTTTCGCCGCGGGGTCGCGTGCCCCAGGGAAAGCACCTGCATCTGCTGCTGACAAGCCGGCCTGGACCTGCTGGTCGACTGGTTCCCCGGGATCGATGTGAGCTTGAGCGGCTCGGCGCGGTCTGGATCGACGGCACCCGCGCCTGGGTCTACCAGGCCGGCGGCTACCGGGCGCAAGGCGACTGGGGGCGCGCCGCCCTCAGCATGACCCGGCCCTTGCTGGAGCAGGTGGTTCGTCGCCGGGTCGCGTCGCTTGGACAACGTCAGGCTCGAGGACGGCGTCGTCGTCGACCGGCTCGAGGTGTCCGACGGGCGGGTGTCCGGGGTTGTGGTCGACGGAGTCGTGCATCGGGGGGATCTCGTCGTCGACTGTTCCGGTCGGTCCTCGCGCATCGCGCACCAGCTCGAGTCGTCGGGGGTCCTCGCGCCGCCGGTCAGTCGGGTGCTGATCGACTGCGCGTATTCCAGCGGCTTCCTACCGCGCTCGGCGGACGACTTCGAAGGCGCCTTCCTGATCTGCGGCACCTCACCGCCCACGTCCTTCCGCGGCCGGGGTGGTACTTCCCGTGGAGGGCCATCGGTGGATGGTGACGCTGGCGGGCGTGCACGGTGACCTCCCAGGCACGACCGAGGACGAGGTCCTCGCGTTCGCTCGCAGCCTGTTGTCGCCGGCGGTGGCCCAGTTCGTCGAGCACGCGGGCCCGCTGTCGTCTGTGGCGTCGTACCGCTTCCCGTCCAGCCAGCGTCGGCACTACGAGAAGGTTGGTCGGCTGCTGCCGGGACTCGTCACGCTCGGCGACGCGGCGTGCAGCTTCGACCCGGTCTACGGGCAGGGCATGGCGTGCGCCGCCCTGCAGGCCGAGGCGCTCGGGAAGACGGTGGGTGAGGTGGGGGTGCGTTCCGACGAGCTGCCGCGACGGTTCCACCGCAGGGCCGCGAGGATCATCGACGCTCCCTGGGCGATCGCCGTCGGCGCGGACTTCCTGCATCCGAAGACGGTGGGGCCGAAGGCGCGCGGGACGGACCTGGCCAACCGCTACGTCATGCGGATCGTCAAAGGCAGCCACAGCTCGATCGAGCTCGCGAGGTCGTTCAACCGCGTGGTCAACCTGGTGGAGCCGGCCAGCTCGCTGGCGCGCCCATCGGTGGTGGCTCGGGTGCTTGCGTCCTCGGTACCCGGCCGTCGCCGTCAAGCCCCGGTCGGCCATCCGCGAGTCGGCCCGCCGGGTGCCGGCTAACCGATCACGAGGACCGGCACGGGCTTTGCGATCGGCGCCCGGTGCACGGCTGATGTTTCGTTGACCGCCGTCACGGGTAGCCTCCGCGGCGTGGACGAGCAGCAGCCAGGAACCCAGCAGCAGACCGGCACCGCACCCGGGAAGGTGCCGGTGCCCCCGGTGGTCTACCTCCCGGTAGAGACCGACGAGCACGGCCAGGTGTCGGACTTCAAGATGATCAAGTTGGCCGACGGCCGGGTCGCGCTGCTGGGCTACACCGCGCTCGACCGCTTCATCGACGCCTGGGGCGACCACCAGCCGTGGCTGCTCTTCGACAGCCACCGGCTCTCCGAGATCCACGACGTGAAGCCCTTCGACCTCAAGCTGCTCGACGTCGCCGTTCCCGAGGAGTTCCGGCCCGGCCCGCCGCAAGGGGTCAGCGCGTGACGCTCCGACTTGACGCGGGTGCCGCGGCGCGGATCGCCGGCGGCCACGACGACGCCGCCTCGACCATCGACGGGTCGGCCGGCAGCGCACCCGGCGCCGTCGACGCCGGCTACGGCTCGGCGTACGTCTCGGACATCCTGGAGGCCGTGACCGAGACCGCCGGCGAGGTCGCCGCCATCAACGTCGGCATCGCCACCCTGGTCCGCGACGTCGCCGACTCCCTCGGCCTCACCGAGGAGGAGATCGCCGAGCGAGTTCGACGCGATGGCGAGGTTGGGCGGATGACCACGATGGACACGAAGGTCGAGGGCGATCCCGGAGCCGTCACCAAGTCCGCGACCTGGCTGCGCGACACCCTGGCGAAGAACCTCGAGACCGCCGGCGACGACCAGCAGGGCGCCCGCAACGACGCCCGCGGCAGCTGGGAGGGCGAGACCGCGTCGTCCTACCAGAACGTCAGCGGCGACACCCTCAAGGCCAGCGACAAGCACGAGGCACGGGTCAAGCGGGCGGCCACCGCGCTCGACCAGTACGCCGCGCGGCTGCAGCGCTGCATCAACGACATGACCGACATCCGCGGCCGGGCCAGTGGCGGTGGGCTCACCGTCGCCGGCACCGTGATCCACTCGCCGCCCGACGCGCCCAGCACGACCTTCGAGCCCGGGTCGGCCGAGGAGACCGCCTACAACGACGCGGTCGACAAGGTCGAGCTGTGGAACACCCTCGTCCAGGACACCGCCAAGGCCTACCAGGACTTCGTCGACTGGGTGGACAGCAAGCTGCCGCCGGACGTGGCGGACGCTCGCGAGAAGGACGGGTCGGACAGCGTCTTCGACGTGTTCGTGGACCTGTTTCCCAACTTCGCCGCCGGCAGCGGTGCCGGTCTCACCGGCTTCGGGCTGCTGGGCAAGGCCGGCGACTACAAGGCGGAGGCGCGCGAGTTCCGCCGCAAGAGCCGGGTCTCCGGCGACCCCCGGGTCCGGGGCTCCGCCGACACCCCCTCGGGCAAGGTCAAGCTGGACGACCTGCTCGGCAAGGCCGAGTGGCTCAAGAAGGGCGGCCGATTCCTCGGCGGCCCCGCCGGCATCCTCATCGACATCGGTTTCGGCATCAAGGAGGGCATGGAGACCGGTGACTGGACCCGGGCCGCGCTCACGACCGGGACGTCGATCGCGGTCGGCGTCGGTGTCGCCGCCCTGGTGGCGGCCGGCGTGGTCACCGCTCCGGCCTGGGCCGTGGTGCTCGCCGGTGGTGCGCTCGCCGCGGGTGCGGCGTGGGGGGTGGGCCAGATCTACGACAACTGGGACGACATCACCGACTGGACCGGTGACCGGGTCGACGACGTCACGGACTTCGCCACCGACACCTGGGACGACGCGACCGACGCAGTCGGCGACGCGTGGGACTCGGTGACTCCCTGGTGAGCGGCCCGACCCGGCTGATCCCGGTCTGGTACGCCGTCACGGCGGTCGGCCTGCTCGCCGTGCTCACCCTCGTCTTCGCCGGTCTCGCGGCGACGACGGACGGCATCCAGGGCGTCGCCGCGTGGGGCCTGGTGGTGGCGACGGGGCTGCTGCTCGTGGCCGCCCTCTCGTCACTCGCCCGGCCGCGACGCCCGCGTGAGCCGGTCGTCGGCACCGACGGAAGCCGGGTCTTCCTGGCTCCGGCGGCGACCGTGTGGTCCCTGGTCGGGGCCTGGTTCGCCCTGCTGGTCGTGGCGGCGTTGTGGGTCGTGATCGGTGCGACGGACTTCGATGACATCGAGTCGCCGGGCTTCGCCCTCGTCGCCGTCCTCGGCGCACTCGCCTCCCTGCCCGACCTGGCCCGGCTGCTGACCGGCCGGCTGCACCGGTGGCGGCTCGAGCTCGGCCCCGAGTCGATCAGCTACCGCGGCTACCGCACCGCCGAGACCTGGCCCTGGTCGTCGGTGCACGGCGCCCGGATCCACCCCCGCGGCCCCGCCGGCGTCGCGATCGACGTCAAGGGAGCGGGCAAGGACCCGGTCGTCCCGATCACGGCCTTCGCCGTACCCGCCGAGCAGCTGATCGAGGAGATCCAGCGCGCCAAGGCCGCCGCTGCTCGTCGCTGACGCCAGCCGCCACCACTACGCAGCGCGAGCGTCAGCCGGACCACCAGCTGTGCGCCCAGGTGACCGCTGCAAGGTCCGCCTGGCCCGCGAGGCTCGGGTGGAAGTAGTCGAGCTTGCTGACGTCCTCACGGGCGAACGCGTGGTTGAAAACGGCAAGGTCGTCGAACCGGCAACGCGCGAAGCCGGCGCACTCCTGGGCGAGCACCGTGTTGAAGTCGATGTTGCGCTGCCTGACGACCTGTCGCTCCTCCTCGGTCCTTGACGGCGACAGGAGGGACTGACAGATGTTCGCCACGTCCCAGACCTGCTGGGCGGCGTCGTCATCCTTGTAGAGCGCCCACAGGCGGTAGACGTCGGGGATGCTGGCGACGAAGATGCGAGCCCTCCTCGGCAACCCCGACTTCAGGATGTGCAGCGTCCGTCGGAACTGGCTTCGGAAGGTGGCAACCGGCGTCATGTTCCCGGGTGACGTCGTACACACGTCGTTGCCGCCGAGCAGGATCGTGACGTACCCGACCTGCTGGCCGACCGCCTTGAACGCCTGCCTCGGCCCGTCATTCATGCGGGCACCCGAGACGGAGTCGTTGTGGTTCCTCCCGGATATGTCCGGGTTCAAGGCTCGGATCCGCTCGTAGTGGGAGCGGATGCCGTCCCAGCTGGCGCCTCCCGTGCTCCAGGAGTTCGAGGGGTGATTGCCGTACCAGCAGCACACGTCGGCCGCCTGGGAGATGGAGTCGCCGATCGCGGCCATGCTCACAGGCGGCGGTGGCGAAGCGCGGTTGGCGCGTGGTGATGGCGATGAGAGCTGCGCACTGCTGGCAACCGGCGCCATGAACAGGGCAAGGACGAGGCTGATGAGAACGGCGATACGTCGCATGGCGCCACTTCTTCCTTCCTGCCACCCGCGGCAGGCCCGAGAAGTCGCGTATCCACGTACCTGCGGATCGTAGCGCCAACCGGTGGTCCGGGCACTGGGATCGGCCCGACGCTCCGGCCCGCCGGCCCGCCGGAGTAGCGTGACGTCCACAAGGCAGGGGAGCGCCGGCAGCGGCGCTGAGAGTGCGGGGAAGCCGCAGACCCTATGAACCTGCTCCGGTTAGCACCGGCGAAGGGAGTCACATGAGGATCGCACGCGTGCTCGCCGCGCTCATCCTGTTCGCGCCGACCGCAGCCTGTTCGGTGCTCGGCGAGGGCGACGACACGCCGGAGACCGACAGCAGCGGCAAGGTCACCGACGTCGTTCTGGTCACCCATGACTCGTTCTCGCTCCCGAAGAAGCTGATCGCCAAGTTCGAGTCCGACACCGGCTATCACCTGATCGAACGGGCCAGCGGCGACGCCGGCGAGCTCACCAGCAAGCTCGTTCTCACGAAGGACTCGCCGACCGGAGACGCCGCGTTCGGCGTCGACAACGGCTTCGCCGGAAGGGCCCTTGGCGAGGAGGTGTTCGCGCCGTACGACGGAGACCTGCCAGCCGGCGCTGACGCCTTCGAGCTCGACAGCGACACGGCGCACACCCTCGCGCCGATCGACACCAGCGAGGTCTGCGTCAACGTCGACACGGCGTGGTTCGAGGCTCACAAGATGCGGCCGCCGGCCACCCTCGACGACCTGACCGACCCGACGTACGAAGGCCTGTTCGTGACCCCAGGTGCCTCGACCAGCTCTCCCGGGTTTCGCGTTCCTGCTCGCCACGATCGCTGCGTACGGCGACGGCTGGCAGGACTACTGGGACGAGTTGATGGCCAACGGTGCTGCGATCACGAAGGGGTGGGAGGACGCCTACTACGTCGACTTCACCGGCTACGGCGGGAAGAGCGCCGCTCGGCCGATCGTGCTGTCCTACGACTCCTCACCGGCCTTCATCCTCGACAAGAAGACCGGGAAGCCCACGACCGCAGCCCTCCTCGACACCTGCACGCGGCAGGTGGAGTACGCCGGCGTGCTGGCCGGGGCGAAGAACGAGCCCGGAGCCCAGGCACTCATCGAGTTCCTGCTGACCCCCGAGGTCCAAGCGGCGCTGCCCACGAGCATGTACGTCTTCCCGGTCCGCGACGGAGTCGAGCTGCCGGCCGAGTGGGCGAAGTTCGCCAAGAGACCGACGACCACCCTCGACGTCGCGGCCGACGAGATCGACGCCAACCGTGACGAGTGGCTGACCGACTGGACGGACATCACCTCGCGGTGAAAGCGTGACCCGCCGCCTGGGCACCATCGCCGGTCTCGCCCTGGGGCCGGTGCTCGTGCTCGCGGTCTTCTTCGTGCTGCCGGTCGGTGGCATGATCGCCCGCGGCATCTGGCCCGAGGGGCGGTTCGACCTGGCGGGCGTCCTCGATGTCCTGGGACGGCCACGGGTGCACCGTGTCGTCTGGTTCACGTTGTGGTCGTCGAGCGTCGCCACCGTGGCGACCCTGCTCCTCGGAGTGCCGTCGGCCTACGTCCTGCACCGGCTCGCCTTCCCTGGTGTTCGCCTTCTCAGGGCGGCGCTGCTGGTTCCGTTCGTGCTGCCGACCGTGGTCGTCGGCGTGGCCTTCCGCCAGCTGATCTCCGAAGGCGGGCCTCTCGGCGGGCTGCACCTCGACGGTACGGCGGTAGCGATCATCGCCGCTCTGGTGTTCTTCAACGTTGCCGTCGTCATCCGGGCTGTGGGCACCTCCTGGGAGAGCCTCGACCGGCGGCCGGCCGAGGCCGCTGCAGCGCTGGGTGCCTCTCCTGTTCCGGGTGTTCACCAGCGTCACGCTGCCGATGCTGCGTCCCGCGATCGTCTCGGCGGCCAGCGTCGTGTTCCTGTTCTGTGCCACCGCCTTCGGGGTGGTGCTGACCCTCGGCGGCCTGCGCTACTCCACGGTGGAGACCGAGATCTACCTGCTCACCACGCAGCTCCTGGACCTGCGGGCTGCGGCAGCACTCTCGCTGCTCCAACTGGGGACCGTGACGGTGTTGTTGCTCGTTGCCCAACGGTCCCGTCGCAACCAGGCCGCCCTGGCCCGATCCACCCCACGTGTCGTCCGGCCGGTTCGCCGCGACCTGCCGGCTCTGCTTGCGCTGCTGCTGGTGGTCCTGCTGGCCGCACTCCCGATCGGGACGCTGGTCGCGGGTTCGATGCAGGTGGACGGCCACTGGTCGGTCGACAACTACCGTGCGCTCTCCACCACCGGTCAGCGCGACGCGATCCTCGTGCCGGTGACGCAGGCGCTCGCCAACTCCTTGCGGACCGCGGTCGACGCGACCTGGATGTCGCTGCTGCTCGGCCTGCTCGTGTCCTTCGTGGTGACCCGTCGCTCGCACACCCCGGCCGAGCGGCGAGCCCGCTCCGTGCTCGACGGCTTCTTCATGCTGCCGCTCGGGGTCTCCGCGGTGACCCTCGGCTTCGGCTTCCTGATCACTCTCGACCGGCCGCCGTTGGAGCTCAGGGACACCCCGTTGCTGGTGCCGATCGCCCAGGCGCTCGTGGCGCTGCCGCTCGTCGTACGCACGATCGCGCCGGTGCTGTCCGGGATCGACGACCGTCAGCGGCAGGCCGCCGCGTCCCTGGGCGCCGGGCCGTGGCGGGCCGTGCTCACGGTGGACCTGCCGGTCGTGTGGAAGCCGTTGCTGGCCGCGGCCGGGTTCGCGTTCGCGACTTCGCTCGGCGAGTTCGGCGCCACCAGCTTCCTTGCTCGCGACGCCTATCCGACGATGCCGATCGTGATCTACCGGCTGCTCGGGCATCCGGGTGAGCAGAACTACGGGATGGCCATGGCCGCCTCGGTCCTGCTCGCGGCCACCACCGCCGCGGTCATGCTGGCCGTCGAACGGCTGCGGGTGCGGTCCGTGGGAGCCTTCTGACGATGCTGACCATCGACCACGCCTCGGTGCGGTACGGCGACCTCCTCGCCGTCGACGACGTGACCCTGGCGCTCCCGACCGGCGAGGTGCTGGCGGTACTCGGCCCGTCCGGCTGCGGGAAGTCGACGCTGCTGCGCGCAGTCGCCGGTCTCGAGCCGCTGACCACGGGTGCGGTTGCCTACGACGGTGCCGACCTCGCGGGCGTCCCGACGCACAAGCGCGGGTTCGCGCTGATGTTCCAGGACGGCCAGCTCTTCGAGCATCAGACCGTCGGCGGCAACGTCGGCTACCCGCTCCGGCTCCGGCACCGACCCCGTCGCGAGGTGGATGCCAGGGTCGGCGAGCTGCTCGAGCTCGTGGGCCTTGCCGGCTACGCCGGCCGGCCACCGTCGACGCTGTCCGGAGGCGAGCGGCAACGAGTCGCCCTGGCGCGTGCCCTGGCCGTCGAGCCGCGACTGCTGCTCCTCGACGAGCCGCTGTCCGCACTGGACAAGACGTTGCGTGAACGGCTCGCGGGCGACCTGCGGACGATCCTCACCAAGGCCGGGACGACGGCACTGTTGGTCACCCACGACCATGAGGAGGCGTTCGCGGTCGCCGACCGGATGGCCGTCATGCGGGCCGGCCGACTGGTCCAGGCCGGCACGCTCAGCGACGTGTGGCAGCACCCGGCCGATGCCGACACTGCCCGGTTCCTCGGCTACGCCTCGGTCCTCTCGGGGGCACCCGCGCAGGCCCTGATCACGGCCGCGGGGCTGCCGCCGGGCGACGTGGTGGCGCTGCGGCGCTCGGCGCTCACCGTCTCGGCGACCGGTCAGCTCGCCGGCACGGTGCTCGGCGCGGCTCTCAGCCCGGAGATGGTCCGGCTCACCATCGACGTCGACGAACTGGGAGTCCTCGACGCCGTTTCGCGTACCGACGTACCGACACCGGTGCCGGGACAGCGGGTCGCTCTCGAGGTGGACGTGACGAGGCTCGCACTCGTGCGGGAATCCGGTCGACCGGCGCTAGTGGACCTTCCCTAGACTGCCCCTCGTGCATCGTCGGGCTTACGTACTCCTCATCGGCATCGCCGTCCTGATGGGGTCACTGGCGATCATCACGTCGAAGAGCCTCGACCGGCCGCTGATCGATCCCGACGGTTTTCTCGGCCCCTCCTGGTTCCGGCTCCCGATCATCGTGGGTGGCGCACTCGCCATCGACATGGTGCCGAGGGTGATCTGGCAGTCCAAGCTCAACCCCAAGAGCTGGCAGTCGATCGTCCGCGAGCGGTGGCACGAGCACTGGAGCCGGGACCGGCTGACGCTGGTGGTGCTGGGACTGGTCTGCTTCTACATCACCTACGTGAGCTACCGGAACCTGAAGTCGTTCCTGCCGTTCGTGACCGGCAAGAAGTACGACCGTCAGATGCACGAGTTCGACAACTTCCTGCTCTTCGGGCACGAGCCCGCCGTCGTCCTGCACAACATTCTCGGAGAGGGCTTCTCCGCACACTTCCTGTCGACGATCTACCTGTGGTTCCTGCCGCTGGTGCCGCTGGCACTGGCCGCCTGGCTGGTCTGGTCTCGCAACATCTCCTACGGCTACTGGTTCGCCACCTCGCAGTGTCTGGCCTGGACGCTCGGAACCGCGTCCTACTACGCGTTGCCCACGACCGGTCCGGGCTTCGAGTACGCCTGGCTGTACGAGGACCTCCCCAACACGGGATCGAAGGCACTGCTGGACGCCTTGTTCTACGGGCGTTGGAACGTGCTGACCCTGGTCGGCGACGGCGTCCAGTCCGTGGCCGGATTCGCCAGTCTCCATGTCGCGATCACGCTGCTGTTCGCGCTCATGGTGCAGCACACCTTGCGGATCCGGATCCTGCACTGGATCTTCTGGGCCAACTTCGGCGTCACCGTCGTCGCGACGTTGTACTTCGGCTGGCACTACATCGCCGACGACATCGCCGGTGTGGCCATCGCGTTGATCGCCTTCTACGTCGGCGGCATTGCCAGCGGACAGAAGTTCGACAGGCGCGGGCTCGCTTCGCACCCGACGACGACCACGTCATCGGTGCCGGTCGACGACGACAACTGACCGACCCGAACCCGTCTCCTGGATGCCCGGCTCGGCGCCGTTGGGCCGCCCGAGCTGTCCGTTGCGGCTGAATTACAAGGTTGTAGTTTGTCAAGCCGACACGCCGTAGCGACCGGAGAATCTTTGTGAAAACTGTTTCCTTTGGGGCTGGTGAGCACTAGCGTGCTCAAAGTGCCTCGGGCGGCGGGGAAGTCGCCCGAGGTCCTACCACGAGGCGTCTGACCCGGGATCGGGTCGGCGCGGAGACGAGGCCACGTGCGAGCGCCAACCCGGCTGACCAGGGGAACCGGCAGCGGACGATTGTCTCGACGATCGCTTCGCACCGGCGTCGTCACCCTGACGGCCCTGCTCGCCATCGGCGGGCTGAGTTCGGTCGCCACCGCCGACGAGGACCCCATTCCCTCGCAGGCCGAGGTCGATGCGGCCGAGCGGGCCGCAGAGGACAAGGCCGGCGATGTCGCCTCGATCCAGGCCGACCTGGTCCTCGCCAACCAGCGACTTCAGGACTCCGCCATCGCCGCCGCCAAGGCCGCCGAGGCCTACAACGGCGCCCGATGGAGGCTGGAGCAGGCCCGCAAGGAGGTCCGGGCCGCCGAGAAGCGCGAACGGCTGGCCACCGCGGCGCTCAAGCGTCAGCAGTTGGCGTACGGCGACGCCCTGGCTTCGTCCTACGCGATGGCACCCGAGCTCACGGCGATGTCCGCCATGCTCGACGCCGACGGGCCCAACGGCGTGATGGAGCGCTACACGACGCTCGACAGCGCCGAGTCGGCGATGGACAACCAGTACGACGACTTCCGGGCGCTGTCCACGCTCGCCACCGTTGCGACCGCCCACGCAGAGGATGCCCGCACCGAGGCTGCGGCGCTGGAGCGCGAGGCTGACGAAGCCAGGGTCGCCGCCCAGGCGGCCGCGGACGCTGCCGAGGTCGAGGCCGAGTCCGTGGCCGCTGAGAAGAACCGGCTGATCGGCGAGCTGGCGAGGCTTCAGCACGTCTCGGTCACCCTCGCGGGTGAGCGCCAGCAAGCGCTGGAGGAGGCCGCGGCCCGGGCCGCCGCCGAGGCAGCGCGAAAGGCTGCCGAGGAGGAGGCGCAGGACGAACCGCCCAGTGACGGGCCCACGCGACGATCCCGAGCGACGACCCCGACCGACGAGCCGACCGACGAGCCCACCGACGAGCCCACCGACGAGCCCACCGACGACCCACCGACCGACGACCCGCCGACCCAGGACCCGCCGACCCAGGACCCGCCGCCGGCTTCGGGCGGCGCCGAGCGCGCCGTCAACTTCGCGAAGGACCAGATCGGCGAGCCCTATGTGTGGGCCGCGGCCGGCCCCGACTCGTGGGACTGCTCGGGTCTGACCATGGGTGCGTGGCAGGCCGGCGGGAAGTCGCTGCCGCACTACTCGGTCGCCCAGTACGACCAGTCCACGCCCATCTCGCCTGGCGACCTGAGGCCAGGTGACCTGGTCTTCTGGGGCGACAGCAGCAGTCCGTCGTCGATCTTCCACGTCGCCCTGTACGCCGGCGACGGCATGATCATCCACGCGCCCCGGCCAGGACGAGGCGTGGAGCTGGTGTCGATGTACTACTGGATCACGCCGAACTTCTACGCGCGCCCCTGAAAGCCTCGACGCGTCACGACCGCTACCGGGCAGCGCGGGGTCCGTTCAGTGAGCCGCCTTCTTGGCCCGCGCAAAGCTGGCGCAGGACCTCGGCCTCGGCCTCGGCGACGCCGACCCAGTTCGCGCCCTCGACGGACTTGCCGGGCTCGAGGTCCTTGTAGACCTCGAAGAAGTGCTGGATCTCGAGCCGGTCGAACTTCGAGACGTCGCCGATGTCCTTGAGGTACGCCAGCCGCGGGTCATGGGTGGGGACGCAGAGCACCTTGTCGTCACCGCCGGCCTCGTCGGTCATCCGGAACATGCCGATCGCGCGGCAGGCGATCAGGCAGCCGGGAAACGTCGGCGCCTGGAGCAGCACGAGGGCGTCGAGCGGGTCGCCGTCCTGGCCCAACGTGTCCTCGATGTAGCCGTAGTCCTCGGGATACGCGGTCGAGGTGAAGAGCATGCGGTCGAGGCGAATCCGGCCGGTGTCGTGGTCGACCTCGTACTTGTTGCGCGAGCCCTTCGGAATCTCCACCAGGACGTCGAACTCAAGGCCTTGGTACGGCTCCACTGTTCCTCCAGTTGTACGACGACGCGCACCTCGCGTCGCAAGCTCGTCTCGACGGCCCGCTGATCGAGCCGTCGCTAGTGTCGCGCACAATGACGCCAATCGACCACATGGAGAGGCGCAGACGTGTCCAGAGGTGATCGACAGCACATGGGCGGCCGGCTGTACCGCTGGGGCCCGGTCCTGCTCGTGCTGGTCGTGCTCGGGGCAGCGGCCGCGACGTACCGCTTCGACCTCGGCGAACGCTGGCTCGGGATCGAGCGAGCCGACCCGGTCGACAACCCTGCCGCGGTGGCCCCTCCCGAGGGCCTCGACCTACCGGAGCCCGCGCCGGCGCCCGCGGTCGCCGAGCCGCTGCCGCCCGAGGCTGCGCTCGACGCAGCGCAAGGTACGGCGCGCGCTCGGGCCGCGCCTGACGGACCGTGACCTCGGCAAGCACGTCGTGGCCATGGTCGCCCCGCTTGGCGGCGACCAGCCGGCCTTCCAGTTCGGCAGCGGCGTGGTGACACCGGCATCCATCCTGAAGTTGGTGACGGCCACCGCGGCGCTCGCCACTGTCGGTCCGGGAGCCACGTTCCAGACCACGGTGGTGGGCGGGACGACGGCCCGCGACATCATCCTGGTCGGTGGGGGTGACCCCTACCTGTCCAGCAAGCCGGTCAGGGGGAACAGCGACCGGGACCTATCCGGGGACGCGCGCCGACGTGGTGACCCTGGCTCGCCGGACCGCCAAGGCGCTCGACAAGTCGGGTGTGACCCGCGTCCGCCTGGGGTACGACGACTCGCTGTTCGCCGGTCCGGCGGCGAGCCCGCAGTGGGAGCCCGACTACGTGCCCGACGGGGTGGTCTCGCCGATCACCGTCGCTCTGGGTGGACCGCGGCACGGACCCCGACGGGTTCGGACGAGCGGCCGACCCGGCACTGACGGCCGCGACTGCGTTCTCCACCGCCCTCACCCGGGCCGGCGTCACGGTCGTCGGGGAGCCGACCCGGACCCGCGCGGCGGCCGGTGCGGCTCAGCTCGCCGAGGTCGAGAGTGCCCCGCTGGAGCAGATCGTGCAGCAGATCCTCACCGTCAGCGACAACGAGGGAGCAGAGGTCCTGTTGCGCCACGTCGGCCTGTCGGTGAGCGGCGCCGGCTCGTTCGCCGCCGGTGCGGCTGGTGTCGAGCAGACCCTGCGCCGCCTCGGCGTACCCCTGGACGGCGCTGCCATCTACGACGGCTCGGGCCTTTCCCGCCACAACCGGGTGTCGCCCACCACTGTCATCGGGGTTCTTCGCGTGGCGGCGAGCGCATCCCATCCGGAGCTGCGGTCGGTTGTCGAGGGCCTTCCGGTGGCGGGGTTCACCGGTTCGCTGACCAATCGTTTCGACACCGGCGAAGCGGCCGGAAGGGGTCGGGTGCGCGCGAAGACCGGCACCCTGAGCCACGTCCACGGTCTCGCCGGGATTGCCGAGGACCTGGACGGCAACCTGATGGCATTCATCCTGGTGGCCGACCGCGTCGCCCTCCGGAACACCACTCGACGCCGAGGCGGAGCTCGACCGGGCAGCGGCTGAGCTGGGTGCCTGTCACTGCGGTCGTTCGCGATAGTCCGAGACGAACTGGCCCCTCTCTACGGCGTGTCGAGAGCCATTTCGTCTCGGACTACCTCGCGCACCACCACGTAGGGTTCCCGGCATGAGCGGTGAACTCCCGAAGATGGTCGACTGGGGCTTCGCGGTCCAGCTGGGTACAAAGATCGCCGGCGACGGGCCGCGGGTCGAGGGCGAAGAGGCGGAGCAGGCCGTTGCCGAGCTCCGGGAGGGCGCGATCCGTTCGACCGGGTACGTCCGGGACTTCACCGGGCTCGACGCGCCACCCGACACCGCGCCGGTCCTCGTCATCGACCGCCCGGCCTGGATCCAGGCCAACGCCGACGGGTTCGCGAAGATCATCGACCCGGTTGCCGCGAAGCTGGCAGCGAAGAAGGGTCCACCCAGCGGGATCACGCAGGCCATCGGGTCGCGGGTCACCGGCGCCGAGGTCGGCGCGCTGCTCGGGTTCCTGGCCTCGCGGGTGCTGGGACAGTTCGACCCGTTCTCCGAGCCGCACGGCCGACTGTTGCTGGTGGCGCCGAACATCGTGCACGTCGAGCGCCAGCTCGAGGCCGATCCCACCGACTTCCGGCTCTGGGTGTGCCTGCACGAGGAGACTCACCGGGTCCAGTTCACCGCGGTGCCCTGGCTGCGTGACCACCTCTTCGGCGAGATGATGGCGCTGGTCGACACCGTCGAGCCGCAGCGGCTGCTCGACGACGGCCTGAGGCGGGTCGGCGACCTCCTCAAGGGCAACAAGGGCAGCCTGCTCGAGGTGCTGGGCACACCGGAGCAGAAGGAGATCCTCGACCGGGTCACCGGCGTCATGTCGCTGCTCGAGGGCCATGCCGACGTCGTCATGGACGGGGTCGGCCCGTCGGTGATCCCCACGGTCGGCGAGATCCGCAAGAAGTTCACCAAACGGCGCCAGGGCATCGGCGCGCTCGACAAGCTGCTGCGCCGGTTGCTCGGCATGGACGCCAAGATGGCGCAGTACCGCGACGGGGCCGAGTTCGTCCGCAAGGTCGTCGACAAGGTCGGAATGGACGACTTCAACGCCGTCTGGGCCGAGTCGGCCAACCTGCCGTCGAAGGCAGAGATCGCGGACCCGACTGCCTGGGTCGCCCGCGTGCATGGTTGAGGTCGTCGGGTGAGCCTCGACCCGGCGGTCGCCGCCGTCCGCCGCTGCGTACGCCGCGCGCTGGCTGACGTTCCTGCCGGAGAGACCATCCTGGTCGCCTGCTCGGGCGGAGCGGACTCGCTGGCCCTGCTCGCGGCCGCCGTCTTCGAGTCCCGCAAGGGCGGCTGGCGAGTCATCGGCGTGACCGTCGACCACGGGCTCCAGAACGGGTCTGCCGATCGCGCGGCGGCTGTCGTGACGCAGATGGCTGCCCTGGGTGCGGACGAGACCGCTGCGGCCCGGGTCGCCGTCGACGGGCCCGGGCTGGGCCCGGAGGCGGCGGCGCGGGCAGCCCGTTACGACGTCCTCGACCAGCTGGCCGAGCACTTCGGCGGGTCTGTCGTGCTGCTCGGCCACACCCGTGACGACCAGGCCGAGACGGTGCTGCTCGGGCTGGCCCGCGGCTCGGGAGGGCGTTCGATCGCCGGCATGCGCCGGGCCTTCGGCCGCTACCGCCGGCCGCTGCTGGACGTCTCGAGGGCGGACACGGTTGCGGCGTGCGAGGCCGAGGGCATCGAGTTCTGGAGTGACCCGCACAACGACGACCCGGCGTACACCCGGGTCCGCGTCCGGCACCAGGTCATGCCGCTGCTGGAGTCCGAGCTCGGGCCCGGGGTCGCGGTCTCCCTGGCCCGTACGGCGGACCTGATCCGCGACGACCTCGAGTACCTCGACGCGATCGCCGACGGGGAACTGGACCTGATCGGCGCTGACGCGGAGGGCAGATCGGCTGGACGTGGCCGTCAGTTGCCGCGCTGCCCACCCCGATCCGCACCCGGGTGCTCCGGCTCGCGGCGCTCCGGGCCGGTGCCCTGCCGGCCGATCTCTTCCACGAGCACATCGTCGGCATGGACCGGCTGGTCACGGACTGGCACGGGCAGAAGGGCATCGACCTGCCCGGCGGGATCCGGTTCGTCCGACAGGGCGACGTCCTCGGCTTCGACCCCAGTCTCTAGGCTTCCCCTATGGATTTGGCCCATGTCGAGAACGACATCGTCGACGTGCTTTTCACCGAAGAACAGATCAAGGCAAAGCTCGCTGAGATGGCGGCTCGCATCCAGGCCGACTACGAGGGCAGGGACATCTTGATGGTGGGGGTCCTGCGGGGCGCCGTCATGGTGATGGCCGACCTCGCCCGCGCCCTGGACTGCCACGTCGAAATGGACTGGATGGCGGTCACGTCCTACGGCTCCGGCACCAAGTCCAGCGGCGTCGTCCGGATCCTGAAGGACCTCGACTCCGACATCTCCGGCCGCCACGTCCTGGTCGTCGACGAGATCATCGACACCGGTCTGACGCTGAGCTGGCTGATCTCCAACCTCTCCAGCCGCAGTCCCGCGAGCGTCGAGATCGCGACTCTGTTGCGCAAGCCCGAGGCCCAGACGATGCCGGTTCCGGTGAAGTACGTCGGCTGGGACATCCCCAACGAGTTCGTCGTCGGCTACGGCCTCGACTACCGCGAGCGCTACCGAAACCTTCGCTCGATCGGCACACTCTCGCCCGGCGTCTACTCCTGAGTGCGAGAATGAGGACAGTCCGGGTGCCCTAGGCGCCGGCCTGTACCGTCAGTAACTCCGAAGACGTAGTGCGAGAGAAGACTGTGAAGCGCATATTCAAGGGTCCATGGCTGTGGATCGTGGTCGCCGTCGTCGGCGTCCTGCTGGCCCTGCAGTTCCTCACGCCCAACGGGGGGTACGACGAGATCTCCACGTCGCAGATGGAGGAGAACATCTCCACCGGTGCGGTCAAGGAGATCACGTTCGTCGACAAAGACCAGGAGATGCGGGCCACTCTCGACGACGACAAGAAGGTGGTCGCCTTCTGGGTGACCGACCAGCAGGTGGGCCTCGTCGACGCGGTCAACAAGCAGATCAAGGCCGGCGAGATCGAGAAGCTGAACGTCGACGTGCCGAAGCCGAGCCTCATCGGCTCGCTGCTGATGACGATCCTGCCGTTCGCGCTGATCATCCTGCTGTTCGTCTTCCTGATGAACCAGGTCCAGGGCGGCGGCGGCCGCGGCGTCATGCAGTTCGCCAAGTCGAAGGCGAAGCTGGTCACCAAGGACATGCCGAAGACCACGTTCGGCGACGTCGCCGGGTGTGACGAGGCCATCGAGGAGCTCGGCGAGATCAAGGAGTTCCTCCAGGAACCCGCCAAGTTCCAGGCGGTCGGCGCGAAGATCCCCAAGGGAGTCCTGCTCTACGGTCCTCCCGGCACCGGCAAGACCCTGCTGGCCCGCGCGGTCGCCGGCGAGGCCGGGGTCCCGTTCTACTCGATCTCCGGATCCGACTTCGTCGAGATGTTCGTGGGTGTCGGCGCCAGCCGGGTCCGCGACCTGTTCGAGCAGGCCAAGGAGAACGCCCCCGCCATCGTCTTCATCGACGAGATCGACGCCGTCGGTCGGCACCGCGGCGCAGGCATGGGCGGCGGCCACGACGAGCGCGAGCAGACCCTCAACCAGCTGCTGGTCGAGATGGACGGCTTCGACGTCCGCGGCGGAGTCATCCTGATCGCCGCCACCAACCGGCCCGACGTCCTCGACCCGGCGCTGTTGCGTCCAGGTCGTTTCGACCGTCAGATCGGCGTGGACGCCCCCGACCTGGTCGGTCGGCACAAGATCCTTCAGGTCCACTCCCGCGGCAAGCCGATGGCCCCCGACATCGACCTCAAGGGCGTCGCCCGTCGTACGCCGGGCTTCACCGGCGCCGACCTGGCCAACGTGCTCAACGAGGCGGCCCTGCTGACCGCCCGCAAGAACCACAAGCAGATCACCGACGAAGCCCTCGACGAGGCCATCGACCGCGTCATCGCCGGGCCGCAGCGCTCGCAGCCGCCTGATGAGCGAGAAGGAGAAGCTCATCACCGCCTACCACGAGGGCGGGCACGCCCTCGTGGCCGCCGCTCTGCCCGGCAGCGACCCCGTTCACAAGATCACGATCCTGCCGCGCGGCCGGGCGCTGGGCTACACGATGGTGCTGCCCGACGAGGACAAGTACTCCCAGACCCGCTCCGAGATGCTCGACAAGCTCGCCTACATGATGGGCGGACGGGCGGCCGAGGAGATGGTCTTCCACGACCCGACCACCGGTGCCGGCAACGACATCGAGAAGGCCACCAGCCTGGCCCGGGCGATGGTGACCCAATACGGCATGACCGAGCGGCTCGGCGCCATCAAGTTCGGCGACGCCAACTCCGAGCCGTTCCTGGGCCGCGACATGGGTCACCAGCGCAACTACTCCGAGGACGTCGCCGCGATCATCGACGAGGAGACGAAGAAGTTCATCGCCGGTGCTCACCAGGAGGCGTTCGACATCCTCGAGGAGAACCGGGACGTCCTCGACTCCCTGGTGCTGGCGCTCCTCGACCGGGAGACGCTCGACAAGGCGGAGGTCGCGGAGGTCTTCGAGCCGCTGCGGCGCCGGCCCATCCGACCGGCGTGGACCGGGCTCGCCCGACCGCAACCCGTCGGCCATCCCGCCCATCGACGTGCCCCAGGAGATCCGGGACCGGGTCGCGGCCAACGGGAGCCCCAACCTGGTCAAGGGAGACGGCGACGGGGGTGGCGTCGTGATCACGCCCCCCGGGTCGGGTGGCGACGTACACGGCGACCCAGGATTGGGCTCCTCCCACCAATGACCGACCCGATCGCGGAGGCTGAGCAGGAACCGGCCGACGTACCGGAGTTCGACCATGACCGCGCGGTGGCCGCCGTCCGCGAGCTGCTCATCGCGATCGGCGAGGACCCCGCGCGCGAGGGCCTGCACGACACGCCGGAGCGGGTGGCCAGGGCGTACGCCGAGCTGACCTCGGGGCTGCGGCAGCGGCCGGAGGACGTGCTGACCACGACGTTCGACATCGGCCACGACGAGATGGTCCTGGTCCGCGACATCGAGCTCTGGTCGATGTGCGAGCACCACCTCGTCCCGTTCACCGGCGTCGCACACGTCGGCTACATCCCCGCCGAGTCCGGCAAGATCACCGGGCTGTCCAAGCTCGCCCGGCTCGTCGACGTCTACGCGAAGCGGCCCCAGGTGCAGGAGCGGCTGACCACGCAGGTGGCCGACGCGATGATGGAGCTTCTCGAGGCCCGCGGCGTCATCGTGGTGATCGAGGCGGAGCACCTGTGCATGACGATGCGCGGGGTCCGCAAGGCCGGGGCCCGCACGATCACCTCAGCGGTCCGCGGCATCATGCACAGGGCGGCGACCCGTTCGGAGGCGATGGCCCTGATCCACAGCGGCCGACGCTGATGGACGAGCTCTTCGGGCCCCAGGAGCGCACGCTCCTGATGGGAATCGTCAACGTGACCCCCGACTCGTTCTCCGACGGCGGCCGCTACGCACACCCCGACGCCGCCATCGCCCACGGCCTGGATCTGCGCGACCAGGGCGCCGACATCCTCGACATCGGCGGGGAGTCCACCCGTCCGGGCGCCACCCGCCCGTTGCTCGAGGAGGAGCTGCACCGAGTCATCCCCGTGATCCGCGAGCTCGCCGCGGCGGGAGCCGTCGTCTCGGTCGACACCATGCGCCACGAGGTGGCCGCGGCCGCCATCGAGGCAGGCGCGAGGCTGGTGAACGACGTCTCCGGAGGCCTGGCGGACCCACAGATCCTGCGCGTGGCCGGCGAGGCCGGGGTCGGGTACGTCGCCATGCACTGGCGGGCGCACAGCCACGAGATGCAGCAGCACGCCGTGTACGACGCGGGGGTGGTCGACGCCGTCGTCGACGAGCTCGGCCAGCGAGTCGAGGCGGCCCTGGCCGCGGGGATCGACGCGCGGCGGCTGGTTCTCGATCCGGGCCTGGGTTTCGCCAAGACTCCCGACCACAACTGGGACCTGTTGCAGAACCTCGACCGGCTCCAGGCCCTCGGCTACCCCCTGCTGGTCGGGTCGAGCCGCAAGTCCTTCCTCGGGACGCTCCTGGCCGGCCCGGACGGCAAGCCGCGCCCCGTCGAGGACCGCGAGGACGCCAACGTCGCGCTCACCGCCCTCGTGGCCCACGCCCGGGTATGGGGCGTGCGGGTCCACGACGTGCGTGCCAGCATGGACGCCGTCCGGGTGGTGGCCCGACTGCTGGCGGAAAGGCCCGAATGACCGACGAGCCCTTCGAGACGGGCGCTGCGCGCCCTCCTCAGGACGAGCTCGCCGTACTCGGCATCGAGTGCTACGCCCACCACGGGGTGCTGGACTTCGAGCGCCGCGACGGCCAGATCTTCATCGTCGACCTGGTGCTCGGCGTGGACACCGGCGCGGCGGCAGTCAGCGACGACTTGCATGACACGGTCGACTACGGAAGTCTCGTGGCGAAAGTGGTAGCCGCCGTGGAATCCGACCCGGTCGACCTGATCGAAACCCTTGCCCAGCGGATCGCGGATGTCTGCCTCTTGGACCACCGTGTTGAATGGACCAAGGTGACCGTCCACAAGCCGGACGCACCTATCGACGCGACGTACTCGGACGTGGCGTTGACGATCACCCGGAAACGTGAGGGCCGAAGTGACTGAGACCCCCAACCCCTACATCATCGACGCCGACACCATCACCGGCGAGATGCACCCGATCCGCCGCGCCGTACTCTCGCTCGGGTCCAACCTGGGCGAGCGGATGGCAAGCCTCCAGGGCGCCATCGACTCGCTCGCCGACACTCCCGAAGTGTGGGTGACGGCGGTCTCGCCGATCTACGAGACCGAGCCCGTCGAGGCACCCGAGGGATCCGGCAAGTTCCTCAACGCGGTCGTCCTGATCGACACCACGCTGTCGGCCACCACGCTGATGGACCGTGCGCTGGCCATCGAGGACGCCTTCGAGCGCGAGCGCGACACCGAGCGCAACGCGCCGCGCACCCTCGACATCGACCTGATCGTCGTGGGCGACCGGCGTAGCAGCGAGGACTTCCTCCACCTCCCGCACCCGCGGGCCGGTGAGCGGGCGTTCGTCCTGCAGCCGTGGTACGACGTGGAGCCGGACGCCGAACTCCCCGACTCCGGGCCGATCTCCGACCTCCTCGACAAGGCCGACACCGGCGGCATCGCCCGCCGCGACGACCTGGCGCTCGACGTCCAGTGACCGATGACCAGCCCGTCGGCCGCCTGAGGCCGACGCCGGCTGGTGCGCTCGCGGTGTGCTTCGCCCTCGGCATGATCGGCGGCTGGTTGCTGCATCGCGTCGGGGAGCGGATGTGGGACTCGGCGCCGCCGGTCACCTGGGTTCAGATCCTGGTGCTCTTCTTCGGGGCCGCCATTCTCGGGGCGACCGCGTGGGCGACCTGGCGCCAGGTCCATGTGCGGAGGATGTGGCTCGAACCGCACCGTGCGGTCAACCGGCTGGTGCTCGCGAAGTCGTCTGCGCTGGTCGGATCGCTGGTGGCCGGTGGTTACGCCGGGTACGCCGTCAGCTGGATCGGCCTCGACACCGAACGCCCTGGACACGGCGTGGGACGGTCGCTGCTGGCCGCGCTCGCCGGGCTCGTCCTGACCCTCGCAGCGGTGGCGCTCGAACGTGCGTGTCGGGTCCGTAAGGATGATCCCAGCGCTTAATCTGAGTCACATGAGTCCCACCAATGCCCGTCGCCGTCAACACAGCGTCCGCCTTCTGGCCGCCGTTGCGTTCCTCGTTGTCTCGGCGCTCGTGGTTGCAGGTGCCTTGCTGTCCGGCTCCTTCCTCCTCGTCGCGCTTGCTGCGGTCCTCGCAGTCGTCCTCGGTGCCGCGGCCGCTCGGATCACCCATTCGGAGCTCATGCAGGCGCGTCGCGACGCCGCCCGCGACCGCGCCGAACAGGCACGGGCCTACAAGGAGCTCGACGCCCGTCGTACGGAGGAGCACCGGACCCAGGCCGAGAGCCTGATCCTTCGGGTCGGCGCACCGGCAGCAGACCATCCACCAGCTCGAGGGTGAGCTCTCCGCAGCCGAAGACCGGCTGACCGGCGAGGCGGCCAGAGCCGAGGAAGCCGAGCAGTATGCGGCCGAAGCGGTCTTCACCATCGCCGAGCTCGAGCAGGAGCTGACGGACCTCAAGGCCGAGCTGACGGACCTCAAGGCCGAGCTGACTGCCTGGGAGGCAACTGTCCCGGCTCGGCTGCGCCAGCACGCCTGACGGGTCGGTGCGGCAGACTTCGGTGTCGTGACCCCCGAGGACTCCCGCTTCATCACCGACCCCGACCACCTCATCGCCTCCGACCCGGGGCTCCCGGGAGGCTGGGAACCCGGAGCTCCGTCCGCGGACGACGCCGGGCGGCTCACCGAGCTCCTCCGCGCCCACGAGCGCGCGGGGCGGGGTTGGGCGGGTGCCTCTCTCGAGACCGTGCTGGCCGAGGTGACCGACCCTGGCTTGCGGACCCGCGCCCACGTCGTGGTGCGCGACCCGCGGGGCGACATCCGGGCCTGGGGAAGCGTGCACGACCGGGCCGTCGGCCGGATGGTCTACGGGCACGTGGTCGACCCCGCCCTGGACGACGCCCTGGCCGACAAGTGCTCCGAGGTGCTCCTGACCTGGGCGGTCGGGCAGGCCCACGAGGTCGGCACGGCTCGTGGGGTGGCGATCCAGCAGGTCGACACCGGGGCCTTCGCCGACGATCGCAGACAGCATCGTTGGCTCGCGGACGGCGGGTTCGACCGCGTCCGGACCTGGTGGCAGATGAGCCGGCCGGTGGTCGAGGCCGACGCCTCCCTGGTGCCCGACCCTGCCCACTGGACGCGCGGACGGGGTCACCTTCCGGCTGGTACGCCAGGACCCGGCCGGGCTGCCGGACGAGGCCGACCTCCGGGCCGTGCACGACGTGCTCGAGGGTGCGTTCGCCGACCACTTCAACTCGCGTGAGGAGACCTTCGACGACTTCGTCCACCGGCTGCGGCTGGATCCCGGTCACCGCTGGGACCACTGGTGGCTCGCCGAGCTCGGGCCGGTCCCGGTCGGTGCCCTGGCCGGCTCGCAGCTGGAGACTCCCAACGGCAGCGACGGCTCCTACGTCGACTACGTCGGTGTCCTCGAGGCCGCGCGTGGCCGCGGCGTCGCCAAGGGGCTGTTGAACACGATCATCACGGACGCCGCCCTGCGCGGGCGAGACCGCGTCGGTCTGGAGGTGGACGCCGACTCACCGACCGGCGCCGAGGGGCTCTACGTTGCGATGGGCTGGCGTACGACGTACGTCACCGAGTCCTGGCACCGTGACATCGAGATCACTGCTTGACGCCGGGTCGGCGTTCGTGAGGGCGGACGACAGTGGCGGCGGGATCGACGGTGGCCATCGAGATGACGGGGACGTCGATCCGTTGCTGGCCGGTCGGATCGGTGATTCGCGGCACGTCGTGCCGGGCGGCGTACTCCATGACCGCGACCGCGTCGGATCTGCGGTCCTGCTCGACCAGCCAACCAGTCAGCCGGTGCACGGGCGGGAGGCCGCTGTGCACCAGTGACCGAGATCCCCAGAACTCCAGGACGCAGGCGCGCAGCAGCGACCACCAGGCGTCGGGAGCACCAGGGATCTCGATGAAGTAGCGCCACATGTCGCCGGCCATCACCCGGTCCACGAACATCTCCTGGACCTGCGGCGAACCCTCCGACAGCACCGTCGCAAGCGTCATCCGCTTGGTCTCGATCCGGTCGACGAGATCCTGCACCGAAGACCGTTGCTGGGTGAGCGAGGAGCCGTCGGTGCGGATCCGCCAGTGGTAGACGATGTCGGGAATGACGTCGAAACGCCCACGCAGGAAGGCCTTGGTGGTCGTCGGCTGATCCTCGTAGAGGATGCCCTCCGGCCAGGACAGGTCGGCGGAGTCCCAGAACGAGCGCCGGAACATCTTGTCCCACGCCATCACGTCGCCCAGGATCTCCGGATGGTCGTCGGCCCGGATCCCGACCCGGCGGCGCGAGTGCAACCGCCGCATCCACGGCGGCTCGTGCAGCCCGCCGTTCTCCCAGCGCACGAAGCTGCCGCTGACGAAGTCCGAGCCGGCGGCCTCGAGCTGCCTGACCATCACGGGATATGCCTTCGGCGGCAACACGTCGTCGCTGTCCAGGAACACCAGATACCGGCCCGAGGCGTGTCTGACCCCCTCGTTGCGGGCGGCGCCGAGACCCCGGTTCTCCGTGTGTACGACGTGCAGCCGGGGGTCGCGGGCGGCGTACTCGTCCGCGATCGAACCCGACGCGTCGGTCGAGCCGTCGTCGACGATCACGACCTCGAGCTCGCGATGGGTCTGGCCGAGCAGGCTGCCGAGGCACTCGGGCAGGAAGCCCGCCACGTTGTACACCGGGATCACGACGCTGACGACCGGTCGGCGGCGGCGGAGCAGCTTCATGGGCGCAACATACTCGCGGTCTACGCTGACCACCGTGGAGAGCACTCGGAAGATCCTGTTCATCGCCGGCACGGGCCGCAGCGGCACCAGCACGCTCGCGGGCCTGATGTCGCGGCTGGGGCTGCACATCCCGGGGCCAGAGGTCATCGCCGACGAGACCAACCCCAAGGGCTTCGGCGAGCCGCAGTGGGCCGTGGACTTTCACAACCTGTTGCTCGAGCAGGCGCAGGTGGCGGTCTCCGACAGCCGCCCGGACGCGTGGGCCCGGACCGGTGAGCGCTGCGCCGACGAGGAGACGCTCGCCGAGGCGGCCACCTGGCTGGCGCCGCACTTCTCCGAAGCCGACGAGCTGGTCGTCAAGGACCCCCGGCTCTCCTGGTACCTGCCGCTGTGGCGCGAGGCCGCCCTGCGCTCCGAGGCCACTCCGGTGTTTGCCACGATGCTGCGTCCGCCGCCCGAGGTGGTGGGCAGCAAGCAGAAGTACTACGCCAACCGGCTCGGCTCGGCCCACCTGACCGCCTCCTGGCTCAACATGCTGCTGCACACCGAGCTCGACACCCGGGACGCGCCGCGTGCGTTCGTGCGGTACGCCGACCTGCTCGGCGACTACCGGACCGTGGTCGAATCGGTCGGGAAGCAGCTCGACCTGGCCGGCGTGCGCGCGGCCACGGACGACGCCTGGGACCGGCTCGAGGGCTTCATCGACCCCTCGCTGCGCCGGATCGGCCTCGACTGGGCCGATCTCGCCCTGCCGCCGCGGCTCGAGGAGCTGACCCGGACCGCTTGGGACCAGCTGAACTCGCTGACCTCGGACGACACTGCGGAGATCCGCAAGACGCTGGACGAGGTGCGCGCCGGGTATGCCGTCCTCTACGCCGAGTCCGAGGCCATCTCCAAGTCGTCGGTCGTGGCCGCACAGATGGAACTGAGGCAGGCGCACCGACGGGCCCTGGCCCACGCCGAGCGGCGAGCCAACGCGGCCGAGCGCAGAGCCGGAGCGCAGCAGGGCCCGGCGGACGGGCAACCCTGGCAGACCGGGTCCCGCACCGGCTCCGGGCGCGGATCCCGGCGCCCGTGCGGCGCGGTATCCGCAGGGTCATCAAGCGCCGTTGACCAGCGGTGTCGCGGCCGACTCGACGTAGGTCAGGCCGTGCTCGGAGACGACCCGACCCCCGGTTGCCGCGGCAACCGAGTCGACGGCGACCGACGCCACGAGGTCCCGCCGGCCGTCTGGGATCACGGCTCCCGCCGGCGAGGCCAGTGAGCCGGTGCGCGGGCGGGTCGCGAGGAGGTGCGCCGGCTCCACGGCAACCGCCGCGCCTCCAGCTCCCAGACGTCGTACGACGCCGAGCCAGGCCGTGTCCCTCGCGGTGCCGACCTCGGCGCGCGCATCCACGCCGAAGTCGACGACCGGCCACCACTTCTCGAGCCAGAGTCCGATCGACTGGGGCACCGAGGTCTCGTTGAGGCGGGCGCCCAGGGTCTCGCGCCCGGTCGAGGGGGAGACGTGGACGAGTCTCGGGAACCCGTCGGCGTCCATCTGCACCACGTGCGCCGGAACGTGCGAGAGCCAGTCGACCGCGAGGACGAGGCCCGTGAAGCCGGGAGGCACGTCGAACCTGACGGAGCTGCCCAGCCCGGAGAGCGTTGGCGCGAGCGGGCCGGCCGCGCCCAGCAGCGCGACCTCGGCCAACCGGTTGCTGGCCGTCGAGGCGACGAGCGCCAGCACGCGATCGGCCGGGATCGAGGACGTCGCCGGCTGCGTGCGCAGGAAGCCGGCCGGGCCGTAGAGCGCGGTGTCCCACGCCTGCTTCCACGTCGGGTCGGCGGGCGGCGGCAACCCGGGCATTCCGAGTGAGGTCACGTCGGCATCACAGACAGGCAGGCTACCGGGGTAGCGCATGTCACATGCGCGGCGGTTCCCAGCGGGATGGGCGACCCGTAACCTTGGTAATGCAATCAAACGTCCGGTACCCACACCGGCCCCCGTCCGGGGGTGGTCGGAGGGACTGGAACGAAAGGTTCACCATGACGCACCCCCTCCGGGTCGGCGTTGTCGGCGCGGGTCGCGTCGGCGCCGTCCTCGCCCACGCGCTGCGCGCCGCCGGCCACGAGATCGTGGCCGCAGCTGGCGAGTCCGACGCCTCTCGCAACCGGATTGCGGCCCTGCTGCCCGGCGTACCCGTCCACAAACCCAGCGCCGTGGCCCGCGAGTGCGAGCTCCTCCTGCTGACCGTTCCCGACGACATGCTGCCCAACGTGGTGGCCATGCTGAGCGCCAGCGGATCGATCCACGAGGGTCAGGTCGTCGTCCACACCTCTGGCCGCCACGGGCTGGCTGTTCTCGACGAGGCCGTGGCTGTCGGCGCGCGCGCCATCGCGCTGCATCCGGCCCTGACGTTCACCGGGACCGACCTCGACCTGCCCCGGCTCCGAGACTGCGTCTTCGGCGTGACCGCGGGTGCGGCCGAGCGGCCACTCACCGAGCAGCTGGTCGCCGACCTGGGCGGCCGGGCCATGTGGGTACCCGAGGACCGCCGTACGCTCTACCACGCCGGGCTGGCGCACGGCGCGAACCACCTGGTCACGCTGGTCACCGAGGCGATGGAGATCCTGTCCGCCGCCGGCGCTGAAGATCCCGCCTCGACGCTGCGTCCGCTGCTCAGCGCGGCCCTCGACAACGCGCTGAACGACGGCGACGCCGCACTCACCGGCCCGATCGTCCGTGGCGACGTCAACACCGTCCAGGCACACCTCGCCGACCTGGTCGCCAACGCGCCCCAGACGCTGCCGTCGTACGTCGCACTCGCCCGCGCCACCCTCGACCGGGTCGTCACCGACGGCCGGGTGCTGCCGATCCGCGCCGCCAGGATCCGGCTGCTGCTCGACGAGGCCATGGCGCCCGCGAGTCGCGCCCAGATTCGATGACCGCACCCGTCCTCGCGAACACCCGTGCCGAGCTTGCCGAAGCGCTCAAGGAGGTGCGGTCGTCCGACGGGCGAGTGGCGTTCGTGCCGACGATGGGCGCCCTGCACGAGGGCCACGCCAGCCTGATCCGCACCGCCCGGGGCCGAGTCGCTGGTCCGGTCGTCGTCTCGATCTTCGTCAACCCGATGCAGTTCGCACCGGGCGAGGATCTCGACCGGTATCCCCGCACCCTGGAGGCGGACCTCGAGGTCTGCGCGGCCAACGGCGCCGACGTCGCGTTCGCTCCCACGGTCGACGAGGTGTACCCCGGTGGAGAGCCCCAGGTCACCGTCGAACCCCGGGCCCCTGGCCACGATCCTCGATGGGCGCAGCCGGCCCACCCACTTCCATGGCGTGCTGACGGTGGTTGCCAAGCTCTTCGGCCTGGTCCGCCCCGACGTCGCCGTCTTCGGCGAGAAGGACTACCAGCAGCTCGCGCTGATCCGGCGGATGGTCCGCGACCTCTGCATGGGCATCGATGTCGTCGGAGCCGAGACCGTCCGCGAAGCCGACGGCCTCGCCCTGTCCAGTCGCAACCGCTTCCTCGACCCTGGTCAGCGCCAGCAGGCGGTTGCCCTGTCGCGCGCCTTGCAGGCGGCCCAGCGGCAGGCGGCGTACGGCGCGGACGCGGCCCTCGCCGCGGCTCACGACGTCATCGACGCCACGACCGGGGTAGACCTCGACTACCTGAGCGTGACGTCCACCGACCTGGGCGACCCGCCAGACCAGGGCGAGGGCCGGATCCTCGTCGCGGCCCGGGTCGGCTCCACCCGGCTCATCGACAACCTGCCGCTGACCCTCGGGTCGACACTCGACTGACCAAGGAGACAACTGATGCTGCGCACCATGATGAAGAGCAAGATCCACCGGGCCACGGTGACCCAGGCGGACCTGCACTACGTGGGCTCCGTGACCGTCGACGAGGACCTGCTCGACGCCGCAGACCTGCTGGTCGGTGAGCTCGTGCACATCGTCGACGTCACCAACGGCGCCCGGTTGGAGACCTACACGATCGCCGGCGAGCGCGGCTCCGGGGTCCTCGGCATCAACGGGGCCGCTGCCCGCCTGGTCCACCCCGGCGACGTCGTCATCCTGATCGGCTACGGACAGATGGAGACCGCCGAGGCCAGGGCGTATCAGCCGCATGTGGTCTTCGTGGATGCCGAGAACAGGATCGTCGGCACCGGCATCGACGCAGCCGAGACGTTCGACGAGCGCCGGACTGGTCCGCGGCGACCTGATCTCCGGACGCTAGCCTGCCGGGATGCTTCCCTCTCGCCTTGCGGCGCCGGCCCCCGGCTGGACGACCGAGGCCGATGTCGTCATCATCGGCTCCGGAATCGCCGGCCTCACCGCGGCGTTGCGACTCTACGGCCAGGTCGACAAGATCCTGGTCGTCACCAAGGACGTGCTCAGCGCGGGTTCGACGCAGTGGGCACAGGGCGGGATCGCGGCGGCCCTCGGCCCCGGTGACACTCCCGAGCAGCACGAGAAGGACACCCTGGTCGCGGGTGCCGGAGCCTGCGACCTCGAGGCGGTCCGGGTCCTGGTGAACGAGGGCCCCGACGCTGTTCGCGAGCTCATCTCCTGGGGGGCGGTCTTCGACCAGCACGAGGGCACCCTGTCGCTGACCCGCGAGGGCGGGCATCGCCGTGACCGGATCGCGCACGCAGGTGGCGACGCGACCGGGGCCGAGATCCAGCGGGCCCTGATCGCGGCCGTCGAGGCGGCACCCGAGATCGAGGTCGTGCCCCATGCGCTGGCCGTCGACCTGCTCCTGGCCGACGACGGGGGCGTCGCCGGAGTCACCCTGCACGTGCTCGGCGAGGGCCAGCGCGACGGGGTGGGCGCGGTGCGCTGCCGGGCCGTCGTCCTCGCCAGCGGCGGACTCGGCCAGGTGTTCTCGCAGACCACGAACCCCTCCGTGTCGACCGGTGACGGGATGGCGCTCGCCCTGCGGGCCGGCGCCTGCCTCCGTGATCTCGAGTTCGTGCAGTTCCACCCGACCGTGATGTACCTCGGTCCGGACTCCCGGGGCCAGCAACCCCTGATCTCCGAAGCCGTCCGCGGCGAGGGCGCGTTCCTCGTCGACTGGGAGGGCAACCGGTTCATGCAGGGTGTGCACGAGCTGGCGGACCTCGCGCCCCGCGACGTCGTCGCCAAGGCCATCACCCGCAGGATGCACGAGACCGGACGCCCGCACATGTGGCTCGACGCCCGCCACCTCGGCGCTGAGGTGACCGGTGGCTCGACAGGCTCGACCATCGCACGAGAGGCTCGACCACCGAAGCGAGCGTGTCCGGTGATCGAGCAGCGAGCGAAGCGAGCGTGTCGAGATTCTGGGAGCGGCGCTTCCCGACGATCCTGGTGACCTGCAGGTCCTACGGCGTCGACCCGGTCACCGAGCTGATCCCGGTGGCGCCCGCCCAGCACTACGCCTCCGGCGGCGTGGCGACGGACCTCTGGGGACGATCGAAGGTCCCCGGCCTCTACGCCACCGGCGAGGTCGCCTGCTCCGGTGTGCACGGCGCCAACCGGCTCGCCTCCAACTCACTGCTCGAAGGGCTGGTCTTCTCCCGACGGATCGCGGACGTGCTGCCGGGCGAGCTCCGGGACTGGACGGACACCGCCGGCGACCATCGCGTGCCCGGCGTCCTGTCCGACGACGTCCGGATCCCGATGCAGCGGCTGATGACCGAGCAGGTGGGGGTGCTGCGCTCGGCCGCCGGGCTCGGCTGAGGCGATCACCGGACTCATCGAGCTCGCCGGCCACACCACCGACGAGGTCGGTGAGGAGGAGTGGGAGACCACCAACCTCGTGACGATCAGTACGGCGCTGGCCGCCGCCGCCTCCTCACGCCAGGAGACCCGCGGCTCCCACTGGCGCGACGACTTCCCCGAGCGCAACGACGCCGACTGGGCGGGGCACTTCGACATCACCCTGGTCGACGGCTCCCAGACCGTGGCCTTCGCGCCCGCCTCGCCCACCGACGCGGGGGATCCGGCATGACGATCGCACGAACGCGCTACGACGAGCTCCCGGCCGCCTCGTGACGGAGCTGACCGATGCGGGTCTCGACGCCCGGGTCGTCTACGACGCGATCGTGGCCGCACTCGAGGAGGATCTGCCCGGTGGCAGCGACGACATCACGTCCGCGGCCACGATCTCCGAGGCAGCGCGTGGGGTCGCGGAGTTCGCGGCGCGTGAGCCGGGTGTGGTCGCCGGGCTGCCGATCGCCGAGCTGGTCTTCGCCTACGTCCTCGGTGGCGACGTCGAGATCCACGACCGCCTCGCCGACGGCTCCCGCGTCGCCGCGGGAGACGTGGTCATGCGAGTGAGCGGAACCACCCGCGGCCTGCTCACCGCCGAGCGCACCGCCTTGAACTTCGCCAGCCACCTCTCCGGCGTGGCCACCGCCACTGCCGCGTGGGTCGACGCGCTCGCCGGCACGCGGGCGCGGGTCCTCGACACCCGCAAGACGCTGCCGACCTGGCGTGCCCTCCAGAAGTACGCCGTCCGCTGCGGCGGCGGCGTCAACCACCGGTTCAGCCTGTCCGACCTGGCCATGGTCAAGGACAACCACGTGGTCGCGGCGGGGGGTGTCGTCCCGGCCTACGAGGCGGTCCGCAAGACCTACCCGGACACTCCGGTCGAGGTCGAGGTCACCGATCTCGACCAGCTGCGCGAGCTCCTCGAGGCCGGATGCGACCGGATCCTGCTCGACAACATGGACAGCCCGACGATGAGCGAGGCGGTCCGGATCACCGACGGCCGGGCCAGCCTGGAGGCATCTGGAGGCCTGACCTTCGACCGGGCGCGCGAGGTGGCCGAGACGGGCGTCGACTTCATCTCCGTCGGTGCCCTCACCCACTCGGTGCGGGTGTTCGACATCGGCATGGACCTGCGGGAATCGTGATGGCGCTCCTCTGTGCAGACATCGGCAACGGCCACACCCAGCTGGGGCTGGTCAGCGACGGGGAGGTCGAGGCCCAGTGGCGGGTAGCGACCGACGAGCACCGCACCGCCGACGAGTGGGCTGCACTGCTCCGCGCCCTCCTCGACGACCGGCGAGGTGGACGGGGTGGCCGTCTGCGCCACCGTGCCGGCCGTGCTCCACGAGTGGCGCGACATGCTGACCCGCTACTACGGCACGGTCCGCCACGTCGTGGTGGAGCCCGGGATCCGGACCGGCGTGCCCGTGTTGATGGACAACCCGCGCGAGGTCGGAGCCGACCGGATCATGAATGCCCTCGCCGCGGCCACGTTGTACGACGGGCCCTCGATCGTGGTCGATTTCGGGACCGCGACGACATTCGACGTGGTCTCGGAGATCGGACAATACGTCGGTGGGGCAATCGCACCCGGTATCGAGATATCGCAGGAGGCGCTCAGCCGGCGCGGCGCACAGCTGCGCAATGTCGAATTGCTGCGACCCCGTTCGGTGATCGCCAAGAACACCGTGGAGGCGCTACGCTCGGGAATGTTTTTCGGTTTCGCCAGCCTGGCCGAGGGAATCATTACCCGGATGATCGCCGAGCTCGGCGCCGATCCGGGCACGGTGAACGTGATCGCGACCGGTCATCTGGCCCCCGTCGTACTCGGCGAGTGCCAAAGCATCACGGCGCACGCGCCCTGGCTCACCCTGCGCGGACTGGAGCTGGTCTTTCAGCGCAACAGCTGAGCGGTCGGACTAGTTCATGACCCCGAGCGGCGTGTAGTCCAGGGCAGGGAACACCGTCGCGATGGAGCGGTTGAAGCGGCGGGTCACGACCTCGCCAAGCACCTGGCGGTAGTCGGTGGTCACCTTCAGGTCACCGTCGACCAGCTTGTTGGCGCCCAGCCACGGCCAGTTGCCGTAGTACTGGCCGCCCTTCACGCCCGCGCCCATGAGCAGCATCATGTTGCCCCAGCCGTGGTCGAGGCCCCTGTTGCCGTTCTCCTGCGACGCGTCGCCCGAACTCGGAGATGGTGACGAGCGTGACCTTCGTGCTTCAAGGGACCCAGGTCGGTCATGAACGCGGCAAGCGACTTGGCCAGGCCGCCGACCATGTTGTGCATCTCGCCGTCCCCGTTCGAGCCGTAGTTGGCGTGCATGTCCCACCCGCCGAAGTCGATCGAGACGACCTCGGTGCCGACGTTTGTCTTGATCAGGTGTGCGGTGTCGCACAGTGCGTCGGCCAGGTCGTGGGCCGGGTACGTCCGTCGGGTACTGCGCGCCATTGGCCGGCGTGTAGGGCCCACCCAGAGTCTCGGCGTATCCCCTGGAGATCTGGAGGGCGGAGCGCGCCGCGTCCCCGAGCGGGCCCGGCGTCTGTGACCAGCTGGTGGTCAGCTGGCGGTATCTCGCCTCTGTGTGGGTTGTTGGTGCCGGCGATCTTGAGCGCGCTCAGCCCGCGGGTGGACAACGTCGCCTCGGGTCCGAAGAGCATGCCCGGGGTCATCGTGGAGTTGATGTGCACGGCCTCGGTGGCCTGCTTGGCCCGGTGTTGAGCCCGATCATCCGGTTCACCCAGCCGACTCGCTGCGCGGAGCCCGGGTCGGCGTCCTCGATCAGCTCCATCGCCGCGAAGTGGGACCTGTTCGGCTGGTTCATGCCGACCGCCTGGACCGCCGCGAACTTGCCGGCGTTCCACAACGGCAGCAGCGGCGCCATCTGCGAGTTCAGGCCGAACATCGCGTCCTTCGCGAGCAGCGGAGCCTTGGGCAGCGCCAGCTTGGGCCGGGCCGCGTAGTAGGCAGGATCGCCATGCGGCACGACGACGCCGAGGCCGTCGATGCCGCCGCGCAGGCTCAGCACGACCAGCACGTTGTTGTCGAGCTCGGCTCCGAACGAGGCCTGGCGAACGGCCTGGCCGAACATCGTCGTACTCAGCACGCCGCCGACGGTCGCCGCCCTCAGGAACGTACGGCGGTGCAGGCGCGCGGTCTTCTCGTACGTCTCGCAGCAGTCCAACATCTCAGTCATCCTCTGGGTCACCTGGTCATGTGTTCGGGGGAGTCGAGCAACGCGCCGAGCAGCCGCCCGAAGAGGTATTGGATGATCCTGTGGTCACGGTTGATCACTTCCGCCGGGCCGAACTCGGTGGCCTCGCAGGCTGCCTGGAGGAGGAGTGGCGTCGACGCCCGACCAATCATCACCCGGCACAGATGGTCGACGAACGCATCGAGGCGAATGGTGGGCTGGGGCAGGAACGAGGCCGGTGTCCGGAAGATCACCTCGTCACTGGGGCCGTAGCTCCCGGACATGACCCAGTGGAACAGGTAGCTGGCCAGCATCCGTGAGGCAGAGCACCAGGGGGCATTGAGTCTGGGGGGCTCCGTCAGGACGCGGCCAGCTGAAGAGCTGGTCGGCCCCGTGGATGTGGCCGATCGCTCGGGCGAACGAGGTCTTGCTGCGTGGCTGCAGCGGGTTGATCTTGAGCACCCGGACCGTGGCGACGACGTCGTCGTACGGCGTGCGCACCTTGCTGCCCGCGGAAGCCAGGAACTCGTCCGATGCCACCAGCGCCCGCATGGTGGCCTTGATGTCGGTGCCGGAAGCCAGGAAGACGCTGGGCCAGGTCGGCGATCAGGGCCTCCGACGGATTGTCGCTCACGAACCGCACGGCGAGCTTGCGGGCTATGGTCCGGGCCGTCGACGGGTGGTGCGCCAGGTAGCGCAGGTACGCCGCGGTCATCGCGCGGCCGTCCGCGGCGGCATTGGGATGGCTGAAGCCGAGCACGCGGACGGCACCCATCGTGTGGGCATCGGCGTTGTAGTAGGCCGCGAAGGAGCCTGGATCATGCACCGTCCAGCCGGACAGGATCTTGGCCGAGTCCTTCACCATGTCCTCGGTGTAGCCCGAGTCCGGACCGACCGTGTGCAGCTCGAGCAGTTCGCGGCCCTGGTTCTCGTTGGGCGCATCGCGCACGGACTTGGAGTTGTCGAGGTAGAGCAGCATCGACGACTGCAGGCTGACCGCGGCCAGCATCTGGTCGAACCTGCCCAGGGCGTGGGTCCGGATCACGGTGTCGTACTCCTGGCGACCGAGCCAGGCCTTGTCGGTGAACGCCGGCACGTGGAAGTGGTTCGACCACAGGTCCACCATGTTCTCGAACACGGTCCGGGTCGAGAACACGCGGCGCAGCAACGTCCAGTGGCCGAACTCGGCCCCGTAGTCGAAAGCGCTCTTCGTGCCCGCCTGGTTCTTGGCGAAGCGGGTGGCCATCGAGTCGTGGCGGTCCGGGAACCAGGCGTTGATGTCGGCCACCTTGGGCGACTCCTGGATCCCTCCGGGATGAAGCTGGGCCTCGAACCACGCCTCCGGCCCGCCTGCATTGCGCAGCTGGGTCAGGGTCGCGGGTGTGCTGCCCGAACCCATCCGGCTCATCATGTGCCGCTCGAGAGCGCTGGGAACGGGGGTGGTCGCATAGGGGTGGGGGATGTACGACGTCCTCCCGAGAAGCGGCATTGGCTGACATGTCGTGATTCTTGGCGCGGTCTGGGGTCGTCCACAGGCGAACCCAGGAACCACACGGCTGTAATTGATAGTCCATCCCGATGGCCGATCGGGCGCCGCGTGGGCGCATCGGTAATTCCCTGGCTTTACCGATTAGGGGTCCAGTGGCATCCTAGGCCTGACTCACCCACTATTTTCTAAGGAATGAAGAATGGCGCAAAAGGTCCACATCGTTCTCGTCGACGATCTCGATGGTTCAGATGCCGAGGAGACCGTGACATTCGGCCTCGACGGGGCGACATATGAAATCGACCTTAATTCCACAAATGCCGCGAAACTACGCGACGCGGTCACACCCTACGTCGGCCATGCTCGGAGGGTTGGTGGCCGGCGCGGCACCCGCAAGGCCGCGAGCAATGGTCCGAGTGCGGCCGAGATCCGGGCCTGGGCGCGGTCGAACGGCTACGACGTACCGGACCGTGGCCGGGTCAGCGCCGACGTGCGGTCGGCCTACGAGGCCGCCAACTAGAGCCATCCCGGATCGGCGCTCCCTGATCCAAGGCTGGCCGGTGCCTCGGTGTTCGCTGTCAGCGGAGCGCCGATCTGCTCATCCGGGAACGCGTAGGCTGTGGGTGGGGTTAGACCAAGTGTCCCGTCACTCCGGACTGGTGTGACGGCCCCGCTGTTTTCCGAGGAGCGATGCACACATGTTCGAGCGGTTCACTGACCGAGCCCGGCGGGTGGTCGTGCTGGCCCAGGAAGAGGCCCGCATGCTCTCCCACAACTACATCGGCACCGAGCACATCCTGCTCGGCCTGATCCACGAGGGCGAAGGCGTCGCAGCCAAGGCGCTGGAGTCCCTCGACATCTCGCTGGAGGCCGTCCGCGCCCAGGTCGAGGAGATCATCGGCCAGGGCCAGCAGGCGCCCTCGGGCCACATTCCGTTCACGCCGCGCGCCAAGAAGGTGCTCGAGCTGTCGTTGCGCGAGGCATTGCAGCTCGGCCACTCCTACATCGGCACCGAGCACATCCTGCTCGGCCTGATCCGCGAGGGCGAGGGCGTCGCCGCCCAGGTGCTGCAGAAGCTCGGCGCCGACCTCAACCGGGTCCGCCAGCAGGTGATCCAGCTGCTGTCCGGCTTCCAGGGCAAGGAGAGCCCGGCATCCGGCGCTCCCGCCGGCAGCGGGGCCGAGGCCCCGTCGTCGTCGCTGGTGCTGGACCAGTTCGGCCGCAACCTGACCCAGCAGGCCCGTGAGGGCAAGCTCGACCCGGTCGTGGGCCGGGAGCAGGAGATCGAGCGGGTCATGCAGATCCTGTCCCGCCGTACCAAGAACAACCCGGTCCTGATCGGTGAGCCCGGAGTGGGCAAGACCACGATCGTGGAGGGCCTGGCCCAGGACATCGTCAAGGGCAACGTGCCCGAGACGCTGAAGGACAAGCAGATCTACACCCTCGACCTGGGCGCCCTGGTCGCCGGGTCGCGCTACCGCGGTGACTTCGAGGAGCGCCTGAAGAAGGTCCTCAAGGAGATCCGCACCCGCGGCGACATCGTGCTCTTCATCGACGAGATCCACACCCTCGTCGGTGCGGGTGCCGCCGAGGGGGCCATCGACGCCGCCAGCATCCTCAAGCCGATGCTGGCCCGCGGCGAGCTCCAGACCATCGGTGCGACCACGCTGGACGAATACCGCAAGTACCTCGAGAAGGACGCCGCGCTCGAACGCCGGTTCCAGCCCATCCAGGTGGCGGAGCCGTCGATCGCGCACACGATCGAGATGCTCAAGGGACTCCGGGATCGCTACGAGGCGCACCACCGGGTGACGATCACCGACGAGGCGCTGGTCTCGGCCGCGACCCTGTCCGACCGCTACATCTCCGACCGGTTCCTGCCGGACAAGGCGATCGACCTGATCGACGAGGCAGGCTCGCGGCTGCGGATTCGCCGGATGACGGCCCCGCCGGACCTGCGCGAGTACGACGAGAAGATCAGCGACGTCCGCCAGCGCAAGGAAGCCGCCATCGACGGCCAGGACTTCGAAGCCGCCGCGCGCCTGCGCGACGAGGAGAAGCAGCTGATCGTCAAGCGCTCCGAACGTGAGAAGCAGTGGCGCGCCGGCGACATGGACGTCGTCGCCGAGGTCGACGAGGAGCTGATCGCCGAGGTGCTCGCCGTGGCGACCGGCATCCCGATCGTCAAGCTCTCCGAGGAGGAGTCCACGCGGCTGCTCAAGATGGAGGACGAGCTGCACAAGCGCGTCATCGGTCAGGAGGAGGCCGTCAAGGCGCTCAGCCGGGCGATCCGTCGTACCCGCGCCGGGCTCAAGGACCCGAAGCGGCCGGGCGGCTCGTTCATCTTCGCCGGCCCGTCCGGTGTCGGTAAGACCTGGCTGTCCAAGACCCTGGCGGAGTTCCTGTTCGGCGACGAGGACGCGCTGATCCAGCTCGACATGAGCGAGTTCTCCGAGAAGCACACGGTCTCGCGGCTGTTCGGTTCGCCTCCCGGCTACGTCGGCTACGAAGAGGGCGGCCAGCTCACCGAGAAGGTCCGCCGCAAGCCGTTCTCGGTCGTGCTGTTCGACGAGGTCGAGAAGGCCCACCCGGACATCTTCAACAGCCTGTTGCAGATCCTGGAGGAAGGTCGGCTGACCGACAGCCAGGGCCGGGTCGTGGACTTCAAGAACACCGTGATCATCATGACGACCAACCTCGGCACCCGCGACATCTCCAAGGGCACCAGCCTCGGCTTCAACCAGGCCTCGGACGTCCAGGGGTCCTACGACCGGATGAAGGCGAAGGTGACCGACGAGCTCAAGCAGCACTTCCGTCCCGAGTTCCTCAACCGGGTCGACGAGATCGTCGTGTTCCCGCCGCTGACCAAGGACCAGATCATCTCCATGGTCGACAACATGATCGCGTCGGTCGAGCTGCGGATGAAGGACCGCGACATGTCCCTCGAGCTGACCCAGGCGGCCAAGGACCTGCTCGCCACCCGGGGCTTCGACCCCGTGCTCGGCGCGCGACCACTGCGTCGCACGGTGCAGCGCGAGATCGAGGACTCGCTCGCCGAGAAGATGCTGTTCGGCGAGGTCGGTCCGGGCCAGATCGTGCTCGTCGACGTCGAGGGCGAGGGCGTCGAGGCGACGTTCACCTTCAAGGGCCAGAAGTTCGGCGCGCTGCCGGACCTGCCGCCCCTGGAGACTGCCTCGGTCGACCTGCTCAAGCCCGACGCCGGCCCCGAGGGACGTGGCACGGGCGAGGCCGAGACCCCGGGTCCGATCGACGTCTCCAAGTCGGAGGACCCGTCCTGACGCCGACCCGGCTCGTGTTCACCTGAAATCCTCGCCGACCCGGCTCGTGTTGACGAACTGGCCCCTGTCAACACGAGCCGGGTCGGCGCGTCTGTGCGGTCAACACGAGCCGGGTCGGCGTCTGGTCAGTGCGCGCCGTGCAGGTTGAGGATGACCACACCGGCGACGATCATCAGCAGGGTGGCGGCCTTGACCAGGTCGATTCGTTCGTCCATGAAGAGCACTCCGACGAGGACGATCCCCGCGGTGCCCAGCCCGGACCACACGGCGTACGCGACGGAAACGGGGATCTGCTTGATCACCAGAGCCAGCAGCCAGATCGACAGGGCGTAGCCGACGAGCACGGCGGCGGTCCACAGCGGATCACGGAAGTTCTGGGTGCGGGGCAGCGCCGCCGTAGCGGCGACCTCGACGCCGATCGCCGACATCAGCAGGACCCAAGCCGTGAACATGACAACTCCTTGTAGTATGTAGCGGGTGCTACATCACCAAATGTAGCACCCGCTACAAAATTCCGGAAGGGGATCCGATGGCGCGAGACACAGCTCGTCGTGACGAACTGGCCCACGCGGCCACCGACTACGCGCTCGACCACGGGCTGATCGGGCTCAGCCTGCGACCGCTGGCCGCCGCGATCGGCACCAGCGACCGGATGCTGCTCTACCACTTCGCGGACAAGGACGACCTGGTCGCGACCGTGCTCCGGGTGGCGACCGACCGCTCGGTTGCCGAGGTGCGGGCCCTGCCCCGCTCACGCGACGTACGCCGGGCCGTCACGGAGCTCTGGGCCGCCACCACGTCGCCGCGGCTGGACCGGTGCCAGCGCCTCTACGTCGAGGCCGCGGCGCTGGGGTTGCTCGGTCAGGAGCCCTACTTCTCGGTGGTGCGCGAGGCGAACCAGCGCTGGGTCGAGGCGCTCGCCGATCAGCTGGTGGCCGCCGGCAGCAGCCGGCCCCGGGCCAGACGTGCCGTCGTCCTGCTGGACGCCGCCTTCATGGGTCTGCAGCTCGACCTGCCGCTCGATCCCGACGACCCCGACCAACGGCGCGCGGTGCGTGATCTCGCCGATGCCGTGGCCGCCATCACCGCGCTGAGCCAGTGACACGCCGGGGTCAGGGCAGCGCGTAGGTGTCGCCGGACGTGCGGGTGACCAAACCGTCGTCGAGCAGGCTGGCCAGGCAGCGGTCGCGCTGGGCGGCGGGCGCCCACACGGCGTCCAGCCTGGACCGGTGCACGGAGCCGTCGCTGTCGCGCAAGCACGGCCAGCAACCTGCCTCGGCACTGTCGGTCCGTGCCCGCGTACGTCTGCACCTTGCGCGGCCGGCCCGTCGTACGACGGGTAGCCGGCGGCCCGCCACCGGCAGCTGTCCGCGATCGGGCATGCTCCACAACGCGGCTCCTTCGCGACGCACGTCAGTGCGCCGAGTTCCATCACGGCGACCGACCACTGGGCCGACTCGGGCCCCGACTCGGGCAGGAGCGACCAGGCCAGCTCCCGCTCGGCCTTGGTCACCGACGTGCCGGGGTACTCGACTCCGGTCATCGCGCGGGCCAGCACTCGCCGGACGTTGGTGTCGAGGACGGCGTGTCGCCGGTGGTGGGCGAAGGAGGCGATTGCGGCCGCCGTGTAGTCGCCGACGCCCGGCAGGGCCAGCAGGTCGTCATAGGACGCCGGGACCTGGCCGTCGTGCCGGGCCGCGATCGCCACGGCCGCCGCATGCAGCCGGAGCGCTCGACGGGGATATCCCAGGCGTCCCCAGGCCCGCACCGCTTCACCTGGAGCGTCCGCCGCCAGCGCGGCCGGGGTCGGCCACGTGACCAGCCAGCGCTCGTGGACGGGCAGCACCCGAGCCACCGGAGTCTGCTGAAGCATGAACTCCGAGACCATCACCGACCACGCGCTCGCCCCGGGTCGCCGCCAGGGCAGGTCACGCGCGTGGGCGTCGTACCACTGGAGGATCGGCGCGTGCAGGTCATTCATCGACGCCGATCGTAGGCGAAGACCAGCCGAAGACAGGGTGCACAGCCCTGCCACGGTGTGGGACCGCAACAGCGTCCTCGTGGCTGGCTAGCGTGGCCGCATGAGTTCCGTGACCCGTCCTCGGGGCCCGCTGGGCCCGCGCGTCTACTGGACTCGACGGCTTATCGTGCTCGCGCTGGCCTTCGGCCTCGTCTTCGGCATCGCCCATCTGCTCGGAGGCGGCAGCGACGGAAAGTCCGGCGGCGGGGACACCGCCGCCCCCGTGGGCGCGGACGCCAGCTCCTCGAGCCCGACGACCAGTGTGCGACGAGCGGGCGACCAGCGGCCGACCAGTGGGCGACCAGTCGGCCGACCGGGACGAAGCCGCCCAAGACCAACACGTCTCCGCCGCTGGCTCAGCCCGACGGGCCGTGCTCGGACGACGAGGTCGTCGTGACGCCGGTCCTGAGCTCGCCGGTGGCCGGCAGCCCCGTTGCCGTCGGTCTGGAGATCTCGTCGAACGACTCTGCGGCCTGCACCTTCCGGGTCTCGTCGTCGACGGTCGTGGTCAAGCTGATCTCGGGCGAGGACTCCATCTGGTCCAGCCAGGAGTGCCCGAAGTCGGTCCCGGCAGTCGACGTCGTGGCCCGTTCCAGTCTGCCCGCCAAGGTGAACGTCTACTGGTCGGGGCGCCGGTCCAACGAGAGCTGCAGCACGACGACCGATTGGGCGCGGGCGGGGTGGTACCACGCCATCGCGGCCGCCCTGGGCGGCGAGCCGACCGACGTGCAGTTCGAGCTTGCCCTGCCGATCGGTGAGACGATCACGAAGACCGCGTCGCCGACCCAGGACCCGTCAGACAAGGCGACGGACAAGGCGTCGGACAAGGCGTCGGACGGGCATCGGACCAGGCGACCGACAGGACATCCGGGCCGACCAGAAGCCCGACGAGCGCGACCGAGCCGACCGGCTAGACGTAGCGCTCGAGGATGCTCGACTCGGCCAGGCGGGACAGCCCCTCGCGGACGCTGCGGGCTCGGAGCTCGCCGACGCCCTCGACGGCCTGGAGGTCGTCGATGCCGGCGGACAGCAGCTTCTGCAGGGTCCCGAAGTGTTCGACGAGCCGGTCGACGACGGCCGGTGGCAGCCGCGGCACCTTGGCCAGCAGCCGGTAGCCGCGAGGTGCGACCGCACCGTCGAGGTGCTCGCTGGCGCCGAGGCCGAGCGCCTGGGCGACCGCGGCAGGGTCGACCAGCTCGGTGGGGGAGAGCGACTCGAGCCGGTTCAGCAGCGACTCGGGGCTGCGCGGCTTGCGCCCCGCCGGCAGGTAGTCGCGGATCACCAGCTCACGCTCGGTGTCGACGCCGGTCACGAGCTCCTCGAGCTGCAGCGAGAGCAGCCGGCCATCGGTGCCGAGCTCGAGGACGTAGTCGTCGATCTCACGGGCGATCCGGGTCACCATCTCCAGCCGTTGGGCAACCACGGCGACGTCCCGAACCGTGACGAGATCCTCGATCTCGAGGGCCGACAGGGTGCTCGCCACCTCGTCGAGGCGGAGCTTGTAGCGCTCCAGGGTGGCCAGCGCCTGGTTGGCCCGCGACAGGATCTGGCCCGAGTCCTCGAGGACGTGCCGGGTCTCGCCGACGTAGGCGGCGATGATCTGCATCGACTGGCTCACCGAGATGACCGGGAACCCGGTCTGCTTGGCGACCCGGTCGGCGGTGCGGTGGCGGGTGCCGGTCTCCTCGGACGGGATGGTGTGGTCGGGCATCAGGTGGACCGCCGCGAGATGGATCCGGGTGATGTCCTTGTCGAGGATGATCGCGCCGTCCATCTTCGCGAGCTCCCGCAGACCGGTCGCGCTGAAAGGTACGTCGAGGGTGAACCCGCCGGTTGCGATCGCCTCCACGGTCTTGTCGATCCCGAGCACGATCAGGGCGCCGGTGCGCCCGCGCAGGATCCGCTCGAGCCCGTCGCGGAGGTTGGTGCCAGGAGCGATCTCGGCAAGAGTCGCGCGTAGGCGCAGCGTGTCGTCGGTGCGCTCGATGTTGACCACGCCGTCCTCGTCCCCGATTGCCTACCTCGTGTCGAAGTCTAGGGGATGAGTCACAACCCCGACTCCCCGTTTGATCCGTGGGCACGCGGGGAGAGCCCGACGAGCCGCAGCGCGGATGCGACGTCGTGGACGTCGATCACCTTCATGCCGTCGACGGTCCACTCATCCGGGCCAGTCCGAGGCGGGGACACGCCCGACCGGTCACCGGGGACGAGCGCGACCCGGAAGCCGAGCCGGGCGGCCTCGTTGAGGCGCTGCGGCAGGTCGCGGACCTTGCGGAGCTCGCCGGCGAGTCCGATCTCGCCGAACGCGACGATGCCCTGCGGCGCGGGGAGGTGCAACGAGGCCGACGCGATGCTCACCGCCAGGGCCAGGTCGGTCGCGGGCTCGACCAGCCTTGCCCCGCCCACTGTGGAGGCGAACACGTCGTGGCTGTGCAGGCGGATGCCGCCATGCTGCTGGAGCACGGCGACCAGCATCGCCACCCGGGACGAGTCGAGCCCGACCGTCGTACGGCGCGGTCGCTCGCCCGCTGCCGGTGTGACCAGAGCCTGCACCTCGGCCAGGAGAGGGCGTCGCCCTTCCATCGTCACGGCCACGCAGCTTCCGGGCACCATCTGGTGGTGGGTCTCGACGAAGAGCCCGGTCGGGTCGGTGACCGCGACGATGCCCTCGGCGGACAGGTCGAAGCACCCGACCTCGTCGATCGGGCCGAACCGGTTCTTCATCGCGCGCACCATCCGGAACCGCGAGTTGCGGTCGCCCTCGAAGTGGAGCACCACGTCGACGAGGTGCTCGAGCACCCGGGGACCGGCGATCGAGCCGTCCTTCGTCACGTGGCCGACGAGGACCGTGGTGATGTTGCGGGTCTTGGCGACCCTGATCAAGCGCGGCCGCGACCTCCTTGACCTGGGTGACGCCGCCCGGGACGCCGTCGACGTCGGAAGCGCCGATGGTCTGGACGGAGTCGACCACGAGCAGCTCGGGTCGCACCGCCTCGATGTGGCTGAGCACCGCCCCGAGGTCGGTCTCGGCAGCGAGATAGAGCTCGTCGTGCACGCCGTTGGTGCGGTCGGCCCTCAGCCGCACCTGGGCAGCCGACTCCTCGCCGGTGACGTAGAGCGTGCGGCGGTGGTAGCGGGCGGTCTGCGCCGCGACCTCCAGCAGCAGCGTGCTCTTGCCGACGCCTGGCTCGCCCGCGAGCAGGATCGCGGCGCCGGGCACGAGGCCGCCGCCGAGCACCCGATCGAGCTCCGGCACTCCGCTGGACCGGAATCCGGACTCCTCGGTCGACACCTCCCCGATCGGCACGGCCGGGGCCGTGACCGGGCCCGAGGCCGCCTTCGTGTGCACGACCGCGGTCTCCGCGACGGAGCCCCAGGCCTGGCACTCACCGCATCGGCCGACCCACTTGGCGGTCTCCCAGCCGCACTCGGTACAGCGATACTCGGCGCGGATCCGGCCCTTGGCGATGCCTTTGCTCATGGCCCGAACCGTAGGGCACGGTCCCGACATCGGCGGTCCGCGGAAGGTAGCCTTGGATCGTTCAAGTGATCTCGGAAGGAGGCCAGCGTGGCGAGCGGCGCACGACCTGCCAGCCTCCAGGCGACGCTCTCCGACGTGGCCGAGCTTGCGGGCGTGTCCCGGCAGACCGTCTCCAACGCCATGAACAACCCCGACCTGCTCAAGGCCGAGACTCTCGAGCGGGTGCAGGCCGCCGTCGCCGAGCTCGGCTACTCGCCCAACCGGGCGGCCCGCAACCTGCGCACCCGCTCCTCGCGCCTGATCGGGCTCCGGTTCGCGCCGGCACAGGAGGGCACGGCCAACGCGATGATGGATCGCTTCGTGCACTCGCTGGTCGAGGAGTGCCGGGAGGCCGGCTACCACGTGCTGCTGTTCCCCGGCGACGGCGAGGACCCGCTCGCCGGGTACGACGACCTGCTCCGCTCGACCGCCGTCGACGCCTTCATCGCGACCGACACCTACCTCGGCAACCCGCAGGCTGCCTGGCTCGAGAAGCGCGGAGCGCCCTTCGTCGCCTTCGGCCGCCCCTGGGACGCACCCGACGCCACCCATCCGTGGGTCGACGTCGATGGTGCGGCGGGCACCCGGCTGGCCACCGATCACCTGCTCGACCGGGGGCACACCAGGATCGCCTGGATCGGCTGGCGCAAGGAGTCACCGATCGGCGAGGACCGGCGCGCGGGCTGGGTGGGTGCCATGCACGACCGCGGTCTGCCCACGACCGGGCTCGCCTCGCGGGTCGAGGACACGGTCGCGTCCGGCTCGGAGGCCGCCGCCGTACTCCTCGACGAAGCCTCGCCGTCGGGCTTCGTCTGCGCCTCCGACACCCTCGCCATCGGCGTGCTGCACACGTTGAACGATCGCGGTCTGAAGGCCGGCAGCGACGTGGCTGTCGTCGGCTTCGACGACTCCCAGGTCGCCCAGGTCGTGCCACCCGGGCTGACCTCGGTGCGGCAGCCGCTCGAGGAGGTCGCCGTGGAGATCGTGGTCCGGTTGCAGGAACGGCTCGCGGTGCCGCCGGAGCTGGGTGCGAGTGCGCTGCTGGTGCCGACGCTCGTGGTCCGGGGGAGCAGCTAGAACGTCTTGCTCCACACGTTGACCGCGTAGTCGACCTCGGTGCCTTGATGGTTCGCGACGATCCACTCTGCGGTCTCGGGGTCGAACTCGATCCGCGCGACCGCGACCAGGTCCGCGCGTGACTCGAACCGCCAGCCCATGTCGACCGGGGTCCGGGTCCAGCCGTGGGTCGACCAGAAGCGCTCGACGGTCACGTGGTCGATCTCGGGATAGCCGCGCCGGAACCAGCTTCCGAACGTGGACCGGCTGCCGTCGTTGTCGACGACCAGCGCCGTGCCGCCCCGTCGTACGACGCGGTCGAGCTCGGCCAGTCCGGGTTCGCATCCCGGTCCGAAGAAGTAGGCCCATCGAGCGTGGACGACATCGACCGAGGCGTCCGGCACCGGCAGCTCCTGCGCCAGACCCTGGTGGACGATCACGTTGTCGAGCCGGCGGGTGCGACGACGGGCGAGGGCCACCAGGTCGGGATGCGGCTCGACGCCGATCACCGACGCAGCGGTCGCAGCGAAGTGGGGGAGATGGAAGCCGGTGCCGCAGCCGATGTCGAGGACGACCCGGTCCGACCAGTCAGCCAGGTCGCGCAGGGCGGAGTCGAGGGCGCCCTCGGGGTCGACGGCACGGTTCTCGATCTCGTAGACGGCTGGGCTGTTCCAGATGTTCGGTGAGGGTCGGGCGCCGGACGGGAGTCTCACGGGCGACAAGACTCGACCCTGTCAGATCCGGAGTCAGATCCGGACCAGACCGCCGGGTGTCATGAACTGCGCGGCGATGATCCCGGGCACACCGTGGGGCGCGACCCACTCGACCTTGATGTCCTCGAGGGGTGCCTCGACCGTGTGGCCGAGCCACTCGCTCACGCGTTGGGGGTCACCGGCGATCTCCAGGCAGGCGAGGGAGAAGTCGTTGCTGCCGCCGTAGCCGGGATGGTCCTCGGGCGCGCAGCTCCACTCGATGAAGAACGGCAGCTGCGGGTCGGACATCAGGCCGTTGACGCCGACCTGCTTCCAGGTCAGCTCCTTGCCGTCCGGTCGCCACCGGTTGCCGTCCACGGCCGCGCGTCCCAGCCGGGTCTCGAGTTCGGAGATGTCGTCGACCGAGACGACCCAGCCCAGCCAGCCGCCGCCGTTGAGGGAACGGGCCCGAACGGCCTGACCGAACGGCGCCTTGTCGGACGCGGGGTGGTCGAGTACGCCGACGACTTCCAGGTAGGTGCCGTCAGCCAACGGCATCGTCATGTTGCGGGTGCCGAACCGGGGATGGATACCCCCGTCGGTGAAGTCCTGGCCGAGCAGCCCCCCGAGGCGCTGGGCTGTGCTGGCAAGGCCATCCGGTCCGGCTGCGAATGAGAGATGGTCCAGGCGCATGCAACGCATTCTGCGCTGCCCGGGATTCCAGACCGACACTGGGGGTCGATCTCCCAGCACCGAGTCAGCACCGAGTCAGCACCGGGTCAGCGTGGGTCGGCCGGGTGGATCGCCAGCAGGGAACGCGATCGCAGGTGGCTCTCGCAGTGCCGCGCCAGCTCGTCGTACGCCGCCTGCCCCATCAGCTCGGTGAGCTCCGGAGCGTTGGTCACGAAGAGCGGTTCGACGCCGACGTGGGCCTCGGTGTTGCCGGAGCAGTACCAGTCCAGGTCGTGACCTCCGGCTCCCCAGCCGCGGCGGTCGTACTCGCTGATCGAGACCTCGGAGTACTCGGTGCCGTCCGGGCGCTCGACGTTGCGGAAGGTCCGCCGGATCGGCAGCTGCCAGCACACGTCGGGCTTGGTCTCGAGCGGCTCCTTGCCGTCCCGCAGCGCCAGTCCGTGCAGCGCGCACCCGGCACCGGTCGCGAAGTCGGTGCGGTTGTGGAAGACACAGGCGCTCTGCCCGTCGACCTCGACGACCAGGGTCTTGCGGGCGCCCTCGTCGTCGGTCTCGACCCAGTCGCGCTTCTTCGCCTTGCGGCCGGGGTGGAACTGCCACAGCTCGGGCGTGAGCTGGGCGACGAACGACGCGACCCGCTTCTCGTCGTCGGTGTCGGAGAAGTGCGCGCCGAGCGTGCAGCAGCCGGTGTCCGGCGACTCCTTGTAGATGCCGTGGCAGCCCTGACCGAAGATGCACAGGTAGTTCGACGTCAGCCAGGTGAGGTCACAACGGAACACCTGGTCGGCATCCTCCGGGTCGGCGAACTCGATCCAGGCACGGGGAAAGTCCAGATCTACTTCGGGCACCGGGCAAATCTACGCCGCGGCGGTAGCGTTGGCCCATGCGGCTGGGCGTACTCGACATCGGCTCGAACACCGGACACCTGCTGGTGGTCGACGCGCACGGCGGCGCCGCTCCCCTGCCGGCGTACTCCTACAAGCAGCCACTGCGGCTCGCCGAGCACATCGACGAGTCCGGTGCCGTCAACAAGGCGGGCATCCACGCGTTGACGGCGTTCACCGCCAACGCGGTGATCGCCGCCGAGGACAAGGGTTGCTCGGAGATGCTCGCGTTCGCGACCTCGGCGGTCCGGGACTCGGGCAACTCCGACGACGTGCTGGCCCACGTGCACGACGAGACCGGCGTGGAGATCGGCGTGCTCTCCGGGGAGGACGAGGCGCGGCTGACCTTCCTCGCCGTACGCCGCTGGTTCGGCTGGTCGGCCGGCCGGCTGGCCGTGTTCGACATCGGTGGCGGCTCGCTGGAGATCGCGGGCGGCACCGACGAGGCGCCCGACGTTGCCTGGACCCTGCCGCTCGGCGCGGCCCGGCTGGCGCGCGAGGTGTTCGACCAGGGCACCCCCGACGACGAGGCCCTGCGCGCGCTGCGCAAGCGGATCCGGGCCGAGATCGCCCGCGACGCTGGCAACCTGCTGCGCTCGGGTGCGCCGGACCGGGCGGCGGCGACCTCGAAGACGTTCCGCTCGCTGGCCAGGATCTGCGGTGCGCCGGCATCGGGTGAAGGCCGTCTCGTGCCGAGGGTGCTGCCGGCCGACGAGCTGTCGAAGTGGATCCCCAAGCTGGTCAGCATGGACGACGACGAACTGGCGGTCCTGCCGGGCGTCTCGCCGTCGCGCACCCACCAGATCGTGCCGGGTGCGCTCGTTGCCGAGGCCTGCATGGACATCTTCGACCTGCCGGAGCTCGAGATCTGTCCGTGGGCGCTGCGCGAGGGTGTCATCCTCGAGCGCTTCGACCACCTCGGCATCCTCGATCGATGAGCCCGGCTCGATGACCCCGCTGATCGGCCTGTCGACCGCCTCGGTCTATCCCGAGTCGTCTGCGCACGCGTTCGGCTACGCCGCCACCCTCGGGTACGACGCCGTCGAGGTGATGGTCGGCATCGACGGCCTGAGCCAGCAGCCGTCGGCGATCAGGCAGCTGTCCGAGCATCACGCAGATCCCGGTGTGCGCCGTCCACGCGCCGTGTCTGCTGTTCACCCAGCGCGTCTGGGGCACCGAGCCGTGGGGCAAGCTCGAACGCTCGGCCGAGATGGCTCACGCGGTCGGGGCGGACGTGGTCGTCGTACACCCTCCGTTCCGGTGGCAGCGCGACTACGCCCGCGACTTCGTCAACGGGATCGCGGCGCTCGAGGAGTCGACCGAGATCGCGTTCGCCGTCGAGAACATGTACCCCTGGCGGGCGTCCTCGCGGCGGGGCATGGAGATGTACGTCCCGGGCTGGGACCCCTCGGAGGAGAACTACGCGAACGCCACGATCGACCTGTCCCACGCCGCCATCGCCGAAGTCCGACGTGATCGACATGGCGCTGCGGCTCGGCGACCGGCTGAGGCACATCCACCTGACGGACGGCACGGGCTCCGCCAAGGACGAGCACCTCGTGCCCGGACGCGGGAAGACCGGCGCTGCGGACTTCCTGGGCTATCTCGACTCGGTGTCGTTCGGCGGACATGTCGTGGTCGAGATCAACACCCGGAAGGCGACCGGGCGTGAAGAGCGGGAGGCCGACCTGGTCGAGTCGCTGACGTTCGCGCGCGAGCACCTCGGACTGGGCGCGCCACGATGAGCACCCCGCGCGGCCGCCGCCCCGGCGGGCCGGACACCCGCGCCGCCATCCTCGACGCCGCGCGCTCGTCGTTCGCCGCCTCCGGCTTCGGGAGTACGACGATCCGCGCCGTCGCCTCGTCGGCCGGTGTGGACCCCGCCCTGGTCCACCACTACTTCGGCTCGAAGGACGACCTGTTCCTGGCCGCCCTGGAGATCCCGGTCGACCCGCGCAAGGCGATGTCGCCCGTCGCGACAGGTGGCATCGACGGCGCGGGTGAGCGGCTGATGGTGGTGTTCCTCTCGGTCTGGGACAACGAGACCACCCGGCTTCCCCTCCTCGCGATCGTCCGCCGGGCGTTCGAGCCGTCGGGGCAGCAACTGATCAAGGACGGCTTCATGCGGATGGTGCTGGGCCCGATCGGGGCCGGTCTCGGCATCGACGAGCCCGATCGCCGGATGACACTTGTCGCGTCGCAGATGGTCGGGCTGGTCATGCTGCGCTACGTGCTGGCGGTCGAGCCGCTGGCCTCGATGCCGGCCGACCAGGTGGTGGCGACGTACGCCCCGACGCTTCAGCGCTACCTCGACGGCCCGCTGCCGTAGGCCCTTGGCGCGCGTGTTTGCGCGCCAATTGGTCGACAACGGCAGGTCGACACGGTGTGGCGCGGGTCGTTGCGCGCCAATTGGTCGACAACGGCAGTTGCGCGGGCATCGCGCCACGAGGCACAATTCAACGTATGATGAATAACGCGGTGGAGGTACACGACCTCGTCGTACGGCGTGGCGGTCGGGAGGTCCTGCGCGGTCTCGACTTCTCGATCCCGGTTGGCCAGGTCACCGGGCTGCTCGGCCCGTCGGGCTGCGGCAAGTCCACGCTGATGCGCGTGCTGGTCGGCGTCCAGGCCGGGATCACGGGCACCGTGGTCGTCTTCGGGTCGGACGCCGGGTCGAGGGAGCTGCGCGACCGGATCGGCTACGTCACCCAGGCCGCCAGCGTCTACGACGACCTCAGCGTCATCGAGAACCTGGACTTCTTCGCCAGGGTGCTCGGTGTGGGCAAGGACGAGGTCACCCGGGTCATCGACGCCGTCGACCTCGGCAGCCAGGCCGACCAGGTGGTCGGCAGGCTCAGCGGCGGCCAACGGTCGAGGGTCAGCCTTGCGGTCGCGCTGCTGAACCGGCCCGACCTCCTCGTGCTCGACGAGCCGACGGTCGGTCTCGATCCGGTCCTGCGAAAGGACCTGTGGGAGCTGTTCCACCGGCTCGCCGATGACGGCGCGGCGGTCCTGGTCTCCAGCCACGTGATGGACGAGGCCGAGCGCTGCGACCGGCTCCTGCTCATGCGCGACGGCGTGTTCATCGCCGACGGCGCGCCCGAGGAGATCAAGCAGAAGGCGGGCGCCGACGACATCGAGCAGGCGTTCCTGACGATCGTGAAGGAGGCGGCGGCATGACACCGAGGATCACGCTCGCGGTCGCCGGCCGGGTGCTGAAGCAGCTCAGGAGGGATCACCGGACGATCGCCATGCTGCTGGTGGTCCCCTGCGTGCTGATGACGCTGCTGTGGTGGATGTTCAGCGACTCGTCCCCGGGCACCTTCAACAAGCTCGGGCCGGGGCTGCTGGCGCTCTTCCCGTTCATCATCATGTTCCTGGTGACCAGCGTGACGACGCTGCGCGAGCGCTCCAGCGGCACGCTCGAACGCCTGCTCTCGATGCCGATGGGCAAGCTGGACTTCCTGTGCGGCTATGCGCTGGCCTTCGGCCTGGTCGCGGCCGTCCAGTCCGCGCTGGCGGTCACCCTGAGCGTCGGCGTGCTCGACCTCGACGTGTCCGGACCCGTCTGGTTGCTCGCGATCGTCGCCGTCGTCGACGCGATCCTCGGTACGGCGCTGGGGCTGTTCGTCAGCGCCTTCGCCCAGACCGAGTTCCAGGCCGTGCAGTTCATGCCGGCCGTCGTGCTCCCGCAGATCCTGCTGTGTGGCTTGTTCGTGCCGCGGGCCCTGCTGCCCGGCGTACTCGAGACGATCAGCGACGTGCTGCCGCTCTCCTACGCCACGGACGCCATGAAGGGACTCGTGGTCAGCACGGACACTTCAGACGTCTGGCAGGACCTGTCCGTCGTGGCCTGTTTCGCGCTCGCCGGGCTCGCGTTGGGTGCGGTCACGCTGCGCAGACGTACGGCGTAGCCTGTCCGCATGTCTTTGCTCCGTCAGCCACTGCTGCTGATCTCACACAGCAACCTGGTCAAGAATCTCGTCAGCACCATGCCCGTGTCGGCCGGGATCGTGCGCAGCCACGTGCCCGGTGAGACCACCGAGACCGCCGTCGAGGCGACGGAAGCACTCGTCGAGGACGGACTCGAGGTGAGTCTGGACTACCTGGGCGAGGACACCCTCGACCAGGCGCAGGCCGAGGCCACGGTGGCGGCGTACCTCGACGCGTTCAAGCAGCTCTCCGCCAGGGGCCTGTCCCGCCATGCGGAGGCGAGCGTGAAGCTGAGCGCCGTGGGGCAGGCGCTGCCCGAGAACGGCGACAAGATCGCCCTCGAGAACGCTCGCACCATCTGTCGCGCCGCACGCAACGCCGGCACCACCGTGACCCTCGACATGGAGGACCACACCACCACCGACTCGACGTTGCAGATCCTGCGCGAGCTGCGCAAGGACTTCCCGGAGACCGGTGCCGTGCTGCAGGCCTACCTGCACCGCACCGAGGCCGACTGCCGAACGCTTGCGTTCGAAGGGTCACGAGTGCGGCTGTGCAAGGGCGCCTACAAGGAACCCGAGTCGGTTGCCTTCCAGAGCCGCATCGACGTCGACAGGTCCTACGTGCGCTGCCTCAAGGTGCTGCTTGCCGGCGAGGGCTACCCGATGATCGCGACCCACGACCCGCGGATGGTGGCGATCGCGTCGTCGCTGGCGAGCCGCTACGGCCGCGCCCAGGGCAGCTATGAGTACCAGATGCTCTACGGCATCCGCCCCGACGAACAGAGGCGGCTCTCGTCGTCCGGCGAACGGGTGCGCGTCTACATCCCCTACGGCACCGAGTGGTACGGCTACCTCATGAGACGCCTCGCCGAGCGTCCGCAGAACCTGACATTCTTCCTGAAATCGCTCGTCTCGAAGAAGTAGGTTCCGCAATGGCCCAGACCGCGATCCTCGGTGCCGGCGTGATGGGCGAGACCCTGTTGTCCGGGCTCATCCGGGCCGGCCGCCGGGTCGACGACCTGCTCGTCGGCGAGAAGCGCCCCGAGCGGGCCAGCGAGCTCGAGGAGCGGTACGGCGTCCGCGTCGTCTCCAACCGCGAGGCCACCAAGCTGGCGGACACGGTTGCCGTGGTCGTCAAACCCCAGGACATGGGCGACCTGCTCGCGGAGATCTCGGACTCCCTTCGGCCCGGCCAGCTGCTCGTCTCGCTGGCCGCTGGGATCACGACCGCCTTCATCGAGTCCCGGGTGCCCGAGGGTGTCGCCGTCGTGCGCGTCATGCCGAACACCCCAGCACTCGTCGACGAGGGCATGGCCGCGATCTCGGCCGGCTCGCACTGCGACGAGGAGCATCTCGCCACCGCCGAGTCCCTGCTCGCCTCCACCGGCCGCGTCGTCCGAGTCCCGGAGAAGCAGCAGGACGCGGTCACCGCGATCAGCGGCTCGGGGCCGGCGTACATCTTCTTCGTGGTCGAGTCGATGATCGAGGCCGGCGTACATCTCGGTCTGCCGCGCGCGACCTCCACCGAGCTCGTCGTCCAGACCCTCGTCGGGTCGGCCAAGATGCTGCGGGAGACCGGCACCCATCCGACCGTCCTGCGCGAGCAGGTCACCTCGCCGGGCGGGACCACGGCGGCCGCACTCCGCGAGCTCGAGATCCACAAGGTCCGAGCCGCGTTCCTGGCGGCCATGGAGGCTGCCCGCGACCGGTCCCGCTCGCTGGCTGAGGGCAGCTGAGGGCGGCTGGACGGTGGCCGGCCACCAGCTGCTCAACCTGAAGGCGCCTGCGGAGCGCGACGCACGAATCTCGGCGGGAACCGAACCAGACGGCCGCCCGTCGGCATCTATGGAGTGACCCGCACCGGCGATTGGAGGCAGGGTGGCTGCATCGAACGCCGAACGCGACGCCGACTTCGCCGACTTCTTCGCCGCAACGTGGCCGCGACTGCTCCGGACCACGTACGCCGTGACCGGCGACCGCCAGCTGGCAGAGGACACTCTGCAGACGGCTTTCGCCAAGGCGTACGCCGCATGGGCGCGCGTCTCACGGGCGGACGAACCGCTGGCCTACGTGCGGCGGATGGCGATCAACGCGGCGCTCCAGCACCACCGCCGGGCCTCGACCCGCCGGGAGTCGGTCGTCGAGCTCACGCCGGAGAAGCTCGCAGCGCGTTCGCGAGGACGACTGGCTCGCGCATGACGAGGTGTGGATTGCGATCCGGGCCCTGCCGCCCAGGCAGCGAGCGGTGGTCGTGCTCCGCTACTACGAGGACCTGAGCGAACGCCAGATCGCCGACGTCCTGCGCTGCCGGCCGGGAACCGTCAAGTCCCAGTCGTCGGCAGCACTCGCCACCCTGCGTGCGCGGTTGACCGAGGACTCGCCCGCCCGTGAAGGAGACCACCCATGACCATCGAGGAGAAGCTGAGCCGCACCCTGAACGACGGCCTCGCCCGGATCGACGTACCACCCGGAGACCTGCCGGCCGTCCGCGCCCAGGGGCGGCGGCTGCGTCGCAACCGCCGCCTGCTGGGCTCGGGCATCGCCCTGACGCTGGTCCTCGGCGGATCGGCGTTGTTCGCCGCTACCCGGGTGGGCGGCGACGACCGTGGCCTGGACCCGGTGGACAGCCGGCGGGACCTGGCAGTCGATCGAGACCGCGCCGGTCTCACCCAGGTGGGATGCGCTGTCCGGCTGGACCGGGACCGAGGCGCTGTTCATCGGCGGCGGAATCAGCACGCCCTGTCCGCCCAACGCCGACTGCGTCGGCAGCCCGACGGTTCGCGCAGGGACGGGGCGGCGTACAACCCGACGACCCATCAGTGGCGGGAGATCGCGGCGGCGCCGGTTCCCATGCCCTACTACTTCCGAAGCGCGATGGTCGGGGACACCTTCGTGGTCTTCGGCGAAGGTCACTGGTACGCCTACGACGCCGGCGACGATGCCTGGCGCACCCTGCCTCAGCCGCCGTCGCCGGTGACGGGACCCAGTATTCCTCAGCGCGGCCGACGGCAAGGTCTACGCGCTGGACAAAGCTGGGGCGGTCCAGGTGCTCGACGTCGAGCAGGACACGTGGTCAGCCCTGCCGGCCAGCGACCTGCGACCTCGGCTCACGCAGCGCACCGTTGTCGCCGCCGGTGACCGGATCGTGGTCTCGGGCTACGACGCGACGCAGCCGAACGACGGCCACGAGCCCTCCCTCGTGCTCGCGGACGTGTGGGACGGCGAGGGCTGGACGCGGCTGCCGGCCACGGGACAGCTCGGCAATCTTCTGGCACTGGACCGGTGAGCGGCTCGTCGACCTCGACATCCAGACCGCCGACGGCGGTGAGGTCGAAGGCTGGGGGCGTGCGTATCCCGCATGGCGGTCGGCTCGACCCGACCACGGGCGGGTGGACCGCCCTGCCGGACGCGCCCGACCCTGAACGCGACAGCGTGGACGGCTGGTCAGTGAACGCCGCCGACGGTCCGCTCTTTGGCGGGGTGCGGCTACGTCTACGACGACAACACAGAAAGCTGGGTGGCCCTCGGTTCACCCGAATCCGCAGGTCGACGTCGACCAGTCCGCCGTGTGGGCCGACGGCCGGCTGATCGTGTTCGGCGGCTTCGACGAGGACGACCGGATACCAGGACGTGTCCGGCTTGTCGAACGACGCCTGGGTCTGGACTCCGTGACGGTAGTCCGAGACGAAATGGCCCCCGACACGCCGATGCGGAGGGGCCATTTCGTCTCGGACTACCGACTACGAGCCCTGGTCCTATCCCGGCGCCCGAAGGCCGGACAGCAGGGTCACCAGGTCTTCGACCAGACCGCGCACCAGGGGCAGCCGGGTCATCCGGACCAGGCGGTCGACGAGCGGCACAGCCTTCGCGATCAGGTCGCGGGTACGCCGCTGATCCGGGCTGCGGTCGTGGACCCAGAAGAGCACCAGCCCCATCTGCATCAGCCACAGCAGCTCCGGCAGCTCGCGGCGCAGCGACGGCGCCACCTTCAGGTCGGCGCCGTCCAGCACCTGCTGGAGCAAGCCGACGGCGGCGTCGCGGGTCGGCTTCGACTCGTCGCTGAACGGGGACAGGGGGCTGCTCGGCTCGGCTGCGTTGCGGAAGAACTTGCCGGCGAACTCGTGGTACGGCGCGGCCACGGTCACCCAGGCCTGCAGCAGCCCCTCGAGCCGCGGCACGAACGACTTCTCCCGCTGGAGGATCGGGGCCACGGCGGCGGTGTGCTCCGACTGGACCTGGTCGTAGAACGCCTGGATCAGGTGTTCCTTGGAGGCGAAGTAGTAGTAGGCGTTGCCGAGGGACACGTCGGCCTCGCCGGCGATCGCGCGCATCGTGGTCTTGTCGTAGCCGCCGGACCGGAACAGTCGAAGCGCGGCCTCGACGATCGCCTGTCGGGTCTGCTCAGCCTTGGCTGATCGGGTCGCAGGTTCCGGCACAGTCGTCAATGTAGTCGCCTCCTGACACCGAGGTTCGGGTGCGGGAACGGATGCCGGCCGCGGTGTGCGCCGCGGCCCGGGCCAGCGGTAGCCAGGCGGGTCTGGCCAGTCGTTCGGCCAGCCCGCGATGTTGCACGGTCGCCCACAGGCACATGACCCACGCGTGTTCGTTGGTCCAGATCGCCCCGTCGTCACCGATCGACGGTGATCTCCTCCAGCGTGCGCGCGTGGTCGAGTGCCGGGTAGCGGTCCCGGGCCTGCGCCGACCCGGCCGCGACGAAGTCGGTCGGCACCAGCAGCGGCTGGTTGGCCAGCCACTGTCCGGAACCGTCGACACATGGGGCACGCTCGTCGTACAGGACGGTGAGTCGCATCAGCGACGGCCTGCTGGCGGCGGGTACGCGGGCTGGTACGGGCCCTGCGGCGGCATGAAGCCCTGCGGCTGGATCGGGGGAGTGCGCAGGTGCTCCGCGCGGCTCCGTCGGCGGATCGAGTTGAAGACCCAGACGTTCATGAAGTGGATGATGCCCAGGACCAGCATCACGATGCCGATCTTGACGCTGATGGCTTCGAAGAGGCCGGTGAGATCGTGCACGCCGCCTCCGCCGCGCAGGTAGAGCATCACGAAGCCGAGGTTGAGCAGGTAGAAGCCGACCACCAGGAGCTTGTTCACCGCGTCCGCGAGCTCGATCTTGTCGCTGAAGACGTCGGCCAGGAAGACCCGGCCGTTGCGGGACAGGGTCGTCGCGACCCAGATCGTGAGGGGTACGGCGACGAGCAGGTAGACGACGTACGTGCCAACGGTCCAGGTCATCTCGATCTCCTTCTTGAACGTGTTCAATTCCGTGTCGAGACCGTAACACACAGTTTTGAACATGTTCAAGTACGCGTCACGCGAGTCCCATGGCGCTCCTTGCCGCCGCGAGGACGGGTGCGGTGACCCGGCGGCAGCGTTCGGCTCCCGCGGTGAAGACCTGGCTCACGTGCAGCGGGTCAGCGGCGAGCTCGGCGTACACCTTCTGGAGTGGCTCGAGCAGGCCCACGACCGCGTCCGTGGTGGCGGCCTTGAGCCCGCCGTACGTCGCGATGCCGGCCGCGGACCCGCCGCAGGCCTCCAGGATGTCGATCAGGTTGGTCACCCCTGGCTTGGCCGCGCGATCGCGCCGGACGGCATCCGGCCCGGTCTCGGAGTCGGTGACCGCGCGACCGACCTTGCGCCGTACGACGTCGGGCGGGTCGAGCAGGTAGATGATCCCGCTCCCGTCCTCGTGGGACTTGCCCATCTTCGACGTCGGGTCCTGGAGGTCCATCACCCGCGCGCCGACTGGTGGCGTGACGAGCTCGGGGACCGTGAAGACCGGCCCGTAGGTGGTGTTGAAGCGCAGCGCCAGATCCCGCGTGAGCTCCACGTGCTGGCGCTGGTCGTCGCCGACCGGCACCTGTTCGGGGCGGTAGAGCAGGATGTCCGCGGCCATCAGGGCCGGGTAGGTGAACAGCGACGCCCGGGTCGACGGCTGGTTGCGACCCTTCTCCTTGAACTGGATCATCCGGTTGAGCTCGCCGACGTACACCGTCGACTCGAGCAGGTAGGCGAGCTCACTGTGCGCCGGGACGTGTCCCTGCGCGAACAGCGTGGACCGGTCCAAGCCCGACCGCGAGCATGGTCGTGGCCATCTCGCGCACGTAGTCGCGCAGCTGTCCCGGGTCGTGCGGGACGGTCAGCGCATGCAGGTCGGCAATGCCGAAGAAGCAGTCGGAGTCGTCCTGGGCGCGGGCCATCGGCAACAGCGCGCCGAGCAGGTTGCCAAGGGTCAGGTGGCCGGTGGGCTTGAGTAGCGACAGGGTGTTCATGGATCTTCCTTCGGGTGAGTGCGCCCTCGGAGTCGACCCTGCACAGTGATGCCGAAATGCAGAACGGCCGCCCGAAGGCGGCCGGTGGTTGTCGTGTGCGTACGACGATGAGCGGGTCCGCCTCTCAGGCGGCCCACCACTGGGTGGAGCGGAACGTCGTCACGTGCCCATTGTCGCACAGTCAGTTGTGCGCCAATTGGTCGACAACGACACGAATCCGCACACAGCGAACGTCCCCGTCGTCCAATTGGCGCTCCGAGCCACTCCAGACCTGGGCTGTGGATGACGCGAGCGCGCTCGCGGCTTTCGCGGCACGCTGGACCGCATGAAGAGCGAATCACCTGAGTTCACGAAGCGACCGTTCACCAGGGCTGATGCCGTGGAACACGGGCTTGACATGCGTCTGCTCAGAGGGAAGCGTTTCCGGCGAATCTTCAAGGGTGTGTACATCGACCGGCGGGTCCACGAGACTCGGCGGCTCAGGATCGAGGCCGGCTTGAAGGCTGCGGCCAACGACGCCTGGATCAGTCACTTCTCGGCCGGTCACATCTACGGATTGCCGCTCCCGGCCAACCCGGACATCCACCTCTCGGTGGCCCCGGGCCGGACGCGTCGCCGTTCTCCAGGCCTGGCTGTCCACGAGTCGATCGGCTCCGAGACCCGGATCCAGGATGGACTGAAGATCTCGACGCCGCGGTGGATGTTCCTCGAGCTGGCCGAGGTTCTGGGCCTCGTGGACCTCGTGGTCGTCGGCGACCGGATGGTCAGGATCGGGTTGGTCACCGAGCGCGAGCTCGTCGAGGTGGCGGCGTCGTACTCAGGGAAGTCCGTACGACGCGCGCGGATGGCGGCCAGCCTCGTACGTGATCGTGTGGACTCTCCGATGGAGACACGGACCCGCATGCTGATTGTCTTGAGTGGACTTCCCGAACCGAAGATCAACTCCTTGGTGCGCGACGCCAACGGGGACGTGATCGCCAGATTCGACCTCAGCTACCCGGAGTTCGGAGTCGTGGTCGAGTACGACGGGCGACATCATGTGGAGGACGGTCAACGCAAGAAGGACCTCAGAACGTCGCGAGTGGATGGACAATCAGGGACTTCGATTGATCGTCGTCACGGCAAGTGACATCTATCAACACCCCGAACAGACCGTCGCTCGGATCGTCACACGTGCTGCGACGCCGGGGCATGCGGCTTCCCCGCCTGCACCAAGGATGGCGGGACCACTTCCCGGCCTGACCGCAGCCGCAAAGCACCAATTGGTCGACAAGTCCGCGCTCGAGCCGGTGCACGGGTGCAGTTGTCGACCAATTGGCGCGCAAGCATGCGCCCGCGACGGCCTGGACCTGCAGTTGTCGACCAATTGGCGCGCAAGCATGCGCGCGCGCCGGACTGCAGTTGTCGACCAATTGGCGCGCAAGCATGCGCGCGCGCCGGCCTGGACCTGCAGTTGTCGACCAATTGGTGCATAACCGGGCACGCTAATGTCAGCCTCATGTCGGCGTGCGGGAGAACGACGGTCGTGTTCGACCAGACCCTGACCGAGTACGACTTCGGCCCGACCCACCCGATGTCGCCGTTGCGGGTCGACCTGACGATGCGCCTCGCCCGCGAGCTCGGCGTGGTCCCGGAGACGGTCGATGCGCCGATCGCCAGCGACGACCTGATCAACACCGTCCACAGCGAGCGGATGATCGAAGCCGTCAAACGGATGCACCTCGGAAGCGTCGACGAGGAGCACGGGCTCGGCAGTGAGGACAACCCGACCTTCGACGACATGCACCGGGCGGCCGCCCACGTGGTCGGCGCCAGCCACGAGGCCTTCCGGCAGGTCCAGACCGGTGAGTCGATCCACAGCGCCAACATCACCGGTGGGCTGCACCACGCCATGCCTGAGCGCGCGAGCGGATTCTGCATCTACAACGACGTCGCGGTCGGGATCCAGTGGCTCCTCGACCAGGGCGCCGAGAAGGTGGCGTACGTCGACGTCGACGTCCACCACGGAGACGGCGTCGAGCAGATCTTCTACGACGACCCGCGAGTGCTCACGATCTCGCTGCACGAGACCGGCCGGATGCTGTTCCCGGGGACGGGGTTCCCCAACGACCTGGGCGGGCCGGATGCGCAAGGCAGCGCCGTCAACGTTGCCCTCCCGCCCGGCACCGCGGACCAAGGCTGGCTGCGCGCCTTCCACGCCGTCGTGCCACCGGTCCTGCGCGAGTGGAAGCCCGAGATCCTGGTGACCCAGCACGGCTGCGACTCCCATCAGGAGGATCCGCTGGCGCACCTGATGCTCACCGTCGACGGACAGCGCGAGGCCTATCTCGCCCTCCACGACCTGGCCCACGAACTGTGCGGCGGGAGGTGGGTGGCGACCGGCGGCGGTGGCTACGCGATCGTCGAGGTCGTACCCCGCGCCTGGACCCACCTGCTCGGCATCGTCGGTGGCACGCCGGTGGACCCCGCGACCGACACCCCCGAAGAGTGGCGCGACCACGTCCGCAATCGCCTCGGCCGCACGCCGCCCAGCCGGCTCACGGACGGCCGGACCCCGGCGTGGCGGGACTGGAGCGAAGGTTTCGACCCGGAAACCTGGCTCGACCGGGCCGTCCACGCGACCCGGCAGGCGGTGTTCCCGCTGCACGGTCTGGACCCGTTTCCGTGACAGCCGCGGCCACGAGTCAACTCGCCACGCCGCAGCCCTTAGGTGAGAATTTAACTTCACCCCTTCCCCATGAGTCACACTAGGACCTATTCTCACGAGAGCGGGACGTGGTCATCGGCGGGGAAGCCGGTGGCGTGCCGCACAGAAAGCCGGTGCGCCATGTCTAGCGGTGATATCTCTGAAGCAAAGTTCCTGACTGTTGCCGAAGTCGCCTCGACCATGCGAGTTTCCAAGATGACCGTCTACCGTCTGCTGCACAGCGGCGAGTTGCCCGCGGTGCGGGTCGGCCGGTCCTTCCGAGTGGTGGAGAGCGACGTCAACGAATACCTCCGCAAGAGCTTCTTCAACGCCGGCTGAGCAACGATCCGACCCTTGCTCTCCTGACGCCAGGTCGTGCGGACCGCACGGTCCGCATGTGCATTGCGCCACTGAATTCTGCTGCCCGGCGGATGCCGGTTAGGCTGTCCGAGTCGTCCCGGTTCATTCTCCGGCCGCGGCATGGTTGTCGAGGCGGTTGCAGCCGAACCTCCTCAACCCAAGAGTTTCTGAGAGAGGTTTATTCGTGGGTTCTGTCATCAAGAAGCGGCGCAAGCGCATGGCCAAGAAGAAGCACCGCAAGTTGCTCAAGAAGACGCGCGTTCAGCGCCGCAAACTCGGCAAGTAGGCACCATGGGCAGGGTCGTCCTCGTCACCGGGGTCTCGCGCGATCTCGGCCGACGCTTTGCACGAACCGTGGCGAACGACCCAGCGGTCGACCGGGTCATCGGCGTCGACGTGGTCCCTCCGCGCGGTGACGTCGGCCACGTCTCGTTCGTGCGCGCCGACATCCGCAACCCGGTCATCGCCAAGGTCATCGTCAAGGAAGACGTCGACACGCTCGTGCACATGAGTGTGATCGCGACCCCTGGCAGCACCGGCGGCCGAGTGCCGATGAAGGAGCTCAACGTCATCGGCACGATGCAGCTCCTCGCGGCCTGCCAGAAGGCGCCCCAGCTGCAGCACGTCGTCGTCAAGTCCTCGACCACGATGTACGGCGCCAGCAACCAGGACCCCGCCATGTTCACCGAGGACATGGACGCCAGGCGGCTGCCGACGTCCGGCTACGCCAAGGACGTCCACGAGATCGAGGGCTACGTGCGCGGGTTCGCCCGTCGCCGGCCCGACGTCCGACTGACCACGCTCCGCGCCGCCAACGTGCTCGGCCCCCACGTGATCAGCCCGATGGCCGCCTACTTCCGGCTCCCGGTCATCCCCACCGTTCTCGGTTTCGACCCGCGCCTTCAGTTCCTGCACGAGAAGGACCTGCTCGCCGTGCTGCACCATGCGGTCCGCCACGACGTCGCGGGCACCTTCAACGTGGCCGGGGACGGCGTCCTGATGCTCTCCCAGGCGATCCGGCGCCTCGGCCGCCAAGGGCTCCCGATGCCCCGGTTCGCGGTTGGTCGGGCCAGCGCACTGGTCCGCCAGGCCAAGCTGGCCGACTTCTCGCCGGAGCAGCTCTCGCTGCTGACCTACGGCCGCGGAGTCGACACGACCCGGATGCGCGAGGAGCTCGGCTTCGAGCCGTCGTACACCACTGCGGAGACGTTCGCCGACTACGCCGCCAGCGTGCCCAACGGCCGCCATACGTCGCAGAGGGTGCTGGCCGGGATCGCCGGCTCGCTGCCCAGCGGCACGACCACAGACGATCGAGGGGGTGAGGGGCATGGGTGACGCGGAAGTGATCCCGATCGGCACACGCGGAAAGCCCGGGCGCGGCACCAACAAGACGAAGCCGTCGGCGGCTGCGCGCAACCTGGCGGGCTCGGGACGGGCCAAGCCCACCGCCCCACCGAAACCGGGCGCCGACGTCGGCACGGCCGACGGGGGCAGGCAAGGCGCCGAAACGAATCAAGGCCGTCCCGGAGCAGCGTCAGCAGCGTCGACGACCCGCAGCTCCGCGGCCTCTGACACCAAGACCACCGACCGGTCGCCGAAAGCCGGGATCCCGGCCGGAGACTGGCTGGCCGCCTTCGGGTTCGCGGCCAAGGAGATCTTCGGCGACGACTGGGAGCCCCGGCTTGCCCACTTCCTGGCATTCCTCCGGCGTCGGCTGTCCGGAGAGTACGACGTGGACGAGTACGGATTCGACCAGGAGCTCACCGAGCGGTTCATGCTCGCGGCGTTGCGTCCGATCGCGGAGAAGTGGTTCCGGATCGAGGTTCGCGGCGCCGAGAACATCCCCGCCGAGGGTGGCGCACTCGTCGTGTCCAACCACTCGGGAACGGTCCCGGTCGACGGCCTGATGACGATGTTCTCGATCCATCGCGAAACCGGGCGCTTCCTGCGCCCCCTCGGTGCGGACCTGGTGTTCAAGACGCCGATCGTCAGCGCGATGGCCCGCAAGGGCGGCGCCACCCTGGCGTGCGGCGAGGACGCCGAACGGATGCTGTCCGGCGGTGAGCTCGTCGGTGTCTGGCCCGAAGGGTTCAAGGGCATCGGCAAGCCGTACTCCGAGCGCTACAAGCTGCAGCGGTTCGGCCGCGGTGGCTTCGTGGCGGCCGCCATGCGCACGGGTGTGCCCATCGTTCCGCTCTCGGTCGTCGGTGCCGAGGAGATCTATCCACTGGTCGGCAACGTGCCGTCGTTGGCGCGGCTGCTGGGTGTGCCCTACCTGCCGATCACCCCGTTCTTCCCTTGGCTGGGGCCGCTCGGCCTGGTGCCGCTGCCGTCGAAGTGGTTGATCGAGTTCGGCGAGCCGGTACGCACCGACTCCTACGAACGCGGCGCCGCCGAGGACCCCATGCTGGTCTTCAACGTGACCGACCAGGTGCGCGAAACGATCCAGCAGACGCTCTACTCCCTGCTCGTGCGGCGCACGTCGGTGTTCTCCTGAGCTGACCGAGTCTTCGGCCCGGCCAGAGTGCGCCGGCCACGATCGAGCCGCTCCGTGCGTCGGCGGCCCTTGAGCGCCAGACCGGCGGCCAGGGCTCCGCTGATGGCCCCCGCGAGCGCGCCGGCGACCAGCCCGGCCCGGGCCACCTTGCGGCCGGTCCGGTAGTCGCGGATCCGCCAACCCTGCTCCTTGGCGTGGTCGCGCAGCCGGGAGTCCGGATTGATCGCGCAAGCGTCGCCGACCAGGTTCAGCATCGGCAGGTCGTTGAAGGAGTCCGAGTATGCCGAACAGCGCTCGAGGTCGAGATGTTCGCGGATCGCGAGCGCCTTGACCGCCTCGGCCTTCGCCGGACCGTGCAGCAGGTCGCCGACCAGCTTGCCGGTGTAGATGCCGTCGATGTGCTCGGACACGGTGCCCATCGCCCCGGTCAGGCCAAGCCGCCGGGCGATGATCTGGGCGATCTCGATCGGGGCCGCGGTGACCAGCCACACCCGCTGGCCCGCGGTCGAGGTGGAGCTGGGCGAGCGCCCGGGTGCCGGGCCAGATCCGGTGCGCCATCGCCTCGTCGAAGATCTCCTCGCCGAGCCCTTCGAGCTCCTCCACGGTGTGGCCCGCGATGAAGCTCAGGGCCGAGTTGCGGGCGTCCGCGACGTGTTCGGGATCCTCGACCCCGACGAACCGGAAGTAGGCCTGCTTGTACGCAGCCGCGAGGATGTCGCGAGTCGTGAAGAAGTTGCGACGATGCAGGCCCCGGGCGAGATGGAAGATGCTCGCCCCCTGCATCACGGTGTTGTCGACGTCGAAGAACGCCGCGGCTGTGGGGTCGGCCTGGATGTCGAGTGCGCTCTCGACCTCCGCTGCGGCGGCAGCCGCCTCACCGGCGAGGGTCGAACGCCGGCGGAGGTCCGGGCGGACCGGCTTGGCGCGGGGCGGGCGGGTCACGCGACCCAGACTAGTGCCGCGCCCGGCAACGTTGCCCGTCGCAGCAGGGCATGACGTTGCCGGCCGCGGTACTGGGGCGTGGGCGTGTGGAAGTATCTGCCCATGGCCGACTTCAACGGTGTTGCCGAGTTGCTCGCCGTCGCAGCCGAACAGCACCCTGACAAGGTCGCCCTCGTGGAGGCTGGTGGGCGCGCCCGCACCTGGGGTCAGTTGGACGAAGAGGTGAGTCGGTGCGCGACGGGCCTCGGCGCCGCCGGCCTGGTTGCCGGCTACCGGGTGATGGTCGCGATGGGCAACAGGATCGAGTTCGTCGCGGCCTACCTCGGTGCGCTTCGCGCCCAGACCGTCGCCGTCCCCGTCAACCCGCCTCGTCGGTCGACGAGCTGAGCCGGATGCTCGCCGACTGCGGCGCGCGGATGGTGCTCGCGGATCCCGACACCGCGGGTTCGATCCGAGCAGCCGTGGCGCAGCTGGCCGAGGACGACGTTCGTCCGCGCGTCGTCGTCGTCGATTCCCCGGTCGAGCCCGGTGAGTGGTCGTGGCAGGAGCTGATCGCCGCCGACGGGTCCGCGCTGCCGGCCGTCCACGACCCGGAGTCGCTGGCCGCACTCCTCTACACCAGCGGTACGTCGGGCCGCCCCCGCGGGGCGATGCTCAGCCATCGCGCGCTGCTCGCCAACATCGAGCAGGTCGCCGCCATCGACCCGCCGATGTTCGGCGCCGACGACGTCGTCCTCGGCGTACTGCCCCTGTTCCACGTCTACGGGCTCAACGCGGTCCTCGGCAGCGTCCTTCGGCAACGCGCCAAGCTGGTGCTCCTCGAGCGCTTCGAGCCGCAGGCAGCGCTCGACCTGATCGAGGACGAGGCGTGCAGCGTGGTTCCCGTCGCTCCTCCTGTCTTTGCCCACTGGCTGCCGATCGAGCACCTCGGCGAGCGGCTCGGACCCGTGCGGCTGATGCTGTCGGGCAGCGCCCCCCTCTCGCCTGACGTGGCCGAGCGGTTCACGGCTGCCACCAGCATCCCGGTGCACGAGGGTTATGGCCTGACCGAGGCGTCGCCGGTGGTCACCAGCACCCTGTGCAGCGCTGCGCTACAGCCAGGGTCCGTGGGAGCCGCCCTGCCGGGAGTCTCGATCAGACTCGTGGACGACGATGGCCGCGACCCCGAGCCCGGCGACCCCGGTGAGATCCTGATCTCCGGCGACAACCTGTTCAGCGGCTACTGGCCCGACGGCGCGGACGGGCCGGACGCCGAGGGCTGGTGGGCGACCGGCGACGTCGGCTTCCTCGATGCCGGCGGCGACCTGTTCCTGGTCGACCGGATCAAGGAGCTCGTGATCGTCAGCGGCTTCAACGTCTACCCCTCCGAGGTCGAGGACGTCATCGGCGAGGTCGACGGGGTCGAGGCCGCCGCCGTGATCGGTACCGCCGACGAGATGACCGGCGAAGCCGTGGTCGCCTATGTCAAGGGTTCCGGTGCCGACCTGACGGACCGGGTCCGCGAGCACTGCGCCTCCCGCCTTGCCCGGTTCAAGCAACCGTCCCGGATCGAGCTCGTCGACGAGCTACCGCTGACCGTGACTGGCAAGGTGCAGAAGGGTCGCCTGCGCGCCGTCGAGCGCCGGCGCCGGGTCGCCCTGCTGGAGGGCGAGTGACCAGCCCAGCCACCAGCCCAGCCCCAGCCCAGCCACCAGCAGGGTCACCCTGTACTCCAGGCCGGGGTGCCACCTGTGCACGGACGCCCGGCTGGTCATCGAACGGGTCTGCGCCGAGCTGGGCGAGCGGTTCGAGGAGATCAACATCGACGAGTCTCCGGTCCTTCAGCAGAAGTACGGCGATGAGATCCCGGTGACCCTCGTCGACGGCCGGCAGCATGACTTCTGGCGGGTCGACGAGGCCCGTCTCCGGGCGGCTCTGACCGCCTGAGCCGCCCGGCGACAGGGTGCGGATTCGCCCCTGTTCTGGTCCCGTGGCCCGGGTCACCGTTTTGCTCAGTTTGTTCTCGCGTTCACAAACTCCTACAGTGATCTGGCCGCGATGGCCCACCAACACCCGTCGCGGGTACGGGAGACGAGAGCATTGACCGCACGGACGTCCGCCACGGGTGCCCCCCGCGAGGGTGTGCCGACCGAAGGTGTCGACCTGGCTCCCGAGGTCTCACCGGGTCGCGACATCCCTGAGGCCACCGTCGCCAGGCTGCCGATCTACCTGCGCGCGCTGACCACCCTCGCCGAAGCCGGCACCGGCACCTGCTCCAGCGAGGATCTCGCCCAGGCGGCAGGCGTCAACTCCGCCAAGCTGCGCAAGGACCTGTCCCAACTCGGCTCCTACGGCACCCGCGGAGTCGGCTACGACGTCGACTACCTGCGCTACCAGATCGCCCGCGAGATCGGGCTCACCCAGGACTGGCCGGTCATCATCGTCGGCATCGGCAACCTCGGCCACGCCCTCGCCAACTACTCCGGGTTCCGCAGCCGCGGCTTCCGGGTCGTCGCTCTCCTGGACGCCGACCCGGCACGCACCGGCGAGATCGTCGCTGGGCTGCCGGTGCGCTCGTTCGACGACCTCGAACAGATCCTCGCCGAGCAGGACGTCTCCATCGGCGTGATCGCCACCCCTGCCGTCGCGGCCCAGGAAGTGGCCGACCTGATGGTCGAAGTCGGCGTGACGAGCATCCTCAACTTCGCCCCGACCGTGCTGTCGGTGCCCGACGGGGTCGACGTACGCAAGGTCGACCTGTCGATCGAGCTGCAGATCCTCGCCTTCCACGAGCAGCGCAAGGCCTCGATCCAGCAGGGAGAATCGGCATGAGCGTCCTGGTCGTCGGCATCTCCCACCGGTCCGCACCCGTGGAGGTGCTCGAGCGTCTCGCGCTCGACGCCGACGGCGTACGCAAGCTGCTCGCCGACGTCGCCGCCTCCGACCACGTGACGGAGGCGGCCGTGCTGGCCACCTGCAACCGGTTGGAGATCTACACCGACGTCGACCGGTTCCACGGCTCGGTCGAGGACATCTCGCGGCTGCTGTGCCAGCGCTCGGGCCGGGTGGGGGATGACCTGATCCCGCACCTCTACGTCCACTACGACGACGGCGCCGTCTCCCACCTCTTCCAGGTGGCCGCCGGGCTGGACTCGATGGTCGTCGGCGAGGGCCAGATCCTCGGCCAGACCCGCGAAGCGCTCCGCCTCGGCCAGGAGCACGCCACGATCGGCCCCGCCCTCAACGTGCTGTTCCAGCAGGCCCTGCGCGTCGGCAAGCGCGCCCACGCGGAGACCGACATCGACCGGGCCGCCCCGTCCCTGGTCACCGCCGCCCTCGACCGCAGCGTCGTGGAGATCGGCCCGATCACCGGACTTCGCGCCGTCGTGGTCGGCGCGGGCACGATGGCCGCGCTGGCCACCGCGACCCTGGCCCGGCTCGGCGCCTCCGACATCGCCGTGGTCAACCGCACCGCGGGCAACGCCAAGCGCCTCGCGGGCGAGCACGCCGCCCGCTCGGTCTCCCTGGACTCCCTGACCGCGGAGCTCGGCCGCGCCGACGTCGTCATCTGCTGCACCGGCGCCACCGGTGTCGTGCTCGGTCTTGACCAGGTCGTCGCTGCCCGGGTCGGGACGGACAAGCCGCTCGCCGTCGTCGACCTGGCGCTCCCGCACGACGTCGAGCCCGAGGTCGGTGACCTCCCCGGCGTGACCCTGATCGGGCTGCGGCGCCTGGCCGACGAGCTCAGCAACCACCAGGCCAGCCGCGAGGTCGACGGCGTCCGCGAGATCGTCGACGAGGAGATCCAGATCTTCAGCCTGGCCCGCCGTCAGGCGAGCGTGACGCCGACCCTCGTCGCGCTCCGCTCGATGGCCACCGGAGTCGTCGAAGCCGAGATCGAGCGGCTGCTGACCCGGCTCCCCGACCTGGACGACGCGGCCCGCGCCGAGGTCGAGATGGCCGTACGACGGGTTGCCGACAAGCTGCTCCACCAGCCCACGATCCGGGTCAAGGAGCTGGCCAACGAGACGGGCGCGATCTCCTACGCGAGGGCCCTGGCCGAGCTGTTCGCGCTCGACCCCGACGCCGTCGACGCCGTGACCAGACCGGACGGTCGCGGATGACCATCCCCACGCGCCCCCAGCGGCTGCGGCTCGGCACCCGGGCCTCCCTGCTGGCCCGCACCCAGTCCCAGACGGTGGCCGATCTGATCCACGCCCGGATGGGCGTCGACGTCGACCTTGTCGAGGTCTCCACCAAGGGCGACGCCGCCACCACGCCCCTGACGCAGCTGGGTGGCGCCGGCGTCTTCGTCGGCGCACTGCGCGACGCGCTCCTGAGTGGCGAGGTCGACGTCTGCGTCCACTCGCTCAAGGACCTGCCCACGGGTGCCGCGGAGGGGATCGCCCTGGCCGCCGTACCTCTTCGGGCGGATGCCCGCGACGCCGTCGTCGCCCGCGACGGGCTCACGCTCGGCGAGCTCCCCGCCGGCAGCAGGGTCGGCACCGGTTCGCCGCGTCGGGCCGCGCAGGTGCACGCACTCGGGATGGGCCTGGAGATCGTGGAGATCCGCGGCAACGTCGACACCCGGCTACGCAAGGTGGCCGAAGGCGAGGTGGATGCGGTCATCCTGGCCCGCGCCGGCCTGGAGCGGATCGGCCGGCTCGACGCGATCACCGAGACCATGGACCCACTGCAGATGCTGCCGGCTCCCGGCCAGGGCGCGCTCGCGGTCGAGTGCCGCAGCGCCGACGAGGTCCTGGTCAAGGAGCTCACCGCAGCGCTCGAAGATCCGCACACCCGCGCGGCCGTGGATGCCGAACGTGCGCTGCTGGCGACCCTCGAAGCCGGCTGCGCCGCGCCCGTCGGCGCGCTCGCGGAGGTGGTCGAGGGCGAGGACGGCGACGAGCTCTGGATCCGCGCCGTGGCGCTCTCGCCCGACGGCGGCCTCGCCGTACGCAACTCACTCACCGGACCACCCACCGACGCCGCGGGCGTCGGTCGTCGGCTCGCCGAGGACCTCCTCGAGGACGGCGCCGACCAACTGATCAGCAGCACCCACATCGATTCACCAGCTAGAAGGCAGCAGGCATGACTGGACGAAACACCAGCCCCGTTCCCACCACCCCGACCGTCAGGCGCGGTGACCAACCCGTCCGCCTCACGGGGGTGGGTGTCATTCGTCGGCGCGGGTCCCGGCGACCCCGACCTGCTCACGCTGCGGGCGGCCCAGCTGCTCCGCAGCGCGGACGTGGTCATCACCGAGGCACCCGAGCACGCCGCCCTGGTCCGCACGGTGCTGGGACTCCCCGCGCCGCGGATCGTCGTCGACGCGGACGGCAACGAGTCGGTCGAGAAGGACGGCGGTCCCGACTTCGTGGACGGCGGCTTCGGTGAGGACGGCCAGCCGCTCACCCACGCCGCGCGCGCCAAGGTCGTCGTCAAGCAGGCCAAGACGGGTCGCTCCGTGGTCCGCCTGATGAGCGGCGACCCGTTCCTCTACGCCTCCGGGCCCGAGGAGGCGCAGGCCTGCGTCAAGGCGGGGGTCGGCTTCGAGATCGTGCCCGGCGTCTCCTCGGTCAGCGCGGTCCCGGCGTACGCCGGCATCCCGCTGACGACCAAGAACAGCCGTGAGGTCGCCGTCGTGACCTGCGGCGCCAAGGTCGACTGGAGCAAGTACGGCGACGACCGCACCCTCGTCCTGCTCTCGGGCGTCGGCTCGATCCGCGAGAACGCCCAGGCCCTGATCGACGCCGGCCGGTCGCCGCAGACCCCGGTGGCGATGACCCGCGTCGGCACCACGACCGCGCAGACCACCGTCACCTCCACGCTGGAGCACATCGCCGCGGACGCCAGGGCCGCCAAGATCACGCCGCCGGCGGTGACCGTGGTCGGCGACGTCGTGGACCTGCGCGAGACGCTGTCCTGGTTCGAGACCAAGCCGCTCTTCGGCTGGCGGGTGCTCGTGCCGCGCACGAAGGAGCAGGCCGCATCGCTCTCGCAGCGGCTGCGCGGCTACGGCTCGATCCCCCAGGAGGTGCCCACGATCTCGGTCGAGCCGCCTCGCAACCCGCAGCAGATGGACAAGGCCGTGCGTGGCCTGGTCGAGGGACGCTACGAGTGGATCGCGTTCACCTCCGTCAACGCCGTGAAGGCGGTGCGCGAGAAGTTCGAGGAGTACGGGCTCGACGCCCGGGCGTTCTCCGGCCTGAAGATCGCCGCGGTGGGCGAGAAGACCGCCGCTGCCATCTCCGACTGGGGCCTGCGTGCCGACCTGGTGCCGTCGGGCGAGCAGTCGGCAGCCGGGCTGCTCGAGGACTGGCCGCCGTACGACGACCTGCTCGACCCCATCAACCGGGTGTTCCTGCCGCGGGCCGACATCGCGACCGAGAACCTCGTCGCCGGGCTGGTCGACCTCGGCTGGGAGTGCGACGACGTGACCGCCTACCGCACCGTCCGGGCCACGCCCCCGCCCGCGGCGACCCGGGACGCGATCAAGACCGGCAAGTTCGACGCGGTCGTGTTCACGTCGTCCTCGACCGTGCGCAACCTGGTCGGGATCGCCGGGAAGCCGCACGCCTCGACGATCATCGCGGTGATCGGTCCGGCGACGGCGAAGACCGCCGAGGAGCACGGCCTGCGGGTCGACGTGCTGGCGCCCTCGCCGTCCGTGGAGGTCCTGGTCGACGCGCTCGCCGACTTCGGTGCCAGCCGGCGCTCGGCGCTGCTCGAGTCCGGGCAGCCGGTCACCAAGCCGTCCGAGCGGAAGCCGTCCGCCCGCCGCAAGGTCCGAGCCGAGTAGTCGGTCTCTGCCGGTCCGACGCAGGTTCATCACGGTATGCAGACCAACCGACGTCCCGATGGAACCGGCGGTTCACCTGCATACCGTGATGAACCGCAGCCAGACCCCCGCCCGCGAGAGGATGAGCGCATGGGCTTTCCCGCGAGCAGACCGCGCCGGCTGCGCCGCACGTCTTCGCTGCGGAGGATGGTGCGCGAGACCTCGGTGGCGCCGGGACAGCTCGTGCTGCCGCTGTTCGTCCGGGAAGGAGCCTCCGAGCCGAGGCCGATCTCGTCGATGCCCGGCGTCGTCCAGCACACCCGGTCCTCGCTGCTGAAGGCCGTGACCGAGGCGGCCGAGCTCGGCCTCGGGGGCGTCATGCTCTTCGGCATCCCGGAGCACAAGGACGCCGTCGGGTCGGGGGCGGTCGACCCGGGCGGCATCCTCAACCTTGCGATCAACGACGTCGTCGGCGAGGTCGGTGACGCGCTGACCGTGATGAGCGACCTGTGCCTCGACGAGTTCACCGACCACGGCCACTGCGGCGTGCTCACCGCCGACGGCCGGGTCGACAACGACGCCACGCTCACGGTGTACGCCGAGATGGCCCGCGCGCACGCCGCGGCCGGCGTCGACATGGTCGGGCCGAGCGGGATGATGGACGGCCAGGTGGCCGCGATCCGGACGGCGCTCGACGAGGACGAGCACCAGGACGTCTCGATCCTCGCCTACTCCGCGAAGTACGCCTCGTCCTTCTTCGGACCCTTCCGGGAGGCGGTCGCGTCGTCGCTCGAAGGTGACCGGCGTACCTACCAGCAGGACTCGGCGAACGCCGTCGAGGGAGTTCGCGAGGCGCTGCTCGACGTCGCGGAGGGCGCCGACATCGTGATGGTGAAGCCCGCGTTGGCCTACCTCGACGTCATCCGCCGGGTCCGGGACGCGGTCGACGTGCCGGTGGCGGCGTACAACGTCTCGGGTGAGTACGCCATGGTCGAGGCCGCCGCCGCCAACGGCTGGATCGACCGCGAGGCCGCCATCCTGGAGACCCTCACCTCGATCCGCCGGGCCGGCGCCGACGTGATCCTCACCTACTGGGCGGCCGACGCCGCCCGTCTGTTGCGCGGTTCCTGAACCGATCGGCCCGGCCCTTCAGACGGCGATCTGGTGAAATGGCCATGGGAGCTGAATGCAGCGAATTGCCGTCGGAGCGGCCGGCAGACCCGGCAACTACCCCGACCTGCCGAGGAACCGCTTGGACCCCTCGGAGACAATGACCCGGTGACCTCCTCGACCGACGGCTCCCGCGCGCTCTTCGACCGGGCGTTGGCGGTGACCCCCGGAGGCGTGAACTCGCCGGTCCGGGCGTTCACCGCAGTCGGCGGAACCCCTCGGTTCATCGAGTCCGCCAACGGCGCGTGGCTGCGCGACGTGGACGGCAACGAGTACGTCGACCTGATCTGCTCGTGGGGGCCGATGTTGCTCGGCCACGCCCACCCCGAGGTGGAGGCGGCAGTCGCAGCAGCAGTCAGCCGAGGTACGTCGTACGGAACCCCGACGGTTCCCGAGGTCGAGCTGGCCGAGGAGATCGTCGCCAGGACGCCCGTCGACAAGGTCCGGTTCGTCTCCTCAGGCACGGAGGCGACCATGTCCGCGATCCGGCTGGCCCGGGGGTTCACCGGCCGCGACGTGATCGTGAAGTTCGCCGGCTGCTACCACGGCCACGTCGACTCCTTGCTGGCCAGTGCCGGCTCCGGACTCGTCACCCACGCGGTTCCGGGCACGCCGGGCGTGCCCGCGTCGTCGACCGAGCTCACCGTCGTGCTGCCCTACAACGACACCGTCGCGGTCGAGAAGACCTTTGCCGAGTACGGCGACCGCATCGCCTGCCTGATCACGGAAGCGGCGCCCGGCAACATGGGCGTGGTTCCGCCGATCCCGGGCTTCAACCGGTTCCTGGCAGCGACCTGCTCGGCTCACGGCGCGCTGTTCATCTCCGACGAGGTGATGACCGGTTTCCGGGCGAGCAAGCTGGGCCAGTGGGGCCTCGACGGTGCGGTCGAGGGCTGGCGTCCCGACCTGATGACCTTCGGCAAGGTGATGGGCGGCGGCTTCCCCGCCGCAGCGTTCGGCGGCCGGGGTGACGTGATGTCCCAGCTGTCACCGGAGGGGCCGGTCTACCAGGCCGGAACGCTGTCCGGGAACCCGGTCGCGACCACCGCCGGTCTGGCCACGCTGCGCCTGGCGACCGACGAGGTCTACGCCCACATCACCTCGGCGGCGGAGACGATCAAGGCGGCCGCTGCCGATGCGCTGACGGCCGCCGGCGTACCCCACGTGATCCAGGCCAGCGGCACCATGTTCTCGGTGTTCTTCACCGATTCGGCGGTCGTCGACTTCGACGGCGCCCGCCGGACCGACCTGGCGGCGTACAAGGCCTTCTTCCACGCGATGCTCGACCTGGGCGTCTATCTGCCGCCGTCGGCGTTCGAGACGTGGTTCCTGTCCTCGGCCCACGACGACCGGGCCGTCCAGTCCGTTCTCGACGCGCTGCCCCGAGCCGCCGAGCAGGCCGCCGCGCGCAACCCCCCCAAGACTCAGCCGACCAATCCGACCTGCAAGGGACCCGATGAGCGACCAGACCACCGTCCACCTCCTGCGCCACGGCGAGGTGCACAACCCGACGGGCGTGCTCTACGGGCGGATGCCGGGCTACGTCCTGTCCGACCTCGGCGTGCAGATGGCCGAACGTGTCGCCGAGGCGACCAAGGACCGCGACATCGTCCACCTGCGGGCGTCACCGCTGGAGCGGGCGCAGCAGACCGCCCAGCCGATCGCCACGGCCCGCGGTCTCGAGATCGTCACCGACGACCGGGTGATCGAGTCCGGCAACGTCTTCGAGGGCAAGCGGTTCGGGGTCGGCGACGGTGCGCTTCGCAAACCGTCGGCGTGGGTCCACCTGTGGAATCCCTTCAAGCCGTCCTGGGGCGAGCCCTACAAGCAGGTCGCGGCGCGAGTGATGGCCGCCGTGCACGACGCCCGCGACGCCGCACGTGGCCACGAGGCCCTGATCGTGTCGCACCAGCTTCCGATCTGGATCACCCGGCTCCATGCCGAAGGCCGGATGTTCCTGCACGACCCGCGCAGGCGACAGTGCACGCTGTGCTCGCTCACGTCGCTTGAACTTCACCGACGACCGGCTGACCTCGGTGGCCTACTCCGAGCCCGCCGGCGACCTGATTCCGGTCCGGGACAAGAAGGCGCCGTTCTCCGCCGGTGGCGCACCAGAGGAGCACCGGCCCTGAAGCAGTGGTTCGTCCTGGTGGCCTGCGTGCTGACGCTCGCGGGCTGCTCGTCGTTGCAGGGCACCGGCGACAAGGGTTACATCTCGGGCGACGGCCAGATCACCCAGTACGACGCTGACGACCGAGGCGACGCAGTCGGCCTGACGGGCGACTCGGTCTCCGGGGAGCCGATCGATCGTTGCCAGACCTGCGAGGCAAGGTCCTCGTCGTGAACGTGTGGTGGTCCGGCTGCGGTCCCTGCCGCTCCGAGATGCCGATGCTCGTGGAGGCGGCGGCCGACGTGGAAGGACGACGCGTCCTTCCTGGGCATCAACATCCGCGACAACAGCGCGGCCCCGGCCCGGGCGTTCATGGAGAACTACGGCGCCACCTACCCATCCATCTACGACCCGTCGGGCAAAGCACTGCTTGCCTTCTCGGGTGAGGTCAGCCCGCAAACGGTGCCGACCACGCTGGTGCTGGACCGGGAAGGGCGGGTCGCCGCCACCGTCAGGGGCCCGCTTCCCTCGAAGCTGACCCTGGTCGAGCTCGTCAAGGAAGTCGCGGCCGAGGATGGCTGACTGGTTCGGTGACACGGCCGGCTCAGGGTCGCTGCTGCTGGCGATCCCGGTCGCCCTGGTCGCGGGACTGGTGTCGTTCTTCTCGCCGTGTGTGATCCCGTTGCTGCCCGGCTACCTGTCCTACGCCACCGGGCTGTCCGGAGCAGACCTGGCCACCGGTGACGTACGTCGGGGCCGGATGTTCGCCGGCTCGCTGCTGTTCGTGCTCGGGTTCAGCGCCGTCTTCGTCATCCTGGGTGCGGTTGCCGGCTCGTTCGGGAACTGGCTGATCGTCAACGAACGGTTGCTCACGGTCATCCTGGGCATCGTCACGATCGTTCTCGGCATCGCGTTCCTCGGCTTCGTGCCGTGGTTGCAGCGTGATGTCCGGGTCCACAAGGTGCCGGCGGTCGGGCTGGCCGCCGCGCCCGTGCTCGGGTTCCTGTTCGGCCTCGGCTGGACGCCGTGTGTCGGACCCACGCTCGGGGTGATCTCGACGCTCGCCTTCAACGAAGGAACGCCGGGGCGTGGCGCCCTGCTGCTCGGCTGCTACTCACTCGGCCTCGGGCTGCCGTTCATCGTCGCCGGCCTCGCCTGGCGACGTGCGCTGGGCGCCGTCGCGTTCATCCGTCGTCACCAGGAATGGGTCACCCGCGCCGGCGGCGCAATGCTGATCCTGGTCGGATCTGCTGCTGGTCAGCGGTTGGTGGGACTACCTCGTCACCTGGCTCCAGATCCACCTGATCTCCGACTGGACGGTCGGGGTGTGACGATCACGCCGACGAAGGCCCCACCTCAGGGTGGCGAACGCCGCGCGGGTGAGCTCACCGTGCGCGAGCTCGCCCGCTGGCTGTGGCGGCAGCTCACGTCGATGCGCATCGCGCTGATCCTGCTGCTCCTGCTGGCGCTGGCGGCGATCCCCGGCTCGGTCATCCCGCAGTCGGACGTCGACTCGCTGAAGACGTCCAATTGGCAGGCCGACCACCCCAAGCTGACCCCGATCTACGAGAAGCTCCAGCTGTTCTCGGTCTACGACTCGGCGTGGTTCTCGGCCATCTACATCCTGCTGGTGATCTCCCTGGTCGGCTGCATCGTCCCGCGCACCTGGGTCTATGCGCGGGCGATCCGCGCCCAGCCTCCTGCCGCCCCCCGGAACCTGACCCGCCTGCCCGACCATGCGAGCTGGACTACCTCGGCTGAGCCGGACGAGGTGCTCGAGGCGGCGGCCGTCGTACTGAAGAAGCGGCGCTACCGGGTGGTGACCGGCTCGCCCGGCGCGCGTCAGCGCGGAGAAGGGCTACCTCCGCGAGGTCGGCAACCTGATCTTCCACCTGGCCGTGCTCGTGGTGCTCGTCGGGTTCGCGGTGGGAGGCCTGTTCGGCTACAAGGGCGGCGTCATCGTGCTCGAACACGGCGGGTTCAGCAACAACCTCACCCAGTACGACGACTTCGACCCGGGCAGCCTGTTCGACCCAGGAGACATGGAGCCGTTCTGGTTCGACATCGTCGACTTCGACGCCAAGTGGCTCCCCAGCGGCCCGCGGGCCGGAATGGCCTACGACTTCGTGTCGCACCTGAACTACCAGGCATCACCCACCTCTCCAGAGAAGTCCTACGACCTGAAGGTCAACCACCCGTTGAAGATCGGCGGCACCGAGATCTTCCTGATCGGGCACGGCTACGCACCGAAGTTCACGATCACCGACGGCGATGGCAACTCGCAGTCCACCGGCCCCGTGGTCTTCCTGCCGGTGGACCAGTCCTTCCGGTCCTTCGGTGTGGTCAAGGCTGCCGACGCCTCGCCCACCCAGATCGGCCTGGAGGGCGAGTTCTACCCGACGTACGCCTTCACTCAGGAGACCGGTCCCTACTCCGCCTTCGGCAACGCGCTGAACCCGCGGGTCTCACTGCTGGCCTACGTCGGCGACCTCGGGCTCGACTCCGGTGAGCCGCAGTCCATCTACGCCCTGCGGAAGGACGAGATGAAGGTGCTGAAGAAGCCCGACGGGTCCATGTTCCGGCTCGACCTCAAACCCGGTCAGACCGCGACCCTCCCCAACGGCGCGGGCACCGTCAGGTTCGACGGTTTCGAGCGCTGGAACAAGCTCCAGATCAGCCGCACGCCCGGCACCCGGGTTGCCCTCGTCGGTGTCTGTCTCGCCCTCGTCGGCCTGCTGGGTTCGCTGTTCATCCGCCCCCGCCGCGTCTGGATCCGGGCCCGGCGCGAAGATGGGGTCACACTTGTCGAACTCGCCGGGCTCGATCGGTCCGGCGGCGGCGACGTCCCGGCCGAGCTCGACGCCCTCAGGGCATTGATGGAGGAGAAGCGATGACGGAGGCAGCGTGGGAGCAGCTGAGCGACCAGGCGGTGGCGATGTGCGGGATCGTGTACTTCCTCGCACTGCTCGCCCACCTTGCCGAGTGGTCGTTGCTGCGCACCGTGCCCGTGGACGCGCCCAAACGCGTGAGCGTCGGCACCTCGGCGCCCGAGTCGGGCTCCGGCCGCGCCGGCGTCCCCGGAGCCGGACCGGCCGGACCGGGTGGCGATGTTCGGCCGGCTCGGCGTGCTGCTCACGATCATCGCCGTCGCGGTGCATTTCGTGGCCATGGTCGGCCGGGGGATGGCCGCCGACCCGAACCGGGTGCCGTGGGGCAACATGTACGAGTTCACGATGACCGGCACCTTCGTGGTGGCGTTCCTCTACCTCGCCCTCTATCAGCGGTTCAAGCTGAGCTGGCTGTCACCGCTCGTCCTGGGCTTCGTGCTGGCCGTCCTGATGGTGGACGTGATCTGGCTGCACGAGCGGGTCGCACCACTCACCGAGGCGCTGTCGTCGTACTGGCTGGTCATCCACGTCGTGTCGGCCATCGTCGCCACCGGTGCGTTCACGCTGGGTGGGATGACCTCGGTCCTGTACCTCGTCAAGGAGAAGTTCGGGGGCCGTTCCACGGGCTATGTCGCGCGGCTGCCGGAGACTCGTGACCTGGATCGGATCGCCTACCGGTTCCACGCCTTCGGGTTCCCCGTGTGGACGTTCGCCGTCCTGATCACCGGCCCGATCTGGGCGCACGAGGCCTGGAGCAGCTACTGGAACTGGGACCCCAAGGAGGTGTGGGCGTTCATCACGTGGGTGGTCTACGCGGCGTACCTCCACGCGCGTTCCACCGCCGGCTGGAAGGGCCGCAACGCCGCGATCGTCGCCCTCATCGGGCTCGCGACGCTGTGGTTCAACTTCATCGGCATCAACTACTTCTCGTCCACCAGCCAGCACTCCTACGCCGACATCGTCCACGTCTTCAGGCCGTAGCCGCACTACGCCTGTGGAGGAGCGGATGCCGCGGGCGGTGGAGGTCAAGCAGCCGCAGTTTCATCACGGTATGTAGGCCAACCGCCGGTTCCCGGTGTGCACTCACCATGGGAAGCGGCTGTTCACCTGCATACCGTGATGAACCGCCGATACGTCGGTCTACGGCGGGTCGTCGTCGGGGTGTCGGCGCTTCTTGTTGAGACCCCAGATGAAGTCGGGGTCGTCATCGGGGCCGAGCGGCCTCTGGGTGGGCGTGGACGGTCCGGGGCGGGAAACGCCTCGACGCTCGATGAGCCGGACCAGCAGGTAGGTCGCTGCCGCGAACAGCAGTACGACGATGACGAACTTGAACACCCCTCCAATGTAGTTCCAGATGCCAACGGAACTACCCTGTTCTCGTGAAGGAGTTCGTGATCTACACCGTCCTGCGGGTTCTGCTGCTCGCCGCGTCCCTTGGAGTGGTCGTCGGGGTGTGGCTGCTTTTCGACGAGACAGTGAACGTCATGATCGCGTTCCTGATCGCGCTGGTGGTCTCGGGGATCGGCTCCTACTTCCTCCTGAACCGCTACCGCGAGACGCTTCGCCCGGGTCGTCGAGCGGAGGGCGCAGCGGGCGGCGGAGGCCTTCGAGCAGAAGAAGGCAAAGGAAGATGTCGACTGACGCGTGCCGGGAAGACCACTCGGACGCCGACGCGCGAGCCTGGCTGAGCGAGGCCATCCGCCGCGTCCAGGCCGACGCCAACCGCTCGGCCGACACCCATCTGCACGTCTTCCCGCTGCCCGGCGACTGGGGGATCGACCTCTACCTCAAGGACGAGTCCGTCCACCCGACCGGCTCCCTGAAGCACCGGCTCGCCCGTTCGCTGTTCCTCTACGGACTGTGCAACGGCTGGATCTGCGAGGGCACGACGATCATCGAGGCGTCATCGGGTTCCACGGCCGTGTCCGAGGCCTTCTTCGCCCGGATGCTCGGCCTGCCGTTCATTGCCGTGATGCCGCGCTCGACGTCGCAGGAGAAGGTCGACCTGATCACCTTCTACGGCGGCAAGTGCCACTTCGTCGACTGCTGCCGTCCCGGATGTACGACGAGGCGCGGCGGCTGGCCGCCGAGACCAACGGCCACTACATGGACCAGTTCACCTACGCCGAACGGGCGACTGACTGGCGTGGCAACAACAACATCGCCGAGTCGATCTTCGAGCAGCTTGCGCACGAGCGGCATCCGGTCCCGGCCTGGATCGTGGTGGGCGCCGGCACGGGTGGCACGTCCGCGACGATCGGCCGCTACGTCCGCTTCCTGCGCCACGACACCCGGCTGCTCGTCGTGGACCCGGAGAACTCCGCGTTCTTCGAGGGGTACTGCGCCGGCGACGACACGGTGACCACGGCCGTGCCGTCCCGGATCGAGGGAATCGGCCGCCAACGAGTGGAGGCGTCGTTCCAGGCGTCCGTGGTCGACGCGATGCTGTCGGTCCCGGACGCCGCGTCGATCGCCGCGGCGCGCTGGTGTACGACGCTGACCGGGCTCAGCGTCGGCGGCTCGACCGGCACCGCACTGTGGGGGTCGCTCCGCCAGATCGCGGCCATGCGAGCCTCGGGCGAGACCGGGTCGGTGGTCACCCTGCTCTGCGACGGTGGCGAGCGCTACGCGAACACCTACTACGACGACGGCTGGCTGGCCGCGCAGGACATCGACATCGCGCCGTACACCGCGACGCTGGAGAAGTTCGCGGCCAACGGCGAGTGGGTCGAACCCCCTGACCGAAGCGGGCCGGATCGGCCGAGGGTCAGTTCTTCGGCCGGTTGAGACGCCGCTCGATCCGGCTCTGTGGCTGACCCAGGATCTTCGCCAGCAGCGGCACCCGGAACTTGTAGGCGGCGACCGCCAGGACGATGACGAGCACGATGAACCAGAACATGTGTTCAGCGTACGCCGGAGCCCCTCACGCGATCAGAAGCGGCGCCGCGACGCCGACCGCCCACACCAGTTCGGCGATGCCGGTCTGCTGGAGGACCGGGATCAGGTCCGGCCCCTCCGCGCGCGAAAGGACCACCCGGAGCGCGCCGACGCTGGGGCCCAGGAACAGCAGCCCGAGCAGCGCCCACCAGGTGGTGGCCACCGCGACTGCGACGACCGCTGCCGCGGCGGCGAGGGTGAGCAGGCCGTAGAGGCCACGGGTCCGCTCGGCGCCGATCATGACGGCGAGGGTGCGTTTGCCGACGGCCCGGTCGGTCGGGATGTCCCGCAGGTTGTTGACCACCAGCAGGGCGCGTGATGAGGGCGCCGAGCCCGACCCCGGCGTACAACGCGGGCCAGTCGAACGACTCGGACTGGACGTACGTCGTCCCGACCACCGCGACCAGCCCGAAGAACACGAACACCATCACCTCGCCGAGTCCGAGATAGCCGTAGGGCTTGGCGCCGCCCGTGTAGAACCAGGCGGCGAGGATGGCGAGGACGCCGACCGCGATCAGCCACCAGGCAGTCGTCGCAGCCAGCACCAGCCCGGCCGCCGCAGCGACCGCGAACGCGGCGAACGCGGCGACCTTCACCGACTTCGGCGAGGCGGCCCCGGAGCCGACCAGGCGCATCGGGCCGACCCGGTCGTCGTCGGTGCCGCGGACTCCGTCGGAGTAGTCGTTCGCGTAGTTGACCCCCACCTGGAGGGCCAGGGAGACGACCAGGGCGAGCAGGGCCTTCCACCAGACCGCCGCGTCGAGGTACGCCGCCACCCCCGTGCCCGCGAGCACCGGCGCGACCGCAGCGGGCAGGGTGCGGGGCCGGGCGCCGGCGAGCCAGTCTGCGGGAGTTGCCATGGGAGGATTCAAGCAGGCGAGAGCACCATGTCGACGTGCGGGATGCCGTCCTCGTCGTACGGCTCACTGACCGCAACGAAGCCGAGCCCGACGTAGAAGTCCACCAGATGCGCCTGGGCGGCCAGGGCGACCGGGGCGCCGGGCCAGTGGGACGCGCAGGCTCCGATGGCCCGCGTCATCAGCTCGTGGCCCAGCCGCTGGCCGCGCAGGCTCGCGGAGACGATCACCCGCCCGATTCGGACCGCACCGGCGTCGTCCGGCGCCACCAGTCGCGCGTAGGCGACCAATTGGTCGTTTTGTGCGGCGAACAGGTGCCGGGTGTCCTGGGCCAGGTCGAGGCCGTCGATGTCCTGGTACCAGCACTGCTGCTCGACCACGAAGACCCGGTTGCGGAGCTCGAGGATGTCGTGGAGGACCGACGCGGTGAGCTCACTGTGATGGGCGTCGGTCCAGTCCAGGCTGCTCATGACGACTGCGCCGATCGATCGGAGAGCCGGCGGACCAGTGTGGACGGGGAGGGCATCGTCGGTCATTCAAGCATCCGGGGATAGCGTGCGTCGCGTGAGCTTCCTCCGGTTGGGCGACCAGGCGCCCGACGCCGTCGCGGCGGTGCGGGACTGGCTCGCCGCCGACGAGCCCGACCACCTGCTGATCGAGACCTCGGGTTCGACGGGCGCTCCCAAACGGGTCGTGCTGTCCCGGTCCGCGGTGCTGGCCTCGGCCGCCGCTGCGACCGACCGGCTCGGAGGCCCGGGGTTGTGGGTGCTCGCGCTGCCCCCGTCGTACGTCGCGGGGCTGCAGGTGGTCGTGCGATCGCTGCTGGCCGGGTTCGACCCCGTGCCCGGTCTCGACGTGATGGACTCGCGATGGTCACCACCGGCCGGGACCCGGCTGTACACGTCGCTGGTCCCGACCCAGCTCCATCGCCTGCTCGAGTCGGACGCCGCGCGACTGCGGCGCTTCGACACGATCCTGCTCGGCGGAGGCCCGATCGACCCCGACCTGCGCCGCCGGGCCGAGTCGGCTGACGTGCGGGTGGTGGCGACGTACGGCTCGAGCGAGACGGCCGGTGGCTGCGTGTACGACGGGGTGCCGCTCGAGGGAGTCGAGGTCTCGCATCGGGACGGAGGGGCGGATCGCGCTTCGCGGCCCGATGCTCTTCGAGAGGTACGACGGCGATCCGACGCTCACGGCCGAGACCCTGGTGGACGGCTGGTTCCTCACCTCCGACCTCGGGAGCTTCGACGACGGGCGGCTGCGGGTCTTCGGGAGGCTCGACGACGTGGTGATCTCCGGCGGGCGTCAAGGTGCCGACCCCGGCCGTCGCCGCCCGGCTCCGCGAGCATCCCGGGGTCGAGGACGTCGCCGTGGTCGGCGTCCCCGACGACGAGTGGGGCCAGCAGGTGGTGGCGTTCGTCGTCGGTGCGATCACGCTCGAGGAGGCGCGCGACTGGGTCGGCGCCGTACACCCGCGGGCCTGGGCGCCCCGGCAGCTCCGGCAGGTCGCCGCCCTGCCACTGCTGGCCAACGGCAAGCTCGACCGGGTCGGGCTGCTGGGATGATCTCGACAGGCTCGATCAGCGGGCAGGCTCGATCGGCAGGCTCGATCACCGCGCAGACGTTCTCGATCCCGATGCGGACCAGGTTCCGCGGCATCACGGTCCGCGAGGGCATGCTGATCCGCGGGCCAGCGGATCAGGGAGCCGGATGGGGCGAGTGGAGCCCGTTCCTGGAGTACGACGCCCGGGTGGCCGAGCCCTGGCTGCGCTGCGCCGAGGAGGCCGCGGCGGGGGACTGGCCGGCTCCGCTGCGCGACCGGATCCCGGTCAACGTGACCATCCCGGCGGTCGGTCCCGAACGGGCGCACGAGATCGCGGCGAACGGCGGCTGCACCACGGCCAAGATCAAGGTCGCCGAACCCGGCCAGACCCTCGGTGACGACCAGGCTCGGGTCGAGGCGGTCCGCCACGCGCTCGGGCCGGACGCGAAGATCCGGGTCGACGCCAACGGCGGCTGGGACGTCGATGGGGCCGTCACCGCGATCCGGAGCCTGGACCGGGCCGCCGGCGGACTGGAGTACGTCGAGCAGCCGTGCGCCACGGTCGAGGAGCTGGCCGCCGTACGACGCGCCGTCGACGTCCCCATCGCCGCCGACGAGTCGATCCGCCGGGCCGAGGACCCCTACCGGGTCCGGGACCTCGAGGCCGCCGACATCGCCGTCCTCAAGGTCCAGCCGTTGGGCGGCGTGCGCGCCTGCCTGCGGATCGCCGAGGACATCGGCCTGCCCGTCGTGGTGTCCAGCGCTCTGGAGACCTCGATCGGCATCTCCGCGGGAGTCGCGCTCGCGGCCGCGCTGCCCGAGCTGCCCTACGCGTGCGGGCTCGCAACCGTGCAGCTGCTGACCGGGGACGTCGTGACGAGGTCGTTGCTGCCCGTCGGCGGGTCGCTGCCGGTCGGCGCACCAGAGGTCGACCCGGCCGCGCTCGCCGCGTTCGCCGCGCCCGACGACCGGGTCGCGCTGTGGGAGCGGCGACTGGCCGAGGTCCGCGCCCTGCGGCAGGATCGCCGGTCATGACGAACCCCTCGACGCGGCTGGCTCGGGAGGTCGTCGGGACGCTCCTGGCCGCGGGCGTGACCGAGGTGGTGCTCGCGCCGGGCTCCCGCAACGCGCCGCTGTCGTTCGCGGTGTACGACGCCGGCGAAGCGGGTCTGCTGCGGCTGCACACCCGGATCGACGAACGCACCGCCGGCTTCCTCGCGCTCGGACTGGCCAAGACCGGCGGGCCTGCGGCGGTGATCTGCACGTCCGGTACGGCGGTCGCCAACCTGCACCCGGCCGTCCTCGAGGCGGCCCATGCCGGCGTACCGCTGGTCGTCGTGACCGCCGACCGGCCGGCCAGGCTGCGCGGCACCAACGCCAACCAGACCACCGACCAGGTCGGGATCTTCGGAGCCGCCGTCCCGTTCCTCGACCTGAGTGCCGACCGCTGCCGACCCTCGCCGACCCTGCCGAACTGCCGACCGGTTCGCCCGGCTCGCCACCGGTTCCGGTCCCTGCCACCTCAACGTCCAGTTCGACGATCCCCTCATGCCGACCGACCGCTGGACCCCCGACCTCCACGAGCTGGCAGGTCCGGCCCCGCGAGCGGGCAGTTGTGGCCCCGCGAACCGTCACTTCGGGCCCCCGAACAGTGGTGGTCGCGGGTGACGACGCCGGACCGCCGGCGCGAGTCCTGGCCGAGAGTGCCAACTGGCCCCTCTTCGCCGAGCCCACCAGCGGCTCCCGCACGGGCGACAACGCCCTGCGCTGCTACCGACTCCTGCTCGACGGCGACCTCGGGCGGGAGATCGAGCGGGTGATCGTGTTCGGACACCCGACCCTTTCGCGGCCGGTCACCAGGCTGCTCGGTCGCGACGACGTCGAGGTCTGGTCGGCCGCGACGAAAGGCTGGTGGACCGGACGCCCGTTCCGCGTCGACGAGCAGTTCGAGCGAGCCGAGCCCGAACGGCCTGACGATCCCGGATGGCTGGACCGCTGGCGAGACGCCGACCGCGACCTCGCCCGGCGCCTCGACGCGTTGCTGGACAGCGAGGCGAGCCCTCACGCCGCATCGCGTGGCAGGGGCTGTCGCCGCGGCGCTGCCGGCCCACGGCCTGCTGTTCGTCGGCGCCTCCAGCCCGGTCCGCGACCTCGACCTGATGGTGCCGCGCTACGAGGTGGGCGCGCATCGCAAGGTCATCGCCAACCGCGGCCTGTCCGGGATCGACGGCACGATCTCCTCGGCCGTCGGTGCCGCCCTCGGCAGGCCGAGCAGCACCCGCAGCTTCGCGCTGATGGGCGACGTGACCTTCCTGCACGACGCCAACGGCCTGATCCTCGGCCCGGACGAGGCCCGGCCCGACCTGACGATCGTGGTGGTGAACGACGACGGCGGCTCGATCTTCGCGATGCTCGAACAGGGCTCCGAGCAGTACGCCGACCGCTACGACCGGCTCTTCGGCACCCCGCACCACGTCGACCTCGCCAGCCTCTGCGCCGCCACCGGCACGCCGCACTGGCGCGTCGACTCCCTCGCCGAGCTCCAGCACGCGCTGGCCAGCCCCAACGGCGGCATCGAGGTCGTGGAGGCCGTCGTACGTCGCGACAACCGCCGCGACCTCGACGCCCGGATCCGGGCCCTCGGGTCCGCTGGGGGATGATCGAGCGATGGACGACCCGATGGCGGAGTACCTGGCCGATCTCGAGCGGCGACAGAAGCAACCGGCACCCGACCCGCGTCGGCTGGCGCACCTCCGGCTCCGGGGCCTGGGGCAGCACCCATGGCCATCCCGTACGTCGACCACCACACCGGATCCAGGCGGTTGCTCCAGTTCAACCTGACCAGCGGGAACTCGACGCTGAAGGCGAAGATCCCGCCGGTCGTGAGCATCGATGGGCGCCACTACATCGTCTACTGGGGCACCATGACGTTCGAGATCCCGGCCGACCGGCCCGTGCACGTCAGCGTGCACGTCGAGGGCGATCACATCGGCCAGGCTGCATCGGCGCTGTTGCCACCAGGCGAGTCACTCACTCTCACCTATGCCACGAACTACATGTCCGGAGTCGCGACCCTCCGCTGAGCAATCAGGATCAAACCAGCTGGGCGCAGAGACCGGAGGATGGCTGACATGAGCGTTGCCACCGACACCTTCGTCGAGTTCGTCGACCACCTCACCGAGGCGCTGGACGATCACGACAGCAACGGCGCAGATCTGGCCGCGCGCATGCACTTCTCGCGGTACCACTTCGACCGGATGATCCGTTCGGTCGCCGGCGAGCCGCCGAGCACCTTCCGGAGACGGATCCTGCTGGAGCGGGCGGCGTACCGGATGATCACGACCAAGGCCCCGCTGATCGACATCGCGGTCGAGGCGGGCTACGGGTCCCACGAAGCGTTCACCCGCGCCTTCACCAAGGCGTACGGCGCGACGCCCAAGGCCTGGCGCGCGAAGCCCGGCCACACCCAGATCGACGCCCCCAGCGGCGTCCACTTCTATCCGCCTGGAGGCCTCCGCCTCCCGTCGAGGGACAAGGTGACTTCAATGGAACTGTTGACCAAGATGGTCGAGCACCACATCTGGCTGACCGGCGAGATGGTGCGAGTAGCCGAACGACTGACCGACGAACAGCTCGACCAGGTGATCGTGGTCGACGTCGACGACGACCAGCAGACGATCCGGTCGCTCCTCTCCCGCCTGATCGGCCAGATGGGGATGTGGAACGCCGCGATGGCCAGCCGCGACTACGACTGGTCGGTGGAGGAGCATGAGTCTCTGTCCAGCATGCGCCAGCGGCTCGCCGCCGAGGGGCCGACGTACCTCAGCCAGGTGCGCGAGGTGGTCGAGGCCAATCGGCTCGACGACACCTTCGTCGACGCGCTGTGTGAGAAGACCGAGGTGTTCACCTACGGCGGCATGATCGCCCACGTCCTCACCTTCGCGGCCCACCGCCGGACCCTCGTCGTGCTCGCGTTCGGCAGGCACGGGATCGAGGAGCTGGGCTGGGGCGATCCCATGGTCTGGGTGGCCCAGCCGGCTTGATCCATCGGCGGGCCACAATGGCCGCGTGGAGATCGCGTTCTACCTCGTTGCCCTTGCGGTCGCCGTCCTCGCGGCCACCGCGCTGGCCGAGCGCCTGGATGTCCCCGCGCCGCTGCTGTTGATCGTGGCTGGGGTGGCGGCCTCGTACGTGCCGGGCGTGCCGACGGTGCACCTCCACGAAGAGGTCGTGTTGCTGGGCCTGCTCCCACCCCTGCTCTACGCCACCGCGATCCAGACGTCCCTGGTCGACTTCAACACCCACCGGCGAGCGATCTTGCTGCTCTCCGTCGGGCTGGTGGTGTTCACGACACTCGGCGTCGGCGTCCTGGTCCACGCATTGCTTCCAGGCATCCCCTGGCTGGCTGCGTTCGCGATCGGCGCGGTGGTCGCACCTCCCGATGCGGTGGCCGCGACCGCGATCGCCCGAAGGATCGGGTTGCCCAGGCGGATCGTCACGATCCTCGAGGGCGAGTCGCTGCTCAACGACGCCACGGCGCTGGTCGCGCTGCGGACGGCCATCGGCGGCGCCGGGGCCGCCGAACTGTGGCGCGTCGGCGCCGACTTCGTCCTCGCGGCCGGCGGCGGCATCGTCATCGGGTTCCTGACGTTCCTGCTGGTTGCCAAGCTGCGCAAACGGATCACCGACCCGGTCCTCGACACCGCGATCTCGTTCGTCGTCCCGTTCGCCAGCTACATCGCAGCGGAGAAGGTGCACGCCTCAGGTGTGATCGCCGTCGTCGTGGCCGGCCTGCTGCTCGGGCACAAGGCGCAGATCCTGCAGACCGCGCAGTCGCGGATCGCGGAACGGATGAACTGGCGCACGATCGCCTACGTCCTCGAGAACACCGTCTTCCTGCTGATCGGGCTGCAGGCCCAATGGATCCTGGAGGACGTCGGCGACAGTGAGCTCTCCCTGGGCCGGATCGTCGCGGTGTGCACGCTGACCCTGCTGGCCGTCGTACTCCTGCGGATGATGTGGGTGTTCCCCGCCCGCTACCTGCTGATCCGGCCAGGACCCGATCCGGAGACCGGCATCCGTCCGCCGTGGCGCTACACCTTCGTCCTCGGCTGGGCCGGGATGCGCGGGGTGGTCACGCTTGCGGCGGCGTTCCTCATCCCGGAGGAGACGCCGCATCGCGAGATCCTGCTCCTGATCGCGTTCACCGTCGTGGCCGGCACCCTGTTCATCCAGGGCCTGTCGTTGCCCTGGGTGGCCCGGCGGCTGCGGGTGCCAGGACCCGACCCGAGGGACGACGCGCTGGCCCGCGCGACGCTGCTCCAGCAGGCGTCGAAGGCCGGGCTCGAGGAGCTCGAGCGGCAGGAGCTGGACGACGAGCACGGAATCCGTGAGCTGATCCGCCAACGGATCGACGAACGGAACTTCGCCGCCTGGGAGCGGCTCGGCACGGTCAGCGAGCGCGAGACACCGAGCGAGCAGTACACCAGGGTCCGGACGGCGATGATCGAGGCCGAACGCGCACGAGTGCTGGAGATCCGGAGCGCCGGGAAGGCTGCGTCGTCCATCGTCGCGGAGGTGCTGTCGATGCTGGACGTCGAGGAGTCGATGCTCGACAGCGCGTCCCGCGACCGCGCGTCGCTCAGGAACGAGTACACCTCCCGAAGCCGGCTCGGTGACGTGTGCGACGACCTGGTTGCCTTTCCCGCTGTCGAGACTGCCGCCGAGCCGGTCTGCGCCCGCTGCGTCGAGGAGGGCCACCGGTGGGTGGCGCTGCGGCAGTGCCTGGCCTGCGGCAACGTGGCCTGCTGTGACTCGTCGCCGATGCAGCACGCCAGCGCCCACTTCCGGGACTCGACGCACCCGGTCGTGGAGTCGGCCGAGCCGGATGAGGACTGGCGCTGGTGCTTCGTGCACCACCTGACCGCCTAGTCGTCTACAGAGACCTCAGGCAGCGCCCGCTCGAACCTCCCGACCGTCGATGAACGCGACGACCTCGCGCAGGACGCGCTCGTCCCGCAGGATCTTGCGGTGGCCCAGCTTGTCTGTGGTCACCAGTCGGGCGTCCGGCAGTCCCTCAACGAGGCGGACGGCGTCGGCGTACGGCGTCTGCCGGTCACCGGAGTCGTGCACGACCAGGGTCGGCACGGGCTCGCTGTGCGCGGCCTGGACGAGGGCGTCGAACTCGGCCATCGGGATGCCGACGAAGGCGTCGAGGTGCCGGTCGAACGCCCGCCGGGTGCGACTGCCGAAGCCGAGAGCGCGCTGGAACTGGTCGAAGAGGGGCACGGCCTGGACCATGGGTGCCAGCAGCACCAGGCGTTCGGTGGAGAGCCAGCCGAAGCGCAGGGTGAGGTAGGTCGAGATCGTCCCGAGGGAGTGCGCGATGACGGCGTGCGCCGGGCCGAACCTTGCGGACACCGCATCCAGGGCCTTGCCGAACTCGACGCCGTGGCTGCGCCGTGGCCCCGCCGGACCGGGGTCCGAGTCGCCGTGAGCCGGAGCGTCGAACAGCACCACCCGGTAGCCCGCTGCGACCAGCGGCTCGACGTACGCCGTGAACTGCGAGCCGCGCCCGCCCCAACCGTGCACGAAGTAGACGACCGGGCCCTCGCCCCAGACGTGACCGCGAACCTGGGCCCCGAGCGACTCGACCACGAACGGTTCGGCGCCGGGCGGCAGGGGTGTGGCGGGCAGCTTCGGTGGCACGCTGAACCACAGGTCGCGCGCGATCCGGCCGGCGAGGCCAGGGGCGAGCAGGTCTGCGCCGCGGAAGAAGATGCGGCGGCCAAGACTGGAAACACGAACGATCGTGCTTTTCTGTGAACGAAACATGGCGAACTCCTCGAGGTTGGACGGGTCAGTGGGGGCGGGAGGCGACGAGCAGCTGCTCGAACGCGGCGCGGGTGTGCTCGATCGCCCGCGGGTCGCGCAACAGTCGCGCGACGTGGTGGTAGGCCAGCATCAGCCCCTGCAGCGTGAATGAGAACTGATCGGCGTCGACGTCGGGATCGAAGTCGCCCTCGCTGACCGCGGTGGCGGCAACCGTTGCGATGAACTCGCTCCAGTCCCGCTGGTCACGGACCAGGGCGTCGTGCATCGGGCCGGGTCGATCGTCGTACTCGATGGAGGCGGTGACGAAGATGCAGCCGCCCACGAGGGCGTCGGTCTCCCAGTCGAGCCAACGCTCGAACAGCTCGCGCACCCGCTTCTCGCCGCGCGGCGCGATGAGTGTCGGGCGGACGACGGTGTCGGTGAAACGCCGCCGAGCGTGCTCGAGGGTCTGCAGCTGGAGCTGCTCCTTGGACCGGAAGTGGGCGAACAGGCCGCTCTTGCTCATCTCGGTCTGCTCGGCCAGCTGGCCGATGGTGAGCCCGGTGAAGCCGATCTGGGAGGCGATCTGCAGCGCCTCGCCGAGGATCGCCGTCTTCGTCTCCAGGCCCTTGCTCACGCTTCCAAGAATAGAACGGACGTGCTTTTATTTCAAGGCGGGGTTCCTTCCGCACGGACCATCCGGATGTGGCGCCCTCGGGAGCGTCCATGGCGCCGCCATCGGCCGGAAACCGTGTCTCTCGTAGAACTCGATGGACGGTCGTTGCCGTCGAGGACCCACAGGTAGCAGTCCGCGTCGCCGACGGCCCGGACGAGGAGGGCGTGGCCGAGTCCGGTGCCCCAGTGGGCGGCGCGGATCGCGACGTGGTCGGAGACGGCCATGAGCGTGATTGTGGGCTCGCCACGGCAGTTGCAGCGACCCGTTTAGGCTGGGCTCATGCGGATCACCAAGTTCGGCCATTCCTGTGTCCGGATCGAGCACGACGGTCACACCCTGATCCTGGACCCGGGCATGTACACCGACCCCGAGGCGATGGACGGGGCGGACGCCGTACTCATCACCCACCAGCACTACGACCACTGGGACGCCGAGCTCCTACGCCGGACCGACGCGCCGATCCACACCATTGCCGCCGTCCAGGCGCAGATCAGCAAGGAGGCTCCCGACCTCGCCGAGCGGGTGACCGTGGTCGCGCCCGGAGACACCTTCGACGCCGGCCTTCCGGTGCGAGTGGTGGGCAAGCTGCACGCCGTGATCCACCCCGAGTTCCCGAGGTTCGACAACTCCGGCTACGTGGTCACCACGGGCGGGCAGAAGATCTTCCACCCCGGGGATGCGCTCCAGCTTCCGGACGAGGACGTCGACGTCCTGTGCGCCCCCGCGAGTGCGCCCTGGCTGAAGGCTTCCGAGGCGGTCGACTTCGTCCGGGCGGTCAAGGCCCCGGTCAACATCTCGATCCACGACCGGATCTACACCAAGGACGCCCACGACATCCTCGAGCGGCACATGAACGTGTTCCTCGAGAAGACCGGCCAGTCCTGGATCCGGCTCGACGACGGCGCCGACCTGTAGCCCGGCGCCTTCTCACACCGCGACCCTGATGGGCGGCCATTCAGGCGGCAATCTCCGCCATTTCGAGGGGAATCTAGCGCTTTCTCATGCAGATCGCCGTCTGACTGGCCTGTGGATGAACAGATGCGCGCTGCCCGCATCCGCGACAGCCTTGGGTCATGAATCCCGTCGACGCCCTGCACCGGCTCGGTGGGATCGCTGACCTGCCGAGTCTGCTCGAGCTCACACTCGCGTCGACGCCTGCGCACCGCGCTCGCGAGCGGCTCGGTGGTGCGGGCGTCGAGAGGTCGCTACGCCCTTCCGGGTGCAGATCTCTCTTTGCAGGTGGCTGCCCGAGTGGGAGGCGTGGCCTCACATCTCAGCGCGGCTCAGCACCATGAGTGGGAACTCATGTGGCCGCCGACCGAGCCGTGGATCACAATCCCGCGAACGAGGAGGTTCGACTCCCACGAACCCGTCGAACATCGTCTACGGCGACCTCTCCGATGAACCCGGCCCGGTCATGAGCAAGCTCGCGACGGTCATCCAGTGCGGCCGCCGGCTGCCGTTCGACGAGGCTCTGACCGTGGCCGACTCGGCTCCTCAGAAATGGCGACGTCCTGGTGGATGACTCTGCGAAGGGCGGGCTGCGTCCGTCACCGGCAAGGGTGCTCCCGCGATCCGACGGGTGGCCGCCGAGGCTAATGCACTGGCGGCGAACCCGTTCGAGTCGGCGCTGCGCGCAGTTGCCCTCGACGTACCCGGGCTGCACGTCGTGCCGCAGCATCCGATAGCCATGGGCGACTTCGTGATCCACCCGGATCTCGTCGACGTCGACCGCCGCATTGTCCTCGAGGCCGACTCCTGGATCCACCACGCGAGCTGCCGCCGGCCACAAATCGGACTGCGAGCGCTCACAACTTCCTGGTGCTCGACGGCGGTTGCTGCCGTTCGCTACGTCTGGGAACAGGTGATGCTGCATCCGGACCAGGTGCGCGCCGACCTGGTGAAGGCGGTGGCGGCGCGGCCGCTCAGACGGCGATCCGCGTGACCAAGGCGCCCGGTAGCGAGCAGAACGCAGCGAACTGCCGTCTGAGCGGCCGGGAATCTGTCAGGAACCCTCGAGGGCATCACGCACGGGCACGAACTTGGCCTGCGCCTCGGCGAGCTCGGCCTCGGGGTCGGAGTCGGCGACGATGCCGCAGCCGGCGAACAGGCGGACGGTGTCGCCCTCGAGGACGGCGGAGCGCAGGGCGATGCCCCACTCCCCGTCGCCGCTGGCGTCCATCCAGCCGACGGGTCCGGCGTAACGCCCGCGGTCCATGCCCTCGATCTCCGCGATCAGCTGCACCGCGGCGGTGGTGGGAGTGCCGCCGACGGCGGCGGAGGGGTGCAACGCCTCCGCGAGCTGCAGCGACGAGACGGTCTCGGCGTCGTGCACCACCCCGGCGACGTCGGTCGCCAGGTGCATGACGTTGGGCAGGTGCAGCACGAACGGCGCGTCGGGCACGTTCATGCCCGAGCAGTGCGGCTCCAGGGCCTCGGCGACCGAGCGCACGGCGTACTCGTGCTCCTCGAGGTCCTTCGAGGACCGGGCCAGAGCGCCGGCGAGGGCGAGGTCGTGCTCGTCGTCGCCGGTACGCCGGATGGTGCCGGCCAGCACCCGTGAGGTGACCAGGCCGCGTTCGCGACGTACGAGCATCTCGGGCGTCGAGCCGAACATGCCGTCGACGTGGAACGTCCAGCACATGGGGTACGTCGCGACCAGACGGCGTAGCGGCCAACGGACGTCGATGGCGGCATCGGCCTTGGCGACCAGGTCCCGCGCCAGCACGACCTTCTCCAGATGACCCTGGTTGATCCGCGCGACCGCGTCGCCGACGACGGTCATCCATTCCTCGCTGTTGCGGGCGCCGTCGGCGAAGCTGACGATCGGTGCCTCGGGAGGATCGCTCGGGGTCGGCTGGTCGAGATCCTCAGGTCCCCACGGTCGTGACCCACGCCCGCCCACCGCGACGTCCCACGACGACCTTGGGGACGACCAGGACAGAGTGCCCGGGCTCGTCGGCGAAGGCGAAGCTGCCGAAGCACACCGCCCCGCTGCCGGGCTCGTTGACCTCGTCGGTGATGTCAGCCCGGCCGACGAGCTCGGTCCACCACTTCGCCGCGTCCGAGAACCGGGTCGGACCCGACGTACGGATGACCGCGGCGACTCCCCAGCCGACCAGTCCGTCCTCCCGGCGCAGCCACGCGACGGGCGCATCGGACGGCAGCAGATCGAGCAGTCCGGCGACGGGAAGATCGAGGAAGCGGGTGTGGACGACGAGTGGCTCGTCCGGCATCGCGCTCAGGGTCACGAGCCGCAGCCTACGCTGGGCGCCCGAAAGCCGGCGAAAGGACGGTCAGTCCGGGAGGCTTGCTGCGAACTCCGGGTCGCGGAGCACGACGCCGCGGAGCAGCTGCAGCTCCTTGTCGCTTGGCAGTTGTTCCTCGTCGCGGGCAGCGAGGTACCAGGTCTGCCGCGGGTGGAACCACGGGATCCGCCGGGCAGGCAGCCCGGCCTCCGTGAACATGCGCATGATCTCGGGCTGGGTGTAGCACACGCCGCCCGGATAGACCCAGCCCTCCTCGTAGCTGCCGGAGTCCCCGGTCTCGCGTTCCTTGAACGTGCAGCCGAGCAGGCCGGACGCCTCAAGCGAGGCGCCAAGGTTGGTCAGGGCATTGACGACGAGGCGGGGCGTGGCGTGGGAGAAGATCGACTGCGCGATGGCGAAGTCGAACTTGACCCCGAAGACGTCGGTGCGGAAGTCGGCGTTGTGGTCGAACCTGGGTTGCTTGATCCGAACCAGATCACGACCGAGCTCGTGGTCGATTCCCTCCTCGACCAGCCAGGCGTTCGGCTCGATCCCGTGGTAGCGCCCGGGCAGCAGGTAGGGGATCAGCAGCCGGCCGGCCCGAAGCGAGCCACAGCCCAGGTCGAGCAGCCTGTGGTTCTCGCGCAGACCCAGGCAGGTCAGCAACCGGAACTGGGTGGCGCCCATGAAGTCGAACTGCTTCGGTGGGCCGACGTACGCCGTGTAGTGCTCGGTGGAGCCCGATGGCAGCTCACGGGCCTCCATCCGGTCGAGCGAGCGAGGGTGCTCCATGCGTTCCGGCTCCTTCGGTGTGGCCAGCCGGTCGAGCCTATCGCCGGGTCACGACCAGTAGACGATCACCTTGTCGCCCACCTGCACCTGGCCGTAGAGCCAGGCGATGCCGTCGTAGTCGCGCACGTTCACGCAGCCGTGCGAGGCGCCGGCGTACCCGACGGCGGCGAAGTCGGAGGAGTAGTGCACGGCCTGGCCGCCGGAGAAGAACATGGAGTACGGCATCGACGAGTCGTAGAGCTTCGACCAAGTGGTCGATGTCCTTCAGGTAGACCGAGAACTGGCCCTCGCGGGTCGGGGTCGCGGACCCGCCGAAGCGCACGTCGACCGTCTTCAGCACCTGCCCGTTCACCACCCAGCGCAAGGTCTGGCTGGTCTTGTCGATGCACAGCACCCGGCCGACCTGGCAACGGGGATCCAGCGCGCCGGGCTGCGGCTCGATGTTGTACATCTGGTCGTGGGTGGGCGCGTAGGTCATGGCCGTCAGCCTGTCCATCGTGCGCTGGTCGACCTCGCCGGTCACCGGGATCGCGCGCTTCTCCTGGAAGCCCCTGATCGCCTTGACCGTCGCCGCGTCGTAGGTGCCGGTGACGTCGCCGAAGTACCACGCGATCTGCTTCAGCCGGGCCTGCAGGTCGCGGACGTCCTCACCGTCGCTGCCGCTGGCCAGGATCGCCGGGCCGGGGTGCAGGATGTTGTACATCTGGTCGTGAGTGGGCGTCTTGGTCATCTTGACGAGCCGGCGCCACGTCCGCTGGTCGACCTTGCCGGTCGCCTTGAAGCCGCGCTTGTCCTGGAAGCCCGCGACCGCGGCCGTCGTGTCGGCGTCGTAGCGGCCGGTGGTCAGCTCCGGCAGCCATGCCAGCTGGTAGAGCCGCGACTGCAGTTCGCGGACCAGCTCGCCACGGTCGCCGGGTGACAAGACGTCCTCGGGGGTCGGGGGAGAGGTGGGGGTCGGCGGCTGGGCGGGCTTCACTGGAGGCGTCCCGGAAGGCGTGGGGGAGGGCGTTTCCGTGGGCGAAGCTGAGGCGCTGGGTGTCGAGCCGTTGGCCGAGTAGTGGCGTACGGCGTACCCCGCGCCGAACGCGGCGGCGCTGAGCACGGCGATCACCACCACCGTGAGCAACAGCGTTCTCCAGAGCTTCATCGCGTCCCCCGCGTCGTTCAATTCGTTCCAGTCTCAATGACATAGACGCCGAGCCGGGGCATTTGGTTGCCCCGGCAGCTCGGTGGTCCAGCCGACCTCGGTGGTCGAGCCGCCCCTCGGTGGTCGAGCGCGACCCTCGGTGGTCGAGCCGCCCCTCGGTGGTCGAGCTTGTCGAGACCACTCCTACGCTGGTCCCGTGGCCCGTGCCGAACTCGACAAGCAGCCGACCGACGTACGTCGCATGTTCGACGCCGTCGCCAAGCGCTACGACGTGACCAACGACGTGTTGTCGATGGGCCAGGACCGGCGCTGGCGCAAAGAGGTCATCAACGCAGTCGACCCCGAGCGTGGTGACCTGGTCCTCGACCTGGCTGCCGGCACCGGTACGTCGAGCCAGCCGTTCGCCGACCGCGGCGCCACTGTCGTCCCGTGCGACTTCTCGCTGGGCATGCTGAAGGTGGGCAAGCAGGCCAGGCCCGGGCTGCCGTTCACCGCTGGGGACGGCACGAAGCTGCCGTTCGCCGACGACAGCTTCGACGCCGTCACGATCTCCTTCGGACTGCGCAACATCGTCGACCCCGGCAGGGGACTCGAGGAGCTGAGGCGGGTGACCCGCCCCGGGGGTCGTCTGGTCGTCTGCGAGTTCAGCCACCCCACGAACGACGCGTTCCGCACCGTCTACATGGAGTACCTCATGAAGGCACTCCCCGCCATCAGCAGGGCCGTGTCCAGCAGCCCCGACGCCTATGTCTACCTTGCCGAGTCGATCCGGGCCTGGCCCGACCAGCAGGGTCTGGCCAGGCTGATCGCCGACGCCGGGTGGACCGGCGTACAGATCCGCAACCTGACCGGCGGCATCGTCGCCCTGCACCGCGCGACCGCCTGACCCGGCTTCAACCCCAGCCGCAATATCGCAAGCCCGATGTGTCCTAATTGCGCAGGTCAGGGGCAAGGTCGCGCCAGCCTTTGCAGAGTCCTAGACTGTGGCGCGCGCCTCATGTGAACGCTTTCACAAGATCACATGAAGCGCGGCGAGTGCGGGACAAGGAGGTGTGATGAGTCGGACGCCCGCGGATGACCGGCAGGCCGACGTCATCGTCGTCGGTGCCGGACCCGGTGGTTCAGCGGCCGCCTACCACCTTGCGAACGCTGGGGTCGACGTCCTGCTCCTCGAGAAGTCCGCCTTCCCCCGCGACAAGGTCTGCGGTGACGGACTGACTCCACGTGCGGTCAAGCAGCTGATCGGCATGGGCCTCGACCTCGACCAGCCCGGGTGGCAGAAGAACAAGGGTCTGCGGATCGTCGGCGCGGGTCACCGGCTCGAGCTGCCCTGGCCCGAGCTCGCCAGCTTCCCCGACTTCGGCATGGTCCGCACCCGCATGGAGTTCGACGAGATCCTGGCCCGGCATGCACAGAAGGCCGGCGCCCGACTGATGGAACGCACCAACGTCGGCGGTCCGGTCTTCGACGACCGCACCGGCCAGGTCGTCGGGGTGAGTGCCAGGGCCGTCGACGAACGTGGACGCAAGGCAGGCGACGAGATCACCTACCGCGCCCCCATCGTGATTGCCGGCGACGGGGTCAGCGCCCGGATGGCGACGGCGCTCGGCATCGACCGGCGCGAGAACCGGCCGATGGCGGTCGCCGTACGCGCCTACTACGAGACTCCCCGCCACGACGACGAGTGGATGGAGTCCTGGCTCGAGCTGTGGACCGGCGAGCCTGGCCGGTCCGACCTGTTGCCCGGCTACGGCTGGATCTTCGCCGTCGGCGACGGCACGGCCAACGTCGGGCTCGGCCTGCTCAACTCCAGCAAGGGCTTCCAATCCGTCGACTACCGCGACTCGCTGACTCGCTGGCTCGCCAACACCCCGGAGGCCTGGGGCTTTCGCGACGAGGACAACCGGGTCGGGAGGGTGGGGTCGGCCGCTCTGCCGATGGGCTTCAACCGCAAGCCCCACTACAGCCGCGGACTCATGCTGGTCGGCGACTCGGGCGGCATGACCAACCCGTTCAACGGCGAGGGCATCGACTACGCGCTCGAAGCAGCGCACACCGCGGCCGAGACGATCGTGCAGGCGCTCGCCCGACCGGAGGGCCCCGGCCGCGAGCAGGTGCTGCACGGATACGCTGCCCAACTGGACCAGGCGTACGGCGGGTACTTCACGCTCGGCCGGGTCTTCGCCAAGATGATCGGCAATCCGACGTTCATGAAGCAGGCGACCAAGTACGGGCTGCCGCGACCGACGCTGATGCGGTTCATGCTCAAACTGATGGCCAACCTCACCGATCCGCGCGATGGCGATGCGATGGATCGCGTGATCAACGCACTGAGCAAGGCGGCGCCCAGGGCCTGAGGCGCTGGGGATCTCGACAAGCTCGATCGCCGAGAACACCGAGAACGCAGAGACGACCAGATCGAAACGAGAACACAAGGAGGAGAGGGAGATGGAGCTCTACACACCCGTCCTGGCGTTGGCGATCCTCGCTGGCGGCTTCGCGGTGTTCTCCGTCGTGGTCAGCAGCCTGACCGGCCCGAAGCGCTACAACCGAGCCAAGCTCGACTCCTACGAATGCGGCATCGAGCCGACCCCGCAGCCAGCCGGCGGCGGCCGGTTCCCGGTGAAGTACTACATCACCGCGATGATGTTCATCGTCTTCGACATCGAGATCATCTTCCTCTACCCGTGGGCGGTGAACTTCGACGTGATGAAGTTCTTCGGCCTCGCCGAGATGGTCATCTTCATCGCCACCGTCTTCGTCGCCTACGCCTATGTCTGGCGCCGCGGCGGGCTGGACTGGGACTGAGAGGCGATCGCGTGGGTATTGAAGAGAAGTTGCCGAGCGGCGTCCTGCTGACCACGGTCGAGGGCGTTGCCGGCTACATGCGAAAGGCGTCGTTCTGGCCGGCAACCTTCGGGCTGGCCTGCTGCGCGATCGAGATGATGACCTCGGGAGGCCCGAAGTACGACCTCGCCCGGTTCGGCATGGAGGTGTTCCGGGCCAGCCCGCGCCAGGCTGACCTGATGATCGTGGCCGGCCGGGTCAGCCAGAAGATGGCACCCGTCCTTCGCCAGATCTACGACCAGATGGCCGAGCCCAAGTGGGTGCTCGCGATGGGCGTGTGCGCCAGCTCCGGCGGGATGTTCAACAACTACGCGATCGTCCAGGGCGTCGACCACGTCGTCCCCGTCGACATGTACCTCCCCGGCTGCCCGCCCAGACCCGAGATGCTCATCGACGCGATCCTCAAGCTCCACGACCAGGTCCAGCACGGCAAGCTCGGTGCCAACCGGCTCGCCCAGATCAAGGACCTCGAGACCGAGGCACTCAACGCACTGCCGACCTCCGACGCGAAGGGTCTGCTGCGATGAGCCCGGCCGAAGACCACGACAAGCAGGGCAAGCAGGTCGAGCCGACCCAGGCGCCCGACCAGCCCGCGGTCGACCAGTCGCCGGAGAACATCCCGCCGACCGAGCCCGCCCAGGTGGAGCAGATCGGCGTCCGCACGGGCATGTTCGGCGTCACCGGGACCGGCGACACCTCCGGATACGGCGGGCTCGTCAAGCCGGTCGAGTTCCCGCCCCCGGCCCAGCGCCCGTACGGCGGCTGGTGGGACGAGGTGGCCGACTCGCTCGAGGCGAGCATGGGCTACGAGAAGGTCGTCGTACATCGTGGCGAGATCACCTTCCACGTCCGGCGCGAGGACCTGCCGACGATCGCGAAGCTGCTGCGTGACGACCCGATGCTGCGTTTCGAGTTCTGCTCCGGGGTCAGCGGCGTGCACTACCCCGAGGACACGGGCCGCGAGCTGCACGCGGTCTACCACCTGCTCTCGATGACCCACAACCGCCGGATCCGGCTCGAGGTGACCTGCCCCGACGCGGACCCGCACATCCCGAGCACCGTCGGCATCTACCCGACCAACGACTGGCACGAACGCGAGACCTGGGACTTCTTCGGGATCGTGTTCGACGGCCACCCCGCGCTCACCCGCGTCCTCATGCCCGACGACTGGCCCGGGCACCCGCAGCGCAAGGACTATCCCCTGGGAGGCATCCCCGTGGAGTACAAGGGCGGTTCGATCCCGCCACCGGACCAACGGAGGTCCTACAGCTGATGAGCACAACCAAAGGCACAGACGACCTCTACGCAGGCCCGTCGGAGACCAACCAGGGCCGGGTCTTCACCGTGACCGGCCAGGACTGGGACAGCGTCGTGGAAGGCATCGCCGAGGAGGCCGACGAGCGGGTCGTGGTCAACATGGGCCCCCAGCACCCCTCGACCCACGGCGTCCTGCGGCTGATCCTCGAGCTCGAGGGCGAGACGGTCACCGAGGCCCGGTGCGGCATCGGCTACCTCCACACCGGCATCGAGAAGAACATGGAGTACCGCACCTGGGTACAGGGCGTCACGTTCTGCACCCGGATGGACTACCTCTCGCCGTTCTACAACGAGGCGACGTACAGCCTGGGCGTCGAGCGGCTGCTCGACATCGAGGACGACATCCCCGAGAAGGCCAGGGTCATGCGGGTGCTCCTGATGGAGCTCAACCGGATCTCCTCACACCTGGTCTGCATCGCCACCGGCGGCATGGAGATCGGTGCGCTGACCGTGATGACGATCGGTTTCCGCGAGCGCGAGCTGGTCCTCGACCTGTTCGAGCTGATCACCGGCCTGCGGATGAACCACGGTTTCATCCGCCCCGGCGGCGTCGCCCAGGACCTGCCCAACGGGGCTCTGGACGAGATCGGTGGCTTCGTCAAGCTGATGAACAAGCGTCTGAAGGAGTACGCCGAGCTCTGCAACGCCAACCCGATCTTCAGGGCCCGGCTGGAGGGCGTCGGCCACCTCGACCTCGCCGGCTGCCTGGCGCTGGGCCTCTCCGGTCCGCCGCTGCGGGCAAGTGGCTACCCGTGGGACCTCCGGAAGACGCAGCCCTACAGCGGCTACGAGGACTACGAGTTCGACGTACAGACGTGGGACACCTGCGACGCCTACGGCCGCTTCCGGGTTCGCCTCAACGAGATGCACGAGTCGCTGCGGATCGTCGAACAGTGCGCGGCCCGGCTGGCGAAGCTCGAGGGTGCGCCCGTCATGGTCGCGGACAAGAAGATCGCGTGGCCCAGCCAGCTCGCGATCGGCAGCGACGGCATGGGCAACAGCCTCGATCACATCAAGCACATCATGGGCGAGTCCATGGAGGCCCTGATCCACCACTTCAAGCTGGTGACAGAGGGCTTCCGGGTGCCCCCTGGCCAGGCCTACGTGCCGATCGAGTCGCCGCGCGGCGAGCTCGGCGCCCATGTCGTCTCCGACGGCGGCACCCGACCGTTCCGGGCGCACTTCCGCGACCCGTCGTTCACGAACCTCCAGGCGACGAGCGTGATGAGCGAAGGCGGCCAGGTCGCCGACGTGATTGTCGCGATCGCCTCGATCGACCCCGTGATGGGTGGGGTGGACCGCTGATGTCACTGTCAGGACAGACCCTGAGCGAGCTCAAAGAGATCGCCGCAAGGTACCCGCACGCGCGTTCGGGCCTGCTTCCGATGCTCCATCTCGTCCAGTCCGCCGAGGGAAAGATCACTCCCTGGGGAATCGAGGCGTGCGCCGAGATCCTCGGCATCAGCACTGCCGAGGTCAGCGGCGTTGCGACCTTCTACACCATGTACAAGCGTCGTCCGGTCGGCGACTACCACGTGGGGGTCTGCACCAACACGCTGTGCGCGGTCATGGGTGGCGACCAGATCTTCGCAACGCTGAAGGACCACCTCGACGTCGGAAACGACGAGACCACCGAGGACGGGAAGATCACCCTCGAGCACGTCGAGTGCAACGCCGCGTGCGACTACGCACCCGTGGTGATGGTCAACTGGGAGTTCATGGACAACCAGACCCCGGAGTCCGCCACCAGGCTGGTCGACGACCTGAGAGCTGGCAGGGAGGTCCGGGCTTCCCGCGGGGCCCGGCTGTGCACGTGGCGGGAGGCCGAGCGGGTCCTCGCCGGGTTCCCCGACGGCCGCGCCGACGAGGGGCCGTCCGCCGGTCCGGCCTCGCTGGTCGGCCTCAAGATCGCCCGCGAGCATGGCTGGACCGCGCCGTCGTCCGGAGCCACGGGACCCGGCTCCAAGGCGCCGGGCCAGCACCCACGCCAGCACCACGCCAGCACCAAGGGCCGACGACAAGACCGGGGCCGTGGAGCAGGCCGACACCTCCCGCGCCGAGTCGGAGACCAAGGCCGAGGAGGGCAAGGCATGACGCAGACACTGTCTGCACGCCCGTGCTCACCGACAACTGGGACCAGGAGCGGTCCTGGACCCTGGCCGCCTACGAGTCCCGCGGCGGGTACGACGCGCTCAAGAAGTCGTTGTCGATGGAGCCCGGCGCCGTGATCACCGCCGTCAAGGACAGCGGTCTGCGCGGCCGTGGCGGAGCGGGCTTCCCCACGGGGCTCAAGTGGAGCTTCATCCCGCAGGACAACCCCAAGCCGAAGTATCTCGTCGTGAACGCCGACGAGTCGGAGCCGGGCACCTGCAAGGACGTCCCGCTGATGATGGCCAGCCCGCACACGCTGGTCGAGGGCGTGATCATCAGCTCCTACGCGATTCGGGCGAACCACGCCTTCATCTACGTGCGGGGTGAGGTTCTGCACGTCGTACGCCGCCTCCAGCGAGCGGTCGAGGAGGCCTACCTCGCCGGTCACCTCGGCAAGAACATCCACGGCTCGGGCTATGACCTCGACCTCGTGATCCACGCTGGAGCGGGCGCCTACATCTGCGGCGAGGAGACGGCGCTGCTCGACTCGCTCGAGGGCCGTCGTGGCCAACCGAGACTGCGGCCGCCGTTCCCGGCGGTCGCCGGCCTCTACGCCAGCCCGACCGTCATCAACAACGTCGAGTCGATCGCGTCGGTGCCGAGCATCGTCGCCAACGGCCCCGACTGGTTCGCGTCGATGGGCACCAAGTACGAGAAGAGCTCGTCGACCGGATACGGGATCTTCTCGCTGTCCGGCCACGTCAAGTCTCCAGGCCAGTACGAAGCCCCGCTCGGCATCACCCTGCGCCAGCTGATCGACCTGGCCGGCGGGATGCGCGAGGGACACGAGCTCAAGTTCTGGACCCCTGGTGGGTCGAGCACCCCGCTGCTGACCGCGGAACACCTCGACGTCACCTTGGACTTCGAAGGCGTGGGGGCAGCAGGCTCGATGCTCGGGACGAGAGCGCTTCAGATCTTCGACGAGACCACCTGCGTCGTCCGCGCCGTCCTCAGGTGGACCGAGTTCTACAAGCACGAGTCCTGCGGCAAGTGCACTCCGTGCCGCGAGGGCACGTGGTGGCTGGTGCAGACCCTGGCCAGGCTGGAGAAGGGCGAGGGCACCGAGGCCGACCTCGAGATCCTGCTCGACCAGTGCGACAACATCTTCGGCCGTTCGTTCTGCGCGCTCGCGGACGGCGCGGTCAGCCCGATCTCGAGCTCGATCAAGTACTTCCGCGACGAGTACCTCGCTCACCTCACGCACGGCGGCTGCCCGTTCGACCCCGCAGCCTCGACGGTCTTCGCAGAGCAGGGAGCCAACGCATGACCGTCACCACCGGCTCGGCCACCGGCGTCGAGAAGAGCGACCTGGTCACCGTCACCATCGACGGCATCGAGGTCAGTGTCCCCAAGGACACCCTGGTCATCCGGGCTGCCGAACAGGTCGGCGTCCAGATCCCGCGGTTCTGCGACCACCCGTTGCTGGCGCCTGTGGGTGCCTGTCGGCAGTGCCTCGTCGAGATCCTGCCCGGACGCCGCGGCATACGGCCGCCCGATGCCGAAGCCGCAGGCGTCCTGCACGCTGCCCGGTGGCCGAGGGCATGGTCGTCAGCACCCAGGCCACGAGCCCGGCCGCGGACAAGGCGCAGCAGGGCATCATGGAGTTCCTGCTCATCAACCATCCTCTGGACTGCCCCGTCTGCGACAAGGGCGGCGAGTGCCCGCTGCAGAACCAGGCGATGTCCAACGGTCGCGGTGAGACCCGGTTCACGGGCGTCAAGCGCACGTTCCCCAAGCCGATCAACATCTCGGCGCAGGTCCTCCTCGACCGGGAGCGCTGCATCCTGTGCGCTCGCTGCACCCGCTTCTCCGAGCAGATCGCCGGCGACCCGTTCATCACCCTTCTCGAGCGCGGTGCCCTGCAACAGGTCGGCATCTACGAGAAGGAGCCGTTCGAAAGCTACTTCTCCGGCAACACCATCCAGATCTGCCCTGTGGGAGCGCTGACCAGCGCCGAGTACCGCTTCCGGTCCCGCCCGTTCGACCTCGTCTCCGTCCCCGCCGTCGCCGAGCACGACGCCTGCGGCGCTGCGATCCGCGTCGACCACCGTCGCGGCAAGGTGATGCGTCGCCTCGCCGGCAACGACCCCGAGGTCAACGAGGAGTGGATCACTGACAAGGACCGGTTCGCGTTCCACTACGCGACCGCCGCCGACCGGCTCACTCACCCGCTTGTTCGTCGCGACGACGGCGAGCTGCGTCCGGCGTCGTGGCCGGAGGCCTTCGCAGTCGCCGCCCGCGGGCTGGCCGCCGCCGGCGCGCACAGGTGTGCTCACCGGTGGCCGTGTCACGGCCGAGGACGCCTACGCCTACAGCAAGTTCGCGCGCGTCGTCCTCGGCACCAACGACATCGACTTCCGGGCCCGCCCGCACTCGGCCGAGGAGGCATCCTTCCTCGCCGCACAGGTGGTCCTCAAGAACGACGTGTCGTACGCCGACCTCGAGTCCGCCCGGCTCGTGGTGGTGGTGGGTCTGGAGCCCGAGGACGAAGCCGGCACGATCTTCCTGCGGCTGCGCAAGGCCTCCAAGCACGGCACTCGGGTGGTCGCGATCGCGCCGTACACGACCCGCGGCCTGGACAAGATGAACGGCCAGCTCATTGCGACGGCGCCAGGTGACGAGCCCGCCGCGATCGACGCGCTGACCGGGCACGCCGACTTCGGTCTCGACGCCAGCTCGGTGATCCTGGTCGGCGAGCGCCTCGCCACCGTGCCCGGTGCCCTCACCGCCGCCGCCGAGCTCGCGAAGAGGTCCGGGGCGCGGCTCGCCTGGGTGCCGCGACGCGCGGGCGACCGAGGCGCGCTGGAGACCGGCTGCCTGCCGAACCTGCTGCCGGGCGGCCGTCCGGTCGCGGACTCCGGCGCCCGGGTCGACACGGCCGCTGCCTGGGGTGTCGGGTCCGTTCCCGACACCGTCGGTCGGGACACCGACGGGATCCTCGCCGCGCTCGCCTCCGGTGAGCTGGGTGGCCTGGTGATCGGCGGTGTCGACCCCGACGACCTGGCCGACCCGGCCGCTGCCCGAGCCGCGATCGAGGCCGCCGGGTTCGTCGTCAGCCTCGAGCTCCGCGAGACCGACGTGACCCGGGCCGCCGACGTGGTGTTCCCGGTCGCGCCGGTCTCGGACAAGGCCGGCATGTTCGTCACCTGGGAAGGCCGACCGCGCCCGTTCGAGGCAGTGTTCAGCAACCCCGCATCCCTGCCCGACCTGCGGATCCTGTCCGGCATCGCAGAGGAGGCGGGCAAGCCGCTGGGCTTCCGGACCGTTGCCGAGGCACGGCGACAGATGGAGGAGCTCGGCCCATGGGACGGCGACCGCGCCGAGCTTCCGGCCCCACCTGAACGCATCGAACGCAAGGTGCTCAAGACCAAGCTGACCCTCGCCAGCTGGAAGCAGCTGCTCGACAACGGCGTACTCCAGGACGGCGACGACAACCTTCGCGCGACCGCTCGCCGGGCCGTCGCGCGGGTCTCGCCAGGACACGGCCGAGATGCTCAAGGGCAACACCGTGACGCTGACCGGTGACCGCGGGTCGGTGACCCTGCCGATCGAGGTCGCCGACGTGGCGGCAGGCACCGTCTGGGTGCCGGCCAACTCGTTCGGCAACGGCGTGCTGGCCGACCTCGCCTCGCCAGGCAGCTCCGTCAGCGTGAAGGGAGACCTGTGATCTCGACAAGCTCGATCACCGGGTCGGCTCGATCACCGGATCGCTCGATCACGTCATGGCTGAGGCCGACGCACTGTCCGATGTTCGGGCACGACCCGGTCTGGCTGGTCATCATCAAGGCCGTGCTGATCTTCGTGATCCTGGTGTTGCTGACGCTGTTCAACATCTGGCTCGAGCGCCGCGTCGTGGCCCGGATGCAGCACCGCATCGGGCCCAACGTGAACGGGCCGTTCGGTCTGCTCCAGTCCCTGGCCGACGGCGTGAAGCTGGCGCTGAAGGAAGACGTGGTCCCCAAGGCGGCCGACAAGGTCGTCTTCATCCTGGCCCCGGTCATCGCGACCATCCCTGCCTTCGTGACCTTCGCGGTGATCCCGTTCGGGCCGGAGGTTGACGTGCCGTGGAGCGACCGGACGACGCCGCTGCAGCTGACCGACATGCCGGTGGCGGTGCTGTTCGTGATGGCGGTCGCCTCGATCGGCATCTACGGGATCGTGCTCGGCGGCTGGTCGTCGGGGTCGACGTACTCGCTGCTGGGTGGCCTGCGCTCCAGCGCCCAGATGATCTCCTACGAGGTCGCCATGGGCCTCGCGCTCGTCGCCGTCTTCCTCTACGCCGGCTCGATGTCGACGTCCGAGATCGTGGAGGCGCAGGACAAGCTCTGGTACGGGCTGATCCTGATGCCGTCGTTCGCCATCTACACGATCGCGATGGTGGGGGAGACCAACCGGGCGCCGTTCGACCTGCCCGAGGCCGAGGGCGAGCTCGTCGGCGGCTTCCACACCGAGTACTCCTCGCTGAAGTTCGCGCTGTTCTTCCTGGCTGAATACGTCAACATGGCCACGGTGTCGGCGCTCGCGACCACCCTGTTCCTCGGTGGCTGGCACGCGCCGTTCTGGATCGACGAGGCCTGGCCGGGGGCCAACGAGGGCTACTGGCCGGTGCTGTGGTTCTTCGGCAAGGTGTTCGCGTTCATCTTCGTCTTCATCTGGCTGCGCGGAAGCCTGCCCCGGCTGCGTTACGACCAGTTCATGGCGTTCGGCTGGAAGCGGCTGATCCCGCTGTCGCTGGTGTGGATCGTCGCCGTGGCGAGCATCCGCACGATCAGCCTCAACGGCGGCGTCGACCGTCGCGGCATGCTGATCGGGATCGGTGTCCTGGCAGTGGTGCTCCTGGCGCTGTTCTTCATCCCCGAGCAGGAGGAGCCCGAGGAGGCCGCAGAGTTCGAGGAGGCCGACGCGTTCTCGCGCGGCTTCCCGGTGCCGCCGATGCCCTCTGGGGGGCCGGCCCGGGGCGCGGCCGCGGCGCTCACCTTCGACAAGACGTTGACCGGCCGGGTCCACCCGGCCGACGAGGAGATCTGATGCCCACGCTCAAGGAGCAGTTCTGGGATCCGGTGGCGGGGTTCGGCGTCACCTTCCGGACGATGTTCAAGAAGGTCGTCACCGAGCAGTACCCGTTCGAGAAACTGCCGACGGCGCCGCGGTTCCACGGCCGGCACCAGCTCAACCGCTGGCCCGACGGGCTCGAGAAGTGCATCGGGTGCGAGCTGTGCGCGTGGGCCTGCCCGGCCGACGCGATCTACGTCGAGGGTGCCTCCAACACCGACGACGAACGGTTCAGTCCCGGTGAGCGCTACGGCCGCGTCTACCAGATCAACTACCTGCGTTGCATCCTGTGCGGCCTGTGCATCGAGGCCTGCCCGACCCGGGCGCTCACGATGACCAACGAGTACGAGCTCGCCGACACCAACCGGGCCGACCTGATCTACGAGAAGTCGGACCTGCTCGCCCCGATGCTTCCCGGCATGGAGCAGCCCCCGCACCCGATGCGGCTCGGCTCCGACGAGGGCGACTACTACCGGGGCAACTTCTCCCAGAAGGGGGCCGGAGAGTGATTGCCTTCTGGATCCTTGCGCCGGTCATGGTGATCGCAGCGCTGGGCATGCTGTTCGTGCGCAAACCCGTACACGCGGCGCTGCTGCTTGCCGTGGTCATGGTCAGCCTGGCGGTCCTCTACCTCGCGCTCGACGCGCCGTTCCTGTTCGCGGTGCAGATCATCGTCTACACGGGCGCGATCCTGATGCTCTTCCTGTTCGTCATGATGCTGGTCGGCGTCGACTCCTCCGACTCGGTGGTCGAGACGATCAGAGGCCAGCGACTCCTCGCGACCGGCCTCGGCCTGCTCCTCGGCGTCGTCCTCGTCGTCGCACTCGGCCAGATCACCCTCGGCGACGCGGTCGGCCTGGACAAGGCCAACGAGGGCGGCAACATCGAGCAGCTCGCGAACCTGTTGTTCTCCCGATACGTCTTCGCCTTCGAGGCCACGAGCGCCCTGCTGATCACCGCCGCCGTCGGGGCGATGGTGCTCGCCCATCGCGAACGGATCACGCCGCGAGAAGGCCAGGCCGCCCTGGCTGCCAAGCGGATCAAGGACTTCGGCGAGACCGGACTGCACCCGGGCCCGCTCCCGTCGCCCGGTGTCTACGCCCGCCACAACGCCGTCGACACCCCGGCGCTGCTGCCGGACGGTTCCGCCGAGGAGTCCTCGGTGTCCCGGGTGCTCTCCGCCCGAGGCACGGTCCGGTCGGCTCCCGCCATGGCCGACGAAGTCGAACGGGTCGAGAAGCAGATCGGGGGGTCCGCCCCCGCTGGCAGCAGTCCCACCGCTGCGGCCTCCAGTGAGGAGGACCCAGTGAGATACACCCCAAAAACCGCTCGCTGCGCTCGCGCTTCCCCGGGGACCCAAATGAGCGTCACCCCCTACATCGTGCTCTCGGCCATCCTGTTCACCATCGGCAGTGTGGGCGTGCTGACCCGACGCAACGCGATCGTGGTCTTCATGTGCGTCGAACTGATGCTCAACGCATCGAGCCTCGCCCTGGTGGCCTTCGCCAAGCAGAACGGCAATCTCGACGGCCAGGTCGCGGCGTTCTTCGTCATGGTCGTGGCCGCCGCCGAGGTCGTCGTCGGACTGGCGATCATCATGACCATCTTCCGTACTCGACGCTCGGCCTCGGTCGACGACGCCAGCCTGCTGAAGTACTGAGGTGCTCTGGACCATGACCCTGCAAATCACCGACGTAGCCACGGCTGCGGAGCACCTCACGCCTGTGGTCGACGCAGCGCCGGCTGATGGCGTCTTCTCGCTGCTGTGGCTGGTGATCGCCCTGCCGTTGGCCGGCGCCGCCGTCCTCCTGATCGGCGGGAAGCTGGCCGACAAGTGGGGACACCTCCTCGGGTGTGCCACCGTCGCCGCCTCCTTCGTGTTGAGCCTGTTCATGTTCTTCTCGGTGCTCGGCCGGGACACGGACGACCGGCAGATCGCCCAGCACGTCTTCGACTGGGTCGACGCCGGCAAGTTCCACGCGGGCATGGACCTGCTCTACGACCCGCTGTCGTCGCTGTTCCTGCTGCTGATCACCGGTGTGGGCGGGCTGATCCACATCTACTCGATCGGCTACATGGCCCACGACGAGCGCCGCCGCAGGTTCTTCGGCTACCTCAACCTGTTCGTCGCCGCGATGCTGATGCTGGTGCTCGCCGAGAACTACCTCGGCCTGTTCCTGGGCTGGGAGGGCGTCGGCCTGGCGTCGTACCTGCTGATCGGCTTCTGGCAGCACAAGCCGACCGCCGCCGCGGCCGCCAAGAAGGCATTCATCATCAACCGCGTCGGCGACCTCGGCATGTCGCTGGCCATCATGCTGATGTTCGTCACGTTCGGCACCGTCTCGTTCACCGGGGTGAGCGCGGCGGCTGAGGGTGCGAGCGAGAAGACCTTGACGATCCTCGGCCTGCTGCTCCTGCTCGCGGCCTGCGGCAAGTCCGCCCAGGTGCCGCTCCAGGCCTGGTTGCTGGATGCGATGGAGGGCCCGACGCCGGTGTCGGCCCTGATCCACGCGGCGACCATGGTGACCGCCGGGGTCTACCTGATCGTCCGGTCCAACTTCATCTTCGAGAACGCGCCAGACGCGCAGACCGCCGTGATCGCCGTTGCCGTCGTCACGCTCCTGTGGGGTGCGGTCATCGGTTGCGCCAAGGACGACATCAAGAAGGCCCTGGCCGGTTCGACGATGAGCCAGATCGGCTACATGATGCTCGGCGCCGGCCTCGGCGTCGCCGGCTACGCCTTCGCGATCTTCCACCTGCTCACCCACGGCTTCTTCAAGGCCAACATGTTCCTCGGCGCCGGATCGGTCATGCATGCCATGGACGACGACGTCGACATGCGTCACTACGGGGCCCTGAACAAGTTGCTGCCGGTCACGTTCCTGACCTTCGCGATGGGCTATCTCGCCATCATCGGGTTCCCGGGCTTCTCCGGTTTCTGGTCCAAGGACAAGATCATCGAGACCGCCTACGGCCACAACGTGTTCGTCGGGCTCCTGGCCACGCTCGGTGCCGGCATCACCGCGTTCTACATGACCCGGCTGATGCTGATGACGTTCTTCACCAAGGACCGCTGGGCCGACGACGTGCACCCGCACGAGTCGCCCAAGGTGATGACCTTCCCGCTGATCGCTCTCGCGGCGCTGTCGGTCCTCGGCGGGCTGCTGCTCCTGAACGACTGGATCATCGACTACCTCAGCCCGGTCGTCGGCACGCCGGAGCACGAGGAGCTGCCCATGCCGGCGCTGCTGCTGACGCTGATCGTGGTCTGCACCGTCGCCCTCGGCGTCGCCGCGGCCTGGTTCCTCGTCGGCAAGCGGGAGGTTCCCCGCGAGGCACCGCAGGACGTCTCCTTCGTCACCAAGGCGGCCCGGGCCGACGTCTACGGCGACGCGATCAACGACGTCGTCGCAGTTGCCCCCACCACCGCGCTCATCGGCGGGCTCACCGTGTTTGACCGAGGCTTCATCGACGGCGCCGTCGAGGGAAGTGCGGCGTTCACCACCGGGCTCGCCGCCAGGTTCCGGCGCGTCCAGAACGGCTTCGTCCGCTCCTACGCCCTGTCCCTGCTCGGCGGCGTCCTGCTCGTCGTACTGGCCCTCCTGGCGGTGAACCTCTCATGAACGACTTCCCCATCCTGACCTGCCTGGTGCTGGCCCCCCTGGTCGGCGCCGTGGTCACGGCCGCCTTCCCGCGGACGCCGGGCGCGAGGCTGCCCAAGCAGGTCGCCCTCGGCTTCTCGCTGCTGGCGCTGGTGCTGGTGGTCGTCCTCGCCACCCAGTACGACGCGGGCGGTGGCATGCAGTTCACCGAGCAGCACCAGTGGATCGAGGCGTTCGGGGCCAGCTACGCCGTCGGCGTCGACGGGCTGGCGCTGACCCTGGTCGGGCTGACGGCCTTCCTCACGCCCATCGTGATCGTGGCGTCCTGGCACGACGCCGACCATCGCAGCTCGAATGTCTTCTTCGCGCTGATGCTCGCGCTCGAGGGCCTGGCCCTCGGCGTCTTCGTCGCGACCGACGTGCTGCTGTTCTACGTCCTGTTCGAGGCCACCCTGATCCCGGCCTACTTCCTGATCGGCGCGTACGGCCGCACGGGCGTCGGCGCCGACCGGGGCAAGGCGGCGATCAAGTTCCTCCTCTTCATGCTCGTCGGCGGACTGGTCATGCTCGCCTCGGTCATCGGCCTGTATGCCGTCTCGGCAGACGCCGGCACGCCGACGTACCTCATCAGCGACCTGGCCGAGCTCCACATCGGCGGCGAGACCGGACGCTGGCTGTTCGTCGGCTTCTTCATCGCGCTGGCGATCAAGTGCCCCCTGTTCCCGGTGCACACCTGGCTGCCCGACACCACTGCGTCGGCGACGCCCGGCACCAGCGTCCTGCTCGTCTGCGTGCTCGACAAGATCGGCACCTACGGCATGCTGCGCTTCTGCCTGGGCCTGTTCCCGGAGGCCTCGAAGTGGGCGACCCCGCTCGTCATCACGCTGGCGCTGATCAGCATCGTGTACGGCGCCCTGGTGGCCGTGGGACAGGACGACCTGCTGCGGCTGATCGGTCTGACCTCGCTGAGCCACTTCGGCTTCATCGTGCTCGGCATCTTCGTGATGAACAGCCAGGGCATCTCCGGCGCCACCCTGTTCATGGTCAACCACGGCATCGCCACGGCTGCGCTGTTCCTCGTGGTCGGCTACCTCATGCGGCGCCGCGACGGCTCCTCGCTGATCAGCGAGCAGGGCGGGATCGAGAAACAGGCGCCGATGCTCACCGGCCTGTTCCTCGTGGGTGGTCTGGCCACGCTCGGCCTTCCGGGACTGTCGCCGTTCGTCTCTGAGTTCCTCGTGATGGTGGGCGCGTTCTCCTACAGCTGGTGGGTCGGGGCCATCTCCGTCACCGGGATCGTGCTCGCCGCGCTCTACATCCTGATCGCCTACGCGCGTGCGTTCACCGGGCCGACGAGGCCCGGCCTCGAGGGCCTGCGCGACCTCGGCGGCCGCGAAGTCCTGGCCGTCGCCCCCCTCATTGCCGGCTTGTTGTTCCTGGGCTTCTATCCCAAGCCGGTGCTCGACGTGATCCACCCGCTCACCGAGACGACCATGTCGTACGTCGGCGTGACGGATGCGCCACCCGACGTCGTTCAGGGTGAGGAGGCCCACCAGTGATCGAGTTCTCCAAGCCCACGGTCGAGTACAGCCTGATCTGGCCGATGCTGCTGATCTTCGGCGTCGCCTGCGCCGGCGTACTCGTCGAGGCGTTCGTGCCTCGCGCCTGGCGTTACCTCACCCAGACCGTGCTCGCCGGCGGCGGCGTGCTCGCGGCGTTCGTCGGCGTGATCATGGTCGCGAACGACCTCGACTCCCACGACGCACGGCACGGCGCGCGGCAAGCTCGTGGTCGAGGGTTCGATGGCGATCGACGGCCCCACCGTGTTCCTGTGGGGGCTGATCCTGCTGCTCTCCTTCGCCGGTGTGCTGTTGTTCGCCGAGCGGCACCTCGAGGGCGGCCTCTCGGCGTTCGCCGGCCAGGCGGCGGCCATCCCCGGCACGGAGGCCGAACGCCAGGCGTCGGCCCGCGGCCTCGACCACACCGAGGTCTTCCCGCTGCTGATGTTCGCGGTCGGCGGCATGATGATGTTCCCGGCGGCCAGCGACCTGCTCACCCTGTTCGTGGCGCTCGAGGTGCTCTCGCTGCCGCTCTACCTGCTGTCCGGCCTGGCGCGTCGCCGTCGGCTGCTCAGCCAGGAGGCGGCCCTGAAGTACTTCCTGCTGGGCGCGTTCTCGTCCGGCTTCTTCATCTACGGCATCGCGCTCGTCTACGGGTATGCCGGTTCCATGCAGTTCTCGGCCATCGACATCGCGATCCGCAACAGCGACTCCAACCACAGCCTGCTCATGATCGGCATGGGCATGGTGACCGTCGGCCTGCTGTTCAAGGTCAGTGCGGTGCCGTTCCAGGCCTGGACCCCTGACGTCTACCAGGGCGCCCCGACCGCGGTCACGGCGTTCATGTCGGCCGCAACCAAGGTGGCGGCGTTCGGCGCGATCCTGCGCCTGTTCTACGTCGCGTTCGGGACCGAGCGCTGGAGCTGGCAGCCGCTGTTCTGGGTGATCGCGATCCTGACCATGGTGGTCGGCTCCGTCCTCGCGATCGCCCAGACCGACGTGAAGCGGATGCTCGCCTACTCCTCGGTCGCCCACACCGGCTTCCTGCTGACCGGTGTCCTGGGCGTGACCGCGGCAGCCGACAAGCTCCCCGGCGAGATCACCTCCCTGCAGGCGGTGCTGTTCTACCTGACCACCTACGGCTTCCTGACCCTGAGCGCCTTCGCGGTGGTCTCGGTCGTGCGCGACTCCAGCGGCGAGATCACCCATCTCCGGCGGTGGGCGGGCCTGGGCCGGACGGCGCCGCTCGTGGCCGGGCGCCTTCGCGCTGTTCCTGCTCGGCATGGCCGGCATCCCGTTGACCTCGGGCTTCACCGGCAAGTGGGCCGTCTTCGCCGCTGCCGGGTCGGCCGGCGCCTGGCCGGTCGTGGTCATCGCGGTGCTGGCCAGTGCGCTCGCGGCGTCCTTCTACCTGCGGGTGATCGTGCTGATGTACTTCACCGCCCCGGTCGGTGACGGTCCCTCGGTCACGATGCCCTCGGTGCTGACCTCCGCGACCATCGCCCTCGGTGTCGGCGCGACCGTCTACCTCGGCCTGATCCCTGGCCCGGTGCTCGACCTGGCGGGTCGTGCGGGAGAATTCATCAAGTGACCCACGAATCCGCCGCCGGGCTCGCCCTCCCGGTCCCCGACGGAGACCTTGCCGCCCGGCTCCTGGCCCGGATGGACGACGTCGAGGAGGCCCTGCGAGGGCACATCCAGGGCCAGACCCCCTTTGTGACCGAAGCCGCGCGCCATCTCATGGAGGCTGGCGGCAAGCGGTTCCGGCCGCTGCTGGTGCTGCTGGCCGCCGAGACCGGGCCCGACGCCGCGTCGGACGAGGTCGTGACGGCAGCCTGCGTCGTGGAGCTCACCCACCTGGCCTCGCTCTACCACGACGACGTCATGGACGAGGCCGAGCTTCGTCGCGGGGCGACGTCCGCGAACGCGCGCTGGGACAACCACGTCGCGATCCTGGTGGGGGACTTCCTGTTCTCGAAGTCGTCCGAGCTGACCGCCGACCTCGGCCCGGACGCCGTACGGATCCAGGCGAAGACGTTCACCCGGCTCGTCGAGGGTCAGATTCTCGAGACCGTCAAGCCGGAGCCCGGGACCGACCCACTCGACCACTATCTGCGCGTGGTCGCGGGCAAGACCGGGTCGCTGATCGCCACGTCCGCAAGGTACGGCGCCCGCTTCGGCGGGGCCGGACCCGAGATCGAGGCTGCGCTGACGTCGTACGGCGAGATCGTGGGCTCGGCCTTCCAGCTCTCCGACGACATCCTCGACATCGCAAGCGAGTCCGAGGAGTCCGGAAAGACCCCGGGCACCGACCTCCGTGAGGGCGTGCCCACGCTGCCGGTCCTGCTGGCACGGCGGTCCACCGACCACGCGGACGCCCGACTGCTCGAGCTGCTCGACTCCGACCTCACCGACGACCAGCTGCACGCCGAGGCTCTCGACCTGCTGCGCAAGCATCCAGCCATGGTCGACGCCAAGGCCTACGTCGTGGCTCGGGCCGCCGAAGCCAAGGCGCTGCTGGCCGCGCTGCCGCAGGGGCCCGGTTCGCGACGCCCTCGAGGCCTTCGCCGACATCGTGGCCACCCGCTCGGCCTGACCGGACTGATGCCGGCGGCGGAACCCGGACGTCAGCATTGCAAGCGCAGGGCGCAGGTGCCTCGCAGCCTGAGGCCGCTCTCGCGGAAGTACTCGGCAAGGCCGCCGCGGTCGGCTGCAGGCAAGCTTTCCCAGTCGGCCCACGTCACCGCGTAGCCGAGAGACCCGGCCAGCATCTCCAAAGCCGCCCTGCTGACGACGCCGATCGGCGCCTGCGCCTGCCCCGTTTCGGGCGAGATCGCGTTGAACGGGCTGTCGGTGTCCTCCATCCACACCCGGATCAGCGGACCGGCCCGCGTCAGAAACTCGCTGTCGATCACCACGAGCCTTGCGCCCAGCTGCTTGACCAGCTTCAGCAACGCGTAGTGATCCATGATGTGGTAGAAGACGCCGAAGATCGTGACGACGTCGAACTTCTCGCCCGCTGCGACCAGCTTCGGCAGTTCCTCGAAGATGTCACCCTGGACGAGTGAGACCCGGTCACGGGTCTCACCTTCGGGGTAGCCGGCGAACTGGTCGATGAGCTCCTGGCGGAACTCGACGCCCACCACCTCACGGGCCCCGGCACCGGCCAGCGCGTAGGCCCAGCGTCCGTCGTGGGCGGCGAGGTCGAGGACCCGCGCATCCTTGATCTCGTCCGCGAACGGCTCGACGATGAACTCCCGGCGTCGCTCGAGCCGAGCGATGTTGGTGGGCCTCCCGGCGTACCTCGTCGTGTCGTTCAGGAAGTCGAAGAAGCCCATGGCGCCGACCCTAGCTCAAGCACCGACTGGGGGTTTGAGACCGAGGCGTGCATGGGCAGGACACCGACTGTCATTTCTGCAACCGTCCCAACCGGGGGAACTCAACATGAACCGCATCACCACCGGGCTCATCGCCATTCTGGCCAGCCTGGCCCTGCTCTTCGTCGGTGCCGCACCGGCCGAAGCACTGGTCAAGCGCCCGATCTCGATCAGCGCCTACGCCAAGGGCGGCGACGCCCACCTCAAGGGTCACGTCGGCCCGGGCAACACGTACCAGCGGAGGGCGGTGCTGATCCAGAGGCGCATTTGCAACGCCGGCAACTGCGCCTGGCACAACATCAAGACCACCAGGACCAATCGTCAGCAGCAACTACGACACCACGGTTCCCCTGCCCAGGCGGGCCCGCTGGACCTACCGCGCGGTGGTCAAGGCCAGTGGCCGGTACGCGTGGTCGAGCAGCAAGGCGCTCACGATCTTCTGGACGTGACACTCCCGAGACCGTGACGGGCCGCAGACCACAGGGTCTGCGGCCCGTCCGCTGTCCGTAGAGCCGCTGCTAGCGGTCAGACGACCGTCCAGGTGTCGCCGCCGCCGATGAGCGCGGCGAGCCTGGCGGGCGCCTCGCCGGGTGCGGCCTCGCGGGCGGTCGCGACCTGGGCGCGGGCCTGGTCGTCGTAGGTGGGGCGCTCGACCGAGCGGAAGATGCCGATCGGCGCCTGGTTGAGGTAGCCCGAGTCGGTCAGCCGGGAGATCGCGAACGCCATCGTCGGATCCGGGTTGTGCGCGTCGTGCACGAGGAGGTCCGTGGTCTCGGTGGTCGAGAGTCGAGCCTTCAGACCCCGCCGTTGGCCGACCGCACCAGGCCCTTCGTGCCGAGACCGTCCTCACCAGGTACTCCGAAGCGGATGGGCTCACCGTGGACCAGCGGGATGATCGCGTCGGCCTTCGTGGCGCTGTCCTTGATCGCGTCGAAGGCTCCGTCGTTGAAGATCGGGCAGTTCTGGTAGATCTCGACGAACGAGGTGCCGCGGTGGGCGGCGGCCGCGGACAGGACCGACGTGAGGTGCTTGCGGTCCGAGTCGATGGTGCGGGCCACGAAGGCCCCCTCGGCGCCCAGCGCCAGCGACACCGGGTTGAACGGGTGGTCCAGCGAGCCCATCGGCGTGGACTTGGTGACCTTGCCGGTCTCCGACGTGGGGGAGTACTGGCCCTTGGTGAGGCCGTAGATCCGGTTGTTGAACAACAGGATCGTCATGTTGACGTTGCGGCGAAGCGCGTGGATCAGGTGGTTGCCACCGATCGACAGGGCGTCCCCGTCACCGGTGACCACCCACACCGACAGGTCCTCGCGGGCGGTCGCGATGCCGGTCGCGATCGCGGGCGCCCGGCCGTGGATCGAGTGCATCCCGAACGTGTCGAGGTAGTAAGGGAACCGCGACGAGCAGCCGATGCCGGAGACGAACACGATGTTCTCGCGGCGCAGGCCGAGGTCGGGCAGGAACGACTGGACGGCCTTGAGGACCGCGTAGTCGCCGCAGCCAGGGCACCAGCGCACCTCCTGGTCGGAGGTGAACTCCTTCCCGGTCTGCGGGCCGTCGGCGGTGGGAACCCCCTGCAGTCCCGACGGAATGGCAGGGAACGGGAGTTCGGTGGTGCTCACGGGGCAACCTCCTGCTTGACACTCAGGTCGACATCGACACCCTCGGCCTGTGCGACCAGCTCCCCGATCGCGTCGGCGAGCTCGGCCGCCTTCAAGGGAAGACCGCGGACGTGGTTGTAGCCGACGGCGTCGACGAGGTACCTCGCCCGGAGCAGCATCGACAGCTGGCCGAGGTTCATCTCCGGCACCAGCACCTTCTCGTAGCGCTCCAGGACGTCGCCGAGATCGTTCGGGAACGGGTTGAGGTGGCGCAGGTGGGCCTGGGCGACGTGGAAGCCGGCCTTGCGCACGCGGCGTACGCCGGCACCGATCGGGCCGTACGTCGAGCCCCACCCCAGCACCAGCACCTTCGCGGTGCCGGTGGGGTCGTCGACCTCGAGCGGGGGCAGCGAGTCCGCTATCCGGTCGATCTTCGCCTGGCGGGTCCGGACCATGAAGTCGTGGTTGGCCGGGTCGTAGGAGATGTTCCCGTGGCCGTCGCCCTTCTCGAGGCCGCCGATGCGGTGCTCGAGCCCGGCGGTGCCGGGCACCGCCCACGGGCGGGCCAGCGTCTGCGGGTCCCGCAGATAGGGCCAGAACTCCTTGGTCTCCTCGCCGGTCGCGCTTGTGGAGACCACGTGGTTGGCCTCGGTCGCGAAGGCAGGGTCGATCGCCGGCAGCTCGTCGACGTCGGGGATCCGCCAGGGCTCGGAGCCGTTGGCGAGGTAGCCGTCGGAGAGCAGCATCACGGGCGTGCGGTAGGTGACCGCGATCCGGATCGCCTCCAGGGCGGCGTCGAAGCAGTCACCGGGGGACTTCGGCGCCACGATCGGCACCGGCGCCTCGCCGTTGCGACCGAACATTGCCTGCAACAGGTCGGCCTGCTCGGTCTTCGTGGGCAGGCCGGTGGACGGGCCGCCGCGTTGTACGTCGATCACGAGCAGGGGGAGCTCGGTCATCACCGCCAGACCGATCGCCTCGGACTTCAGCGCGATGCCCGGACCGGAGGTGGTGGTGACGCCCAGATGCCCCGCGAAGGCAGCGCCGATGGCCGCGCCGACACCGGCGATCTCGTCCTCGGCCTGGAGCGTGGTGACGCCGAAGCCCTTGTGCTTGCTCAGCTCGTGGAGGATGTCGGAAGCCGGGGTGATCGGGTAGGAGCCCAGGAACACCGGGAGGCCCGACTGGACGCCTCCGGCGATGAGGCCGTAGGAGAGCGCCAGGTTGCCGGTGATGTTGCGGTAGGTGCCCGGGGGCATCGGTGCCGGCTTGACCTCGTAGGAGACCACGAAGGCCTCCGTGGTCTCGCCGAAGTTCCAGCCGCTCTTGAACGCCGTGATGTTGGCGTCGCGGATGTCGGGGACCTTGCCGAAGCGCCTGGTGAGGAAGCTGATCGTCGACTCGGTCGGCCGGCCGTACATCCACGAGAGCAGCCCGAGCGCAAACATGTTCTTCGCGCGCGAGGCGTCCTTGCGGGAGAGGCCGAACTCCTTGACGGCTTCGACGGTCATGCCGGTGAGATCGACCTTGTGGACGGCGAACTCGCTGAGGGAGTCGTCCTCGAGGGGGTTCTCGGCGTAGCCGGCCTTGCTCAGGTTGCGGGCGGTGAAGTCGTGCGTGTCGACGATGATCGTGGCGCCCTTGTGCAGGTCGCTGAGGTTGGCCTTGAGCGCTGCCGGGTTCATCGAGACCAGCACGTCGGGCGCGTCACCGGCGGTCAGGATGTCGTGGTCGGCGAAGTGCACCTGGAACGACGACACGCCCGGGAGGGTGCCCTGAGGCGCCCGGATCTCGGCGGGGAAGTTCGGCAGGGTCACCAGGTCGTTGCCGAAGACTGCCGACTCCTGCGTGAACCGGTCGCCCGTGAGCTGCATGCCGTCGCCGGAGTCACCGGCAAATCTGATGATCACGCGATCGAGCTGCTTGACCTGCTTGGTCACCACGCGCCTACTTCCCGCTGAGATGTCTCTTTGCAGCCTCCCACGATAGTCCGACCCAGTTGTACCCCGGCGCGCGTCTCCCGGAGTGGGTCAAGTGACGCAACACACGCCCTAGACAATGCATACTATCCTTGGTAAGTCGCCTAAAGTTCTCGGGATAGACCACATAAGCCCCTGTGTTGGGGCGGGAAAGAGAACGAGATGAGCATCAAGATCAAGGCTGCAGTTGTGTCATTGGCTGGGGTGCTGGCCTTGACCGCATGTTCGGCAAGTGGCAGCTCGAGTGCCGACCAGCTGAGCGTTGTCGGATTCTCCGTCCTCGAGTCGGCCAACGCGCCGCAGTTCGAGGCCTTCGAGAAGACCGACGCGGGCAAGGACGTCAGCTTCAAGACGTCGTACGGCGCCTCCGGTGACCAGAGCCGGGCAGTGGAGGGCGGCCTCGATGCCGACTTCGTCCACTTCTCGCTCGAGCCGGACGTCAAGCGCCTCGTCGACGCCAAGATCGTCGCCGACGAACTGGAAGGACGGCCCGACCAAGGGCATCGTCACCTCCTCCGTCGTGTCGTTCGTGGTCCGCGAGGGAAACCCGAAGAACATCCAGACCTGGGACGACCTGGTGAAGCCGGGCGTCGAGGTCATCACGCCCAACCCGGCGTCCTCGGGCTCGGCCAAGTGGAACATCCTCGCCGCCTGGGGCCACGTGCTGGCCGACGGCGGCACCGAAGACGACGCGAAGGCGTTCGTGACGAAGTTCCTCAAGAACACGATCTCGCTGCCGGGATCGGCCCGTGAGGCCACCACGGCCTTCTCCGAGGGCAACGGCGACGTGCTGATCTCCTACGAGAACGAGGCGATCCTGGCTCGTGAGAACGGCGAGCCGTTCGACTACGTCGTGCCGGACGACACTCTGCTGATCGAGAACCCGGGCGCAGTCACCGAGGACGCCGACGCCAAGGCGCAGGACTTCTTCGACTACCTGCTCACCCCCGAGGCCCAGGCGGAGTACGCCGTGTTCGGCTTCCGCCCGGTTGTCGACGGGGTGGACCTGCCCGAGATCGCGGGTGCCAACGACCCGAGCGACCCGTTCCCGACGCCGTCGACGCTGCTGACCATCGACAACGACTTCGGCGGCTGGGACGAGGCCAACACCAAGTTCTTCGATGAGGAGAACGGCATCATCACCCAGCTCCAGGCAGAAACGGGCAAGTCGGAATGACCCTGCTGAAGGGGCGCCCCTGTTGCGACCTTGGCCCGGCCGGCGCCGCCCACGCGCCGGCCGGGCCGCGGCTCGCGAAACGAGCACGAACCTGACCAGGGGGTCGTCCCTGGGTCTCGGCATCGCCGTGACCTGGTTCAGCCTCCTCGTGCTGATCCCCCTCGCCGCGCTGGTGGCCACCGCCGCCGGCGGCGGGTGGGATGCGTACATCAGGACCCTCACCAACGACCAGACGTGGGCGGCCATCAAGCTCACGGTCGGTCAGGCGATGTTGGTCACCGTCATCAACATCGTCGTCGGCACGATCATTGCCTGGGTCCTGGTCCGCGACCGGTTCGTCGGCAAGCGGATCCTGGACGTCATCATCGACATCCCGTTCGCGTTGCCGACGATCGTCGCCGGTCTGGTGCTGCTGTCGCTCTACGGAAAGCAGAGCCCGCTCGGGGTCGACTGGGCGAACACCGAGATGGCGGTCATGCTCGCGCTGGCGTTCGTGACCCTGCCGTTCGTCGTGCGGACCGTGCAGCCGGTCCTCGAGGAGCTCGACCACGACGTCGAGGAGGCCGCGGCATCCTTGGGCGCCAGTCGGTTGACGATCTTCCGGCGGATCATCCTGCCGAGCCTGGCTCCGGCGATCGCAGCGGGTGCCGCGCTCTCGTTTGCTCGGGCGATCTCCGAGTACGGCTCGCTGGTGCTCCTTTCCGGAAACCTTCCCTTCCGCACCGAGGTCGTGTCGGTACGGGTGCTCACCTTCATCGAAGGCGGCAACACCGCGGCGGCTGCGTCACTGGCCTCCGTGATGCTGGCCGTCGCGTTGTTTGTGATCGTTGCCCTCGACCTCGTCCAGCGAAGGGTGGCCCGCCGTGGTTAAGGTCTCCACTCCAGTCCGGTGGCTGCTGCGCATCATCGCTGTCGGCTACGTGTTCTTCCTGGTGGCGTGGCCGGTCTCGCTGATCGTGCAGCACACGTTCGCCGACGGTCTGACCACCATGACCGACACGTTGGCGGACCCGAACGTGCAGAACTCGCTGCGGCTGACCGCGATGGTGGCGTTCTGGGCGGTCGTGATCAACCTCGTCTTCGGGGTGACGATCTCGATCCTGCTGGTCCGCTACGAGTTCCCCGGCAAGCGGGTCCTGTCCGCCCTCATCGACCTACCGCTGTCGGTGTCCCCGGTCGTGGTCGGGCTCGCCCTGCTGCTGGTGTACAACGGTCGAACGGGCTGGTTCGGGCCGGCGCTCGAGGAGAACGGCCTCCAGGTCATCTTCAACAGTCCGGGCATGATCATGGCCACGTGCTTCGTCGCGTTGCCGCTGGTCATTCGCGAAGTGGTGCCGGTCCTGACCGAAATCGGCGACGACCAGGAGCAGGCCGCCCGCAGCCTCGGCGCCAACGGCCGGCAGACCTTCTGGCGGATCACGATTCCCGCCATCAAGTGGGCCGTCATCTACGGCGTCGTCCTGTCGCTGGCCCGCTCGCTCGGTGAGTTCGGGGCGGTCAAGATCGTGTCCGGCAACTTCACCGGTGAGACCCAGACGGCGACCCTGGTCGTCGAGCAGAAGTACCAGAACTTCGAGCAGGAAGCGGCGTACGCCACCTCCTTCATCCTGGCGGCAGCGAGCGTGCTCTGCATCGTCGTTGTCTCCCTGCTCCGCCCCAAGGAGAGCAAGTCATGAGTATCGAGATCTCCGGCCTCAACAAGTCGTTCGGCGACTTCGTTGCGCTGGACAACGTCAACCTCACCATCCCCACCGGTCAGCTGACCGCGCTGCTGGGTCCGTCGGGCGGTGGCAAGTCAACGCTGCTGCGGATCATCGCCGGCCTCGACAAGGCCGACTCGGGCACCATCACGATCGAGGGCAAGAACGCGACGAAGCTGCCGCCGCAGAAGCGCAACGTCGGCTTCGTCTTCCAGCACTACGCGGCTTTCAAGCACATGTCCGTGGCGAAGAACGTCGCCTTCGGCCTGGAGATCCGCAAGCGTCCCAAGGCCGAGGTGGTCGAGCGGGTTGACGAGCTGCTCAAGCTCGTGCACCTGTCCCAGTTCGCGCACCGGCTGCCGTCGCAGCTGTCCGGCGGCCAGCGTCAGCGGATGGCGCTGGCCCGGGCGCTCGCGGTGGAGCCGACGGTGCTGCTCCTCGACGAGCCGTTCGGCGCCCTGGATGCGAAGGTCCGCAAGGAGCTCCGTGACTGGTTGCGCCGCCTGCACGACGAGGTCCACGTGACCACGGTCTTCGTCACCCACGACCAGGAGGAGGCCATGGAGGTCGCCGACGAGATCGTGGTGATCAACGAGGGCCGGGTCGAGCAGATCGGCGCCCCCGACGAGCTCTACGACGCCCCGGCCAACGACTTCGTCATGGGCTTCCTCGGCGAGGTGACCAGGATCAACGGTCAGCAGGTGCGGCCGCACGACATCGACATCTCGACGGTGCCGGTGTTCGCGGGCGCCGTCCAGGGCACGATCAGCCGCATGTTGCGGGTCGGCTTCGAGGTGCGGGTCACGGTGTTGACCGAGATGGGCGAAGAGGTGACGGTCCTGTTGACCAAGAACCACGCCCATGTCGCTGGGCCTCGAGACCGACGAGACCGTGTGGGTCACGCCCGTGGGGGCGCGGTCGGCGTACCGACCATGTCGTCGACGGCCTGAGAACGGTCAGGCAGAGCCACTCCAGCCGGCCGGCACGAGGACCCAGATCACCTCGGCCGGCCGGCTCTGGCTGGCGTTGACCCAGGTGTGCGGCTCGTTGCCGGCGAAGGTCAGGGCGTCACCGGCACTCAGGACCTGGGTGCGGTCGCTGAGGACCAGCTCGACGGCGCCCTTGAGCACGTAGAGCACCTCCACCTCGCAGTTGATCGTGTAGAGGTCCGCTCCGCCGGTGCCGCCGGGCTCGATGGAGGAATGCACCAGCTGCAGCTTGCCCTGCCCGCGCGGCGTCATCAGCTGCTCGGTCACGCCGGTGCCACCCAGGTTGATGGCCGGCGCCTCGTTGCGGCGTACGAGGGCGATCTCGGGTGCGGTGAACAGGCTGCCGACCTCGATGCTCATCACTTCGCACAGGGTGATCAACGACGCCACGCTCGGTGAGGTCTCGTCGCGCTCGATGCGGCTGAGGAACCCCTTGGTCAGCCCGGACGCGGTCGCCAGCTGGTCGAGCGTGTAGCCGTGCGCCTTCCTGGCGGCGCGGAGTTTCGAGCCGATCCGGCGAACCTCGTTGGTGGGTGACACCGGAAGCGGTCGCATCAAAGTTCCTCCTGAGACAACTTTTGTTGCATTTTCTTGGCCGAACCTCTTGACAACTCATCATGCCTCCATGACGCTTGCTTGACAACCTTAGTTGTCCCGCAAGCAACTCTTTCCCTGGAGAAGATCATGAGGCTTCGTCACTTATCCATCGCCCTGGCCGCTCTGGCCGTCATCCTCGTCACCGCCGGCTGCGCAGCGCCGGAGGACGACACAGGCACCGACGCGGAGCCCTCGGGGACGGTCGCCACGGCCGAGAAGAACGAGAAGGCCGCCGACCTGCTGCCCGCCGACATCAAGAAGTCCGGCGTTGTCCGCGTCGCCTCCGGCGTCAGCTTCCCGCCGATGGAGTACTTCGACAAGGACAACAAGATCGTCGGGTTCGACGCCGACCTCGGGAAGGCCCTCGGCGAGGTGCTGGGCGTGGAGTTCAAGTTCCAGAACACCAACTTCGACGGCATCATCGGCGGGCTCAATGCCGGCCGCTACGACCTGAGCCTCACCTCGATGATCGACAAGAAGGAGCGGCAGGCCGAGGTCGACTTCGTCGACTACCTCAGCTCCGGCGTCTCCTTCCTGGTCCTCAAGGGCAATCCAGAGGGCCTGACCGAGAAGACTGACCTGTGCGGCGTGGCCGTGGGCGTCGAGAAGGGTGCCACCGGTGACCTGGTGGCCGACGACATCAGCGCGCAGTGCAAGAAGGACGGCGAGGAGCCGGTGGACAAGAAGCCCTTCGCCGACCAGGCCAGCGCCATCCAGGCACTGCAGGCCCAGCGTGTGCAGGCCGTGCTCGCGCTCGACCTCACCCTGGCCTACAACGTGAAGCAGAACCCGGAGGCCTTCGAGGTGGCGTCCGAGCCGTTCGACGTCCTGCCCGTCGGTATCCCGGTGCCGAAGGACAGCACAGAGCTGCGCGACGCCGTCCAGGCCGCACTGATCGAGATCCAGGAGTCCGGTGTGTACGACGACATCCTCGCCAAGTGGAACCTGACCGACCAGGCGCTCGAGGGTGCCCCGATCAACCAAGGGAAGTGACGTCTTGACCACGGAAACGTCTGTCTCCGGCTCGGTGGCGCACGCAGACGAGCCCATCGTTCCCCTGCGGCACCCCTGGCGGTGGGTCGCAGTCGCCCTGATCGCGGTGTACGCCGCAGTGTTCGTCAAGTTCGCGGTGACCAACGAGGCGCTGCAATGGGACACGGTCGGCGGCTACCTCTTCGAGGTCTCGATCATGAAGGGCGTGCTGACCACGCTGAAGCTCACGGCGATCTCGATGATCGTGGGCGTCGTGCTCGGCACCGTGATCGCAGTGATGCGGCAGTCGGAGAACCCGGTGCTGCGCTACGTCGCCGGCGGCTACGTCTGGTTCTTCCGCGGCACGCCGATCGTGGTCCAGCTCCTCTTCTGGTTCTTCCTGGCCTCCGTGCTGCCCGAGATCAGCCTCGGCATCCCGTTCGGCCCGGAGTTCGCGAGCTGGGACACCAACAAGGTGATCACCCCGTTCATGGCCGCGATCCTCGGGCTGGGCCTCAACGAGGCGGCGTACATGGCCGAGATCGTGCGTGCGGGCATCGGCGGTGTCGACGAAGGCCAGTCCGAGGCCGCGGAGGCGCTCGGCATGAGCCCCTTCACGATGTACCGGCGGGTGATCCTGCCGCAGGCCGCCCGTCTCATCATTCCCCCGACCGCCAACCAGACCATCTCGATGCTCAAGCTCACCTCGTTGGTGATCGTGTTGAGCATCCAGGACCTGTTGGGGGCCGCAACGCAGATCTACAACCGCAACTTCCAGCAGATCCCCCTGCTGGTGGTGGCGAGCATTTGGTACATCGCGATGACCACCGTCCTCACGATTGTGCAGTCCAGACTGGAGAAGCGGATGAGCAAGGGAGTCCACCGATGAACGCGCCAATGGTGGAAGCAAAGGGCGTCCGCAAGGTCTACGGCGACAACGAGGTGCTCAAGAGCATCGACCTGACCATCGACCGAGGCGAGGTCGTCTCGCTGCTGGGCCCGTCGGGCTCCGGCAAGAGCACGTTCCTGCGCTGCATCAACCACCTCGAGTCCCTCGACGGCGGTGAGATCAGCGTCAACGGCCACCTCGTGGGCTACCGCCGCGCACACGGCAAGAAGTACGAGCTGCACCGCAAGGAGATCGCCGCCGCTCGTCGTGACGTCGGCATGTGCTTCCAGCGGTTCAACCTGTTCCCGCATCGCACAGCGCTCGAGAACGTCATGGAGGCGCCGGTCTACGTCAAACGTCGCGACAAGGGTGAGGTGCGCAAACAGGCCGAGGCGCTGCTCGACAGAGTGGGACTCGCCGACCGCTCCCACCAGTACCCGAACACCCTCTCGGGTGGTCAGCAGCAACGAGTCGCAATCGCCCGTGCGCTGGCCATGGAGCCGACGCTGATGCTGTTCGACGAGCCGACCTCCGCACTCGACCCGGAGCTGGTCGGCGAGGTGCTCGACGTGATGAAGGGCCTGGCTGAAGAGGGGATGACCATGGTCGTCGTCACCCACGAGATCGGCTTCGCCCGCGAGGTCTGCGACCGCGTCGTCTTCATGGATGGCGGCGTGATCGTCGAACAGGGCGCCCCCGCCGACGTCTTCGGCAACCCCCAGCACAAGCGGACCCAGACGTTCCTCTCGAAGGTGTTGTGATGACCACAGATACGACCACCAGATTCCGCGGACCGGTCGACGCCACCGTCGTACCCCGCTACGGCGGGCCGTCGACGTTCGCCCGCCTCCCTCGGCTCGACGAGGTCGACCGCGCCGATGTCGCCGTCGTCGGGGTGCCGTTCGACTCGGGCGTCAGCTACCGGCCCGGAGCGCGTTTCGGACCCGGCCACATCCGGGCCTCGAGCAAGCTGCTGCGCACCTACAACCCGGTCCAGGACGTCGAACCGTTCGCGGTCCAGCAGGTGGCCGACGCCGGCGACATCGCGTGCAACCCGTTCGACATCCAGGACGCGGTCCGGCAGATCGACGAGGGGGTCCGCGAGATCCTCGACGTGAGCGGCAAGCTCGTCACGATCGGCGGCGACCACACCATCGCGCTGCCGCTGCTTCGGGTGATGCACGAGGCGCACGGGCCGATCGCGGTCGTGCACTTCGACGCCCACCTCGACACCTGGGACACCTATTTCGGTGCGCCGGTCACCCACGGCACGCCGTTCCGCCGGGCGAGTGAAGAGGGCCTGATCGACAAGACCGGCAGCATGCACGTCGGGATCAGGGGCCCGCTCTACTCCCGCGAGGACCTGACCGACGACCAGGTGCTCGGCTTCCAGGTCATCGGCTCTCACGACATGGACGACATGGGCTGGCGCGGCGCCGTCGACCAGATCAAGGCGCGGGTCGGCGACCGGCCGACCTACGTCTCGCTCGACATCGACGTGCTCGACCCGTCCTTCGCGCCCGGCACCGGTACGCCGGAGGCCGGGGGCCTCACGAGCCGCGAGCTGCTCAACATCCTGCGGGCGTTCGGCGAGCTCAACCTCGTCGGCGCCGATATCGTCGAGGTCGCGCCGGCCTACGACCACGCCGAGATCACCGGCGTCGCCGCCGCCCACGCGGCGTACGAACTCATCAGCGCGATGGCACCGCGCACCGCCGAAAAGGAGGCGCTCCATGTCTGAGCACGACGACGCGCAGGTGACGGGCGGTGCCGCGGTCATCGATGCCCTGGTCGCCCTCGGTGTCCGCGATGTGTTCGGGATCCCCGGCACCCACAACCTGGAGCTCTATCGCTACCTGCCCGAGTCCGGGATCCGGCACGTCGTGACCCGCCACGAACAGGGCGCCGGCTACGCCGCCGACGGCTATGCGCGGGTCAGTGGCCGCCCGGGCGTGATCATCACGACGTCCGGTCCCGGCATCACCAACGCGATCACGGCCCTGGCCACGGCGTACGCCGACTCGGTGCCGGTCCTGGCGGTCTCGCCCGGACCCCCTCGTGGGAGGGTCGGGGCCGACGTCGGCTGGCTCCACGAGCTCAAGCACCAGCAGGCAGCGCTCGATGCGGTCTGCGGTCGCAGCATCCGCGTCGAGTCCGCGGACGACATCCCCGAGATCCTGGCAGAGGTGTTCGAGCGGTTCGCATCGGCGCGTCCGCGCCCGGTGCACCTCGAGGTCCCGGTCGACGTACTCGAAGGTCCCTGGACCCGGCGCCCGCTGGCGCCACGCGCCCTGCCTCAGCCGACCGGGCCCGGCCGGGCCCGCGTGGAGGAGATCGCTGCCGCGCTCGACGGCGCACGCCAGCCGCTGCTCGTGGTGGGCGGTGGGGCCCGTGGTGCTGCTGACCAGGTCCTCGCCTTCGCCGACTACGGCATCCCCGTGCTGACCACCGTCAACGGCAAGGGGATCCTCGACGAGTCCCATCCTGCTGCTCTCGGCGCCGGCATCCGTCTCGCCGCCGCTCACACCGCCCTCAACGACGCGGACCTGCTCGTCGTGGTCGGCAGCGAGCTCGGTGACTCGGACCTGTGGGGAGGCGTCGTCTCATCCGGGACGCCCGGCGGTCGCACCGTCGTCCGGATCGACATCGATCCGGCTCAGATGCACAAGAACGTGACCGCCGACCTGGCTGTCGTCGGTGATGCCGCGATGGTCCTGGGCGAGGTGCTCGACGTACTGGGGGAGAAGGGCTTCGCCGCCCGTCCGGTCACGAACGCCGCCCGCGACGCGATCGCGGCGGATGCCGACGCGGACGCCGGCCCGTGGGCCGAGATCCAGGCTGTGCTCGCTGCCGCGCTCCCCGCCGACACGGTCGTGGCGGGCGACAGCTCTCAGGTCACCTACTACGGCACCGTGCACCACTGGCCGTTCACGCCGGCCAACCGGCTGCTCTACCCCACCGGTTACGCGACGCTGGGCTATGGCCTGCCGGCCGCGATCGGCGCGAAGGTGGCCCAGCCGGAGCGACCGGTCATCGCGCTGTTCGGTGACGGCGCCGCGATGTTCAGCATCCAGGAGCTGATCACGGCCACCGAGCAGAAGCTGCCGATCCCGGTGGTGATCGTCGACAACGAGGGGTACGCGGAGATCCGCGACCAGATGGTCGACCGCGGCATCGAGCCGCAGGCGGTCGACCTCTACCGCCCGGACATCCCCGCCCTCGCCCGCGCGATCGGTGCCCATGGCGTCATTGCCGACAAGGTTGACGACATCGGCCCGCTCGCCGCGGAGGCGTTGTCCGCTGATCGGCCCACGGTCATCTACCACTTCGTTCAGGAGTAGTTGGTGAACGCGGCCGGCCCTCTCCGTGAGTCGCGGAGAGGGCCGGCCGAGCGTGAGCATCGGCGGTCGGTCACCTGGGCGTATTCAGTGGCCTGCGTCGAAGTGGACAAGCGCCTCTGCTGAGCAACTCCTCGATCGTCCTGCTCATAGCGCCACCGCCTCCCCGAGAACTCTGTCCTTGAAGTCTGGCCGTAGGTCGTCCCTCGGCACGATGTCGACAGGTATACCGATGACCTCCGACACATGTCGCTCGAGTCGGCGACCTTGAGGAGCCCCATGTTCCCGGCAGGTCGATCAGCAAGTCGATGTCGGATCCGTCGTGATCCTGGCCAGTTGCGACCGAACCGAAGACGCGCACGTTGGAACCGCCCGCCGCTTGACCAGGCCGATGACCTCGGCGCGGTGCTGTGCAGCGCCAAGGCCCGCGGGCTGGTGCCGTGAGCCGTTCGCCTAGTCTTTCGGAGGCCCAGACGACTGCGGTCCCAGCCTCGCTCTACCCGTCGTCGACGCCCGCCGTGGTTCAGGCTGTTGGCAGCATGGGGATGTTGTAAGGGGTCACGACCTGGATCGGTGACGGCACGGACTCGATGGGCCCGTCGATGGCGCCCTGGGCCTGCATGATGATCTGACATGCGAGCCGCATGTCATACCTGAGGTCGTGGTGAAGAACGGCGGTCAGTCGCCCGTCGTGGAGCAGGTGCATGTTGTCTCGGTCGAGGTCGTGACCGATGAACACCTGGCAGCGGTGGTCGGCGGCGTCGAAGGCATCGAGGATGGCCTGGTTGCCGCCGCCGATGGAGTAGACGGCCTTGATGTCGGGGTTTCGCTGCAGGGTCTGCAGGGTCGACTCCATGACGATGACGTCGAGGCCGTCGGTGTCGGTCTGTTCGACGAGGACCCGACCGGTCGAGAGGCTCCTCATGGTGGCCCGGAATCCGATCTCGCGTTCTTCCTCGCCCCTGAACACACTGCGACTCAGCGCGATCAGCACGTCGCCGCTGCGGTCACCGAGGAGCCGGTGGATCAGGTAGGCCGCGGTGGATCCGGCGGCTCGGTTGTCGATGCCGACGTAGGCGACGCGTTGGCTCAGCGGGAGGTCGGTGACCAGGGTGACGACGGGGATCCCGGACTTGCTCAGCTTCGCGATGGCGTGGCTGATCTCGGGGACGTCCGGGGCCTTGAGTACGACGCCCATGGATCCCCGGTGTCGGATGTCCTCCAGGACCTTCACGATGTCTGCGGGGCGACCCGTCTCCCTGAAGTCGAAGCGGGATCGCATCACGGCCGGCCGAAGTGTCGGCAGCTCGGCCTCCAGCGCGGACTTGACCGCCGAGGAGAACCGGTCCGGGGTCTGCATCACCACATCGACCAGGAACGTACGGCCCGGTCAGTCGAAGTTGGCTGCGCTGCCGGTCCAAGTCGGTGATGGCCTGCTTGACGTTGCCCACGGTGCTGGCGCGCACCCCTGGCCGGTTGTTGAGCACCCGGTCGACGGTGGCTTCGCTCAGGCCCGCCTGGCGAGCGATCTCTCGGATCGGATACGGGTGGCCCACAGCCGCGATACTGACGGATTCATGAGGCCAACGTCAAGGAGTCCACGACGGCATTCAGGGGTGTCTCAGTCTGTCAGCGAACTTCAATGAGGTGTTTTTGATGGATTCTGGCTGTTGACCCGGTGTAGTGACGGGACTCAGGCTTGAGGCCTGGTCACTGGGCGCTGAGATGCCTCCCGCGAGTGGCCCCTAGTCCTGGCAGTGCCTTCGACGTCGAATGGGTGGATCAACATGGAGCAGCTGATCGGTGGTCAGTGGACTGCCTCGCAGTCGGGGCGTGAGGAGGAGGTGACCTCGCCGTTCGACGGTGCGGTCGTCGGGTCCGTCCCGTTGGCTGGCAAGGCCGATGTCGACGCGGCGCTGACCGCGGCGGTGGCGGGGGCCCGGGTGTGGCGGAGCACCCCGGCGCACGAGCGGATGCGCATCCTGCTGCCGGCGGCCGCGCTGGCCGACGAGCGTGCCGAGGCGATCGCGCAGACGATCTCGCGCGGAGGCCGGCAAGACCATCACCGAGGCGCGGGGCGAGGCGTCCCGCTCGGGTGAGCTGATCCGGCTTGCGGCGTTCGAGGGCACCCAGCTCTACGGCGACTCCCTGCCGCTGGACGCCAACAAGGGCACCGGTTTCGACAAGATCGGCTTCACCGTCCGCCAGCCGGTCGGCGTCGTCGTCGCGATCACGCCGTTCAACTACCCGGCGCTGCTGGTGATGCACAAGCTCGCTCCGGCGCTGGCCGCCGGCAACGCGGTCGTGCTGAAGCCGGCCCGCACGACGCCGCTGACCGCACTGGCCTTGGCGGCGTGCTTCGTCGACGCCGGCCTGCCCGAAGGCGTGCTGTCGGTGCTGACCGGCGCCGGCGGCGAGCTGGGCGACGCGTTGGTCAGCGACCCGCGGGTGAACAAGATCTCGTTCACCGGCTCGACCGGCATCGGGAACGGATCACCCACCTGGCCGGCGTGAAGAAGCTGTCCCTGGAGCTCGGTGCGTCGTGCCCGGTCGTCGTCCTCCCGGATGCAGACATCGAGGCCGCCGCGGCAGCCGTCGCGATCGGCGGATTCGTCAACGCCGGCCAGGTCTGCATCTCGGTGCAGCGGGTCATCACCCACCCGGCGATCACGACGGGACTTCCTCGACGCGCTGGTCCCCGCGGTAGAAGATCCAGCACCGGAGACCCGTCGTCCACCGACACCGGGATGGGCACGCTGATCACCATCAGCGAGGCCGAGCGGGTCGAGCAGTCCATCCAGGCTGCGGTGGAGCCGGCGCGCGGCTGCTCACCGGTGGCGAGCGCGACGGCGCCGTCATCTCCCCGGCCGTGGTCGCCGACGTCGACCCGGCGTCGCCGTTCAGCCAGGACGAGCTGTTCGGCCCGGCGGTCGCGGTCTCCAAGGCCGACGACTGGCAGACCGCGATCGCCCAGGCCAACGGCACCGCGTACGGGCTCGGCGCCGGGATCTTCACCTCCGACGTCGCCGGTGCGGTCCGGGCGATCCGGGAGATCGACGCCGGCATCATCCACATCAACTGGACCCCGCTCTGGCGCGCCGACCTCATGCCGTACGGCGGCCTCAAGGGCAGCGGCATCGGCAAGGAAGGCCCGCGCTCCGCGGTCGCCGAGATGACCGACGAGAAGACCGTCGTCCTGCACGGCCGGCCCTGGTAGTCCCTCCACCCATCCGCTTGGACAATCCGAAATCGAGTCTCACCATGAGCAGCCGCCACGGTCCGCCTGACCGTCGCCCAGGCCGTCGTCACCTACCTGTCCCAGCAGTACTCCGTCGCCGACGGTGAACGCCGCCGGCTGATCCCGGCCACGCTCGGCATCTTCGGTCACGGCAACGTCGCCGGCATGGGCCAGGCGCTCGACCAGCTCAGCGAGACGATGCCGTTCGTGCAGGGCCGCAACGAGCAGTCGCTGGTCCACCCGGCGATCGGCTACGCCAAGCACAACCGCCGCCACGCCACCCTCGCCGTCACGGCGTCGATCGGTCCGGGCGCGATGAACCTGGTCACCGGGGCCGGCGCTGGCCACGGTGAACCGGCTGCCCGTGCTGCTGCTGCCCGGCGACACCTACGCCACCCGCCACCAGGGACCGGTGCTGCAGCAGCTGCAGCACCCGGTCGAGGCCGACCCCACCGTGAACGACGCGTTCCGGCCGATCGCGCGGTTCTTCGACCGGATCAACCGGCCCGAGCAGCTGCTCACCGCGCTGCCCGACGCGATGCGCATGCTGACCGACCCGGTCGAGACCGGCGCCGTGGTGCTGTCGCTGCCGCAGGACGTCCAGTCCCACGCCTACGACTTCCCGGCCGAGTTCTTCGCCGAGCGGGACTGGGTGATCCGCCGCCCGGCCCCCGACCCGAGAGTCGCGGCCGTCGCGGCTGCTCGCCGCGGCCGAGAAGCCGATCATCATCGCCGGCGGCGGCGTCATCTACTCGCGCGCCACCGCCGAGCTGGAGCGCCTCGCCGCCGCGGTCGGCGCCCCGGTCGCCGAGACCTTCGCCGGCAAGGGCGCGGTGCAGCAGGCGGCGTGGTGGCAGCTCGGCGGGATCGGCCTGGAGGGCACCCCGGCCACGAACACCCTGGCCCGCGAGGCCGACCTGGTGCTCACCGTCGGCTCCCGGCTGACCGACTTCGCCACCGGCTCGCACTCCATCTTCGCCAACCCGGACGTGCAGTTCGCCAGCATCAACGTCAACGTCCACGACGCCGACCGGCTCGGCGCCACCGGCATCGTCGGCGACGCCAAGCGCGCCCTCGCCGCGCTCGCCGACGCGTAGCGCCGGACGTCACCGTCGACCGCGTGGCAGGCCCGGGTCGAGGAACTCACCGAGGCCTGGAGCATCGAGCGCGCCATGCGCTGGACCCGGACCAGTTGTTCGACAAGTCGGCGCTGCCGGCCGACTCCGACGTCGTCACCGACGACCGACGCGGTGCTGACCCAGGGCCAGATCATCGGGGTGCTGCAGGAGCACGCCCGCGCCGGCGACGCGATCGTCGCCGCCGCCGGCGGCCCGCCCGGCGACCTGCAGAAGGTGTGGGACGCCACCGGGGGCCGGACTGCCACCTGGAGTTCGGGTTCTCCTGCATGGGCTACGAGATCCCGGCCGGCATGGGGGTCCGGATGGCCGCACCCGGACCCGGACGCCCGGATCATGGCGTTCCTCGGCGACGGCACCTTCCTGATGGCACCGACCGAGCTGGTCACCGCCGCGCAGGAGGGTCTGCCGATCACCCTGGTCGTCCCGGAGAAC
>CAVRBN010000006.1:0-55348 GCA_963719255.1 uncultured Actinomycetota bacterium | reverse complement strand
AGGTAGTCCCTGCGCTCATCTCCGCGGGAAAGCGGATGGGCCACTCCATGAGGTCATTCTTGTCGACGGTCAACGGGAGTGGGCGCCGATAACCGCTCGCGCCGCGGTCGCGAACGGTGGAAGGCTGCGTCGATGACGAGCAGCGAGGTGTGGGACGAGAAGAAACCGCCGCGAGGTACGACGTAGATGCTGCATCGCACTTCGCCCCCGAGGTGCTAGAGGCGACCCCCGCGTTCCTCGAACAGCTCGCCGAAGGCGGCAGGGCGTTGGAGTTCGCCATCGGGACCGGCAGGGTCGGCGTTGCCTTGGCGGCACGCGGGGTGCCGGTGGCGGGCATCGAGCTGTCTGAGCCGATGGTGGCCCAGCTACGCCGCAAGGTCGACGAGGAACAGCTGCCGTTGTTGTGGGCGACATGGCGACCAGCTCGGTCGTTGCAGGGGCCGGGGACTTTTCGCTCGTCTTCCTGGTCTGGAACAGCATCTCCAATCTCCGGACGCAGGCCGAACAGGTGCAGTGCTTCCGAAACGCAGCCCACCACCTCAAGCCCGGTGGTCGCTTCGCGATCGATCTGTGGGTGCCACCGATCCAGCGCCTCGCTCCCGGACAGGAGGCAGTTCCGGATGAGCCTCGACGAGGCACAACTCCTTGTCCACACCTACGACCTGGTCACCCAGCAATGCGCGTCCCACCACTACCACCGAGATCCAGACGGCAAACTCTGCGACGGGGTCGGACTCTTTCGCTACATCTGGCCCTCGGAATGCGAATACCATCCATGGCGCAGCTGGCCGGACAAACTCCAGCTCGAGTCACGGTCGGGCGACTGGAACCGCAGCCCCTTCCTCGCAACAAGCGACAGTCACGTGTCGGTCTGGCGCAAGATCTAAGTCGGTGCGTCCGCCCGTTCGATCTCCGCGGCTACGTGTTCGATCCCCGGCGAATCCCCGCAAGCAATTCTGCTTCGACCCATGTCATCCATCTCGGCGGGCCAGTACGGCTCGAACTGTCGGAGTGCCGCGACGATCAACTTGGCTTCGGCGACGGTGAACTCGACCGCGATGCGATCCGTCGACCCGTCAGTCATGTCCACAAGGTACCCGAGGCAGCACCGCGACCGCCGATCGGCGCGAAGGCAGCTCTCAGCACGAGCAAGTCACGCCAACCGAAACTGGGGCACGAGGCGTTTACTGATTGAGGGCGAAGACTGGGCTGGGAGCCACGTTGGACCGGGCCACGGACCGGATCAACGAGCCGCGGTTGGCAGCGAGGGTCCAGGCCGAGGTGAACCGCCGCCGGCGCTCCCGCAGGGGTGCCCTCGCGGTGGGCGGGGCGGCCGCGGCCGTGGCGATCGTCATCGTCGTCGTTCAGCTCCCTGGACTCGACCGCGACCAGCAACCGACCGGACCGGTCAACCCATCAGTGAATCCGAGCGTGCCCGCTAACACCGAAACTCCGGGGCCGCCAACGCCGTCCAGCCGCGGTGGGACCCGTTCACGGTCGAGGACGAGCCGTTCCATCGGACCGTATTGCCGGCGCACCTCGCAGCGCCGGCCGAAGCCCCAGTGTCGCTGACGAGCCGATGGCCGCTGCCGTCATTGCGTGGCCGGAAGAGGGACATGATCTACGACTGCTGGGGACTGACGGCGACTGGCGCTCGGTACCGGGCACCGCAGACGCCGTGACCGGGACGCTCTCCGACGTCGTCAACCCTGCTCTTTCGAGCGACGGACGCCAGGTGGCGATGTCGACCAACGACGGGATCCTCGTGGTGGACGTGACCTCGGGTAAGCAGCGCACCGTTCCCTGGCCGGACGAGATCGCGGAACCCTCGGACCTTGCGCCCCCACTGCGCTGGCTGCCCGATGGCGAAGGTTTCGCCGTTTTCCACTGGCGGGCGACCTGGCTGGTTGGACTCAACGGTGAGGGCGAGGAGGCGCCGTACGGCGGCCCGTACGGTATCGGCCTGGCCTTCGACCCTGACGGCGACGTCATCGAACACCGCTTTGACCGCAGCGACCTCAGGGTCTGGCATGGCGACCAGGTCGCGAGCACGACGTCCTTCCCCCACTGGGGCGAGTCGATGGTCACCCGGTACGGAAAGGTGGCGCTCACGGCGGTGGGGGCAACGGCCTTCCGCTTCACGGCGGGCCGATGGTGCTCGACACCGCCAGCGGCGAGCTCCTGGCCTACGCGCCGATCCGCGACCCCGATACGGTCTACACCGACAACGGGTACCTGAACGCGAAGGGGTTCCTCGACAAGGACACCGTGCTCCTGCTGGTCGGACCGATGGATTTCCGCACCATGGAAATCGGCGAGGGGACCTGGACCTCGTGGCCTGGGACCTCCGTTCGGGTGCCTTCGAACGGCTCACCAGCGGAGACACGGACATGCGGGGCATCGGCGTCGCGGGCGACGTGCTCGCCGCCGAATGGAAGCGGTAGGTGCTCGCCAGGCAGGGAGACGAAGGGAGAACCTGTGGGCACGGTGATCATGCACAACGTGGTGTCGGTCGATGGGATGTTGTTGGGGGTGTGAAGTAGGTGTCTGCTGCTGGCCGCGGCTATGAGGGGAACACCTTCCAGTGCCCCTCGGAGACGACCTCGACGGTGCCGTCGGTCACCTTGATGGCGGTCTGGTCGTCGATGGCGTACGCCGGACCCGCGATCTCGGCCGCCCATCTCTCTGCCTCAGCCAGGGTGTTGTCCGGCAGGAGACCCAGGTGCGGGAAGATCGAGAAGTCGACCACCCCCAGCGTGCGGTCGTCACCAGTGGGCGGCTCCCACTCCACGAAGTCCGCCCCGACTCTGGGCGTCAGCACCATGCTCCCGGCACTCAACCCCACCCAGACGGTGTCCTGCAGCGACGGCAGGAGTTCCGCCAGCCCGGACTGCCGCATCCAGTGGCACAGGTACGTCGCATCGCCGCCGGCCACCAGCAGCACGTCAGCCTCCCGGACCCACGGGACCCACCGGTCCTCGCCGATGCTGGGCAGCGCTGTCAGCTCGAGGACGCCCAGCGACTTCCAACCCAGGTCGCACATGGGTAGCGGCGTCTGGCCGGTGATGAAACGCCAGGCCGAGGCTGGCCCGCACATCGGGTGCCCGTACTGCGCCGTAGGGATGCAGAGGGCAGTGGAGTCGGCGATCGGCTTGCCCAGCAGGTCGACCAACGCATCATGGATGCTCGGGTTCTTGACGCCCGCGGAGGTGAGGAGAAGCCTCACGCTTGCCTCCTGTACGCAGAGGTCATGACGCTTCAGTCGAGACAGAACTCGTTGCCTTCGATGTCCTGCATATTGAGGCAGGACTCGTTCTCCTCATCGGCAAGCAGCAGCTGCCCGCGGTAGCGCCGAGCGGGACCAGTCGTGCGCATTCGGCCTCGAGTGCGGCCAGGCGCTCTTCACCCACGAGCCCGGTGCCGACCCGCACGTCAAGATGCACCCGATTCTTGACGACCTTGCCTTCGGGAACGCGCTGGAAGAACAGTCGCGGGCCCACGCCTGAGGGATCGATGCATGCGAACGCTGAACCCTGCGCTCAGGCGGCAGCGCGCGATCGAAATCGTCCCACGTGGCAAACCCTTCCGGTGGCGGCGGTACGACGTACCCCAACACCTCGCACCAGAAACGAGCGACACGCTCAGGTTCTGCGCAGTCGAAGGTGACTTGGAACTGTTTGACCGATGCCATCGGTCCACCCTAGAGGCGCGACCCAGCCATCGCCGCGCGGGTCGCGGTCTCGCATATCGGATCGCGACAGCGCAAGTCGCGATCAGGCATCGGTGCGGCGAGCGAGAAACACGAGCTCTTTGCCCGGGCGGTCCGGAGCGTCGCGTACGTCGACCACCTCGAAGCCGTGCTCGTCGAGATCTAGCTCGACTTCGTCGCGCTCGCGGAAGCGCAGAGTGGACGGCGAGAGCACGATCTCACCGAGCACGGTCGTTGTCGTCTCGAAGGTCACCAGTGGCAGCGCGACGTCAGTCACTGTCCTCGTGAAGACCACGGTCGCACCGCCGGGCACGATGATCGTCGTCGGCGGGACGTCCCATCGTTCCCAATCGCGGACGTCAGGACGACGGGTCTCGAACGCGAACCACCCGCCAGGACGCAAGCAGGCGCGGACAGCGTCCAGCGTTCGGATCCAGTCATCGTCGGACGTGAACACCTGCGCGACGTTGCCGGTCATCACGGCCAGGTCTGCGGCGAGGTGCAGCCTCTCGAGGGCGGTGGCGTCGCCATTCACCCACGTGACGCGCTCGGCGTGCGGCTTCGCGCGAGCCACATCCAGTGAGGCACCGGCGGGGTCGACGCCCACAACGTCTAGGTCCAGCGCCGCCAGTCGGACGGCCAGCGCACCGGTGCCACAGCCGACGTCGACCACGCTGCCGGCCGCCACTTCCTCGGCGATGGCCACGTAGGCGTCAAGGTCCCGGCGGTCGTCGTCGAACACGTCGTACAGAACGGCAAGGCGGGGGTCCGCGAAGGCGGGATCAGGTGCGCGCATCACGTCGACGCTATGCAGGCGGTCATCGTCTGCGGAAAAGCTGCGGTGACAAGGAGCCTGCCGGTGGTTCGCCGCCTACCCCTGGCTGGATCTCGATGCTCTGGAATCCTGCGCATCGCAGGCGACTCTCGAGCTCGGGCGTTGTCCACGGGCGCATCTGGAAGGTGTACTCACGAGGCGGTGACGCCGCGCCACAGCGCAGTCTGTCAGCGGCGTGGCTTAACCCGGGCGGAGGTCCGTGACCAGCAGGCCGTGCGCGGCGCGCAGGCGCTCGGCCACGAGCGAGCGGTGGCATGCCTCCGGATCGCGCTCGACGCAGAGGAGCGCGGTCGCCGAGTCGGTCGGAAGCTCCGCCACGAGCGAGCCGAGGTCGAACGGGTCGAGGATCTGATGGGTGTAGCGCTCGGCGTACTCGGGCGCCAGCGCGATGCGGTTGCGCTTACCCACGCCCTGGCGGTCGTCCTCGCGATACTGGAGCTGGCGCAGCTCGGTTGTCGGCGCTAGCTCCTTCATGTGCCGGTAGCCGATGTCCGCCGCGGCGAGCGCGCGCTGGAGCCGCGCCGAGTTCGCCCAGGCGTAGTCGGGGCCCCGAACGCCGCGGCGCTGGCGGAGGTCGAGCAGCAGCCCCACGCCCCCGTCGGTGAGCTTTTCGAGGAAGGTTCCGGCCGTGAAGCCGTGACGCCGATCGTCACCATGCTGAGCACCGGAAAATCATCCACCCGAGCTTGCTACTCGTGGCGGTTCCTGCAGTAGATGCAAAATGACGCGGCCGTTCCGGCGATCCTTCCCAGCATCGTGTGCGCCGACGTCTTCGTTGGCGCGGCTCGTAGGCGAAGATCGGTGCCATGGCCTTCCTTCTCCAGCTCACCGTAGCTCCGGCGACCCAGGACCAGTTCAACGAGCTCGACGCCAAAGGTAGGGCAGTCCATGATGCAGGCTGCAGGGCCGCCTGCGGGTCTGATGTCACACGCGGTCTACCCCGACGGCGGCGGTTTCGTCATCGCCGAAGTGTGGCGCGCCGAAGCCGAGGGGCACGGCTACATCGACGAAACTGACCCACGCCTTGCTTGCCGAATTGGAACTCACTGGCCAGGTCAGCCTGGTCCGCCCGGTCTGGTCCTTCGCCCGGCCGTGAATTCGCTCACCAGATCAGGCATGGCCGGATCGCCGCCTCGCGGCTTAGGTGCGGCATGCCGGTGCGCGTCGAGCTTGCCGGGCTAAGGGTCTCCCGAGGTCTGAGGTAAAGCGTGGCTATACCGCTCACCCAGCGTCGCTACTGCCTCGACCAGTGCCGGAGGCTCGGTGACATGGAAGTCCAGCCCGAGCATGCCGATGTAGACGGCCACGATCTCGACGCTGTCGGCGCCGGTGACGAGCACGCAGCGGTCGGCGTCCACGCTCTCGACCACGCCGACCGTCGGGTTGATCCGGGCCAGCACCTCCTCCGCCGGCGCGTCGACCGCGATGCGGGCGTGCACGTGCCACCCCGAGAACGCCACCTCGCGGAGCACGAACGAGGTGTAGTCGCCGCCCGGCAGCGGGCGCGGGGTGAACCGGCGCCCGCCCGGAGTGCGCAGCGTCATCCAGTCCAGGCGGTACGGCGCCCACGTGTCGTCGAGCGGGTCGCGGGCCACCACGAACCAGCGCCGCTGCCAGCTCACCAGCCGGTAGGGCTCGAGCTGCCGCCGCTCGCCCCGGTAGTCGAACCGGAGCTCCACGTGGTCGCGGACCGCCGCCGCCACCTCGGAGAGCAGGCCGGGGTCGACGGCGGGGTCGGCGACGTTGGATCCGGTGTTTTCGGGACCGGCGCTGACCGCGTCCCGCAGGGCGTTGACCCGGCGCTGCAACCGGTGGGGGAGCACGTGCTCCAACTTGGCCAGCGCGCGGGCACTGGTCTCCTCGATGCCCTGCACCGCCGTGCCGGCACTCAGCCCGACCGCGACGGCGACCGCCTCGTCCTCCTCGAGCAGCAGTGGTGGCAGCTTGGTGCCGACGCCGAGCCGGTAGCGGCCGCCCGGACCCCGGACGGCGTCCACCGGATAGCCGAGCCTGCGCAGCCGGTCGATGTCGTTGCGGACCGTCCGGTCGGTGACACCGAGCCGCTGCGGCGAGCTCGGCACCGGACCACTCGGCGCGGGCCTGGAGCAGGCCGAGCAGGGCCAGCATCCGGGCCGCGGTGTCCGCCATCGGAGCCCCTCTTCAAAGTCGCGAAGAGTCCCGGAAATATAGGAACGAAACATTCCTGAATCCCTTCTAGGGTAGCAGCATGACAACCAACCAGACCACCGAAATCCGCCCCTTCACCATCACCATCCCCGAGGCCGACCTCGAGGACCTGCAGCGCCGGCTCGAGCAGACCCGGTTCCCCGTGGCCGCGCCCGGCGACGGCTGGGAGTACGGCACCCCGGTCTCCTACCTGCGCGACATGGTCGAGCGCTGGAAGTCGTTCGACTGGCGCGCCCAGGAGGCCCGGATGAACGCCGTGCCGAACTTCCAGACCGAGATCGAGGGCCAGACCGATCCACTTCGTGCACGTCCGCTCGGCGCACGAGGACGCGACGCCGCTGCTGCTCCTGCACACCTACCCGGGCTCGTTCGCCGAGTTCCTGGACATGATCGGCCCGCTCACCGACCCCGAGGCGCACGGCGGCCGGGCCGAGGACGCCTTCCACGTCGTCGTCCCGTCGATGCCGGGGTTCGGCTTCAGCACGCCGGTCGTGGACGAGGGCTGGACGATGGCGCGGGTGGCCCGCACCTACGACCAGCTGATGCGCGGGCTCGGCTACTCGTCGTACGGCACCCACGGCAGCGACGGCGGGGCGATGGTCTCGCGGGAGCTGGCGCTCCTGAACCCGGAGGGCTTCCTGGGCGCGCACGTGCTGCAGCTGTTCTCGTTCCCCTCCGGCGACCCGAGCGAGTTCGAGAAGTTCGGGCCCAAGGAGTACGCCGCGCTGGAGTTCGCCGGCTGGTTCCAGTCGGTGGCCGGCTACAACCAGATGAACGGCACCCGCCCGCAGACCATCGCGGCGGCGCTGTCGGACTCGCCGGTGGGCCAGCTCGCCTACAACGAGCTGTTCGAGAACTTCGGCAACGGCACCAGCCTGGTCTCGCCCGAGCAGGTGCTCACCCAGGTCTCGCTCTACTGGCTGACCAACACCTCGGCCACCGCGGTCCGCTACCACTACGCGGAGGGGCGCTCCGGCGTCGAGCCGCAGGTCAGCCACGGCCGGACCGGCGTCGCGGTGTTCAAGGACGACTTCCAGACGATCCGGCCGCTGGCCGAGCGCGACAACGACAACATCGTGCACTGGTCGGAGTTCGAACGAGGCGGCCACTTCGCCGCGCTCGAAGTGCCCGAGCTGGTCGTGGGCGACCTGCGCGAGTTCTTCGGTCAGACCAGGTAGCCCGATCTGGACTCTGCCCAGTGGGGGAGGAGACGAGCACCGGCTTCAGGACTGCCGCTAAGCCCGCAATCCACCGATCGCCACGTGTGCTATCGGTGGTGTTGAGTTCGGGGTCTTCTGCGCAGGCTGAGTTACCGGACCTCGCTGTCCGGGTGTTCCACGGTGGTCCTCGGGTCGCGCAGCTCTCGCTGCTGGGTGGTCAGGCCGCCTGGTGACGGTGGTGGGTCGCTGACCGCGGTCGAACAGCTCGGTCCAGGCGTGTCTCCCAGGGCCAGGCCTGGGGTAGGTGCAGGGTCGAGCCGGCGGGCCGAGGTCGCGACCCGGGCGGGCACGTTGATCAGCTTGCGGCGGATCGTCGCGGTGGTGGCCTTGGCGAGGTCGGGGCCGCTGAGGGTGCCGGCGGCGCGGGTGAGGTTGAACGCGATCACCGCGAGCACCAGCCAGGCGGCGTTGGCGGTGAACATCCCCGACGGCAGGTGGGCCAGCGCGGAGTCCTTCAGGTCGGCGTGGACCTGCTCGATGATCGCGTGATCGCGGTGGGTCTTGTCGGCGGCGACGGTGTCGAGGACCGTCGGGGTCGGCGGTGGTGAAGAACGCGTGGAACCGCCAGACGTCGAACAGGGTGGCCTGACCGGCGTGCGGCTTCTCGGCGTTGAAGTCCGGGATCCGGCGCACCACCAGCCGGCCGGGCACCTGCTCGGCCTTCTTCTGGGAGGCGAACGCGGTGAAGTCGATCTCGGCGACCTCGGCGCGGGAGATCCACCGGCCCGGTGGCCTCGTCGAAGACCGCGTCGGTGTACTCGATCGTGGTCCACGCGTCCTCGCCGATCGCGGCGATCGCGGCCTTGACCTGCGCGTCCATCCGCACCGTGACCGACACCGCGGCGCCGCCGGCTCGAGCGCGGCGTGGACCGCGGCCGCGGCCGTAGAACGCCGAGTCCATCCGCACCAGCATCCGCCGGGCCGCGTGCGGGGCCCGCAGGTCGCGCGAGCCCGCGCACGGTCTTCAGCGCGTCGCGCGACCAGCCGCTTCGCGCCGCGGGCGGAGTTCGCCGACCCCTTGCGCAGCCGCTGGGCCACGATCACCGGCGCCGCCGTGCTGGGTAGCTCAGGCGTGGCCAGCAGCGCGTTGAGGCCACGGACCCGGGTGTAGCCGAACCCGGCGCCCTGCTTGGCGTAGCCGTGGACCTCGACCATGGTGTCGTCGACATCGAGCAACGCGTACCAGCTCGCTCGACCGCCGAGCCGACGACCAGCAGACGGGTCAGCCCGGCCAGCCCGATCAGGAACCGGGAGGCGACCGCGTCGAGCTGGCGGACGTGCCCGAAGGCGAACGCCCGCAGGAACGACCCCAACGTCGACGGCGCGTACGCCTGGGTGAAGACCCGGCCCATCCCGCCGTGCCGCAACAACGCCATGTCATCGATCGAGTCCGCGCCGGCGACCATCCCCGCGACCAGCGAGGCGACCTTCAACCCGGCGTTCGCGCCCTTGTCGGTCGGCACCGTCAGGTGCTCATCGGCCAGGTCCCGCAGCCCCGCGGACTCCGCCAAGCGCCAGCACCGGGACCAGCCCAGCCGACGACACCAGATTCGGATCGTCGAACACCGCCGACGTCGCCCGCAGCGTGTGAGAGAGTTGCACCTCACGAGATGTCCCTTGCGTCTCGGTCGAATCGTTGCCTGAAGAACTCCGATTCTCCCGCCACGCAAGGGCATTCTCGTTCTACGGCACGCTCAACCCACTCACGCTCATCGGTGGATCCGGGCTAGACGCGGCCTCGAGCCGGCCGGGCATCCGCCACCCAGCCGCCAGCCGGGAGGGGATCAACGGCTGGCCGTCGCCGAAGAAGTCACAGAACTTCATGATCAGCGGGTCCCAGGCCTGCGGGTCGATGTGGTCGGTGCCCGGCAGACGCACGGCATCGGCCACGTGTGCGCGCAGCACCTCGACGTGAATCGCGTGCGCGTTGGCCGAGTCGTTGGCGATCGGGTAGTGGCCCGACACTCGGCACTCCAGCTGGATCGGGCACTCGGCCACCCGGTGGGGTGCCACCAGGTCCGAGGACTCCGGGGTCAGCCCGGCGACCTCGAACTTGCGCGGCTCGTAGCGGTAGCCGGTCTCGCGCTTGTGCGGCGAGAGCTCCGGCGACCCGGTGAGCAGAGCCAGCCGGTCGACGTGGTCGACGAGGTCGGTCGAGGCGAGGTTGAGAACCGCCTCACCGGTGCGCAGGAGATTCTGCGTCGTGCGCGACGAGGCACCCAGGCCCAGCATCGCGTTCTGCCCCAGCCACCACGCAGAGGACATCGGCGCGAGGTTCGTGGTGCCGTCCGGGTTGGTCGAGGAGACCAGAACGACGGGGGTTCCGTAGTAGTGGACCTTGAGCGGTACGACTCGGTGCATGCCTCCAGTCTGGCCGCTCCGAGCGGCGCTGTTCTGGCGGGAATCGGACACCGCAGGGAGCTATCCGCTCGGCCACGTGATCGAGCAGCCGCACCAGCCTCTGCGGGGCGCAGAACCGGTAGCTCTCGGTTATCAGCTCGGCCACCTCGGCCCAGTCCGTGGCGTCGTCGAGCACCATGCCAACGATGGTGGGCGACCACGGCGGCAGGTAGAACGGCGGTCCGGCGTTGGTCAGGGCGAGCAGCTCGTCACCGGAAGCCCGGAAGGTGAACACCGTTGTGGGCTCGGTGATGCCGGTGAAGTCACGGTACGACGACTCGTAGCCCTCCTGGGCGACCATGACGTGCCCGAACGTCTTGCTCCGGATCCGCCAACGCACGCCCGTCCAGGCATCCTCCTCGTAGGCCTCGGGGAGTGCGAGCGCGATCGCCGAGAGCCGGACGACCACCTCGGGCGCCGGTTCGATCCTCGCCTTCCGCTGCACGTCGCGAGTCTGTCAGCGGCCACCGACATTGGGTACCGATCAGCCGAACGACGGCTGCCACTCCCGCCTGATCAGCCCGTACACCCACGAGTCCGATACCTCGCCGTTCACGACGCAGTCTTCCCGCAGCGTCCCTTCACGCACGAATCCGAGCTTCTCCAGGACGCGGGCAGATGCCACGTTGCGCGTATCTGTCTCGGCCTGGACTCGATTTAGATCCAGCGTGTCGAATGCCCACTGCAGCAAGGCGCGCGCAGCCTCCGTCGCGTAGCCGTGCCCCCATGCCGCATCCTCGAGGCAGTAGCCCAACGCCGCGCTGCGGTAGTCCGGGTTCCACCGGGTCAGACTGCACCAGCCGATGAACGCCCCGTCGGAAACACGCTCCATGGCCAGCCGCGCCCCACTGCCTTCTTCCGCCATCTGCCGGCAAGCCGCGATGAAGCGTTCGGCGCGCGCAGGTTCGCTCCAGGGCGGCGCGTCCCAATAGCGCAGCACGTAGGGGCTGCTGTGCAGCGCGAAGAGCGCCTCGGCGTCCGCGTCGGCGAAGGGACGTAGTCGCAAGCCAGCGGTGTGCAGTGTCGGTGTGGGCAGGGACATGCGTTCCATCGTGCCTCGTCATGAGGACGGCCACTGGTTACTACTCACGTCTGGCTGCCCGACATAGCATCCGGCGTCGGCCTGGGGATCACCGCCATGGTGCAGCGGGAGACGCATACCAGTCTGCCGTCGTCGTCGGTGATCCGAACTTCCCAGACCTGGGTCCGGCGGCCGAGGGCGATCGGGCCCGCGATGCCGGTCACCCACCCAGAGGTCACCGGCCGAACGTGGTTGGCGTTGATTTCCATGCCGACGCAGTTGGCTTGGTCGCGGTCGACTGTGAAGGTGGCCGCGCAGCTGGCGAGGGTCTCCGCCAACGCGACCGATGCACCGCCGTGGAGGATTCCAACCGGCTGACGGGTTCGGTCGTCGACCGGCATTCGTGCGACCAGGTAGTCCTCACCCACCTCGATGAACTCGATGCCGAGATGGCCGATGAGGCTCCTGGCGGACAGCTCGTTCGCGGTCTCAAGGGACGGCGCGTCGTTCCAGATGCGCGTGGATGGCGGGGCGATACTCACAGAGAGCTCCTTCAGTCAGTCGATACGGTGTTGGGGCAGGCACCCAGCCTCGCTTGGCCGCGCGACACCTGTCAGGCGGGGAACTACCGCACTTGGCCCGCCACTCACTTCGCCGTGCTCATGACTGGGGCGTCGACCGGCTCGCTGCAGAACACGATGGTCCACGGGTCGCATCCGAGAACAGTGCTGGCCACAGGGGTCAAGGTCACGACCACGATCCACCCTGAGCTCGCAGACAGGCTCTCGGGTCTCTGACCGCGAAGCAGGCGGCTGGTCCCATCGAGGGTGGCTCCGTCAACCCGTCCGGGCACCGCGACGGAATGGTTCCCCTCGCAGCCGTGGCGGTTGCGGCCTGGACCCGAGATGGTCGCGACGCTCGCGTTCGACCCGGACGCTGGTACGGCGACCTGCGAGCTCTGGCTGCCGATCGAGCCTGTCAAGGGCGGGCTCCTGGATCAGCACGAGCAGCTCGGCATGAGCTAGCCGATCTCGTTGGACCATTGCAGGCCGCTGTCCTTGACCCCCAGATGAAGGCGCCACACCACCCGGCACCGCCCCGCGACGCGGCAGACCGACGCCGCGACGGAGGAGTGTCGCCACGTGCCCGACGAGGTGAGCACCCCGAAGGTCGCGTTGCCGAGCCATCCGGTGAGCCGCACACGCAGAGCCGGTCCGCGCAGCGCGGAAGGGGTGACGTCCCGGCCGGTCGTCAGTTCGACCACCTGCCACGGGCGTCGGCCACGGGCTTCGGAAGCGCGGTAACGCAGGCCCGGTGACCACAGGCCGCGGCTCACCCTCGAACCCTCGACCCGGTGGGATCGCAGATCCACGACTTGCCCTCCCGGCGTCGCCAGGGCGTGACCCGACAACGTGGCGAACTTCCAGAAATCCCACCGCGGCAGGTGAACTAGCCGCAGCCGGGCCGCGCCGAAGGTCGTGATCCGGACAGGGCTGGTCCGGTCACCCCACAGCAGCACACGGTCAAGCACCATGCGGTGGCGGACGACGTCGTACACGAGCACCCGCGCGTGGAGACCGTCGGCCCGGCGCACCTCCCAGGCGACGTAGCGCAGCGTCGGATCCACCTGCAGGAAGACAGACTGCTCGGGCACCGTCCCGATGGGGACAGCTGTGCCCCCGTCCACGAGGTCGTAGACCTGGTCGCCGCTGGCGAAGACCGCGCCGGTTCGCGTCGGGACATAGGCCGACGCGCTCTGCCCGGTCTCGGTGATCCCCGCGGCACTGACCAGGACGCCTTCGGAGCTGGCACCCCGCGCATACATGTACCGCATCGGCACCTCCGGCATCGCCGCACGATGCGGCTTGACCACCGGGGTCGAGGAGCCGCCCGTGGTCGGCTCGCCGGCCGGGTCAGATGACGGGTCGCCGGACGGGTCACCGGTCTGACTGAGCGGGGTCGACGAGACCGGACCGGTCGGGCGTTCGGCTGACCTGTCCGCATCGCAGGCGGTCAGCGGAGTCACGACGACCGCGAACACCACGCTGACTCGGCCGACCGACCACGCGACACGCTGCAGGCTGTTCACGTCCTTACGATGCACGACAGCGCGATTTGGTTGTTGCCGCAGCGCGCGCGCTGTCTGCGGCATGATCGGTCACTGGTGGGTCACTCGGCATCTTCTGGACATCCCTCGATCGATGAGTTCGCCTGGTGGGAGTCGACCCAGCGTCAACGTCAAGGAGGAAGCGATGCGCAACGAGGCCATGCAGCAGCTGGACGTCCTGGTTGGATCGTGGCAGACGACGATGCGGAACGCGTGGTTCCTGGAGCCAGCCGACCAGGAGGTGCCGGGCTCGGCGACGGTGGAGTGGCTGAGCGACGCGTTTGTCGTCTTCCGTTGGACGATGGTGGGCGATGTCGGAAAGGCCACGAGTGAGATGGTCTTGGTTCTCGGACGCAGCGACCCGAACGGCGCCTACACCGCCCTGTACCACGACGAACGAGGTGTCTGCAGGGTCTTCGCCATGACCTTCGATGGCACGCATTGGAATCTGAGTCGCGAGGACCCCGACATGTTCCAACGGTTCATCGCTGACGTCGCGCCAGACCGGATCGCGGGTCGCTGGGAAGCTTCTGAGGATCACGGATCAACCTGGCGCAAGGACTTCGACCTCGTCTTCGAGCGGGTCTAGCAGCGCTGGGTGCCGGCTCCCACCGATCATCGATGCCTGACACCTCGCCCGCCATTCTCGGATCCTTGGTCGGCGCGAGCGTCGGCGTCGCACCCGGGTGCTTGGATGGGCAGCGATGCCCCGCTGGACCGAGGCGCAGGTGACCAAGCTCGCGCCGGACGACTCCTCGATGACGGCTGCCCGCAGGCTCACCAACCCCGCGCTGTGGTCGGACACCGGGAGCACCGACATCCTGGTGTGGGGGAAGTGCCAGGGCCGCGGCAAGTCGCCCTACCAGGTCAGCGTCGACCTCGCCGGGCCGGCGTTCCGCTGCTCGTGCCCGAGCCGCAAGTTCCCTTGCAAGCACGCGTTGGCCCTACTGCTGCTCTGGGTGCGCGGCAGTGGGGCGGTCGCGGACGCCGAGCAGGCCGCGGCCTTCGCCCAGGAATGGGCCGACGCCCGGGCGGAGAAGGGCGTAGCCCGCCAGGCCCGCATCGAGAGCGCTGGCCCTCCGGACCCGGTGGCGCAGGCCAAGCGCCTGGAGGAGCGGCTGGCACTGATGACTGCGGGCCTCGACGACTTCTCGGTGTGGCTGCGCGATCTGGTCCGGGCCGGCACCGCCGCCGCGCGCCAGCAGCCCTACGGCTGGTGGGACGAGACCGCCGCCAGGCTCGTCGACGCCCAGCTGCCCGGGCTGGCCGAGCAGGTCCGCAGGATGGCCGGCGACGTGCACCGCCGTGAGGACTGGGCCGACCACCTGCTCGCCGTGAGCGGTCGCTGGTGGACCGCGACCCGGGCCTGGGCGATGCGCGACGCCCTCGACCGCGACGGTCTCGCCGACCTCCGTACCTACCTCGGGTGGGCCCGACCCGACCGCCGAGGTCAAGGCCGCCGACACGTACGCCAGCAGCTTCCAGGTCCTCGGTGGGCACCGCAGTGACGACGGCCGCCTCCAGCAGCAGCGGACCTGGCTGCGAGACGAGGCGACCGGCGAGCTGCTGGTCGTGCTCGACTTCTCGGCCGGGATGACGCCGCTGGCCACGCCGCAGCTCGCCGGCACGGTGATCGCCGCCACCGTCAGCCGCTATCCCGGTACGCCGCCGCGCCGGGTGCTCTTCGCCGAGGACCCGGTCGCGACCGGCACGGTCACGGCGCTGGGCGAAGCGGCCAGCGTGACCGGCGCCCTCGCCGGACGCGCGGAGCGACTGGCCGCGGGGCCGTGGCTGGACCGCGTCCCGGTCACGATCGCGGGCGTCACCGTCATCACCGGCGACCCGCCGTCCGTGCGCGACGCGGCCGGCGACCGGCTCGACCTGGTCGACGACGGCGTCCCGCCCTGGCCGTTGCTGGCGTTGACCGGTGGCCACCCTGCCGACGTGTTCGGCGAGCTCGAGGGGGGCCGGTTCCGCCCGCTCAGCGTCGCCGTCGACGGCCGGCTGGTGGCTCTGTGACGACTCCTGGGACCGCGAACCTGGACGAGTGGTGGGGCCAACTGCGCGCCGCCGCCCTGGTCGGCACGGCCCGGCGCGAGGTGCCGCCACTGCCCGCCCTCGGCTTCGTGCCCCGCGACGACACCACTCGGGAGGAGGCGCTGCTCGACGCGGCCGCCCTGGGCGACGCCGTGCGCCGCGCGGGCCGGCTGCCGGAAAGCGCGCCCGAGCCCGACGACCCCGCGCCCGAGGAGACGCTGGCCGTCGCGCCGTCGCCCGCGGTCCAGATCCTCGAGCTGCTTGTCGCGCAAGGGCCGGTCGGCGGCGCGTCCCGTGGCGTGCTGACGGTGCACTGGTTCGACACGGCGGCCGCGGCCGGCTGCGTCGTACCGCCCCGCTTGTTGCCACAGGTGCTCGACCTGGCCACCACGAGCGTCGTACGTCGTGCCGCCCGCGCCGTGCTCGGCGAACGGGGCCGGTGGCTCGCCGCCCGCAACCCGGAATGGTCCTGGGTGGCCGAGGAGGGTCCCGCGGAGCAGGCGGTCGACCGGGTGAGCGCGGTCGCCGAGCTCCGCCGCACCGATCCCGACGCCGGCCGCGCGCTCGTGGAGCAGACCTGGGACACCGACGGCGCCCAGCACCGCGCGGCGGCCCTTGCGGCTCTGGTGATCGGGCTGGGCGGCGCCGACGAGCCGTTCCTCGAGCGCTGCCTGGACGACCGCGCGAAGTCGGTGCGCGAGGTGGCGTGCCGCCTGCTCGACCGACTCCCCGGCTCCGGACGGGCCGCCCGCATGGCCGATCGGCTCCGTCCGCTGCTCACGGTGCACGGCACCCTGCGCAAGCACCTCGAGGTCGACCTGCCCGACGACCCCGACGCAGCAGGCATCCGCGACGGACTCGCCGACCCCGGCCCCGGCGTCTCGAAGCGCAACCGCTGGCTCCAGCAGATCGTCGCGGGCGCGCCGCTCGACGTCTGGACCGAGGTGACTCGTGCCGAGCCGGCCAAGGTGGTCGCGATGCTGCGTCCCGACGACGCCCTGGTCGTGACCGGCGCGCTGACGGCCGCGGCCGCCGGGCGCCAGCACGTCGCGTGGGCGCGGGCCCTGATGACGACCAGTCCGGACAGCCGGCTGCTCGCACTCCTGACGCCCGACGAGCGAGAGCAGCATCTGCTCGCCCGGCTGTCGGCGGCGACACTCGGGTCGCTGAGCGCCGAGCTCGCCCAGGCCCCGCGGCCGTGGGGACCGAAGCTGAGCCGCGCCGTGCTCGCGACGCTCGGCCGCGACAAGACCAGTGGTCACGCCGTCCGCGCACTGCGCGACCACCTGCCGACGGCCCTGCACCCCAGCACCCTGCCCGCCATCGAGAAGGCCATGCGCGCCGCCGGCGACGACACCTACCTGCGCACGACCCTGCGCGACGTCCTCCAGTTCCAGTCCCTGCACCGATCGATCAGTGAGGCCTTCCGATGACCGAGATCTCCACCCCCGACGTGCTGCGTGCCCATGCCGAGCAGCAGTACGCCGAGGAGCTGACGGCCTTGGCTGCGGCCGACGACCGGCCGCGCCCGCCGAGCTGGCGGCTCTCCCCGTGGGCCGTGTCGCTCTACGTGCTCGGAGGGGAGCTGCCCGACGGTACGGCCATCGAGCCGAAGTACTTCGGCTCGCGCCGCCTCGTCGAGATCGCGGTGGCCACGCTGGCCACCGACCGGGCACTGCTGCTCCTCGGTGTGCCCGGCACCGCGAAGACCTGGCTGGGCGAACACCTCGCGGCCGCGATCAGCGGCTCGTCCACGCTGGTGGTGCAGGGCACGGCGGGCACGGCGGAGGAGTCGCTGCGCTACGGCTGGAACTACGCCCGCCTGCTCGCCGAGGGCCCCAGCCGCGAGGCGCTCGTCCCCAGTCCGGTGATGCGGGCGATGGAGACCGGCGCGCTGGTGCGCGTCGAGGAGCTCACTCGGATCCCCGCCGACGTCCAGGACGCGCTGATCACGATCCTGTCGGAGAAGAGCCTCGCGGTGCCCGAGCTCGACTCCGAGGTCCAGGCCAGACCGGGCTTCAACGTCATCGCCACCGCCAACAACCGCGACAAGGGCGTCAACGAGCTCTCCTCGGCCCTGCGCCGGCGTTTCAACACCGTCGTACTGCCGCTGCCCGACACCCTCGAGGAGGAGGTGGAGATCGTCCGCACCCGCGTCGAGGCCCTCGGCCGCAGCCTCTCCCTGCCGGCCGACCTCGAGTCGCTGTCCGAGGTCAACCGCGTCGTCCAGATCTTCCGCGAGCTGCGCTCGGGTGTGACGGCCGACCGACGTACGACCCTCAAGTCACCCACCGCGACCCTGTCGACGCGCCGAGGCGATCTCGGTGATCACCAACGGGGTCGCGCTGGCCGCGCACTTCGGTGACGGCCGGGTGGGCGCCGCCGACATCGCGGCCGGCCTGCTCGGGGCCGTGGTCAAGGACCCCGTGCAGGACCGGATCGTGTGGCAGGAGTACCTCGAGACGGTCGTCCGCGACCGGCGTGAGTGGAGTGACCTCTACCAGGCCTGCCGCGAGCTCGGCTGAGCCTTCACGACGATGACTGCAACCGTCGAGGTGCTGGGGATCCGGCACCACGGACCCGGCTCGGCCCGATCCGTGGCGCAGGCCCTCGACGAGCTGCGCCCGGACGTCGTCCTCATCGAGGGCGCCCCCGAGCTCGACGTGGTCGTCGGGCTGCTCGCCGACGCCGACATGCGGCCGCCGGTGGCCGGCCTCGTGTACGCCGTCGAGGCCCCGCGCAAGGCGCTGTTCTACCCCCTCGCGTCCTTCTCACCCGAGTGGGTCGCGGCGCGCTGGGCGCTCGAGAACGGCGTGCCTGTGCGCTTCGCCGACCTGCCGGTGGTCCATCAGCTCGCGGACGCGCCCGAGGCCGACCCCGACGAGCCCCGCCCGGGCCAGGCTCCCCGTCCCGACCCGATCGGGCTGCTCGCCGCCGCGGCCGGCTACGACGACCCCGAACGGTGGTGGGAGGACGCCGTCGAGCACCGCAGCACCTCCTCGCTGGAGCGCTTCGCCGCCGTCAAGGACGCCATGGCCGCGGTCCGCGAGGGCGACCCGCGCCCCGACGACGACCCCGACGTCGTCGAGAACGCGCGCCGCGAAGCCGCCATGCGCCGCGCGCTCCGGGCGGCGATGAAGGAGGAGGGCGTCGAGCGGGTCGCGTTCGTGTGCGGCGCCTACCACGCGCCGGCGTTGGACCCGGCGGGCTTCCCGCCGCAGGCCCGCGACAACGAGCTGCTCCGGGGGCTGCCGAAGACGAAGGTCGCCGCCACCTGGGCGCCGTGGTCGTCGGGGCGGCTGGCGTTCGCGAGCGGGTACGGCGCGGGGGTGACGTCGCCGGGCTGGTACCAACACCTCTTCGACCATTGGAGCCGCGAGCAGCACGACGACTCGCTCGCGACGAGCTGGCTGGTCCGCGTCGCGCGCGAGCTCCGCGGCCAGCAGCTCGACGCCTCGACCGCCTCGATCGTGGAGGCGTCCCGGCTCGCCACGGCCCTGGCGGCGATGCGAGGGCGGCCGTCCGTCGGGCTGTCCGAGCTGGACGACGCGGCCGAGGCCGTGCTCTGCGAGGGATCGCGGGTGCCGCTGGGTCTGGTGCACGACTCGCTGGTCGTGGGCCGCGAGCTCGGTGCGGTCCCCGAGCGGGCGCCGATGGTGCCGCTCGCCGCCGACCTCCAGCGCCAGCAGCGGGCGGCACGGCTCAAGCCCGCAGCGGCGTCGCAGACCGTCGTCCTGGACCTGCGCAGGGAGAACCAGCGCGCCCGGTCCGTCCTGCTGCACCGGCTCCGGCTGCTCGGCGTCGACTGGGGCACCGAGGCCGACGCCGGCGGCACCACGGGCACGTTCAAGGAGGCGTGGCAGCTCGAGTGGCGTCCCGAGCTCGCCGTGGCGGTCATCGAGGCCGGGCTGTTCGGCACGACCGTGGCCGCCGCGGCCGCCGCCAAGGTCACCGAGACCGCGGGTCGATCCGACGACCTGGCGACCCTCGGCAGACTGGTGTCCCAGTGCCTGCTCGCCGATCTCCCCGAGGGGCTGCGTTCGGTTGTGGCCGCCCTGGAGGAGCGCACCGCGAAGCAGCACGACGTGCTCGCGCTGCTCGGCGCCGTCGAGCCGCTGGCGCGGACGATCAGGTACGGCGACGTCCGGGGGGTCGACGTTGGCGGCGTGGCGCACGTGCTGCGTGCCCTGGTCCTGCGGGCCGCGATCGGTCTGCCCGCTGCGTGCGTCGGGCTCGACGACGACGCCGCGGCCGCGGTCCGCGACGGTGTCGAGGCCGCCCACCGCGGGGTGGCGCTGCTCGACGACGGGGAGATGCGCACGCGCTGGATGTCCTCGCTGGAGGCGGTGGCCGCGCGCGACCGGGTGCACGGCTCGGTGGCGGGACGGGTCGACCGGCTGCTGCTCGACGACGGCCGCATCGACCAGGCCGACGCCGCGACGCGGATGAGTCGTCGGCTCTCGGTCGGCGCCCCGGCCGACGACGGCGCCGCCTGGCTGGACGGCTTCCTGTCGGGCGAGTCGGTGCTCCTCGTGCACGACCCGGCGCTACTGGCGATCGTCGACGAGTGGGTCAGCGGCATCGCGGAGCCCGTCTTCGAGGACCTCCTGCCGCTGCTACGGCGTACGTTCTCCCGGTTCCAGCCGCCCGAGCGCCGCTCGATCGGGCGTCAGGTCGCCCGGCTCGGCGGCGGGGGAGCGGCACCGGCCGCGGTGTCCGAACGGCTCGACCTGGAGCGTGCCCGGCCCGCGGTGGACCGGGTGGCCGCGCTGCTCGGGCTGGGGGATGGCCGATGACTGACGAGGCACGCGACCGACTGACCCGCTGGCGGCTGGTCCTCGGCGAGGCCGCGGCGGAGCCGTTGGGTGAGGGCGCGGCCGAGGGACTGGCCGCGCTGGAGGCCGACGACCGCCGGCGCGACGAGGCGCTCGAGGCGCTCTACGACTCCGACCGCCGCGGCGGCCTGGGCGGCTCGGCGCCCGCGGGTCTCCCGGTGGCTGGGCGACATCCGGGGCTACTTCCCGACCAGCGTCGTCCAGGTCATGCAGGCCGACGCGATGGACCGGCTCGGGCTGCGCCAGCTGCTGCTCGAACCCGAGATGATGCAGGCGGTCACGCCCGACGTGCACCTGGTCAGCACCCTCGTCGGCCTGGGCCGAGCCATCCCCGAGCACTCCCGCGAGACGGCCCGGGCCGTCGTCCGCACCGTCACCGACCAGCTGGAGGAGCGCCTGCGCGCCCGCACCGTGCAGGCCGTCACCGGCGCCCTCGACCGGTCGGCGCGCAGCCGACGGCCCAAGCTCCGCGACGTCGACTGGCGGCGGACGATCGTGGCGAACCTCAAGCACTACCTGCCCGAGTACCGCACAGTCGTCCCCGAGCGGCTGGTCGGGTTTCGCCCGCCGGACCCACCAGGTCGAGCGCGACATCGTGCTGTGCATCGACCAGTCGGGGTCGATGGCCGAGTCGGTCGTCTACTCCAGCGTGTTCGGCGCGGTGCTCGCCTCCCTGCGCTCGGTGCAGCACCCGGATGGTCGTCTTCGACACCGAGGTCGTCGACCTCACCGACGACCTCGACGACCCGGTCGACGTGCTGTTCGGCGTCCAGCTCGGCGGCGGCACCGACATCAACCGCGCGCTGGCCTACTGCGAGAGCATCGTCGAGCGCCCGGCCGACACGGTGCTGGTCCTCATCAGCGATCTCTTCGAGGGCGGCATCGCCGAGGAGATGCTCAGCCGGGCCTCGGCCCTGGTCGGCTCCGGGGTGACCGTCGTCGCCCTGCTCGCCCTCAGCGACAGCGGCCACCCGTCGTACGACGTCGACCACGCGGCCGCGCTGGCCGGTATCGGCGTCCCGGCCTTCGCCTGCACCCCCGACCTGTTCCCCGACCTGATGGCCGCGGCCATCGAGCGCCGGGACCTGACCCAGTGGGCGGCCGCCAACGACCTGGTCACCACCCACGAGCCTGGCTAGCGCGGTAGGGGTCGCGGATGACGCGCTCGGTGTCGCCCTCGTGGATCGACAGTGTGCGCCGGCAGTACCACCGAGGCGTGTGCTACAGCGCCACTGGCGCTACGGCTCGGCTCGCAGCGGCAGGTAGCTGCTCCGGAAGATCCGCTGACCGGCGAGCCGGAGGGCCGCGTTCCGGATGCCCGACGGGAGGCGGCGCGTGCGGTCTCGCCGCCGCGTCTGGGCCCGCACAAACGCGACGCGCGGTCGCCGTCGGGCTTCGAAGGCCTCGAGCGGCTGACCGGAGGCGAGGGTCTCCGCGAGGACGAGCGCGTCCTCCAGCGCCATCCCGGCGCCTTCGGCCATGTTCGGCGACATCGCATGCGCCGCGTCTCCGACGAGGGCGACCCTTCCACCGCACCCACGGTTGGTGGGCGACCTCCTCGATCGGCGAGAAGTATGCCGCCCGACTGGTCGCGAGCCCGGTCGCCAGGATGGTCGGGACGGGCTCTGCGAACCGGCCGTAGAGCTCGGCCAGCGCCGCCGGGTCGCCGCCGCTGGGGTCGATCGGCTCCGGCTGCGTCGAGGTCCGCATAGCAGTACAGGCGTCCGGCGCCGAGGGGGACCGCCAGGAAACCTGCTGCCTTGCCCGAGCCACACCGTCCACGTCGAGATCTCCGGGAAGCCTTCGACGAGGAAGCGCCAGCTCACCTGTCCCAAGAAGTCGGGACCGGCACCGCCGCACGCCGTGGTCCGCACCCGCGAGCGCAGACCATCGGCACCGACGACGAGGTCGTAGGCGGCGCTCGAGCCATCGGCGAAGACGGCGTGGACGCGGGGTCCGTCCTCGTGAAGGGTGGAGACCGGCCTCGCCTGGCGTACGGCGATGTTCTCGCGCATCGCCTCATGAAGCTCTCGACGTCCGAGCGCAAGGCACGGGGCGGTCGACCCCCAGACACCAGTCAGTTCAGCGTCGAGCAGCAGACGTCCGCGGTGGTCCAGAAACCGCTGTCGCACGATCTCGTGTGCGCGTTCGAGCACCGGCGCCCGCAGCCCGAGCCGGTCGAGGGCGCGGACGGAGTTTGCCGGCAGGTACATGCCGGCGCCGGGATGCTTCCAACTCTCCGCCCGGTCGACGACATCGCACTCGATGCCTTGCCGGTGCAGAGCCCGGGCGGTGGCGAGCCCGGCGATCCCAGCGCCGACCACGAGTACGCGATCCGGTCGCCCACCACGCGCCATCACCGGCGCCGGAGCCGGTAGAACACCTCGTCGAACCGGAACGCTCGCGCTATCGGATCTGGGTCGGTGTCCGCCTCGACGACGGCGGTCACTGCCCAGCCCGGAAACGCCTGTTCGACGTCAGCCTGCGTGCAGCCCCGCGGCAGTGGACCGCGGCGCCTCGGCGAGAAGCAGTCGAGGATCACGGTGCCGTGCGGCGCGGTGATCGCGGACACCTCGCGGCCCATGTCCAGGCGCTGCGCCGGGGTCAGCCCGTGAAACGTTCCGGTGTCGAGCACCAGGTCGTAACCCGAGCCGACACCGGACTCCCGTAACCGGGTGACGTCACCGTGGACGAGTCGCATCTCGACGCCAGCGTCGTGGATCCGGTCCTGGGCACGTCGCAAAGCCCGGGGCACGCTGTCCACGCCGGTTACGCTCCAGCCTCGTGCTGCGAGCCGCGACCCCCACGTCGCGCTGCCACAGCCGAGGTCCAGCGCGTTTCCGTACGGCGGGGTACGGCCCTGCTCCTCCTGCTCGACCAGGGCGAGCAGGGCATCCGCGAAAGGTTGGTGGTCCGCCAGGTCTTCCCACGGGTGGAAGCCGACCGCGTACGAAAGCCGGTAGAACGTGCTCATCGCCGTTGCGCTCCCGAGGACAACCCGAGCGGAGTGCGGCCCCGCTCGACGTTGGCCATGAGGACACCGACCGCCTCACCCAGCTGCTCGGTCGGGCTGAACTCCACGAGGCGTGCGCCCGCGTGCTGGATCGGAACATGCCCTGGCGGCACGTAGTAGGCGTCTCCGGCCGAGTAGGTCTCGGTGTGATCGCCGATGCGGAAGGCCACGGTGCCCTCAACGACGTACCCGAGGCGGATGAACTGACAGTCGCCGTCGGGGAGGCCGTCGAAGAGCGGACCAAGGTCCTGATCCTTTGAGTGGGACTCGAAGCAGACGGTGTAACCGCCGTCGAAGTTGGTGAGCCTGACGTCGAAACCGAACAGGGAGACCGACTCGTCAGCAGTGGTGGGGGAGACGTTGGGCATGGTGTCCTCCTTGCGTTCAGGTCCCGTGGGATCGGGACGTGCCGACGCTAGGACTCCGGCCGCTGCACGGCATCGGCGAATCTACCCACGACTTCTCGCAGGACGGACTGGGTACAACCGCGCTCAGATGAGCTCGGACGTGATAGGCCGCCGCTGTGGCGGCGGCGCGCGTGGAGACCCCGAGCTTCGCGAAGATGTTGCTCACGTGGCGGTCCACAGTTCGCTCGCTCAGCCCGAGTGCAGTGCCGATGGACCGGTTCGTCCCTCCTTGGGCGACCAGCCGCAGCACTTGGAGCTCTCGAGCCGTCAGGCCGGCACCGGTCTGTCCGGGCACGCGAGACAGATCGGGCCGGGCACCGAGTTGCTCGTACGTCGCTCGCGCGGCCTCGAACTCCAGCGCAGCCCCTTCGGCGTCGGCTAGTGCGGCGCGCGCCGTGCCGATCAACAGTGCGGTGCAGGCCACCTCATACGGCGCCTCGAGCTCGTGGAAGCCGTCACTCGCCCTGCGCAGGTCGGCAAGCGCGCCGCGCGCGTCGTCCTCGGCCAGCCTGACCCAGCCGGCAGCACGTCGGGCCGCGGCGGTGAGCATAGGGGACTCGAGCGAGGTAGCGGCGTCGGCGAGCTCCGACGCCGCTGTCCTCGCCTCGGCCACCCGGTCCGAAGCGATCATGATCTCGACGTACGCCGCGAGCAGCGGGGACCTGCTGACCGGACCGCCGGCCTCGGACAAGGCCCGGTCGATCGCCTGCGCGGCATCGCCTGTGCGCCCCTGGCGTAGGCGCAGCAGCGCAAGCCCGGGTTGCGGGTCGCGACCGGCCGCGCTGGCGCCTCGATAGCACGCCTCGGCCTTGTCCAACTCGCCGAGCAGCCGGTGTAGCTCCCCCTGCTGGTAGACCGCGGCGCCGTAGGCGAGTTGCCGGAATGGCCGATCCAGCCGCTCCTTCGCGAGACCTGCCTGGGCCATCGCCTCGACCCAAGCGCCCTTGAGCTGAAGGAACTCTGCGCGATGGACCTGGCACACGCCGGCGAAAGGAACGAGTTCGGGCTGCTGGGCGCACCATCGGGTCAGCCCGTCGGTCCACGCCTGCCCCCTGCGCACGTCGTGCAGGTCGTGGCACGCGTCGATCGCGGTGCAATAGCTGTCGCCAATGGCGATCGGCGAGATCGGCTCCGACGCGACGGAGTGCATCGCGTCGTCGAGCAGCCGGACGCCAGTCCTGATCTCACCCAGGAAGATCTGCACGCGACCCAGGGACAGTCTGGCCAGCGCGGCCAGCTCCTCGTCACCATGGCGGGTCGCGGTCGCAGCGGCGCGGTCCAGTTCCAATGTCGCCGCCCCGAAGTCGCCGTCCAGGGCTGAACGCAGTCCCGTTAGGTAGTCGAGCCGCGCGGACGCCACGGGGCCGTCGGGAGCGGCAGTCACGAGCCTTTCGAGCCGCGCGATCCACGCATTCGCCCCGGTTCGCTCGAACGCGTTGACCAGTCGGAACCCGAGCCAGAAGGCGCAACGCATCGCACCTTCCACATCGCCCTCGTCGACATGATGCCGATACGCGGCTCCCCACGCGTCGTCGCTCTCGGCGTTCCTGCCAACCAGATAGGCGCTCACGGCCAGCTTTTCGAGGTCGTCGACATCGAGCCCGTCGCGCCAAGCGAGGAAGCCGTCGCAGGCCTGCTTCCACGCATGGTTCAAGTAGGACTCGCGTGCTTGGGCAACACCGCCTGGCATGGGTCCATTAGAGCCGGTGTGCGCAGCGGAATCGACCCCGTTCCAAACTGGCAGGGACGGGAGTTGCTGGGCCGGGAGTAGCTGGGAGCGCGGCGCCCGGATCGCTATGTCCGGGGCGTGTAGGGCAACGGCGGTGATCAGTCCGTTACGGTCGCGGCGTGGACCTTCAGCGGCGCATCGTCGAACGTCAGGGCGAGTTTCTGCTCTTCGCGCTGACACCGCCACGTCGAGCGACCGCCCCGGAGAAGAGTCAGGAGATCGCCGACGTGACGGTCAAGCGCCTTCAGGCGCTGGACCTGGACGGCCTGGTGCTCTACGACATCGACGACGAGACGGACCGAAACTCAGAGGAGCGCCCCTTCCCGTTTCTGCCGACCATGGACCCTGCGGATTATCTGTCCCGCCATCTCGACGGCTTGAACATCCCGGTTGTGGTCTACCGCGCTGTTGGGAAGTACGTCGAGCCCCAGCTCCGATCATGGCTCGGCGCACAGGAGCCCGATCGGGTGTTGTCGGTCTTCGTCGGGACCTCTTCACGCGGCAAGCCGGCTAGAACGTCTTTGACGCGCGCCCAGGCGCTGCGGTACGAGGTGAAGCCTGACCTGCTGCTCGGCGGGGTCGCGATTCCGGAGCGCCATACGCGCCATGGTGATGAGCATCTGCGTCTTCTCGCCAAGCAGGCCGTTGGCTGCTCCTTCTTCGTCACCCAAGTGGTCTACGACGTCAACGCGGCAAAGAACCTTGTCTCGGACTATCGCTACGAGTGCGCCGCCCGAGGCCACGATCCCGTTCCGATCGTGTTCACCTTCTCGGTCTGCGGGTCGATGAAGACACTGGAGTTCCTCTGCTGGCTCGGCGTTGACGTGCCCCGCTGGATCGAGAACGAATTGAGGCACGCCGCCGACACCCTCGACGTGTCATTCGAGCAAGCGGTGGCGACTGCTCTGGAACTGATTGCCTACTGCAGACGTCTCGGCGTTCCGTTCGGATTGAACGTCGAGAGCGTTTCAATGCGGCGCACTGAGATCGAGGCGTCGGTTGATCTCGCGGCCCGTCTGCGGGCCGAACTCCGCCGATCGGACTGACCGTCGTAGCCTGCCATCGAGGGCTTCCCGGACGTCCCCCTCTTCGGCAGATCCTTCCGTTGGATTAAGCGCCGATAAGCGACATTATGTCAAGTTCTAGTCTGCGTACCGCATCGGATGAATCAACCAAGCAGGACCCGCTCCCCTACCCCGGCGCAAACGACGGAACGCTGCTGACCGTCGTGACCCGGCCTCATGCAGGCTCGACCGTCTTCACCATGACGCAGTTCTTCAGCCCTTTGGGCCGGTCGTAGGTGAAGCCGAGCCGCTCGTAGAGTCGACGGGTGCCGTTGTAGAGGAACGACGACGACATCTTCTTGGTCTGGTTGGTCAGGTCGTGGGGATAGCTCTCGACCCGCCCGCCACCGGCCTCCGCAATCAGGTCAAGCGCACCGGTGATCGCCAGCTCCGTCACGCCGCCTCGCCGGTGGCGCTTGTCGACGAAGACGCAGGTGATCCGCGACGGTGTACGACGACTCGGTAGCCATGCCGCACCCTATCCCTGGGTCACCAGTTTGTGACCGGCTCGATCGCCAGAGCCCCCGCGTCTGTGGGGCGGAACAGCGCGACCAAACCAGGGTTGACGTCCGCCGCCTCCACGCCCGACACCTCGAAACCCGTTACCGCGTGGGCGAACGGAACGGCTTCAAACACAGCCCGTCCGACACCTTCGAACCATCGATCTATCGGCTCACGCCAGGCTCGAGATGGTGCCGTGTCACCAAACGGGTAGGCACCTACTCGATGATCGAGGTTGGTGAGCGCCCCAAGGGGCAGGCCGAGATCCAACCAGTCTGCTCCGTACCGCGTTACTCCGGACTCGTAGGTCTCTTCTCGCACGACGGAGACTGAGCAGAGGGTCGATCCCAGCCCCGGGATCGAGGCGTTCGAGTCGAGGTGACCAGCGAGCAGCGACTCCGCTGAAACCGGCGTCAGTTCCGAGGCTGGGCCGGTCGAGTCCCGGCGGAACGCTCGCGATAATCCGGCTGCTTCCCAGAGAGTGTTCAGGGCAGCATCGAGTCGCGCGTCATCATGCGCGCCAAGTTTGATGGACAGTTCGTAGTACCCGCCGTTCCAGTTGTCGTCGTACGACGGGTCGGTCGGGTTGGCCTTCGGACGTCTACGCACGCCGCGATCCTCGCACCACGCATCCATGTGAAGGCCGCCGAGCCCTGGGCCCGCTACGCCGGGCGCTCCATCAAGTGTTGATGAGCGCGCACTCAGCCTCGGAACCGCTGGCGTGGTGAGATCGTCGAACAACCATGAGCCGGATCGATCGGATCGGCGCGTTCGTCGGCCTTGCGACCGCAGCCCTCGTCCTCACCGGATGCGACCTGCCCTGGTCGAGCACCCCGACCGCGAACCAACCAGAGATCCGACCCAGCGAGCTCACCGACGCCGGTGGCCGACCCTGTGCACAGGAGCTGCCCATCGGTGACGACCCGTCCGGGGACGGCTTGGGCACCAGGGAAGTCGCGGACGAACGCCCGTCCCTTCTCGAGCCGCAAGAGGCATGGGTGTGCCAGTACAACAGCTTCGACGTCGGCACGACCGCCAGCGGTGATCGCGCCGGGCAGCCCGAGCCCGTTCCTGCCGCTGACCTGCCCGATCTCCAGGCCGCCCTAGACGACCTTGCACCCGCTGACGATGGCGGCGATTGCACCACCGACCTAGGCCCACGTTGGATGGTCGTGTATAGCCACGACGGCGACCTCACCGGCGTGGTTGTCGATGACTACGGCTGTCTCGAGGTCCGCCTCACCGATAACCCTCACCTCACCACACCCGGAGCGGACGACCAGGACGGGACGGTCGGCGGCGTCCTCGACGGCGGCGCCGCGATCCTCGACGCCCTCGGCGTCGGTAGCTTGAACTGACGGGGATCGCCAGTCCACGCCTGTGCGTCGATCACTCGTGCAGGACGGGCCGTACCTCGAGGCGACGATTGCAGGCCCTCGACCCCTCGGCCATCAGTTTCAGGGCCACGTCGAGGTCGGGCGCCTCGATGATCCAGAGGCCGGCGGCCCACTCCTTGGTCTCGACGAAGGGGCCGTCGGTGAAGACCGGCTCGTCGCCGCGGCCGTCGATCACGGTAGAGACCGCCGGGTCGGCCAGACCAGCGGCGAACACCCAGTGGCCGCCGGCGCGGAGCTTGTCGTTGAACGCGTCGATCGCAACCCCCTCCTCGGCTGTGCCCGTGTTGCTGCGACTGTCGATGACGTTGACCAGATACTGCATGTTCAGATCCTCTCTCTCTTGGACGCCGCTAGTCCGCGTCTCGGCGCTGCGGCCCCAGGTTCGAGTCAGAGATTGACCATCGGCCGGGTGCTTCGATCAGACGGTCGGGTCGGGCAGGAATTCCCGTACCTCTTGCGCACAACGGCAGGCGACGGCGAGCTTGGCAGCCCACTCCAGCGCCTCTTCGCGTGAGGGCACGTCGACGACCGCGAACCCGCCGATGACCTCCTTGGTCTCCGGGTACGGGCCGTCGGTGACCGTCCCGTCGGTGGCCACGACGCTCGCCCTTTGGCTTTCCAGTCCCCCGCCGAAAACCCACACGCCGGCGTCCCTGGCCTCCTGGACCACCTCCAGCGCGGCCTTGGCCACGTCGGGCAGCTCCTCCTCGGGGAAGGACATCCAGCCATCATCGAACGAGATCAGGTACCGCGTCATCCCATGACTCCCTTGTCCGGGCAGCCACCTCCGACCGCCGCTCACGTCTTCAACGAACGCCACGCTCCGGATCCGACACTCTGCCAGAAGAAACTCTCACGAGACCTCGACAATCCGGCCCCCGCGGGCGTCATGGCGTCGTCAATCGCGGTGTTTGATGCGCCGGTCCACGGCGATCCAGTTCGTCTCCCAGGTGACCCCACCGTCGTCGGAGAAGGCTTGTTCGAACCTGGCCCGATCGGGCCCTTGGCGAAAGATGAGGAAACGCACCTTGATCGGGCGGCCGGCCAGCTGGTCGTCGCCGTAGAACTCGCCGACGCCGTAGTGGAAGGCGCCATAGACCGAGGGTGTGAGCAGCCCGTCGCGGAGGTTGGCGAAGGTCGAGCTCCATCGCTGGCCCTGCGGTTCGTAGAGTCGCAGGTTGAGGCCCTTGATCTCTCCGGCGGGTCCCGAGATTCGAAGCTCCACGATGTTTGCCTGGCGGTGCATCAGCGGGCGGACGACGCTGGTGCCGGCAAAGTCCAGCCACTCGTCCTCGGAGTCCGAGAGCGGATCGGCAAGTACCCGCACCGTCGTGCTCCAGGTGCCGATCTCCCAGTCGAAGTCGTGTTGGCCGCCGTCGGTGGCCTCCCCCGCCGCGGGGGCGGTTGTCCCTCCGGCGCTGGACGTCGCGACCACAGCTACGACGATCAGGGAAAGGCAGGTCGCCAGGATTCGCTTGCCAGGCAGTGAGATCTTCGGATGAATGGTCATGGTTCGACTATCGGAACGGAGCACGCGAATGGACAAGAAGGCACCTTCAGGTAACCCCTCACCGTCGCGACCCAACCCGCTGCCCGGCTGCCCGATGGCAGCGGCGTTCGCCGTGGTCGGCGGAAAGTGGAAGCTGACCCTCCTGTACTGGCTCGCACACGGCGAGTCCCACTTCGCCGGTCTCCGCCGACGTACCGCGCCGATCACACCCAAGGTGTTGGCCGAGCAGCTCCGCGAACTCGAGGCCGACGGACTCGTCCAACGAGTCGAGACCGGGCCGGTGCCCGCGCCGGTCATCTATCGCCTCACCTCCTACGGCACGACTGTCCTCCCGGTCGTAGAGAGTGTCCGGCTCTGGGGCGAAGCCCACCTTCGGCACACCGAGGCGGAGTTTGTACCCGACGGGGCGATCGGTTGCGCCGACTCAGTGGCGTAGCCGTTTCCGTGCCCCTCGGAGACGACCTCGACGGTGCCCTCGGTCACCTTGATGGCCGTCTGGTCGTCGATGGCGTACGCCGGACCCGCGATCCTGGCCGCCCAGCTCTCCTGGGCAGTGCGGTGAGCTCCAGCACGCCCACCGACTTCCATCCCAGGTCGCACATTGCTGACGGGGACTGGCCGGCGATGAAGCGCCAGACCGAGGCCGGCGTGCACATGGGATGGCCGTACTCGGCCGTAGGGATGCACAGAGCATTGGACTCGGCGATCGGCTTGCCCAGCAGGTCGACCAACGCGTCGCGGATGCTCGCGTTCGTGACCCCTCCGGACGTGAGCAGAAGCCTCACGATTGCCTCCTGCCCGTAGCGGTCATGACGCCTTACTCAAGAGTCGGGAGATCGAGTGCATGGCCAGACCGACTGGACAACATAGCGAAACTCATCGCCGTGGCGACCCCTCGACCCCACATCGGCAGATGACGGCGGACGAAGGCCCCGACCGTCCGGTCGGGGCCTTCGCTATGCGCGGTCAGGTCAGCGTAGGTACGACGCCTGCGACTGCGGGTTCAAGCTGTTCAGCCGGATGCGGGACTGCGCCTTGGGGTGGGTGACCTTGATGACGTCGAAGCCCTTCTGGATGTCGTTGGAGTACACGTAGCCGTTGTAGTAGTACGCCGACCACGACCCGCCGAGGATGAGCTCGGTGTCCGACACCGGACCCCGGTCGAACCAGGCGAGCTCCTTCGGCTTGCGGGAGTTGGTGAAGTCGAACACCGAGATGCCGCCCTGGTACCAGGCCTGCACCATGATGTCCCTCCCCCGCACCGGGATCAGCGAGCCGTTGTGGGCCACGCAGTTCTCGGTGTTGAAGTTGATCCGCGGGATCTTGTAGTAGCTCCTGAACCTGAGCTGACCACGCTGAATGTCGTAGATCCCGTTGGCACCCTTCTCCATGCCGATCGTCGGGTTGCAGGTGGCCGCGCCGCCGCCGCCGAGCTCGTCGGTGAAGACCACCTTGGTGCCGGCGTTGTTGAAGGTTGCCGAGTGCCAGAACGCGAAGTTCGTGGTGTCCCTGACGTTCTCCGTCACCACCGGGTGCTCCCGGTCGGAGATGTCCAACAGGATGCCGTCGCCCATGCAGGCTCCTGCAGCGATGTCCTTCGCCGGGTAGGCGGTGATGTCGTGGCAGCCGCTGGTCTCACGCGAGTAGTTGCCCTCGCGGGTTGCCGCCGCCGGGGAAGAGCACAGGGGTGCCGACGAGCGCGGCAGCCGCAGGGTTCGCCATGGAGATCTTCACGACGCTGATCCGGTCGTGCGGCGGCTGGCAGTCGGGGAACGTCATCGTCCGGGAAGTACGACGAGACGTAGACCCACAGGGTGCTGCCGTTCTTGCTCGGCGCGAGCGTGTGGGTGTGCGAACCGCAGGGGGTCTCCACCGCGGCGATGTACCTCGGATTCGTCGGGTCGCTGATGTCGAAGACCTTCAGGCCCTCCCACGAGCTCTCCTCCGTCGCCGGCTGTGGCACGCTGGCGCAGCTGTTGTCCGAGCGGCTCGAGTCTGTGGAGAGCACGAGCAGGTTGCGGTACACGGACACGTCGTTCTGCGAGCCTGGGCAGACCACCTGGGAGATCGGCTCCGGGCTCCTCGGGTTGCCCAGGTCGTAGATCATGAAGCCCTCGTAGTTGCCCGCGTAGGCGTACTCGCCCTTGAACGCCAGGTCGCTGTTGAAGGCCGTCTGGCTCGCGAACGCACCCTGCTTGGGGATGTTCTTCAACAGCTTCATGCCCACGGCAGCCCAGTCACCGGCCGCCAGGTCGGCACCAGAGTCGTTCATCGCCGCCAGGTTCTTGCCTGGCCGACACGCTTCGGCGAAGTTGTCACCCGCCTGTTTCAGCAGCTTCCGCTCGGCCTTCGTGCAGTTCCGAGTATCGCTGGACTTCGACGACTCGTGATCGTCGTCGTGTGCGGCCACCGGACCGGTGGAGAGCGTCAACGTCGCCGCGAGGGCGGCCACCGCGGCCAGACCGACTAGTCGAACGCGCGTGCGTGCTCGTCTGCGTGCGGGGTGCATTCCCGAGACCTTTCATCAGCACGCCGCGGGGTTTCCGCGAGCGTCGTCTCTGTCGTATCGTGCAGACAATCTGGATGTAAAGCACTACCGGCCGGAAACTTTCGCAACTTTGCGCTCGTCTCGGGAGAATTTCTGCATGCCACGCCTGCCCAGGATCGCCGTACGACTCGTCCTGCCCGCTGTCCTGGTGGCGGTGCTCGGAGGGTGCAGCTCCGACGAGGAACCCGCTGCCAAGAGCGACCCCGACGGTCCCAAGGTGATCCAGCCCGGAGGGCCTGGAGAGCCTGCCACGACCGTGTCGCCCGACGCTGTGGATCGCTCGGACGAGTGGAACCACACCGACGTCGCCTTCGTGCAGATGATGATCCCGCACCACGGACAAGCGCTGGAGATGTCCGAGCTGGCCGACAAGTACGCCCAGGACAAGCGGGTTCGCCGCCTCGCCGAGCGGATTCGCGCGTCCCAGGCTCCTGAGATCCAGGCGATGTCGGCATGGCTCGAGGAGCGGAACATGGAGGTCCCCCGCCGGGGGACGACCCGAAGAAGTTCGACCACTCTCAGCACGGGCACAACTCGATGCTGGGGATTCTGACGCCAGCGCAGATGAAGCGGCTGGCGGCCGCGCGGGGCTCAAGGTTCGACCGGCTGTTCATCCAGGGCATGATCCGCCACCACGCGGGGGCGATCGACATGGCCGTCGACGCGGCGCAGGACGGCGTCGACGTGATCGTCGGAGAGATGACGGCTGACGTCGCGGCCACCCAGTCCGCTGAGATCAGCCGGATGCAGGACCTGCTGACCGAGCTCTGAGAGCTCGCACCCCCGCGTTGACAGGCAAGTATCTCCTGCTCGCGGCCTGCGGCAACCTCGATTCGAACTTGCCGGCTCGGATGTCGGCTGATCCCGGATCCACGTAGTCAGAGTCCGGGTGGCTGAGCCGGTGACGTCGATGCCTCCCTGCTTGGGGATGTCCACGAGCAGCAGGCTCGGGCGTCCCATGTCCTCACCCTGTCGGATGGTGACCCGCCTCGACGGCGGCACGGAGGACAGCTCCCGAAGGTAGCCACCGAGGGCGGCCGCGGCCGCTCCGGTTGCGCGGGTCCTCGACCACCCCTCCGGGCGGGAACGGGTTTCGGGCGTGGAAGAGGTCCGGGCGCTCGCGGTGGACGAGCTGCATCGTCGTCCAGTCGTGCTCCCCATGAGCCTTGCAAGCGCGTCGTAGTCGTAGTCGAGGTCGGCGAGGACCTGCCGGCTGCTGACCGCCAGCACCGGGTGGTGATTCCCCGCGAACCCGACGTACGGCGGCAGCGAGTCGTCGAGCAGATCACGCGACCAGCCCAGAGCTGCCAGGGCGGCCGCGAGAACTCCTGCCTCCATCGGCTGGACCGATGGCGCGACGCTGGTCAGCGTGGCCATCAGCTGGCCGTTCTCGGAGCGGGTCCGGACCGGCACCAGCCCCCCTCGGGTCACGAGGTCGAGCCGGCCGGTGCCGTGTCGCTCGGCGTGGGCGACGGCTGTCGCGATGGTCGCGTGCCCACAGAACGGGACCTCGGCAAGCGGGCTGAAGTAGCGTACGGCGGCCTCGCTGGCACCCTCTGTCAACTCACCCGAAGGAGCTGAGGGGAACAGGAACGCCGTCTCGGAGAACCCGACCTCAGCAGCAACCGCCAGCATCTCCTCGTCGGTCATGCCGTGGGCATCGAGGACGACCCCGGCGGGGTTTCCGCCCTGGTCCCCCGCAGGGAAGGCTGTGTATCGCAGGATCTCCGCGGTCATGGCCGGCCCACTGCGCTCGCCGCCACAGCCATCACAGTGAGGTCGGCGTCAGGGTCGGGGGTTCCGACCGAGAGCCACGGTAGTGCCGGCATGAGAATCCGCCTTTCGAAGGTTGAGCGACAACCTGGACCCTACGAGGAGCGACATCTGCCTCTCGCCGGTGAAAACCGCCGGCGCCGGGTTCGACGTGCCCTGCTGGCCCAGCCGGGTCGACAGCGCCACCATGTGACGGCATGCTACTGTCGTATCTTGCTCGCCTCGTTCGTGGCACAGCTAGAGGTGTGGCGGACGGAGCCGCGCCAAGAGAGTAGGAGCGGGCTCATGTCCTCATCGGTTCTCTTCATGTCGATGTCCCTCGACGGCTACATCGCGGGTCCCAACGACGAACCGGGCAATCCCGGCGGCGACGACTTCGACCGGCTGCACGAGTGGATCGTGGGTCCGGACGGGGAGTTCGGCCGGCCGCCCGGACCGCCCGGGGAGCTGTTCGACGAATGGAACGCGAGCGGCGCGGTGCTGGCGGGTCGACGTACCGTCGAACAGGTCGACCACTGGGGCGGTGACAACCATGGCGGCGTCCCGATCTTCGTGCCCAGTCACCGGCCGCCGGGTCCCTCGGTGGCGAACTATCCGTTGGTGACCTATGTGTCCGACGGGATCGAGAGCGCGATGGCGCAGGCCAAGGCTGCGGCCGGGGACCGGGACGTGGTGGTGCACGGGGCGTACACGGCGCAACGCGCGCTCGAGGCCGGGGTGCTGGACGAGCTGCAGATCCACCAGATCCCGGTGCTCTTCGGTGATGGCCTGCGCCTGTTCGAGCTGCTGCCCTCGCGCGTCGAGCTCGAGATCGTCCGGGTGATCGACACCCCGGAGGCCACCCACATCCGCTACCGCGTCCGCCGGTGAGACCGAGTTCCTAGGCTCTACCCACCGATCAACCACACCCGAGGACTACGACATGACCGCTACCTACACCTTCGACATCTTCTCCAGCCTCGACGGCTTCGGCTCCTACGACCCGGCGGCGACTGGGGCGGCTACTGGGGCAAGCAGGGCCCCGAGTTTCTCGACCGCCGCCTCGCCGTGTACGGCGAGGAGCAGCGGATGGTCTTCGGGGCCAACACCTTTCGGCAGTTCGTGGAGTTGCTGGGCCCGAGCAGACGAGCGAGTCCGAGGTGAGCTGACCCAGTGAACACCCGGATGAGGAGCCTGCCGACAACGGTGGTGTCGACGACACTCGAAGGACCCCTCGACTGGCCGGACGCGACCCTCGTCGAGCGGCGACGCCGTCGACGTCGTCGCCCGGCTCAAGGAGGAGTCCGACGTGCCGTTGCGCTCGAACGGCAGCCTGTCGATGAACCGGTCGCTGATGGCTGCCGGCCTGGTCGACCGCGTCCAGGTGACGATCTTCCCTGTGATCACCGGTCAGACCGGGGCGGACCCGATCTTCCAGGGTGCGGCCGACTTCGACCTCGAGCTGATCGAGAGCCGCACGCTCGACGGCCACACCCAGGAGCTCATCTACCGACCGACTCTCCATTGAGCCAAAACGGATTGATGCTCGGGCTATTTGACGCCCAGTCGCTGGCCGGCGGATGCCAGCTTGACCGCCACGCCGACGAGGATGAACCCGGTGACCTGCTCGATCCGCGCCTTCACTGTCGGACGGCGCAGCCACCTGCCGAGTCGGTTGATGGCGGCGACGTACAGGCTGAACCAGGCGACGTAGAGGCAGGCGAAGATCGCCGAGAGCAGCAATGCCTGCGCGCGCGGCGAGCCCGTGTCCGCGGAGAGGAACTGGGGCAGGAAGGATACGAAGAACAGCGCCACCTTCGGGTTGAGCGCATTCGACAGGAATCCCTGCCGTAGGCATGCCAATCTGCTCTGCGGCGCGACGACGGCCTGGTCAGCGGGAGCGCGCCTGGACCGGGCCGCCGAGCGCAGCATCTGCACGCCGAGCCAGAGCAGGTACGCCGCCCCGATGAGCTTCAGCGCGGTGAACGCGCTCGCCGAGGCGAGCAGGAGCGCCGACAGGCCCAGGGCCGCGGCGCTCGCGTGGACGGCCAACCCAAGCACCCCGCCGAACATCGTCAGCAGCCCGCCGGTCCGGCCGCCGACCAGGGCGTTCCGCGTGATCAGGGCCTGGTCCGGCCCGGGAATCATGATCAGCACCAGCGCCGCGATCGCGAATGTCGTCATCGCCGTACCCCTTCTGACGATTGTCGTCCTGCAACGAGCCTGCCGCCGATCCATCAATAGGTCCAATGTCAATATCCGTGGTTACCCATGTATAGAATTGATGAATGCTGACCGTCGTCCAGCTGCGCGTGCTTGAGGCCGTACGGCGCCACGGGTCCGTCACCGCTGCCGCCAAGGAACTCCACTACACCCAGCCGTCCGTCAGCCACCACCTGGGCAAACTCGAGGCCCAGACCGGCGCCAAGCTGCTGCAGCGGGTCGGGCGCGGGATCCGGCTGACCGAGGCCGGCCACCTGCTGGCAGATCGGGCAGCCGAGATCATCGGCAGGGTCGACTCGGCGACGGCAGAGCTGTCCATGCTCGTCGGCCTGAACGCCGGTCGGGTCAGGTTGGCCGGCTTCAGCTCGGTGATGAGCTCACTGGTCCCCCAGGCGGCCGCCGTACTCGCTCGGGAGCATCCCGGCATCGAGCTCGCCCTGATCGACACCCACCCCGAGGAGGCGCTGCAGCAGCTCCGGGCGGGCCACATCGACGCCGCCCTGATCTTCCGGTACGACGAGACGGCGCCGGAGGACGGCGTCCGCCTGATCCACCTGCTCGACGACCCGCTCTTCCTGCTCACCACAGGTGGCGGGACCACTCTCACCGACCACAAGGACACACCGTGGATCGCCGGCTGCGAGCGATGCCGCAGCCACCTGGTCGAGATGTGCGAACACGCCGGCTTCACCCCGCGCCTCACCTACACAACCGACGACATGGTCGTCATGCAAAGCCTGGTGGCAGCCGGCATGGGCGTCACCACCATCCCCGGACTGGCGCTGCACGCCCACCGCCATCCGGCGATCACCGCCACCCGGCTCCCGGTCCCGCCCCGCCGCATCTACGCCGCGACGTACGGCGACCCACCCGATCCTCCCGCGACCCTGGCATTGGTCGCCGCCCTGACCGAGGCCGCGACGACGCATCGTTGAGAAAAAGTTCCTTCGGCATGTCGATTTCCGCCATCGATGCTCGTAAAGGGGTGACGAAGCACGGAACACCGGTTCCGCGCACTCTCCCCAAGGAGCGACGACATGACCGAACTCGTGACACCCCAAGCGAAATGCGACCCCTCCGACCGGGTCACCAACTCACTTCTGGGGTACGGCGTCATTGCCGGCCCCGTCTACGTCGTGGTCTCGCTGGCGCAGGCGCTCACGCGTGATGGGTTCGACCTCAGCCGGCACCAGTGGAGCCTGCTTGCCAACGGGACCGGCGGCTGGATCCAGGTCACGAACTTCATCGCGTGCCGGACTGATGCTGCTTGCCATGGCGGTCGGGGTGCGCCGCGCTCTCGGCCATGGCCGCGGAGCGAAGTGGGCACCGCGCCTGATCGGCGTCTTCGGGCTGAGCCTGATCACCGCCGCCGTGTTCAGGGCGGACCCCGCACTCGGCTTCCCCACCGGCACCCCCGAAGGCGCAGCTTCGGTTTCCGTCAACGGCGTCGTCCACTTCGCAGCAGGCGGGATCGGGTTCGCATGTGTCGCGGCCGCCTGCTTCGTGCTCGCCCGTCGATACACCGTCGACGGCCGAGGCGGGTGGGCGAGGTACTCACGGGCCACCGGAATCGTCTTCCTGGCGGGCTTCGCCTGTGTCGCCTCCGGAGGTGGCAGCGCCGTGGCGAACTTGCTGTTCACCGCCGCCGTGGTCCTGGTCCTCACCTGGACCACGGCCGTCTCCCTGGACCTCTCACGGGCTCCCGGCCGCACCCCCGCAACCGGAGTCCACTGACCGAACCCGTTCGCATCACCGAGCAACACCCGTCAACAACCGACAACACCACAGGAGAAAAGACAATGCGCTACATCATTCTGCTCAAGGGCACACAGATCACCGAAGCCCCACCCGAGCTCATGCAGGCCATCATGGAGCTGGGAGGTGAAGCAGCCCAGTCCGGCGCCATGATCGACAACGCTGGACTCGCGCCGAGCGCGGCCGGCGCGCGAGTCCAGCTGAGCAGCGGGCATCTGAGTGTCACGGACGGTCCCTTCGCCGAAGCCAAGGAATTCATCAGCTACGCGATCTACGACGTCGGGTCCAAGGAGGAGGCGGTGGAGTGGGCCTCGCGCTTCATGAAGCTCCACCAGGAGCACGTGCCCGGCTGGGAGGGCGTGTCCGAGGTCCTGAAGATCTTCGGCCCCGAGGACTTCGCGCCCCCGGCCTGACCCCCTCGCTCCAAGCTCCGCCCGAGCCGCGACTCCGCCGGCTCGGGCGGAGTGCCGATTTCCGGCACTCGCCCTTAGCCGCCCCGGTTCACCTTTGTTCGTCGGCGCGGCGACTGAAGAGCGCGCGCTGCTGTTCGTTGTGCGTGAGTTCGGCCGCCCGGCCGAAGGCCGCCTGCGCCTCGTCGTTGCGTCCCAATCGCGACAGCATGTCGCCGACGACCAGGTGCGCGTGCGGATAGTCGCGCATTGAGGCGGACGTCGAAATCGCAGCCTGGGCAGCCGCTAGACCGGCCGCGGGACCCTCCGACATCCCCACGGCCACAGCCCGGTTCAGGTCGACGACTGGTGAGTCCCACAGGCGCCTGAGCACGTCGTACAAGGACACGATTCTCGCCCAGTCCGTGGACTCGACGCTGTCCGCACGGGCATGGCACGCAGCGATCCCGGCCTGCAGGGTGTAGGGCCCGATAGGTCCGCCCAGGGTTTCCGCCCGCGCGAGCGAGGCCAGCCCGCGTCTGATCAGCAGCCGATCCCACAACCGCCGATCCTGGTCGGCCAGCAGGACCGGCACCCCGGCTGGGCCCGTCCGGGCAGCCGTGCGAGATGCCTGGAGTTCCATCAGCGCAAGGAGTCCGTGCACCTCGGGTTCCTCCGGAATCAGGCTGGCCAGCACGCGTCCTAGCCGCACCGCCTCCTCGCTGAGCGCCGGTCGAAGCAGGTCGGCGCCCGCGGTGGCGGAGTACCCCTCGTTGAACATCAGGTAGACCACCTCCAACACCGCCGCAAGTCGCTCGGACATCTCCTCGGGGGTGGGCATCCGGAAGGTCACCCCGGCTGCCGTGAGCGTCCGCTTGGCCCGCACGATGCGCTGGGCCGCCGTGGCGGTTGAGATCAAGAACGCCCGCGCGATCTCCTCGGTGGTGAGGCCGCCGACGCAACGCAGGGTCATAGCCACCCGCACCTCCATCGACAACGCCGGATGGCAGGCGGTGAACACCATCCGTAGCAGGTCGTCCCCGATGTGGTCGTCCACCCGCTCGTCCAGCAGGTCAGTCGCCGAGTCCTGCTGATGCTTGGCCTCGCGCCCCATCATCTCGAGCTTGCGTTGGGCGACGGCGTGCTTGCGGTAGCCGTCGATGGCGCGGTTCTTGGCCGTGGTCATCAGCCAGCCGGCCGGATTGGGCGGGACCCCCGTCGTCGGCCATTGCTCGAGTGCCACGACGAACGCCTCTTGCGCAAGTTCCTCCGCTTCGCCGAGGTCACCGGTCACCCGGGCGAGTCCAGCGATCAGCCTTGGGGCCTCCATTCGCCAGACCGCCTCGACGGTCCGGCGCGCCGCGTCGGTGGATTGCCCGTCCCTCACGATTCGATTCAACCACCCGGGTTGCGCTGCACCCGGTCAGCCAAGGAACTTCGCGGTCGTGGACACAAAGCGGTCGGCGTCGTCGAGCCACGGATAGTGACCAGCCCCTTGCTGCGCTTACGAACGTGGCATCGGGGAACAGCCCTGCGAACTCCGCCGTCGACTGCGGTGGACTGTTCAGGTCGAACTCGCCGGCGAGCAGCAAGGCGGGCGCCTCGCAGGCCAGGAGCGCGGAACGCGTGGCCTCTGGGTCGAAGCCGTCCTCGGACGCGAACACCATGGCGGCCTCGTCGTTGCGCTGCTGGCTCGCGGCCGCATGGTTCCGCCGAGCCTCGTCGTCCCACCGGCCCCAGAAAAAGGGAGCGATGGCCTCCCAGTCGTCGTCCGTGCCCTCGCCTGCGGTGACCGCTTCAAGCGCGGCGTACGCCGCCGGGAACCAGGGCTCGTCCTTCCGAAGCTGTGCGGTGTCTCGCCGCATCTCCCCCGTGACCGCTATCCCAACGGCTCTGGTGCTCGGCCCGATCAGGGCCAGTCTGCTCACGTTCTCCGGATAGCGGGCGGCGTACAGCACCGCAAGGTTCACGCCCGCGGAGTGACCGAGCAGGTCCATGCGGGCGAGTCCGAGGTGTTCGCGCAGGGCCTCGACATCGTCGACGATGCGGTCACACCGATAACTGGACGCGTCGTCGGGAATCGCGGACCGGCCCGTACCTCGAAGGTCCAAGACGACCAGTTGGCGGTGCCGGGACAGGCCGCCGAGGTCGCCGAGGTAGATCGAGTCCTGCATGGGACCCCCCGGCAGGCAGACCACCGGGTCGCCGTCTCCCGCGGTGCGGTAGGCGAGCAGGGTGTCATCAGGCGCGGAGAAGGTTGGCATGACCCGAACCCTGTCAGCGAGGTCTCCGGCGGGACAACCGGGTTTCGGTGCCCATCCTGACGCGGGCATGTCCTTTTCGCGCCCGCCCGTTCGTTCCAGACTTGAGGGCCACGGTGGACCCTGGAGGCAACGAAGGAGAGTTCCGATGCCGCAATATCTTGCATTGACCTACACCGCAGACGTGGACTGGTGGGCGCCCGAGCAGGCGAGTGAGCTTGCCGAGTACCGCCAGTTCGGAGTGGACCACGCCGGCACCATCCGGGCGAGCGCCGTACTGCACCCGACCAGCACGGCCACGGTCGTCCGCGTGGAAGGTGCCCGGGGCGGAACCGTGGTCACGACCGACGGGCCTTACGCCGAGACCAAGGAGGCGTTGACCGGCTACTACCTGATCGAGGCGGCAGACCTCGACGAAGCGGTGGCGATCTCGGCCGAGATCCCCGCAGCCTGGGGCGGCGCCGTCGAGGTGCGCCCGGTCATCGCAGCAAAGTAAGCCGTCCCGTGGTCACCGAGCAGGACCCAGCACGCGACACCGTCGCCGAGACGGTCCGGGTCGAGGGCGCCCGCATCCTCGCGACCTTGATCCGGACCGTCGGTGACGTGCAGACAGCCGAGGACGCCGTGCAGGAGGCAACCATCGCGGCCCTCGGCGCGTGGCCGGTGACCGGTGTGCCGGAACATCCGCGTGCGTGGCTCACGGTGACCGCGCGAAGGAAGGCGATCGACATCCTCCGGCGAGAGCGTGCTCGCCACGACAAGGAGCGGGACGGAGTGCGGATGATCGAACTCGCGAACGGCGACCTTCCGGACGACGACGTCGTGCACGACGACCTGCTGCGGCTGATCTTCACCTGCTGCCATCCGACGCTCTCCCCGCCGACCCGGGTTGCCCTTGCCCTGCGCACCCTGTGCGGTCTCTCACCGGCGCAGATCGCCGGGGTGCTCCTGACCACTGAAGCCGCGACGACAAAGCGGTTGACCCGGGCTCGGCAGAAGATCGCGGCGGCCCATATCCCCTACCGGGTGCCGGGCGAGGATGAGCTCGCCGACCGCCTGCCGGCCGTATGCGCAGTGATCCACAGCCTCTACACGGCTGGCCATGCACCCATCGACGGCGGCGCTGCCTACGATGTGGACGCTTGTGCGGAGGCGGTCCGGCTGGCTGAACTGCTGCACGAGCTGCTGCCGGATCAGTCGATGCCAGCGTCCGTCCTGGCTCTGCTGCTCCTCACCGAAGCCCGCAGGCCCTCGCGCCTCGACGAGCACGCTGCCGTCGTGACTCTCGACCAGCAGGATCGCGGGCTGTGGGACGCAGCGGCGATCTGCCGGGGGGTCGCGCTACTCAACGACTCCCTGCGCCGCACGCATGGGCAGGCCGACGCGTACCAGCTCCAGGCCGCCATCGCTGCGGAGCATGCTCGCGCCGGCAGCTACGCAGCCACAGACTGGCCCGAGATCCTGCGGCTCTACGACCTGCTCGTGACGGTCGCTCCAAGTCCCCCCGCCGGCCTCGGCCGGGTGGTTGCGGCCGCGGAGGCGGCCGATCCGGCAACCGCGCTCGCCATGCTGGACGACCTGCCGCCCGACCCCCGGTGGCATGCGGTTCGTGCCGAGCTACTCGCCCGCGAGGGGCGGTACGCCGAGGCCGTCCGCGAGCTCGACGAATCCCTGCACGGACCGGCAACGCAGCCGGAACGACAGCACCGGCAGCGACGTCGCGAGGAATTTCTCGACCTGGCCAGGCCGGACGAACGCGCCTAGTGTCCCGGGCTGACGGGATTTACGGCGTACCGCAGGCGGACGACGCCCGAGGGCCAGAGGTCTCCTCCGGTGCGGGTGAGTCCGTACGGTCCGTCGGGAGCGAGTAGCGGGGTGCCGCTGCCAAGAGCGATCGGTGCGACGAAGAGCTCGATCTCGTCGAGCACGCCGGCCCGCAGCAGCGAGCGCATCAGGTCGATGGACCCCCAGACAAGGACATCGCCGCCGGGCTCGGATCGCAGCCGCCGGACATGCTCGACGCCGTCCGCGACGACCTCGGCAGCGGCGTGCGTCCCCCACGGCGCCTCGGACAGGGTGGTCGAACAGACCACCTTGGGCACCGCGTTGACGCTCACGGCCATCGGCTCCTCGTCGGCCGTCGGCCAGAACTGCACGAACGACTCATAGGTCCGCCGTCCCAGCAGTACGAAGTCCACGGATTCGAGCATCGCCAGGTTGTGGCGTTCACTGTCGGACGAGTCCTCGACGGCGGCAAAGACGTCCATCTCGTCGTCCTTCGTGCCGGCGACGAACCCGTCAGCGGAGATCCACTGCTGGGCGATGGCGCGTCGGGTTGGACTGGTCGGGCTTTGCTGAGTGGAATCGGACATGAAAGAAACCGACCGCGTTCAGGACGAGGAATCATCGGTCACCGGTCCGGCGGGTCGAGGCCCTGCGGCGAGCTGGTCATCGATTTCCTCGCCTCTCTGTCGACAGCGATCGGACGCTGCGGCCTGGTCGTCGGTTCCAGACGCGATCGAGCCGGGAAAGACTCGCGAAACGGTTAGCAATTGTTTGTCCACAGGACGACGTTTGCGTTGTATCCGAATACCAGTTCGAGTAGAATTTGAGGCATGACGATCACCCAGCTTCGAGCCCCAGGACAGGCCGCAGCTTGCGTCGCGCAGGCCCGTCGGGCGGTGGGTGAGGGGTCGTCGGTCCCGGCTGGTGCACTGTCGGCGCACGAGTTGGGGGAGGCGATCGCGGAGCTGGCGGCGTTGGAGTCCCAGGTCGCGGCGTGGCGGCTCGCGTTGGCTGCGGAGGCCGATGTCCGGCGGGTGGCCGAGGAGACCGCCGACACCGACACGGCGGCGTGGTTGATGCGGTTGACCGCGGATCCGCGGGAGGTCGCCGCCGGTGGGATCTGGCTGGCCAGGCGGTTGCAGGAGACCTACCCGGCGACCCGGGAGGCGTTCGCGGCCGGGTTGTTGCGGATCGAGCAGGTCCGGGTGATCGTGAAGGCGGCCGAACGGGCCCCGGCCGGGGTCACCGGCGAGCAGCTCCACGCTGCGGAGGCAGGACTGGTGGCCAAGGCCACCGGGGCCGGGTCCCGGTCGGGTCGGCCGATGAACGCGAAACGGCTACGGCAGGCGGCGCGGCGGATGTTCGAGTCGGTCTCGGCCGAGCTCGCGAACCGGCACGAGTCGGACCAGCTGAACACCGAGGCGGACCGGGCCGAGGTGGAGACCTGGTGCACCCTGTACGACAACGGCGACGGCACCTTTGCCGGCCGGTTCGTGATCCCCGAGCTGCACGGCACCTTGTTGAAGACGGCGCTGGACCGGCTGACCGCACCCCGCCACCACACCACCGGTGCCGAGGGTCGGCTGGTGACCGATCCGACCCTGATCAGCACCCCGAACTGGTCCGAACGGCTCGGGATGGGGTTGGTCGAGTTGATCGAGCACCTACCCACTAGCGGGTTCGGCGCCCAGAACACCGCCGGGGTGCTGGTCACCATCGGCTACGACAGCGCTGGTGTCCGGGATCGGTGCCGCCGGGCTGGACACCGGGGTCCGGATCTCGGCCCGCGATGCGCGACGGTTGGCCTGTAACGCCGCGATCATCCCCGCCGTGCTCGGTGGCGCCTCTCAGCCGCTGGACCTGGGCCGGACCCGGCGGCTGCACACGACCTCCCAACGCAAGGCGCTGGCCTTGACCCACGACTCGTGTGCGATCGGCACCTGCGAGCGGCCATTCGCCTGGTGCGAGATCCACCACCCCCACCCCTGGTCCCAGGGCGGCAGGACCGACCTGGCCAACGCCCTCCCGCTCTGCGGGCATCACCACCGCCGAGCCCACGACACCCGCTTCGACCTCCGCCGACACAGCCACGGCGACTGGCGCTTCCACCGACGCAGATAGACGCGGCAGACGACCAATAGATAGGCAGACGCCCACCCGGGCACCGACTCTGGTCTGACCCTGTTTGATGTTTCCATGAACGACCATCCGAACGACCACGCGAACGGCCAGCTGAACGACCCGAGACTGACCGATGTCTCCGACCTCGAACTTGCGATCGCAGCGGCTGAGGCTGGTGCAGCGGTGGTGCGGGCCAAGTACGGCACCTCGGTGCGTCACCACGCCAAGTCGCCGACTGACTTCGCGACCGATGCGGACCTCGAGTCAGAGCGGGCGATCCTTGACCTGATCCGCGAGGCTCGCCCCGCGGACGGATTCGTCGGCGAAGAGTACGGCGCTCAAGGCGAGGTCGACGCACCCAGACGCTGGCTGGTGGACCCTTTGTGCGGGACGCTCAACTTCGCCGCCCAGACACCGCTCTTCTCAGTCAACGTCGCGCTGCAAACAGATTCGCGAAACGCTCGTTGCTGCCGTCGCGGACCCGCTGTCCACAGAGACATTCTGGACCGACGGAGAAGCAGTCTGCGTTCGCCGCAATGGTTCCGACTCCCCCGTGCTCGCCTCTGCGAACTCACGCCTAGTGGATGTCGATGTGGACGAACCTGCAGACGCCGACTGTGTCGGCCCGCAGCTCCTGAACGACAGCGCCTTCAGGGCTGCCTTCGGGCCGCGAGTCTCGTCGACGACTCTGGCCGTCGCCTGGGTGGCCGCAGGCAGACGGGCCGCATATGTGGCCGACGGCGATCTCCGCAACAGCGTCCACTTCGCGGCCGGTCTCGCACTCTGCCGCGCCGCGGGCTGCGTCTTGACCGACCTGCGCGGACAGACCCTGCACACGGGCCCAGGCGCCATCGTTGCGGCCAACGCCGTCACCCACGCGACGCTCGTGGATATCGTCGCTCGGCAGCTGGGTCAGAGCGCCGGCGTGTGAAGGGTGGCCTGGTTTCCGCCTGCTCGCTTGGCGACGTACATGGCCAAGTCAGCAGCGTGGAGAGTGTCGAGGACAGCTGAGCTGGCACCGTTGGCGACGCCGATGCTGACCGTGACGGCGCCCCCTTCGATGGCATTGATGGTCTTGGCCATCCGGTCGGCCACCAGGTACGCCGCGTCGGGTCCGGCACCTGGCAACAGAACCCCGAACTCGTCGCCGCCGAGCCGGGCGACGATGTCACCAGTTCGAACCTCTGCTGCGAGCACTGGGGCAGGGCGAGCTCGTAGAGCCTCAACGCGTGGTAACCCTGACCGACACCGTTGTGGGCGCGCTCGAGGATCACGTTGTCGTCGACGCCTGCGGCCAAAGAAATCTCGGCGTCCACCAAGTCCTGTAACGCGGCGTTCGCATCACGATCGGCAAGCTGGTCACCGAGCTGCAGCAGTCGGAATGCCCTGCCGGACAAGGCGCACGAACGCCATCCTTGGTTGCCCTCACGCTCGGCAGACCGCCGCATGAGTCGAGGGAACCGAGGATCTCGCTGCTGCGCCCGAGGATGCCCAATGCGACGTATGCATGCCGGCTTCGCCGTCTGCCAGGTCACCAGTGCTGCGCGCAAGGCTTCCTCGGCCAGTCGCAGTGCTTCGTCCTCTTCCCCACTGCGCACGCTGGAGCAGCTGGCCACTACGGCCGTGTCGCTGCCCATCCTCTTACCTCATCCCAGTGCACAAGCAGCTCTCGCGCCATCCACCATAGCCGGCGAGGTCCGTCCGGATCCTGGCCGCGGAGTCTCCGACGACCTGCTTCGCGTAGCGGTGACAGGGCACCGGGATGGGGACAGCGGGTCCGGCGGCGGGATAGTCGAAGGGACCCTCGTCGGCCCACCCGTTCCGCGCATAGAACCGGCGGGCCCGGTCGTTGCCGGTCGCGACGGCCAACCAGGCTCGGTCGTGACCCTGCACCGCAACAAGACGTTCGGCCTCGGAGAGGAGGATCGCCGCGACACCGGAGCCACGGTGGCTCCTCGAGACATAGACCTGTTCGACCTCGTCGCCGTCCACCATCACGAAGCCCGCCACCGCATTGCCGACGATCGCTACGGCCGTGTCCTTCACGCGTTGAGGGGCCCGCTCCCCGAACGACTCGGGGGTCCGGGCCGCCAGGAGCTCGTCGGGAACGTGCCCCAGGTGCCCGTCCCGCCAGCCGTCGTACCAGATCCTCGCGACCTCCTGCGCGTCGTCAGGGCTCGCGGGACGAACGGTGACGCCGTCATCGGTAGTCGACATCGGTGCAGGGTATCGACCAGCGGGCACCCGGAGGCCACGCGGGCTTGGTTCATCGCGAGGCGTTGATCAGCCATCCGGCTCCGACGACGAGCGCGGCGCCGTTGACAAGCAGGAAGAAGCCGACCCAGAGCAGGCCGGGCAGATGCGTGAGCCGGGCCAGGACATCGGCGTCCGAGCTGCGCGCGCGGCCTACGCGACGCAGCCCTTGCATCTCCAGGACCGGACGCGGTGCGGCCAGCAGCAGGAACCAGGTGCCGGTGTAGGCAGACAGCGTCTGCACCTGCCCGTTGCCCCACCACGACACCGCGAACACACCGACCCCTGCCAGCAGGACCGCGTACAGCCCGTAGAAGTTGCGGATCTGCAACAGCAACAGGGCAAGCAACAACACTGCCGCCCAAAGCACGCCCACTGCGTGGTGGGTGCCCAGGAGGTACGCCGCCCCGAGCCCGAGCAGTCCCGGGCCGAGGTAGCCGGCTGCTGCAGTGACGACCATCCCGGGACCGGTTGGCCGACCACGCGAAACCGTCAGCCCGGACGTGTCGGAGTGCACCCGGATGCCTGCGAGCCTGCGGCCGCTGACCAGGGCGGCGACACCATGGGCTCCCTCGTGCGCAATCGTCACCACGTTCCGGGTCACCCGCCACAGGCTCGGAACCGTCACCAGCAGTAGCGCCACGATGCCGGTGAGCACGGTCGCGGCCCGATCCGGCGGCGACTGAATCCCGACCACGTCGTCCCAGATCTCGTTCAACACCCCCACGCAGCCACGGTACGGACCGGAAGGTGATCCTCGGCTCCCGGTTCACCCGTGGGCCGCAGTCGCTGCGGCCGACCCGCTCCGGCATCATGTGCAGGGTGCGAGGTCATCAGGTCGCCGTAGCGGCCACGGGAAAGCAAGCGCTCGAGGCCGGACTGGCCGTTGCCGACGAGGGCGGCAATGCCGTCGATGCAGCGTTGGCCGCCGCACTCGTCGCCGTGGTGACCGAACCCGGCGTGGTCAGCCTGGCCGGCGGCGGCTTCGTGTCCGTGTGGCCCGCTGATGGCGAACCCGTGGTCATCGACGGCAACGTCGAGATGCCGGGTCGCGGCCTCCCCGCCGAGAGGTTCGGCCGCGGCGTACGTGAGGTGGTCACCGACTACGGCGGTGGCGTCACGATGCATGCCGGACACGGGTCGGTCGCAACCCCGGGGATCGTGCAGTCGTTCGCCGTGGCCACCGAGCGATTCTCCCGACTGCCCTTGTCGCGGTTGCTCGGTCCTGCCATCCACGCCGCCCGCGACGGCTACCCGATGAGCAGCGCGGCTGCGACCTACATGACGTTCACCGCAGACAAGCTGTTCGACGACCCCGAGGCCCACGCCCTGGTGACCCGGGCCGACGGTGGCTTGCTCGACGGCGGCGAGCTGACCAGCAACCTGCTTCTGGCCGACACCCTCGAGCAGCTCGCCGTCGAAGGGCCCCGCCTGTTCACGCACGGCGCGGTCGCGAAAGCGCTCGTCGCCGACATGGCCGACAACGGAGGTCTGATCACGGCGGCCGATCTGACGTCGTACGAGGCCGTGGTGCGGCCGGTGCACTCGACCCACGTCGGCGACTGGCACGTCGCCACGAATCCGCCACCCGCCATCGGTGGCCCGATGCTGGCGATCATGCTCGGCGAGCTGGCGCGGCGCGGTCAGTGGACGTGGGCCGACGCGATCGAGATCCAGCGGGCCGTGCTCGGCTACCGCACCTCGGTCCACGACCATTCCGAGGACCTGACCACTGACGGTCAGCGGTTGCTCGAGGCCGTCAGCCAACGGGGCCTCGACGCCCTGCGCGGCGCACCCTCGACCGCGCACGTCTCCGCGGTCGACTCGGCCGGCAACGCCTGCGCGATCACGATGAGCAGTGGGTACGGCGCCGGCATGACGATTCCCGGGACCGGGATCCTCCTCAACAACGCACTCGGAGAGCTCGAGCTCAACCGGCGCGGCCTGCACGCCACCCCGCCCGGGACCCGCCTGGCCTCCAACATGGCGCCGACCACCGCGCGGACCGCCGACGGACGTGCGCTGGCGATCGGCTCCCCCGGTGCCGACCGGATCACCACGGCACTGATGCTGGTGCTTGGCCAGTCCTGCCTACACGGCGCGGATCTCCAGGAAGCGATTGACGACCCTCGGCTGCACCTGCGGCTGCTCGACGACGGCAGCTTCCGGGTCGAGTACGAGGACGACCCCGAGATCGCCGCAGCCGTCGAGTCGTCGGGGCTCCAGAGCCACGCCTTTCCCGAGCCACACATGTACTTCGGCGGCGTCGGGGCCGCCTTCCACTTCCCCGACGGCAGGCTCCAGGCAGCCGGTGACGTACGACGGGCAGCCGCAACCGGAGTCAGCGGCTCCACGTGAGCCTGGACCCACCTGACCACTTGGTCAGATCTCCATAGTCCAACCGCGTCATTTACCGCACATCAGAGGCAAAACGCCTCGCCACACGCGCGTCCCCTGAACACTCGACGAGTCATCTTCAGTGGGAGTCTCGGCGTGTCGAAACGCAACCTTGGTCTTTTCGTGGGCACGTCTGTGCTCTCGATCTTGCTCGCGCCCATAATCGCCACGGCCCTGCCCATGTCCATGGCCAACGCCGACGACGCGTCGCAGGGCCCGTTGCAGACCAGCGACAAGGGCACCCACAACGTCGAGGAGATGGCACTCCCGCAGCTCCAGGTGGAGGCAGCCAAGCTCCAGGCTGACTTCGTCCGCGCCTCGCTGGACCTCGAGCAGGCCAGGCTCAACCTGGACACCGCTCGGGCAGCCGAAGTCGATGCTCTTGCCACCGCGGATCGCGCTCAGACGCTCGCCGACGGCGAGGCCGAGGACCTGGCGTCGTACATCGGCCTGCTCTACACCGAGGGCCCCGCCATGGACCCCGACCTGATGCTCCTGCTGACCGGCTTCGGCCAGACCGACTCCATGTTGCGAGAGAACCTCGTGTTCGAGGAGGTCACCAAGGACCAGGCGACCGTGGTCGAACGTGCTCAACAGGCCCAGGGTGTCGCCGACGGACTCCACACAGAGGCTCTGCAGCAGAAGGCTGAGGCCGACGCCGCCGAGGCAACCGTCGAGGACCTCGTGACCGAGATCTCCGCGCGCGCCGACGAGGTCACCGCCGCGGCGGAAAGCTCCTTCACCGACAACACTCAGGCGGCACTGTTCAACGACGCTGAGCAGACCGCGCGCAACACCAGCGCGAAGACGGTCTGGAAGGGTTACCTCCGGGCCGTGAAGGATGGGCCCGTCAAGTCGCCCGACGCCCACCAGCTCGACGACCCGACCGACCTGCCGAAGGGCACGAAGCCGCTCCTCGGCGCCCACCGCAACGCCGTACCCGGCGTGGCGGTCACCGGCGGTGCGAGCCCGCGGACGGTACTTCCGAAGCAGGTCGTGGCGGCGGTCAACCTGGGGCTCGACGCGCTCGGAACCCCCTACGTCGCCGGCAACGCCGGCCCGGAGACCTACGACTGTGGCGGCCTGGTGCAGGCGGCGTACCCAGGTCTCCACCTCGAAGCCACTCCCGCGGCGCAGTACGAGCAGACCAAGCAGGTCCGTGCCAAGACCATCCAGGTCGGCGACCTGGTCTTCTTCGCCACGAAGGGCGCCGGCATCCACCACGTCGGGATCTATCTCGGCGGGAACCTGATGGTGGCCGCCGACGGAACCGCGAGCCAGGTCGCCGTGGGCGCGCTGCCCGAAGAGCCGTACGCCGTCACCCGGCCCTCGCTGCCGACCGGCGCAGTCCACAAGGCCCCCGAAGGCGATGGCTCCCAGCAGATGTCCTGCGGTGTCGAACTGTTGCCGGGCGGGGCCAACTCCGCAGGCATGGTCTACCCCGTCAAACAGGGCGCCTTCCGCTTCACGGGCACGTTCGGTGACCCGGGCACGCACTGGGCTTCCGGATTCCACACGGGTCTCGACTTCGCGGCGCCGACTGGGACCCAGGTGGTCGCGGCCCATGAGGGCACAGTCTCGATCTCGCACCCCTCGTGGGCCGGGAACCTCATCACCATCGACCACGGCAACGGCCTCACCACTCTCTACGCCCACCTCTCGGCCGTGCTCGTGCGACCGGGCCAGAAAGTCCTCAGCGGTCAGAGCATCGGCCTGGTGGGGCAGCTCGGCAACACCACGGGCCCGCACCTGCACTTCGAGGTCAGGATGCTTGAGACCCCGGTGGACCCGATGCTGTTCCTGTCCGGTTTCTCCGACGACGGGGCTGCGGGTTGGGGCGGCTTCCTCAACGGGATGATCCCGACGTCCGAGATGTGCGCGCTCAAGGTCTCCGCTAACCAATTCCTGCGCTGCGACGCCGCCATGGCCTTCGACGCAATGGCCAGCGTGTACAAAGAGCAGTTCGGGACTGACCTCTGCATCACCGACTCCTACCGCAGCTTCGCCCTCCAGGTCACCACGTTCGCGAACAAGCCAGGCCTGGCCGCTGTGCCAGGAACGTCCAACCACGGCTGGGCTCGTGCGGTTGACCTGTGCGGAGGCATCGAATCCGCAGGTAGCCCCCAGCACGCGTGGATGCAGGCGCATGCGGCTGCGTTCGGGTGGGTGCATCCGGACTGGGCCGAACCCAGCGGTGGACGCCCGGAGGCGTGGCACTGGGAGTTCGGGCACATCTCCTGATCACCCTCGCCTACGATCTGCACCATGCCCAAGCGTTTCTCGGTACTTCCTGTCCTGTTGCTGCTCGCATTCGGGTCGCTCGCCGCGTGCGGTGGTGACGACAGCCCCGATACGGTGACCGACCCTGGACTGGAGCCGACCGCGTCGCCAACGAAGACCGTGGCCTGCGACTACCCCGACGCTGGGCAGGCAGCCAAGCAGGTCGACAAGCCACCCTCGGACGCGGCAGTCGAGAGCACGGTGGAAGCAACGATCGAGACCACGATCGGCGACCTGCACGCCACTCTGGACACCGAGGCTGCTCCCTGCACGGTCAACTCGTTCCGGTCGCTCGCGCTTCAGGGCTACTACGACGACACCACCTGCCACCGGCTCACGATGCCCGCCAGCACGATCTCCGTCCTCCAGTGCGGCGACCCGACTGGCACTGGAGGCGGCGGTCCGGGCTACTCGTTCGCCGACGAGCTCACCGGCAAGGAAACCTACCCCGCCGGCACCCTGGCGATGGCAAACGCCGGGCCTGACACCAACGGCTCCCAGTTCTTCATCGTCTATGGGCCAACGCAGCTGCAGCCCGGTTACACGGTCTTCGGGACGATCGACGAGGCGGGCATCAAGCTCGTCGAGAAGGCCGCTGCCGAGGGCACCAAGGAAGGCGCCCCCGACGGAGCGCCCAAGGTGCCCGTGGACATCACGTCGGTGTCCTGACCCCGCGCTCGGCTACTCGATTCCGATCTCGAACTCGACCGGTTCGCCGAGGGCGACGGTCCGGGTCACCGTGCAGAGCCGGTCACGCGTCTGGGCCAGGGATCGCGGCAGGATGGCGCGCGCGTTGTCGCCGGCTTCGCCCTCCGGGAACTCGATGTCGAAGGTGACCTTGAGGTTCACCAGGTGGTTCCCGTGCTCGTCGCGAACCTTGTCGCCCTGGGCGCCAAGGTCAAACGACAGCGGCTGGGCGCGCCTGCCCGTGATCAGGTCGACGTCGATGGCTGCACAACCGGCGATGGCGGCGAGCAGCAGTTCGATGGGGCTGAAGTCGGGATCGTCACCGCTGCCGATCGGCAGCACTCCCCCGCGCCTGTTCGTGGCCTTGTAGCGGCCCTCCCCCATCCGGGACAGATCAATGGACCGCAGGGTGTCGTCGCTCATGCGAGCCAGCCTACGGTCCAGTGGGTTCGTGCTGGAGTGACAAATAATGTCTGGCCACGATTTTGCCCGGATCTCGGGCTCCCTCCACTGCTGCGACCTAGGGTGGTTTCGTGCCCTACGCAGACGCGCCGTCCCGCAGCCTCCAGCTCACCGAGGCCCAGACCCGCTTCGACCAGCTGTCAGTCACGTCGTACGACGTCCGCCTCGACCTGGCGACCAGCGCCGAACTCTTCAGCTCGGTGACCACGATCCGTTTCGAGAGCACCGGCGGCCCGACCTTCGTGGACCTGAAGCCGGCCACGGTCAACAGCATCGTGCTCAACGGGCGGCCGGTCGAAGTCGACTGTCTCGACCGTGGCCGGCTCCCGGTCACCACGGCGGCCGGCACGAACGAGCTCGTGGTCGACGCCGTGATGCGGTTCCGCAACGACGGAGAGGGGCTGCACCGGAGCATCGACCCCGCGGACAAGCTGCACTACGTCTACGGGATGTCGTTCATGGACGCGGCGCCGAGCATCTTCGCCTGTTTCGACCAACCGGACCTGAAGGCGCCGTACACCTTCCACGTCCTGGCGCCGACGGACTGGACAGTCATCGGCAACGCCCCCGGCGAGCAGGTCGAGCCCGGTGTGTGGGAGTTCGAGCGGACCCTGCCGCTGTCGACGTACTTCGTGACTCTCGTTGCCGGCCCCTACCACGTGATCAACGACGAGCACGACGGCATCCCGCTCGGGCTCAGTGCGCGGCAGAGCATCGCCAAGGATCTCGACGCCGACGCGGACGAGCTGTTCACGATGACCCGACAGTGCTTCGACGAGTTCCACCGACTGTTCGGGATCCGCTACCCGTTCGGCAACTACCACCAGGCGTTCGTGCCGGAGTTCAACGCGGGGGCGATGGAGAACCCCGGCTGCGTCACCTTCCGCGACCCGATGATCTTCTCGTCGCGGGTGACCCGAGGGATCCGGATCAGCCGGGCGTCAACGGTCGCCCACGAGATGGCGCACCAGTGGTTCGGCAACATCACCACGCCGAAGTGGTGGGACGACCTGTGGCTCAACGAGTCGTTCGCCGAATACATGGGAAACCGGGTCACCGCCGACGTCACCCAGTACGACGACGCCTGGGTGCACAACGCCCACTCGCGCCGCCAGTGGGGGCTGACGGCGGATCAGCGGCCCACGACGCACCCGGTGGCCGGCAACGGGGCGGTCGACGCCAGCGCAGCCCTCCAGGACTTCGACGGCATCTCCTACGCGAAGGGCTCGAGCATCCTCAAGCAGGTCAACGCCACGCTCGGTGACGGGGTGTTCTTCGCCGGTGTGAGGGACCACTTCGAGCGGCACCGGTTCGGCAACGCGACGATGCACGACCTGTTCGCCAGCTGGGAGCGGGCTGGCGCGGGCGACCTGACCTCCTTCACGCACAACTGGCTGCGCACCGCCGGTCCCGACGTGCTGCGGTTCGATCGGATATCCGGCGTCGTACGTCGCACTCCGCCGGCCGCTCACGCTGCCGACCGGGGGCACACGGTGCAGGTCGCCATTGCCGCGCCCGGCTCGCCCTGGCGCATCTCCTCTGTGACCACGTCAGGTGCCGAGACGCCGCTCGTGGCCGGAGCCGACGAGGCGGTGGTGCTCGACCCCTTCGAGGACACGTGGGCGGTCATCCAGCCCGACGAGACCACGGTGAGCATCCTGCCCCAGCTGCTGCCCGCGACCGGGGACGCCATGGTCAGAGCCGGCATCTGGAACGGCATCCGCAGCGCGTTCCACAACGCCGCGCTCTCCCCCGCTACCGCTCTGGATCTGGTCGAGGCCGCGATTCCGGTCGAGGACAACGACGACGCCCTGACCTGGGTCCTGCCCTGGGCGCGCAAGGACCCCGCAGCCCTCTCGGACGACCCGTCGGCCGCGCTCGGCCGCGTGCACCGCGCCAGCCGCGCGCGCCTCGACACCGCCGAACCGGGCTCGACCGTGCAGCTCGCGGCGTTCCAGTCGACGATCAGCACCGCCACCGACGCGACCGAGCTCCGCGCCTGGCTCGACGGCTCCGACTGCCCGGACGGCACCTCGGTCGACCTCGACCTGCGTTGGCGGATCCTGATCCGGCTCGCGACGATGGGCGAGATCGATCGCTCCGAGCTGCGGCGTCAACTGGACGCCGAGCCGACGGCTCGATCACGGGTGGAGCACGCCTGCGCGATGGCGTCGCTGCCGGACGCCGAGGCGAAGGCCTGGGCGTGGGCCCGGTTCCTCGGCGACGAGGTCGTCCCCAACTACGAGGTGGAGGCCAGTGGCATCGGCATGTGGCGGGTCGGCCACGAGCACCTCACCGAGGGCTACGTCGACCGGTACTTCGATGAGCTGCCGGCAAGGGAGAAGGTCTTCTCCGGCTGGCTGCTGGCCGAGGTCGCCGAGTGGTACTTCCCGACCACCTCGCTCCGCGACGAGACCCTGGCCAAGGCCGACGCACTGGCGTCGCGGGACGACCTCGATCTGT
>CAVRBN010000005.1:0-44464 GCA_963719255.1 uncultured Actinomycetota bacterium | reverse complement strand
GATCAGCCGCTGACCATGCAGCCGGTCCGAGTCCGGCAGCCGACGCCGACGGAACATGTGCAGCCAGATGAGCACCGACGTACATCCGGCGAAGATGCACCACAGCGAGGGGAACGCCTCGACGTACGCGACGGTGATCACCGACAGCCCCACCAGGTTGAGGATGCCGAACGCCACGAGGGTCCGGTAGCCCGACATCAGCGACGGCCCGATCACCGCCAGCACGTAGACCACGGCCCACAGATCGCCGTTGTGCAGCCCGGTGTGGTACTCGAGGGCGTGGGCGTGCGCCGTCACCCGCACGGGCGCGCTGAGCAGCGCGAAGGTGAAGTACGCCGACACCGCCGCGCCGAGGACGACGAACGGGGCGACCCGCTGCCGCAACCCGTGCGGCTCGAGCATGAGCACCGCCAACGGCACCAGGATCGGAAGCACCGGCAGCGCGAAGATCAGGTACGCCACCGCCGCCGCATGCTGCACCCCGCTCGACACGTCGCCGTCAGCGCCGGCCCAGACGAGCGCCTCGACCAGCTGGTGTACGGCGAACAGCAGGGGCAGCGAGGCGAACGGCAGCTCGCGAGCCCGTCTGACCTCACGCAGCGTCGCAATGCCGATCGGAAGCAGGAGGAGGCCAGCCGTGACGTCCGCCTCGACGGAGAAGCACATCGGCTTGCCCCGTCTCCGCTGCTCACGTGCCCGGCTGTTGATCACGACAGTACGCCGAGGCGCGTCGGGCTACTCCTCGGATTCGGACAGCCGGTCGGCATCTCCTCGAGCCGCCGGTGCAGCTGCTCGCGCACCTGGTCGGGGGTCAGCTGCGAGCGACGGCGCTGGTCCCGGGCGATGACGGCGCCGGTGGCGGCCACGCCGGCGAGCCCGGCGAGCCCGAGCACCTTCCACACCTTCATCGACCAGACTCCTTCCATGACCGGGACCCAGCTGAGCCTCGACCGGGCAGTCGACCTGACCCGCACCGGGGACCTGTGGCTGTTCCGCGGCCGCTCGGCTGCCGATCAGGCTATCCGGGTGCTCACCAACGCGCCCGTCAACCACGTCGGGATGGCGGTCGTCCTCGACGACATGCCGCCGCTGATGTGGCACGCCGAGCTGGGCAAGGGGCTGCTGGACGTGTGGACCGGCACCCACCACCGAGGCGTGCAGCTGCACGACCTGCGGGCGGCCGTCGAGCAGTGGACCGGTCGCTACGAGCAGCAGGCCTGGCTGCGGCAGCTCGACGCGACGATCGATCCGGAGATGGAGGCGGCTCTGCTGCGGACCATCGCCCGCCTCGACGGGACGCCGTTCCCGGCCACCGCCGCCCTGGTCGGCCGCTGGGCACGCGGGCGGGTACGACGCTCGGCGGCCGCGGAGACGACGTACTGTGCCGAGGTCGTGGCCGCGACGTACACCGCGATGGGGCTGCTGGACGACCGGCGGCCGACCAACTACTACGACCCCGGCCGGTTCTGGTCCGGCGACGACCTCGAGCTCGAACGTTCAGCCCGGCTTGGAGCCGAGATCCGCGTCCTGGTCTGAAGCCCGACGCGGTCAGTCGGCAAGTATGGTGCGGTTCGTGAAGGTGACGGTGATCGGCGCGGGCGGCGTCGGAGGATACTTCGGAGGAAAGCTGGCACACGCAGGGCTCGATGTGGCCTTCCTGACCCGCGGTGAGCAGCTGCGCGCGATCCAGGAGCGGGGGCTCCGGGTCCGGAGCATCCACGGAGACTTCGACGTCCGGGCCGAGGCCACGGAAGACCCAGCAGCCATCGGGACCGCCGACTACGTGGTCGTGGCGGTCAAGTCCCACAGCACCGAGCAGGTCGCCTCGCTGCTGCCTGCCCTCACCGGCCCCGACACCGCCGTCATCTCGCTGCAGAACGGCGTGGACAACGAGGAGAAGCTGGCAGCGGTGGTGGGTGCGGACCGCCTCGTCGGGGGCGCGGCGTACATCTTCGCGACCATCTCCGAACCAGGCCTGATCGAGCACACCGGTGGGCCGGCCAGCCTGGTCGTCGGGGAATGGGGAGGCGGGCAGAGCCCGCGGGTGGGCGCTTTCGTGGAGGCCTGCCGGTCGGCGGGGATCACCGCCGACGAGTCGGACAACATTCGTTCGGTGCTCTGGTCGAAGTTCGCGTTCATCTGCGCCCAGGCCGGGGTCACCTCGGCGGTCCGGCTTCCGATCGGCGACATCCTGTCCTCCCCGGCCGGTCGCCGGCTGTTCCACTCGGTCGTCGCAGAGGTGTGTGCGGTCGCGGCCGGCGAGGGAGTTGTGCTGCCGGACGACCTGCCGGACAAGACCCTCGGCTTCGCCGACGGCCTCGATCCCGGTGCCTTCTCCTCACTGCACCACGACCTCGTCCACGGTCATCGCATGGAGCTCGACGCACTGCTTGGTGAGGTGGTCCGCCGCGGCGAGCTCGCCGGGGTCGCCGTACCCACGAGCCAGGCGTTGTACGGCGTGCTCCAGCCGTGGGCGCTCAAGGCTTTGAGCGCCTGACTCTGTCTCGCTACGACACTTCTCTCGCGAGCCGGACGACAGCCTCGGCGATCCGTGGGCCGAACATCACCTCGTCGTTGTGGTCGGCTCCGGGTATCACCACCCGCTCGAACAGCGCCGGAGCCGAGTCGGCCACTTCAGCGCTCAACTCCGTCGGGACGACCGAGTCCTGGTCGCCGTAGATCACCGTCACCGGCACCCGACTCGACGACAGGTGCTCCACGACCGGGAACCGATCCTTGAGCAGCTGCCGCACCGGCAGCCACGGGTAGTGATGTGCCCCGACATCGGCCAGTTCGGTGAACGGCGAGCGCAGCACCAGCCCTGCTGGCGGGCGCTTCACCTGCAGTGCGGCAACCACACCCCAGCCCAGGGACTCGCCGAAGTAGATGGTGCGCTCGGGCGGGTAGCCCAGCTCCTCCAACGCCTCCGCCGCGGCAAGCGCGTCGGCTGCCAGTCCGTCCTCGTTGGGAGACCCGGGGTTGCCGCCGTACCCGCGATAGTCCATCAGCAGTACGGCGAGCCCGCGGCGGCTCAGCTCCTCGGCGAGGCCGGCCCGCCCCTGCCTGTTCCCACCGTTGCCTGGTGCGACCAGCACAGCCATCTGCAGGTCCGGATCGCGGCGAGCGGCGGGAACGAACCAGGCTCCGAGGTCCAGCCCGTCCTCGGTGTGCACTTCGACGTCGCGGGCACCGTCGATGACGTCACCCGCCGGCGGGACCCGCGAATTGTCGGGGAAGTAGATGAGCTGCCGCTGCAGCGCCCAGAGCAACCCGATCACCATCCCTGTGAGGAGCACGACCACCAGTAGCCCGCGGATGAGCCGTCTGCGGAGCCGCGCGGACGTGGCCATCCCTCATGCTGACTCGCGGACGACCGTGGTGCCAAGCCACAGCATGCACTTCGATGACCTTGGCTTGGTTGAGCAGTTGAACATGAAGTTCCCAACCTGGAGCGCATGCAACTTCGGATACACCAAGATCGTGTCCTCCGCCTCGATGATCGACGCGAGCCGCTCCATGTCGTGATGCCAAAGGATCAGTTCGGGTCGACGTAGCCGGCCGGCATCGACCGACAGCACGATCCCCGCACCGTTCAGGCGAACCACCGACGCCGACAAGGGAGTGCTCCTGCGGACATGGTTCCAGTGGATCCAATGCATCTGATGGCCCTGGGCGTAGCTCTGACATGCCTCAGGTGTGACGTCATTCATCGTTCCTCCAAACGCGTTGGAGGCCGGCCGAAGCCGAACCCGGCTTGATGCACAGTGATTGCATCCGGGTCTTCTCCGGAGGGCACCGTGTCGGGTGACGCGGTTGCCGGTCGGCCACGTCCGGAGGCGTGCGGCCGACGAACCATCCCTTGCGGGATGCTCTGGACCCTTACGCGGTCATCCTAGACGCGTGCACCGACACCGGCTCAGGACAAGGCATCGACGCCGGGGACCGCGCCCTTGACTCCCGTCACCCACCAACCGACAGTGATCAGATGGCGCGATGGGTGTGCGAATACTGCGGCCGACAGGGAGTGCTGCGGCCGGGAGAGTCGGTCGACAGCATCCAATGTCCCGACTGCGGCGAGCCCGCGACTCCGCTGCCGCCGGGATGACCAGGGCTCAGTCGCGGTCATCGCAAAAGCCTCGAAGCAGGCAAGTCCATACTACATTTCCGCATGCACCGAGGACTCGCGTGTCTCGACGGCGAAAGCCGCGAGGCATCGGCGTGACATGACAAGCTCCCCACGTGGAACCTGGACTCTACGAATCGCTGCTGACGCGCGGGCTGACCGCCGACTTGTTGGCGGTGGCAGATCTAGCCGCGGCCACTGGAGCGATCGACGAAGCCGATCAACCACATGTTCTGTCCCGCCACGTTCACTCGATCGTCAAGCAAGCACTGAGGGCAACGAAGGATCCCGCGCAAGCGGCTCGAGATCGTCAACGGCCTGATCGCCCACCTCGATGAGGCCGCGGCCAGCGTGCAGTCCCCGGCGGCTCAGCTCCTGAGTCTCACGCGGCCCGCACAGCCCGGCGCACCCACGATGGGCACCGGCCGACCAGCCACTCCACTCTCCGATGCGGCGTTGCTCACGAATACGAAGGGTGAACCCAACCTTGGGGCCGAGGTTAAAGCGGAGCTCGAGACCGCCGACGAGGTCGATCTGCTCTGCGCTTTCGTCAAGTGGTATGGCCTCCGCCTCTTGGACCCGGAGCTGCGCCTCGTCCGTGAACGCGAGACCCCATTTCGTGTCATCACCACGACCTACATGGGCGCGACTGAGCGGGCGGCACTCGACCGACTCGTCCGCGAGTTCGGCGCCGAGGTCAAGATCCAGTACGACGCCCAGCGCACTCGACTCCACGCCAAGGCATGGATGTTCCGGCGCAACACCGGCTTCGACACTGCTTACGTTGGCTCGTCCAACCTCTCGCGGGCGGCCCTTCTCGACGGTGTGGAGTGGAACGTTCGCCTGTCACAGATCGCCACGCCCTCGCTACTTGAGAAGTTCAAGGGCACCTTCGACACCTATTGGAACGACGCCTCGTTCGAGTCCTACGACCCCGAGCAGGATCGCGACCGCCTCGATGACGCGCTTGCCGAGGCATCAGGCCGAACTCAGCACGACCGCGTCACGATCTCTCTATCTGGCCTAGAGGTCCGCCCCTACTTCTACCAACAGGAGATGCTCGAGGCCATCGAGGCTGAGCGGAATGTGCACGACCGGCACCGCAACCTCGTCGTCGCCGCCACCGGCACGGGTAAGACCGTCGTCGCCGCGCTCGACTATCGCGAACTCTGCAATCAGGAGTCCGGCGAGCGCCCGTCGCTGCTCTTCATCGCTCACCGAAAGGAAATCCTCGAGCAATCGCTCCGCACCTACCGCGAGGTGCTCGCCGATGCCGAGTTCGGAGAGTTGTACGTCGGTGGCGCGCGACCAGAGCGCTGGAGGCATGTCTTCGCCAGCGTGCAGTCCCTGCACTCCTACGGCGTCGACAACATAGCCGCCGACGCCTACGAGATCGTGGTGATCGACGAGTTCCACCACGCCGAGGCGGCGACATACCGCAAGATCCTTGACCGCCTGGCCCCACGCGAGCTGCTGGGCCTGACCGCGACACCAGAGCGAGCTGACGGCGTGGACGTCCGCACCTTCTTCGACGGCCGGACCGCCGCCGAGTTGCGCCTCTGGGACGCCCTCGGCGCCGACCTGCTCTGTCCGTTCCACTACTTCGTCGTCGCGGACGGCACCGACCTGCGGCAGGTCAGTTGGAGTCGGGGTCGGTACGACGAGGGCCAGCTGTCGAACGTCTACACCGGCAACCATGCCCGTGCCGCCATCGTGCTCAGGCAACTTCGCGACAAAGTACTCGACCCGGGTTCCATGCGGGCGTTGGGCTTCTGCGTGAGCGTTGCGCATGCGGAGTTCATGGCGGACGTTTTCAACGGGGCCGGCGTTCCCGCCCGGGCCGTTAGCGGAACAACGCCACCGGCCGACCGCGAGCGCGCCCTGCAAGATCTCAAGGACCGCCGAGTCAACGCGCTCTTCGCAGCCGACCTGTTCAACGAAGGCCTCGACCTCCCAGACGTCGACACGGTGCTCTTCCTGCGTCCTACTGAGAGCGCGACCATCTTCCTCCAGCAGCTCGGACGTGGGCTGCGGCGTACCCAGTCAAAGCCCGTCCTCACCGTCCTGGACTTCGTTGGCCACCATCGCAAGGAGTTCCGCTTCGACGCCAAGCTGCGCGCACTCACTGGCCACACCCGCCGTGGTCTCGAGCGCGAGATTGAACGGGGCTTTCCGTTCCTGCCGGCCGGCTGCCAGATCGTCATGGAACGACAGGCGCAGTCAATCGTGCTCGACAACATCAGGGCGCAGATCGCGAATCGCTGGAAGACATCGTCGCCGAGCTTCGCTCGTACGGCGACCAGGACCTCGCCACGTTTCTGCACGAGTCCGGCATCGAACTCTCCGACGTACTTCGGCGAGGTAGTCACTCGTGGACGCACCTCCGCCGTGACGCCGGTCTGCGCACTCGTGAAGGCTCTGACCTTGAGGAGAAGCTGCTCAAGCGGATCCGCGCCCTCGCCCATGTCGACGACCGCCCTCGCTGCGAGGCCTACCAGCGGCTGCTTGCCGACGATGCGTCGGCCTATTCCGAACTCTCCGCCGCTGAACAACGCTTCGCTCGGATGTTGTTCTTCTCGCTGTGGCCCGATGGCGGCGACCACAGCACGTACGACGCAGGTCTTGCCGCCCTCCGCCGCGAGCGCGCCGCCCGCGACGAGCTCGGTTCCGTAGATCGATTTCTCCTTCGACGGCGCTCGCCACCAGGCGCTCGACCTCCGTGAGGAACTCGCGTCGGTGCCACTACGAGTCCATGCGAGGTACCAGCGCGAAGAGATTCTGGCCGCGCTTGAGTACGCCAACCTTGAACGGAAGCCGACCAGCGTCATGCAGGGCGTCGCTTACTCACGCGCTCTCAATGTGGACGCCCTCTTCGTGACACTGAAAAAGTCTGAGGCCGACTACTCGCCGACGACTATGTACCGCGACTACCCGATCAGCCCGACGCTCTTTCACTGGGAGTCGCAGTCGACAACCTCGGTTGCTTCAAAGACGGGACAGCGCTACCTCAGCGGGTTGAGCAACGTGTTCTTGTTCGTGCGGGAGCAACAGAAGGACGAGTTCGGCACCGCGCCCTACCTCTTTCTCGGCCCGTCGCACTACGTCTCCCATACCGGCGATCGCCCCATCGCGATCACGTGGCGGCTAGATCACCCCATGCCAACCGACTTCTTCACCGCCGCGACAGTCGCCGCCGGTTAGCCTCGGGACTTTGGTGCCCGCCGATGCACCGCGTGCCTGCAGGCGGTGACACTCACCCGGAATTCGCCGCTCAGCTGGACCTAGGTAATCGCACGATATCCCACGCGTTTCAGTCCCCTGTGGACCATGCGTATCCCCTCTGTCAGCGGCTGTTCCGAGATGGGGGCTGGATCGACAGTGGTGCCACAGGTAGAAGCTGGTCGCGGCGTTGACGCAGCCGTCGATGGTGATGTAGGGAGCCGGGATCTGGTCCTTGCCCCTGAGGTCCAACGGGGCTCGCCGAGCGCTTGCTCGACAACGTCGAGGTCCAGGGTTGCGAATGGCTGCAGCACATTGACCCGGTGTGCCACGGCAGGCCTTCCCTCGTCCGACAAGAAGGTGGCCATGACGAGTGTTGAACTCGTCAAGGCCACCGTAGTTGCAGGGAATCGGAACCGGACTACCCAGTTTCGGCGTGTCGGCGCGGACCTGGGACGGTCAGGGTTCGAGTCGCCACAGTCTCCGTGGGAGCAGACGGCGCCAGCCGAACCGGTAGGCGATGGCGCGGTCGAGTGCCATGAGGTGTGGCCAGGGGTCTCCGGGGCCCCAGCCGTTGAGGTTCATCCCGGTCGCCGTCGTTGATCGGCGTCTGGTTCCACGCGTCCCCCGTAGCCGGCTTCACGGTGGTGTCGATGTCGGCCAGTGCCTTCTCGAACAAGGTGCCGAGAACCCGGTGTTCGGAAGCGACCCAGGTCCGGCAGGCGGCGAGTTGCTCCTGGAGGTCGTGTCCCCTGCTCGCGAGGGCGGAGAGCACCTCGGGATCGTCGGAGACTCGCCGCCGAACCCGGTACGGGTACTCGGATCGAGCGATGAGGGATCGGACCGCCTTCGCGTAGCCATCACGCCGGACGGTCTCGGCGGCCCGCAGGTTGCCTAGCACGCTGGTCAGGAGGCCAGCAACGACCGACGAGCCGAGCAAGGCCAGCGCGACGACGACCCAGACGCTAGTGGTGTTGTCCTCGGCAGGCACCGCGGTCGCGGCGGCCTCACCGGCGCTCTTCAGCTGGGCACCCAGGCAGTTGGCATCGCTCAGGACGCCGATGGCCATCGACTCTCCTCCTCGCGCATGAGGGCGCTGCGGATGGGGTGCGAGCCCGTGACGGGGTCATCGTGCGGGGCGTCCTCGACGGGCCAGTGGCCTTCGCGGCGGTGAGTACTCCTCGTAGAAGAGGTGCCGGTATACGCGGGTGACGTACTGCTCGAGTCCATCACCCCACTCCCAGCGCAGAGACCGCGGGTCCTTCGGGTACCACAGGCATAGGGGGCCGGCCAGGTGTCCAAACCGTTCGCCCAGCGGGGACGGGTAGCGGTGGTGCCACGGCCGCTCCGGCCCGAGTGGGAACGAGTAGATCGTGCCGTTGGGCCGGATGCTGACCCGGGCCGCCCTCGGCGTCGTATCCGGCCCCGGCAAGCTCAGGCAGTGGCGTGAAGGACAGGTCCAGGACCAGGCCGCCGTACCGGGGCTCGAGGGTACGGTCGACGGTCACACCGAAGAGCTCGTCCTGGAGGACCCGACGCACACGCGCCGGGTCCGCCAGGACGTCGTCCAACGTTAGGGTCACTGTCCCGGGTTCCCGAACACCGTGCTCGGGCTGGCGCCGCTCGGCGTGCCGCACGACCACGAGCGGCCAGGCGCGGCGACCTGCTGAGCCACGGCTGTGGTGGTCGGGCGTCCGGCGCTGGTCACGCTACCGGCGGCCAGCGCGGTCAACGCGTTATGTACCGATCGATGCGGGGCGGGAGGGAACGCGTCGCCGAACAGCGAGTGCCACACGTCGATGGCGGCATCCATGTCGCCAGCGCGCTCGAGGGCGAGCGCCTCGCCGGCGTTCCGAGAGGCCTGCGCGTACATCCGGGCGGCAGTTTCCCGCTCCTCGGCGGTCCACTTCGCGGTGACGTCGTCCTCGCCGGCCGGCTCGAGGACCGGACGCTTCACGGCCTCCTTGGCGTGGTCGAGGAACAGCGCGATGGCGACCTTGTCGGGAAGTTCGCGGCCGGCGGCCGCGTACGCCAGAGACTCCACCACGATGCCGGAGACGAACTCGAGGTCCTCGTGGTGCTTGGTCAGCTCCTTGGCCTCGCGCACCTGGTGCACGAACCGGCCACCCGTGGCCTGGTTCCGGGCCGAGACGTTCTTCAGCTGGGTGCGGGTGTTGCTCCGCGTCCAGGTGCCCTCGTGCCGGTCGCCGATCAGGACGTAGTCGTTGTCCTGATCGAACGCCGGCACGAGGTCGATCGTGAAGTCGACGTCGGGCAGCGTGAGCCGGAGCGCCTTGCCGGCCGGCTCGTCGCCGACGTCGAACTCGACCCCGGGCCACCGCTTCTCGATGGGGGGCTTGAACGACTCCATGGCCTGGCCAGGACCGTCGGGCCGCGCAGCAACTCCCAGAGGTAGTTCGGGAGCAGGCACACGATGTCGACGTCCTTGAGCGGCTTCAGCATGGTCTTGCGGGCGAAGGAGCCCTGGAGGAAACTGCCCGCGATGAGCCCGGCCTTGGTGAGCTCATCACGGATGGCGTTGTGCAGGTTCTGCGCCGTCAGGCGCACGAACGGGTCGAGGTTGAGGTTCTCGTCCAGCTTGGCGAACGAGTTGTCCACGGTCCGCTTCATGCGGGCCTCCTTGAGGTTGAGAGAAAGGTGCCGCGCCGGCGAGGCACTGGGATGGCGCCCCTCCCCGTAGGGCGGGCCGCCGAGGATCACTGCCGGTTCGGCGTCTGCGACAACGCGCTGGAGGCATCCGACACTGCCTTCGCGCTGGCCTGCCGGATGTTCCTCTTGGTCATCTCTCTTCACCTCCGCCCGTGTGCCAGATGGACAAGCTGGCACCGGGGGTGGTCTGATTGCGGCGAACGCCCGCACTCGGCCACTCGGTCGGTGCTCCCGAGGTCCGGTCTGCCAGGACCGGGCCTCGAGTTCTTCTCCGGGCCTGTCCGGCCCTCTTCATCAGATCAGCTCCCGCCGCCATGGGTGTCGACTCGAGGAGCTTGCTGCCGACACGTCGGGACGAGGCGCCTGCTTCTTGCCACGCCAGACGCAGCGACCGGTCGGATCCGGACGGCCGCGCACGCACCGTCAGCCCGGCCCCTCATGTTGAGGGGCCGGGCTGGCGTTGTTGTCAATCCTGGATTCGTCGTCACTCACCTCGGGGGATCGTCTTCGGTTTACCCAGATTCCTGTTCGCGTTCCTGATGGAAACGACCGATGGGGGATAGCCCTGATATACGCTCCCTCAGCTGCAGCCGCTGGTGCTGCCGCAGCCTTCACAGACGTAGCAGGAGCCGGCGGGGCGCATCTTGGTGCCGCAGGTGAAGCAGAGCGGGGAGTCGACGGCGGTGCCGGTGATCTGCTCCATCAGTTCGGCGCTGGTGTGCGCCGTCTTGGGAGCGGGCTTGGCGCCCACGTCTGTGGTCTCGACGAGCTCGGCGTCGGTGACTTCGTGGTCTCGACGTGGTTTCGAGACGGTTGCTGCGCAACCTCCTCAACCACCGACCGGTTGCTGCGCAACCTCCTCAACCAGCGAGACTGGCTCGGACTTGAGGCTTTCGGCCTCGCTGATCTCGACGGGTTCGTAGGAGCCGGTCTCGAGGTGGCGCTGGCGCTCGCTGGCGGAGTAGATGCCGATGTCGGCGCGGGCCTCGAAGGGGAGGTAGTCGAGGGCCAGGCGGCGGAAGATGTAGTCCATGATCGACTGGCTCATCCGCACGTCGGGGTCGTCGGTGAGGCCGGCTGGCTCGAAGCGCAGGTTGGTGAACTTCGAGACGTAGGTCTCCAGCGGGACGCCGTACTGGAGGCCGATGCTGACCGCGATCGAGAACGCGTCCATCACGCCGGCCAGGGTCGAGCCCTGCTTGCCGAGCTTGAGGAAGATCTCGCCGAGCTCGCCGTCGTCGTGGGCGCCCGAGGTCATGTAGCCCTCGGCTCCACCCACGGTGAACGACGTGGTGCGGGACTGGCGCGACTTGGGCAGCCGCTTGCGGGTCGGGGCGTAGACGACCTTCTCGACGATCTTGGTCTCGACAGGCTCGACCAACGATGAAGCAGGCTCGACCACCGAGGACTCAGCCGAGGAGGCGTTGGAGTCGGTGCCCTTGTTCTCGCCCTTGCCGCTGGAGAGCGGCTGGCCGACCTTGCAGTTGTCGCGGTAGATCGCGGTCGCCTTGAGGCCGAGCTTCCAGGACTGCAGGTAGATGTCCTCGATCTCCTCGACCGTGGCGGACTCCGGCAGGTTGACCGTCTTGGAGATCGCGCCGGACAGGAACGGCTGGCAGGCCGCCATCATCCGTACGTGGCCCATCGGCTTGAGCGCACGCGCACCCATCGCGGTGTCGAAGATCTCGTAGTGCTCGAGCTTGAGACCGGGCGCGTCGATCACGTGACCGTGCTCGGCGATGTGGGCGACGATCGCCTCGACCTGCTCGGACTGGTAGCCGAGCTTGCGCAGCGCCCGCGGGATCGTCTGGTTGACGATCTGCATCGAGCCACCGCCGACCAGCTTCTTGAACTTGACCAGCGAGAAGTCCGGCTCGATGCCGGTCGTGTCGCAGTCCATCATGAAGCCGATGGTCCCGGTCGGCGCGAGCACCGAGGCCTGGGCGTTGCGGAAGCCGTTGGCCGCACCGATGTCCTGTACGTCGGCCCACACCTGCGTCGCCAGCCGGTGGATCGCGGAGTCGGAGTTGTGCAGCGGGCGGACCGTGTCGTTGGCCGCCTGGTGCTTGCGCATGACCCGCTTGTGGGCCTCGGCGTTGCGGGCGTAGCCGGCGTACGGGCCGACGATCGCGGCGAGCTCGGCCGACCTCTTGTAGGACTGCCCGGTCATCAGCGACGTGATCGCCGCGGCCATCGTGCGGCCGCCGTCGGAGTCGTAGCCCAGGCCCATCGCCATCAGCAGCGCGCCGAGGTTGGCGTAGCCGATGCCGAGCTGGCGGTAGTCGCGCGTGGTCTCGCCGATCGCCTCGGTCGGGAAGTCGGCGAAGCAGATCGAGATGTCCATCGCGGTGATGACCACCTCGACGGCCTTCGCGAACCGCGCGGCGTCGAAGGTGTCGTCGTCCTTGAGGAACTTCAGCAGGTTGAGCGAGGCCAGGTTGCACGACGAGTTGTCGAGCTCATGTATTCGGAGCACGGGTTGGACGCCGTGATCCGGCCGGTCTCCGGGTTGGTGTGCCAGTCGTTGATGGTGTCGTCGTACTGCAATCCCGGGTCGGCGCAGGCCCAGGCGGCCTCGGAGATCTTCGTGAACAGCTCACGGGCGTCGACGGTCTCGATGACCTCGCCGGTCTGGCGGGCCCGGAGGCCGAACGACGTGCCGTCCTCGACCGCGCGCATGAACTCGTCGGTGACCCGGACCGAGTTGTTGGCGTTCTGGTATTGGACGCTGGTGATGTCGACCCCGCCGAGGTCCATGTCGAAGCCGGCGTCGCGCAGCGCGCGGATCTTCTCCTCTTCCTTCGCCTTGGTGAGCACGAACTCTTCGATGTCGGGGTGGTCGACGTCGAGCACGACCATCTTCGCCGCGCGGCGGGTCGCGCCGCCGGACTTGATGGTGCCGGCGGAGGCGTCGGCGCCGCGCATGAACGAGACGGGGCCGCTGGCGGTGCCGCCGGAGGAGAGGAGCTCCCTCGACGAGCGGATGCGGGAGAGGTTGAGGCCGGCGCCGGAGCCGCCCTTGAAGATGAAGCCCTCTTCCTTGTACCAGTTCAGGATCGAGTCCATCGAGTCGTCGACGGACAGGATGAAGCACGCGCTGACCTGCTGCGGCGACGCCGTGCCGACGTTGAACCAGACGGGGCTGTTGAACGAGAAGTATTGGTGGACCAGCAGCCAGGTCAGCTCGTGCTCGAACAGCTCGGCGTCGGCAGGCTCGGCGAAGTAGCCCTCTGCCTCGCCGGACTTGCGGTAGGTCTTCACGACCCGGTCGATGAGCTGCTTGAGGCTCCACTCCCGGGCTTCGGTGCCGACCGCGCCACGGAAGTACTTGGTCGTGACGATCGTGGAGGCGTTGACCGACCAGAAGTCCGGGAACTCCACGCCGCGCTGTTCGAAGACGGTGTCGCCGGTCTTCCAGTTCGTCTGTACGACGTCGCGGCGTTCCCAGGTGATCTCGTCGTAGGGGTGGACCCCTTTGGTACTGAAGACCCGTTCGATCGTCAGGCGAGTCCCCGTTGACTGGCCCGCGTTCTGGCCCACCGTCTCCGTCATGTCTCCTCTTCCCGTCGAACCGGCTGAGTTGCGTGCAGGTGTGGCTGTGATGTGGTGTACCCGGCACGCAGCTTCCCCACTACGTGCCGGGCAGTCCTTGGGTTAACCGCTGGTTGAGACCAGCGTGTCATCGAGCACCGACATTTCGGGCTCGGTTGTGGTGGCCGCGTCGTGGTTTCGAGACGGTTGCTGCGCAACCTCCTCAACCACCGAATCAACCACCGAAGCGCGCAGGCGGGCGATCTCGGCCTCGAAGTCGTCGGCGGACTCGAAGGCCCGGTAGACGCTCGCGAACCGCAGGTAGGCGACCTCGTCGAGCTCGCGGAGCGGGCCCAGGATGGCCAGCCCGACCTCCTGCGTGGGCACCTCGGCCCAGCCCTCGCCGCGCAGGGCGTCCTCGACCTCCTGGCCGAGGCAGGCCAGCTGGTCCTCGCTGACCGGGCGGCCCTTGCAGGCCTTGCGGACGCCGGAGATGGCCTTCTCGCGGGCGAACGGCTCGGTCGCGCCGGAGCGCTTGAGCACGGTCAGCTGCATCTGCTCGACGGTGCTGAACCGCTTGCCGCAGCCGCCGTTGTCGACCGGGCAGGTACGCCGCCGGCGGATCGCGCTGCCGTCGTCGGCGACCCGGCTGTCGAGCACGCGGGTGTCGGTGTTGCGGCAGTACGGGCAGTGCATCGTCGCCGCCTCCTCTACGCGTGCTCGAACTGTGGATAAGCCTGTGGAAAACTAAGGTCCCGTTGTGTATAACAACGAACGATCTGTGGGTCATCCACCCAGTCCTGTGAACTAGATGTGGATAACTACATCCGTGTAACTACTAGATGTAGTGGTAAACGTACGCCGCCGTGGGGGCATGCGCAAGCGGTTCGCGGAAAGAGCAGAGACCTATTTCGCCGCGAAGGCATAACCGCAGGTCAGGGCCCCAAAACTGGTCAGAGCCGACCAGCAGCTGGGCGTGTCACGCGGTTTCGTGGTCCTCCAGGATGGCTCCTGAGGGCAGCCCGTCGGTGGCTTCGTCCGCAGCCTTGCGCGGTGGCGGTACGACGTGGGCCGCGGCCGGCGTACCCGTCGCGACGGCCTCGAAGTAGCGCAGCATCTCGACCGGGAACGGCAGGACCAGGGTCGAGTTCTTCTCGGCCGCGACCTCCACCATCGTCTGGAGCAGCCGCAGCTGGAGCGCGGCTGGAGTGGCGGCCATGGCGGCCGCCGCCTCGGACAGCTTCTGCGACGCCTGGAACTCGCCGTCGGCGGTGATGATCCGGGACCGGCGTTCGCGCTCGGCCTCCGCCTGCCGCGACATCGACCGCTTCATCGACTCCGGCAGCGCGACGTCCTTGATCTCCACGCGGTCGATCTCGATCCCCCAGGAGGCGGCCGGGCTGTCCAGCATCACCTCGAGGCCCTGGTTGAGCGGCTCCCGGTTGGACAGCAGGTCGTCGAGCTCGCTCTTGCCGATGATCGAGCGCAGCGAGGTCTGGGCGACCTGGGCGATCGCGAAGTTGTAGTCCTGCACCTCGACCACGGCGCGGAGCGGGTCGTTGACCTTGAAGTAGACGACAGCGTCGACCCGGACCGTCACGTTGTCGCGGGTGATGCCGTCCTGCGCGGGCACCGGCATCGTGACCACCTGCACGTTGACCCGCTTCAGGCGGTCGACGATGGGGATCAGCGTGGTGAGGCCGGGGCGCCTCAGCTCGGTCTGGGCTCGACCGAGCCGGAACACGACGCCGCGCTCGATCTGCTGAACCACACGCACGCTGCCCGCCCACGCGGCGCCCAGAACCACGGCGGCGCCGCCGAGCCCGTACAACAAGACGTCCATGACGACCTCCAAGCACGAGGAGAGGCTTCACTTCGAGCGTACGCCGCACCTCGCGAAACGGTGCTTACCGCAACTCCCGCACGATCGGTCACAATGGGCCCCGTGACGGCGGCACCAGGCAAGCACGCAGGGGCGCGGACTGCAGAGCGGCCCGAGCCGGTCCCGCGCGTCAGGACGTTCAGGGCGCGGGGTGCTGCTGGCCCTCGCGCTCGGCACGACCCTGTGCCTGGTCGCGTGGGGCTACCTCGTCTGGGCCGCCATCGACTTCGGCCGTAAGGCGCGTGGCGGCGACTCGTCCGCGTGGACCTACCTCGGGCTCGCCTCCCTCGGCGCGATCGCCTGCCTGTTCATCGGCCTGCTGCTCGTCGTTCGGGTGCTGAAGATCCTGCGAGTCGCCTCCGGCGGACGTCCCGCGCTCCGCCACCTCCCGGCGGCCGCCGCGCCAAGCGCTGACCGCCAGTTCTCTGCGAGTCTGTCGCCAGAGCGGCCCAGGAGCGCGAAGTCGCAGAGAATCAGCACCCTGTGGAGAACCGCCCGCGCCATCTCGATTTCTGCGCGATCCTCGATCGATGCCGCACAAATGGGACCTGAAGTGTCGGTTCCCGGCGGGCTTGGTTCAGCCGGTCCGGGTCGATCCGACAGGAATCGCCGGTCCGACCCCACACCAGGCGCGCGGGCCATCCTGGCGCCGTACCTCCCATGGGTTCTACGTGCCGGCCGGCACCCTTCGGATCTCCCTGAACAACGCATCCTGGAGGCGTCCGTCCACCTTCGCCCGGGCAGCGCGGTTACCGGTTGGGCCGCGGCGCGGCTGTGGGGCGCCAACTTCTTCGACGGACTCGAACCCGACGGGTCGCACGCGGATTCCGGTGCCTCTGGCGGTCGGTCCCACGGGTCGTCCCCGGCCAAACGAGCAGATCTCGATCAGCTACGAACGACTTGCGAACGATGAGGTCGTCACCCTGCACGGCATTCCCGCGACCACCAGAGAACGGGCGACCTTCGACGCGATGCGGCGTACCGATGACCTCCGCGAGTCCGTCGTCGACCTCGACATGATGATGGCAGCCGAGCAGACGTCCGCCGAACGGATGCATGCGTACGCCGACGCCCACCGCGGATGGGCCAAGGTCGCCCAGGTACGGCGCGCAGTCGAACTGGCATCCGAGCACAGCAGGTCACCCAACGAATCCCGGCTCCGACTGATCTGGGTCCTCGACGCCCAGCTGCCAATGCCCCTCGTCAACTGTTCCGTGCTGGACCGCACCGGCCGGCTGCTCGGCACCGCCGACTTGCTCGACCCAGTCGCCGGACTGGTCGTGGAGTACGACGGCGCCGATCATCGTGCCGCCCGTCGGCATGGGAAGGACGTGGAGAAGGAGGACCGCTTCCGTCGGGTCGGGCTTGAGGTCACCCGAGTGACCGGACCTGACCTACCCGATCACCCGCGCGTCGTCGACCGCCTGCTGAGCGCCCGCGCTCGTGCCAGGTTCGAGCCCGAGCCGGACCGGCGGTGGGTAGCCCGCCCATTGGCCGATGATCTCGAGGCCAGGCTCCAGCACCGCGAAGACCTGGAGAGGTTGATGTCCGACCGCGGAGAACGCCCCGCCTCCTGATTCTCTGCGATTCGATCGCTCCGGAGCGCTGGAAAGCACGAACTCGCAGAGAATCAGCGGTCCCGGAGTCGGCGTACGAACTTCAGGCCGGACCAGACCTCGTCGATGGCGGCGACCTTGACGTCGACGACGCCGAGCGAGAGACCGAGGTCGCGCACGACGTTCTCGTCGAGATCGGTGGGCACCTTGCTGGCCCGCTTGGGCCAGCAGACCCAGATCATCCCGGCGGTCGCCATCCGGTCGATGAGCTGAGGGAAGCGGCGGGTCAGGGTCGAGTTGCTGGTGTGGAAGGTCAGTGCCACGTCGAACTGTCTGGGGAGCCGAACATGGGTGCCGGTCAGCTCGAGGGTGTCGGGCGCGCCGTCGAGGAACACGACGTGCCCGTCCTTGATCCCGATCTTGGTCGGCAGCGGAGTGCCGGAATAGCCAGCCACGTCCCGAACGCTAACGCGCCGGTCGGTGGACGGCGGCATGGAATGAGACCGAGGACCGGAGGCTTCCCCAGCTCTCCGGCCCTCGACTTCCCCTGCTTATTCAGTTGTGCCCACCGGTCGGGGTCGAGGCGACCGGCAGGAGCTCGTGGTGGCTCAGTCGGTTGGTACGCGCAGTCGCTGGCCGGCGTAGACCATGCCGGAGTCGAGCGCGTTGAGCCTTTCGATGCGCGACATCATCTCCCTGGTGCCTCCCTCGTCGGCGATCCCGGCCGCGATGTCCCACAGCGTCTCGCCGTCGTTGACCATCTCGATCCGCGTGGGCTCGGGTGTGCCGGCCTTGTCGGTGGCCACCGAGGAACCACCCAGCAGGACGAACGCGGCACCGAGAACGAGCAGCAGCGAGACCAGGAACACGACCAGGCGGCCGCGGCGAGTCAGCCGCACGTCGGGTCGGCGCGGGGCGTGGATCGGGGTGATCGTCATGCTGCTCATCGGGACCTCCGGGGAAGAGTTCTGTTGCCGTCGATCCCATGTCTATCGGCGACCACCGACAATCCGATCCGTTGGCCGCTCGATCACATGTTCGATCGAACACATGTACGAAGGTAGATCATGTGTTCGAACGAATCAAGGGGTGGTCCGAACAAATGTTCGAAGCGTGATCCGAGGCGTGGTCTCGGCAAGCTCGACCACCGACGAGCGACACGCCCGTTCGAACAGGTGTTTGAACACGGATGGGAATCGGGCTACCGTTCAGGCATGACGACTCCTGGCACCCCGGCGGGGCGAACACGCGGCAAGTCAAAGGCCAGCTCCAAGGTCAGCGAGCTGCCCGACGGTCCCCCGGACGCGACCGGGCTGACCCCGCGCCAGCAGCGCATCCTCAACGTCATCCGCGACAACCTCGAGCAGCGCGGCTACCCGCCGAGCATGCGCGAGATCGGCGAGCTGGTCGGGCTGACCAGCTCCTCGAGCGTGTCCCACCAGCTGAAGGTGCTGGAGGAGAAGGGGTTCCTCAAGCGCGACCCCAACCGGCCGCGCGCCATCGAGGTGTTCCTGCCCGAGGTGATGGCCGCCCGAAGGTCGATCAGCGCAAACGACGACCACGGCTTCGACCCGACCGGGATCGGCGACGCACTGCCGACCGCGACGTACGTGCCCGTCGTGGGCCGGATCGCCGCCGGTGGACCGATCCTGGCCGAGGAGCGGGTCGAGGACGTCTTCCCGCTGCCCAAGCAGCTGGTCGGCGACGGCACCCTGTTCCTGCTCGAGGTCTCGGGCGACTCGATGATCGACGCCGCGATCTGCAACGGCGACTACGTCGTGGTCCGCCAGCAGCCGACCGCCGACAACGGCGACATCGTGGCCGCGATGATCGAGGGCGAAGCCACGGTGAAGACGTTCCAGAAGAAGGCCGGCCAGGTCTGGCTGCTCCCCCACAACGACGCCTACGACCCGATCGACGGCACCCACGCGACGATCCTCGGCAAGGTCACCGCACTCCTGCGCCGGGTCTGAGCCGCACTCCGAACTGAACGACCGGCGCACGACCAGGGCGAGCGAGCACCCAAACGGCGTCGGCGCAATAGCCTTCCCAGCCGCGGATCTGACCCGGATCGGTGATAGCGGCACCGGTCTTTACTTTGCTAAGCCTGCGTTAGCCCCATCTCAGATGTGCTGTCGCAAGGGGAGGCATTCGGTGGAGATCGTCGAACTGCGGGTGCACGGCGTACACGGCACGTCACCTGGCGCGATGCTGGGTGTCTCGGACGGCGAGGCCGGCCAGGTCGCCGGCGACAAGCTGACCGGGATCTATCGCGTCAAGGACGGCAAGGTCCCCTACCGCGACCTCGAGGACACCAGCACCAGCGTCGAGGCGTACTCCTGGGGCGCCCTGACCTCCGGCGTCCAGGGCCTTCTCGGCTGGGTGAAACGGGCGCTGTGGCTGTTGCTCCTCCCGTTCGCCTTGGTGAACCTCGCGTACTGGGCACGTCTCAATGTCGGTGAGCGGTCGGGGAAGGCGCGATGGGGGGCCCGAGCGGTCCGCGTTTCGAGCCTGCTGCACACGATCTTCATGGTGCTCACCCCCTGCGTGATCGCCATCGACATGGTCGGCTGGCAGTGCTACCGGTACGGCGTCCGCGGGTGCACGCACCTGCCGAGCCAGCTCAACGGCATTGCCGCGTGGACCCCGACCCAGCGCATCGCGCTCGCCACCGTGCTCCCGATGCTCCTCATCGGGCTGCTGTGGCTGCTCTCGCGGCAGACCCTGATTCGCTACGAGGAGACGCCGCGAGCACCCGCTCGGGAGCCGCACCAGGAATGGAACGGAAGCCGCTCCTTCGCGACCGTCACCTGTGGCAGGGCAAGTCGCGCACCTTACGACTCCAGCGGCTGCACCTCACCGCCGCGATCGCGACCGTCGTCGTCTTCTCGGGCCGGCACGTGCTCAGCGTGACCGAGGACGGAAGGCTGCTGATCATCCTCGACCCTGGCCGGGACAGTCCTGGGCGCCCTCTCGATCGTCCTCGTGTGCGTCAACCACCGCACGGACCTCGAGCACAAGGAGCCCCAGCCCAACACCGGGAAGAGCGCCTGGTGGTCCTTGCTCTACGCCGTCGAGTCCGCTGGGTGGTCGGCCGGACAGCTCACCCGGAAGTTCATGCCGAAGTCGGGCTGGCTGACCGGTGCCGCTCTCGTCGTCTACGTCCTCACGTCGCCGCCCTGAACGGCCTACGGCGGGGTGGTCGACGAGTCGCGGGAGTTCTACGGCCACAATCTCTGGTTCATCGCCGTCTTCGTACTGCTCACCGCCCTGCACCTGACGGTCTTCGCCGGTGGCCGGATGCGCACCGTGACGGCTATCGGCCTCGTGGCAGGTGTGTGCGTCTGCGCGGTCTGGGCCGAGCGCCTCTGGGCCCAGGGACGGTTCGAGCAGGGGACCCTCGCCCTCGCGATCACGATCGTCATCGCCTTCTGCGTGTTCCTGACCATCTGGCAGATCTTCTTCGCCGGACAACACGACACGGCGTGGCGGGGCGCCGGCGCATCGGTGCTGCTCGCCGCGGCGGCCTGGATCGCCCTGCTGTTCACCTCGTCAGCGGTCATCGCGGCCGCCGACTACCTCAATGGTCCTGACCATTCGGTCGGCGACCTGGTGACCATCCTGGCGACGGTCGAGCCTCCGGAAGGGACCAGCTATCTGGCCACCGGGGACATCGTGCTCGACAAGGCAAACGTGCTCGTGGACGACGTCAGCGTCAAGGTCTTCCGCGGCACCGTCACGGTCGACGGGCTCTCCTACCAGCTGCCCGAGTCCGGCCGGGTCAACGAGCTTCTCGGAGGCGCTGGGAAGCACCCCCGTGGACCGCAACTCGATGCTCTGAGCTCCCCGCAGACACCGTGAGCTTCCAGGACAGCTGTGTCCTGGCATTCGCCAACGACGCCGCCCGGCGGCGCGGCATCGCCAGCACGGACTGGGTCGGGGACCCTTGCACGGCGGAGAGCGACTGGTTCCACCCGGGCGGAGTCATCCGGGTGTCCGACTCGAAGCTGATCCTCCAGCCCCGCGCAGACATCGTCCTCGAGAACACCCACACGCCGCAGGCGCCGCTCGTCGTACCCCAGGTGCTGGTGTGGACGCCCGATCGGCCAGCTCGTCTGGCTTGTCGCCGTGCTCGTCCTGGTCCTCGGATGCCTGCTCGTGTATGGACGGACCGCCGGAAGCGAGTCGGCAGGTTCCTGCCTGCCCGGCATGGTCATGCCGCTCCCCGACGTCGACCTGCCGGAACCGGACCGCGCGAACTGCCGCAAGAAGCGGAAGACCGCCGCGTTGGCCCACCGTGCCGAGGCCCTGCTCGGCGTCGTCGGAGCCGCCACCTCGCCGATCGCGCTGCTGATCATCGTCTACTCCTTCACCGGCCAGGCGCCGTGGGAGCTGGCGGAGTGGACCGCGCCGTTACGCCGCGCTGTCGATGTACGTCGTCCTGGCCATGTCCGCCGGGCTGGTCGCCCTCGGCTCCCAGATCCGCCGCTCCGAGAGCGCGCGAAAGGCAGTCGGCGTGATCTGGGACCTCACCACGTTCTGGCCCCGGGCGGCCCATCCCCTCGCGCCGCCGTGTTACGCCGAGCGGGTGGTTCCCGAGCTCGAGACCCGTACCCGCTGGGCGCTGGAGAAGAAGGGCTCCCTCGGGCAGCCCGACAACCGGGTCATCCTGTCCGGGCACAGCCAGGGCTCACTGATCGTGGCCGCGATGGCGAGCCGCCTCAGCGACGAGGAACTCGCCCGGATCCGGATCATCACCTACGGGAGCCAGATCCGGGCGCTCTACGGCCGGGTCTTTCCCCGAGTCTTCGGGCCGGAGGACGTCGGCTACGAACCGACGGTCCGAGCCGCCTCGCTGCTCGACCCGTTCCCCGACGTGCCACGGGAGCTCGGGACCGAGCCCGGTCCCGGGAAGCCAAGTCCCACAGCCTCCGGGGCAGGCTCGAGGCGAACGGCGGCCAATGGGTCAACCTGTTCCGCCGATCCGATCCGCTGGGCTACCGGGTGTTCTCCGACATCGACAGCGAACTCGACGTGCCCGTGCCGGAAGTGCCCCGTCGAGCCCGTCGGCGATCCCGGACCGATCGTGATGACCCACAGCGGCTATCAGCACACGATGGAGTACCGCCGGATCGTCAGCGGGTGGACCAATGAACGGCTGGTGCCCGAACCATCCGGCACCGGCAAGCTGCCGACCCTGCCGCCGTTCTGACGGCGGTCACTCAGCCGACAGCCGCTTCAGGGCACCTCGGACCAGTGCCGGGTCGCTGGTGGTCCACATCGGCGCGAGGCTGGCCCGAAGGAATCCGCCGTAGCGAGCGGTCACGAGCCGCGGGTCGAGTACGGCGACCACGCCGCGGTCGGACGTCGTACGGATCAGCCGGCCGGAACCCTGCGCGAGCAGGAGCGCAGCGTGCGTGGCCGCCACCTGCATGAACCCGTTGCCGCCCGCCCGGTCGGCGGCGCGCTGGCGCGCCGACATCAACGGGTCGTCGGGGCGCGGGAACGGGATCCGGTCGATGAGCACCAGCTGACAGGTCTCGCCTGGTACGTCGAGCCCCTGCCAGAGCGACAGCGTCCCGAACAGGCAGGTGTGCGGGTCCGCGACGAACTGCTTGGCAAGCTCGGGCAGCTGGGCGTCGCCCTGCGCCAGGGTGGTGAGGTGGGGCAGCCGTTCCCGGACGACCTCGGCAGCCACCTCCGCCGCGCGCCGCGAGGAGAACAGCCCCAACGTGCGACCGTCGGCTGCGTCCACGAGCTCGCAGATCTCGTCCAGGGTCGCCTGCGACATGCCGTCCCGACCGGGAGGCGGCAGGTGGCGGGCGACGTAGAGGATCGCCTGCTGGCCGTAGTCGAACGGCGAACCCACATCCAGCCCGCGCCACGGGTGCTCCTCGTCGTCGTCATGCAGACCGAAGCTCGTGGCGACCGGGCCGAAGTCGCCGCCCAGGCGCAGGGTCGCGCTGGTGAACACCACGGTCTTGTCCGACAGCAGCTTGTCGCGCATCGGGCCCCAGACCTCCAGCGGCGCGACGTAGAGCCGCGGCGGAATCCGGTCGCGGCCCTCGGCGAGCCACAGCACGTCCGACTCCTTGTCGGCAGCCATCCGCTCGGCATTGACGAACACCTCCTGGACCAGGCCCTTGGCCTGGGTCCTCGCCGCATCGGCCTCGCCCTCGCTCTCCTTGGGGATCGCCGACAGGCAGGCGCGGGCGGCATCACGCACGAGCTGGAGTGCGTCGCCGAGGTCCTGGGGCATCGCGTCGATCCGGCCGGGCGCGCACTCGCCGATGGCTGCCTGCAGCGCCTCGCCGGCGTCGAGCAGGTCGTCGGCCGCGTCGCCCTCGGCGTACCGCCCGGCGCGGCGGCCGGCGCGTTCGACGTCACCGGAGGTCAGCTCGTCGGTGGCCGCCTGCGTCACCCGCGCCACCAGTTCGTGCGCCTCGTCGATGACGACCGTGTCGTAGTCGGGAATCATCGGGACGCCCTCGATCGCGTCGATCGCGAGCAGGCTGTGGTTGGTCACGATCACCTGCGACCTGGCTGCCTTCTCCTTCGCCTTCTCCGCGAAGCACTCCTGCGCATATGGGCACTTGGTGGCGCCCAGGCACTCGCGGTGGTTGACCGAGACCTGTCGCCACAGGCGGTCCGTGTGCCGGGGGGCGTTGTCGCGCTCGCCGCTGCCGCCACCCTCCGCCTCCGACTCGACCCACTCCCGCAGCTTGAGCACCTCGGCGCCCATCGAGCCCTCGGGCATCGCGACCAGCGTGCCCTGGTCGTCGGGCACTCCCTCGCGCACGCGGTGCAGGCACGCGTAGTTGGACCGCCCCTTCAACACCGCGAAGCTCGTGTCGACGTCGGGGAGTGCGGCCACCAATGCCGGGATGTCCCGCTCGACGAGCTGGTGCTGGAGGGCGAGGGTCGCCGTCGCGATCACGACCCGATCGTCACGCAGCAGGCTCGGCACGAGGTAGGCCAGCGACTTGCCGGTGCCGGTGCCGGCCTGGACGAGCAGGTGCTCACCCGACGTCATCGCATCCGCGACCGCCTCGGCCATCTCGATCTGGCCCGGCCGTTCCTCGCCGCCCAGCGCCGCGACGGCGGTCGCGAGCACGTCGCGGACGGTGGGAGATTCGGGCACCGGAGAACCCTAACCGCGGGCGTGGACAGTGCGGCCGACGCGACCCGCTGACCTCGTGCCCGATCCCGTTGGTCGGCAATCCGGTCACGACCATGCTCAGCAGGTCCGGCGTGACCGCCTAGACCGACTCAGGTGTCGGAGCGACGACCGACGGCAGGTGGTACGTGAACCGCGACACCAGCGGGATCCACCTCTGGTAGGCGCCGGCAGTCGACAGGTCCACTGTCCTGGCCTTGATGAAGAAATCCGGGCGGGTGCCCACGGCCGGCCGGCGGCTCGGTCGCGGGTTCCTCGGCGACAGCCGCCGGCTTCGGTGGTGGCTTCATCAGCGTCCACACGTCGGCGTCCGGTGCGCCGTTCATGATCCGGTCGAAGATGTCCTTCGCGTCCGGACAACCCATCAGGATGGCGAGCAGGACGATGACCGCTTGGTACTCCCTGCCGTGGTCCGGGCTGAACTTGTCCGCGTCCTTGTCGCCCGCGCACACCCGGACCATCCGGTAGGTGTTGACGAACCGTTTCGTGGTCCGTGGGGTCGTGATCAGCCCGCCGACCTTGCCGAGCAGACTTGCGTCGTCGGGCTCGCTGATGACCAGCGACTCGGGCTGCGGAGCCCGCGGCCGCGGTACGACGACCTCGGGCGGCCGCAGTCGCCCGGGACGTCTCGCCCGCGGGCGTCTCGGTTCCGTCGGCGGGCACGTCGGGCTGACCTGACGAGACGCCCGCGTATCTGTCTTCCTCAGCGTCCCCATGCTCACCGGAGCCGCCCTGGCCCGCGTCTTTCGGTCGCGCGCGAAGCCGCGCCGTCGTCAGGTCGTCGACCATCATGACGTAGGCGTCGGCGACATCGTAGCAGCACGAACGGCAGCTCGATCATGTTCTCGAGGTACTCCACCGGGCTCCGCAACAGCCAATGGTGCGTGACGGGAAAGCGAGGCCTCCAACCACCGCCCGTCCACGCCGATCACGACCACGAACAGCCTGAAGGTGAGAAGCAGGTTGACTGCCTGGAGCACCTTGACGACGTCCTTCGCGGAGCACCGGTCCAGGTCGTCGATGTAGAGCACGATCCGGTCCACCTCGAGTGGAGCGGGAGTCGCCGCCTTGGGGTCCGGCTCCTTCCCCGCCTCGTCGGTCGGCAAGGTTCCGTCGGCACACACGGTGGCAGCCGCCTGCTCAAGCTGCTGGCTCGCCCTTGCTCTTGAGCAGCCACATTTTCAGCTCCTCGAAGTCTTGCGGAGCTGGCTCGCCGTGTCGAGCTGGGCGCCGTACTCGAGGCGCGCCGAGCAGGACCAGGTCCTCCAGCCGGGCGCCGCGGTCGCGGAGCCGCTCTAGATCGGCCTCTCGCGCTGCGACCTCCTCGTTGGCCAGCCGCTCCTTCAGCTCCGCCTTGGCGAGTTCGTTCTGAGCTTCGACCACCGGTTTCTCGCGGCGCCATCGTGCCTCCTGGGCAGAGCGCAGCAGTCCGGTCGCACCACGCAGGGCGGGGGTGAGTGACGTGAGGACGACGGGTACGGCGACCAGGACCTTGACCCAAGTCTCGGACTCGCTCACCCAAGAATCCTGCAACGACAACCAGCGCGACGACGGCGAGCCACGCAGGCAGCCGATCCCGCATCCCTTGACCAGCTCGGTGCGCACGAGTCCAGTCAGGAGAGCGGCTTGGCGCCCGGTCGCGCGGGCGGCGTCGGCGGCCGCGTCGAACTGTTCCGCCGCCTCGCTCATCGAGTCCTTTGAGTCCAGCTGATCGCGGAGGTTCCCGGCCTGGCGCAGTGCTTGTAGCGCTGCGGGTACGGCGGACCGGACGATAGTGGACACCTGGCCGGCTGCCTCCTGCTTCTCACGAAGGGTCCGTTCCGCCGTCACGCGTGCGTCGCGCGCCTCGATCGCTGCCTTGGTGGCTTCACCGAGCTGGTCCCGCTTCTGCTCCTGGACGGTGGGGTCCGCCTCGTCGACCAGCCCCTCGAAGATCGTCGCGGCCAGGCTGGCCCAGAGGTTGCCGTCGACGTAGTGCCAGGCGTTGAAGTGCACCTTCCTGATGTGTCGGCAGTAGACGAGTTCCTCGGGCGCGACCACCTCCGGCTGGAGCGCAGCCAGCTGGGCCATCCGCTCGTCGAGCATCCGCATGAAGAAGCTCTTGCCGCTCCCAGTCGCCGAAGAGCCCGATGGCCAGCGGCAGCGGGGTGTCCGACGCCGCACCGACGAGAGCGTGGCCTCCGCCCGCTGACCAGGCCTCGGCACTGGCGTACGCCGCCAGCTCGCCGGCGAGATCCTCGTGGGCGCGGCCACGGACGAGGGTGCCGTCGCCGGTGTGCTCCATCGACTCGATCTCGCCCTTCTGGTGGATCCGGTTGATCAGGTCGCCGCGCTCGTAGGGCACCAGCGCCGAGAACTCCACACCGGGCCGCGGCAGCTCGGACTCGACCAGGGCGAGTGCTTCGTCGATGCCCTCACCTGTCTTGGCGCTGACGACGACCGAGTGTGGTTCGCGCTGCCGCAGCCGGGCGACCACCATCGGGTCGGCCGCGTCGGCCTTGTTGATCACGATCAGCTCAGGGACCTGCGAGGCGCCGATCTCGGCGAGCACCTCACGGACCGCGGCGATCTGGCCCTCGGGGTCGGCGTGCGAGCCGTCGACGACGTGCAGGATCAGGTCGGCCTCGGCCACCTCTTCGAGGGTCGAGCGGAACGCCTCGATCAGCTGGTGCGGCAGGTGGCGCACGAAACCGACGGTGTCGGACATCGTGTAGATCCGGCCGTCGGAGGTCGTCGTACGACGCGTGGTCGGGTCCAGGGTCGCGAACAGCGAGTCCTCGACCAGCACGCCCGCGTCGGTGAGCCGGTTGAGCAGCGAGGACTTGCCGGCGTTGGTGTAGCCGGCGATGGCCACCGACGGGATGGCGTTGCGCTCCCGCTCGGCACGCTTGGTCGCGCGGGTGCCCTTCATCTGCTTGAGCTCGCGACGGAGCTTGGAGATCTTGTCGTTGATCCGGCGCCGGTCGGTCTCGATCTTGGTCTCACCGGGGCCGCGGCCACCGATGCCCTCACCGCCGGCGGCCTGACCGCCGGCCTGACGGGACAGGTTGCCGCCCCAGCCGCGGAGACGTTGCTTCATGTAGTGGAGCTGCGCGAGCTCGACCTGCGCCTGCCCCTCCTTCGACTTCGCATGCTGGGCGAAGATGTCGAGGATCAGCGCGGTCCGGTCGACGGTCTTGACCTTGAGCTTGTCCTCGAGGTTCCTCAGCTGGGAAGGCGCGAGCTCGCCGTCGACGATGACGGTGTCGGCGCCGGACTCGAGGACGATCTCGCGCAGGCCGTCGACCTTGCCGCGTCCGATGTACGTCGCGGGGTCGGGCTTCTGGCGGCGCTGGTAGATCGCGTCGAGCACCTCGGAGCCGGCGGTCTCGGCCAGCAGGGCGAGCTCGGCCATCGAGTTCTCGGCGTCGGTGATCGTGCCCTCGGTCCAGACGCCGACGAGGACGACCCGCTCCAGCCGGAGCTGGCGGTACTCGACCTCGGTGATGTCCTCGAGCTCGGTACGCAGGCCGCCGACCCGACGGAGGGCATGGCGCTCCGCCAGGTCCTGTTCACCGGTGGTCAGGTCCTCCGGGTCGGGCTCGTCGGCGTAGCCGGACTCGAAGTCGTCGTCTGTCCAGTCCTCGGTGGCGTCGAGCTCGGCGTCGAGGCTGAAGTCCTTTGCGTTCGTCATATGTCCACAAGGGTAGGTCGAGCGACGTGCGGGCGCGAACGCTTTCAGTCAGCCGGCGTCCAGCGGGCCTCCTGCTCCTCCCAGGTCGGCGCCTTGCCGGGCAACCTGGGGCCGCCCGCGCGGATGCCCTCGAGGAGTACGGCGAGCATCCGCTGCTGGAGCACCGACGTGGTGGCCTTCTTCGCATCGCTGCGCGCCGCCTGACCAATTAGGTTGGCCACGTGACCGTGGTCGAGGTGTCGCCGGACGGGCGGGAGCTGGCCGGGCTGCTGGCCAGCGTCCCGCGGCCCGGAATCCTGGGCATCTGCGGCGCGCCCGGCTCGGGCAAGACGACCTTCGCAGCGTCGCTGGGTCAGCCGATGGTTCCGATGGACGGCTTCCACCTTGCCGACGTCGAGCTGACCCGGCGCGGGCTGCTCGGCCGCAAGGGCGCGCCGGAGACGTTCGACCCGTGGGGGTACGCCGCCCTGCTGGCCCGGCTGCGCGAGCACGCCGACCACATCGTGATGGCCCCGATGTTCGAGCGCGACCTGGAGCAGCCGATCGCCGGCGCCATCGCGATCCCGCGATCGGAGCTTGTGGTCACCGAGGGCAACTACCTCTTGCTCGACACCGAGCCATGGCAGGCCGTGCGCGACCAGCTCAGCCAGGTCTGGCATCTCAGCTGCGACGACGACACCAGGATCGCGCGACTGGTCGCCCGGCACGTTGCCTTCGGCAAGCCACAGGCCGTCGCCGAGGAGTGGGTACGCCGCGTGGACCAGCCGAACGCCGTACTCATCGAGGCACATCGTGACCGCGCGGACCTCATCGTCGACGTGAGCCGCTGGTCACTCACTGATCATGCGGCTCTGCGGCGTACTCCCCCGGGGTGAGCCCGGTGACGGTGCGGAAGTCGCGGGTGAAGTGGGCCTGGTCGGCGTAGCCGAGGTCCAACGCCACCCGGGCCAGGTCGGGTGGCTCGGCAGACGACAGCCGCCCGGCCGCTTCGTGGAGCCGGCGACGCTGCACCAGCCACTTCGGCGTGAGCCCGATCCGTCGCGCGGTGAGCCGCTGGAGGCTGCGCTCGGAGATGTCGAACTTCTCGCACACCTGTGAGACCCGCTGAACCCGCGGGTCGCCCTCGACGTACTCCACGATCGCGTTGACCAGTAGACCCTCTTCGTCCACCGGGAGAAGGCCGGCGAGGGCATCCTCGAGGGCGGTCACGGCCGCCTGTTGCGCCGGGGCCGACTCGGGTTGGCCGGCCAGGGCCGAGCGCACCCGATCGACGAGGACGGCCCCGTCCAGGCCGGGCACCGTCTCCAGCGGCGTGGCCTTGTCGGCGAACTCGCTGACCGCACCACCCAGCAGCAATGCACCCGCCGCCGGTTGCAGCATGGCGCCGAGCGCCCAACCCGACCCCGTCAGCTCGCGTGTGGAGAGCCCTGTGGTGGGGCCCACGACGATGGCGTACGAAGCTTCGATCACGAGGTTGCACACGGGGTACTGCAGCACCCGCTGGACCGACCGGCTGCCCTCTGGCAGAGACCAGACCGGGATCCAGTGACGGCGGACGACGTCGGCGAGCTCCGGCGAGGGCGCGAACCTATGGATCGGCGGGCTGTAGCCGTCGACGTCACGCAGGTGCGCCGGCTCGGAGTCGTCGATCCGGCGGTTTCGGGGCATGTGTCGGATTCTTTCAATACCCCGGTGAGCCGGCGCGGCACAGTGGAGGCATGAACCCACTGATTGCGGACTGCCTCGACAACGCCGACCTGTTCTCAGCCGTCGTGGCGTCGGCCGGCCCGGCTGCGGACTGGAGCGCGCCGAGCCCCTGTCCGGGGTGGGCTGCCGCCGATGTCGTCGACCACGTGGTCGACACCCAGCGCGACTTCCTGGTGAAGCGGGGCGCGGATATCGGACAGCGTCCCGAGGGCGAGCCGCAGGAGGTCTGGCAACGCCACCGCGACGCCGTCGCCAAGCTGGTTGCCGACGAGGACTTCGTCACCGAGGAGTACGACGGCTACTTCGGCCGCACCACGATCGCCGAGACGCTGGCGAACTTCTATGGCTTCGACATGGCGGTGCACCGCTGGGACCTCGGCCGGGCCCTCGGTGTCGAGGTGTCGTTCGCCGAGGACGAGATGGACCGGATGGAGACTGCGATCGCAGGTTTCGGAGAGGCGCTCTACTCCGAGGGCGTCTGCGGACCGCCGGTCGACGTACCGGACGACGCGCCCCGGCAGACCAAGATCCTGGGACTCCTCGGCCGGACGGCTTGAGCCCGTCTCAGTGCTGCTTGGGCCTACTTGGGTGGCATCCGGATGCCGCCGTCCACGCGGACAGTCGCGCCGTTCATGTAGGAGTTGGTGACGCACTCGACGACCATGCTGGCCAGTTCGTCCGGCGTGCCGAGCCGCTTCGGGAAGAGCACGCTCTCGCCGAGCTTGGCCTTGAACGCCTCTGCCTGCTCACCGTCGCCGTAGATCGCAGTGTCGATCAGACCCGGGGCGAGGGTGTTCACCCGGACGCCGATCGCGGCCAGGTCACGAGCCACCGGAAGGGTCATGCCGACGATGCCGCCCTTGGAGGACGCGTACGCCGCCTGGCCGATCTGACCCTCGAACGCCGCAGCGCTGGCCATGTTGACGATCGCGCCGCGCTCACCTGACTCGGTTGGCTCCAGCCGGCCCATCGCCGTCCCGGCCAGGCGGATCGCGTCGAAGGTGCCGATCAGGTTGATCGCGATGACCTTCTTGTAGACGTCGAGGTCGTGTGCGGAGTCGTAGGTGCCGTCGCGGCCGACTGTGCGCGCCGCCGGAGCGATGCCCGCGGAGTTCACCAGGACGCGGAGCGGGCCGAGCTCGCCGGCCATCTCGACGGCGGCCTTGATCTGCTCGGTGTCGGTGACGTCGACCTGGGCGAAGGACCCACCGATGGCGGCTGCGAGGGCTTCACCCTTGTCGGCCTGGACGTCGGCGACGACGACCTTGGCGCCCTTGGCGGCAAGCTGGCGAGCGACCGCGGCACCGATGCCGGAGGCCGCCCCGGTGACGAGCGCACTGGCTCCTGTGATGTCCATGCGGGCGAGCATAGGACCCGACGGACGGGCTCGAGCGGCGGGGCGTCAGCCGACGAAGTCGTCGATCGCCGTTTCGAGGACGTCGTTGTCGGGGCTGACGTAGTAGTCGTCACCCTCCTCCATCAGGACGACGTACGGGCAGTTGGACGACGACCCCGAGACCTTCTGTGCGTCGCCGAGCTGGCTGCCCGTCTTGGCCTCCACGAAGGTCAGTGTGTAGTCGACGGTGTTGAGCGTGTACTTGAACTTCTTGTCGTCGCTGTCCTTCGCCGTGCAGGTGCGGACCGGTTTTGCGCTGGCCGGATCCGCGCTCAGACAGGCCACCACGCTGGTCTGCCTGAACTTGTCGTAGGCCACCTCCCAGGGCTTGCCGTAGCCGACGAACAGGCTGTAGAAGTCTTCCTCGTTGCTGGGATGGTTGTTGTACGCACCGACCTTGGGCGCACTCGGGTCGTACGGTGACGCGTTGGTCATCGCCATGCCGGTGCACACCTGGCCCGTTTGGAATCCGTACTCCGCCTTGAAGGACTCACTGGCCGGTTCGCCCGTGCCCGCCCCGGGCGCCGACGGCTCGTCCGTTGGTGCGCTGCTTTCCGGTTCGGAGGGGCTCCCGGCCGGACTGGGACTTGCGCTCACCTCCGGATCCTTGGCTTGCGTCTCCGAGCCATCGTCGTCGTTCCTGAGGGTGATGACTGCAACCGTTGCAGCCGCGGCGATCAAGAGCACCGCCGCGCCGAGGATCAGACCGACCTTGAGACCGGTGCGTTTGGCGGCGGGCCGTAGCCACCGGGTCCGCCCGGGCCGCCCGGGCCGTACGGCGGCGGCGACTGGGGTGGCTGCTGACCGTAGCCGGGTGGGCCGGGGGGACTGGCCCGGCGGGTACTGGCCCGGCGGCTGCCCGTAGGGGTTCTGCCCGGTCTGCGGAGGGCCCTGTTGGGGAGGGCCCTGTTGGGGAAAGCCTTGCGGAGGGTACGGCTGCTGGGCGGGTAGGGCTGCTGTGGTTGGTAGGGCTGCTGAGGGAAAGGCGACTGGGGCGGCTGCTGCTGGGGCGGTCTGGGGCGGCGATCGGGGGCCGCTGCGGCGGTTGCCCGCCGATTCGAGTCGGCTCGTCGTCGTTCGGTGGAGGGTTGTTGTCCGGCATTGTGTCCTCGGTCTGAAGGCGATCCGCTAGGTCAGGTACCTACCCCGACTGGTCCCCCGCAAACGCACCAGTCAGAGGTCGGTCACGCCGGACGCCACGAGCAGCGCGGGACCGGTCAGCAGGATCCGGTTGTCGTCGGTCCAGGTCACCTTCAGTTCGCCGCCCGGAACGTCCACCCGGTAGGACGATCCGGGGCCTCGCCCGTCCGCCACCGCAGTCGCCACCATCGCGGCGCACGCACCCGTGCCGCACGATCGGGTCTCTCCCGATCCACGCTCGTGGACGCGCATGGCGACATGGCCCGGACCGCGACGTACGACGAACTCGATGTTGACGCCGTGCGGATAGACGCCCGTGTCGTACGCCGGCTCGTCGATCAGGTGGCCGGCATCGTCCAGCGAGTCGACGAACGCGACCGCGTGTGGGTTGCCCATGTCGACATAGGCCGCCGGCCAGGATCGTCCCTCGACCGAGACCTTGGAGTCACCGCGCAACCCGGGCTCACCCATGTCCACGGTCATCAGCCCGTCGTCCTCGAAGACGACGGTCTTGACGCCGTCGCGCGTCCCGACTGCCAGGTCGCCGGTGACACTCTCATTCTGGGCGAGGTAGAGCGCGAACACCCGGACCCCGTTGCCGCACATCTCCGAGACCGAACCGTCGGAGTTGCGGTAGTCCATGAACCATTCGGCGTCGGACTGCTCCCCGAGCGCGGCACTACGGATCACCCGGATCACGCCGTCGCCGCCGATGCCGGCGTGGCGGTCGCAGAGGGCCCGGACCCGCTCCGCGCTCAGGTCACCATGGACCGACCCGTCGGGGTCGGGCAGCAGCACGAAGTCGTTCTCCGTGCCGTGACCCTTGACGAATGGATACATGGCGGCAAGTCTAGGATGCTTGGCCACGGCGTACTTCCCGCAGAGGAAGTCCCGGTTGCGCGCCACCTCCAGCACCTTCAGCTCGACCCGCCGCGGCAGGAACGGCGCGCCGGCGCCGAGCGTGACCGGCGCGTATTGAACCCAGATCTCGTCCAGCAGACCCGCGTCGTGGAACTGCCCGACGAGGTCACCGCCGCCGACCAGCCAGATGTTCTGACCGCCGGCCGCCGCGGTCATCTGCTCGTGCACGGCTGCCACGTCGTCGGTGGTGAACCGGACGTCGCCCTCGGGCTGGGCGAACTCGCGGTGGGTGAACACCCAGCACGGGATCTGATAGCTCCACGGCCCCGGGTCGTTGTCGAGGATCCACTGGTAGGTCGTGGCACCCATCGCCATCGCCCCCACGTCTGCGATGAAGGCGTTGTAGGACATCGGCCCCTCGCGGTCGATGTCGCGGGTGACCAGCCAGCTCAGCGAGCTGTCGGGGTCGGCGATGAAGCCATCAAGACTGCAACCGGTGTAGTACTGCGTCGTCGTCATGCCGCACAGCATGCCCGACCCCACCGACAGCCCACGCCGCCCACAGCGGCAGCCGGGCAAATCGGTCATCGCCGGACATCTTCCGGCAATCGAACACTCTGGGTTTCCATCATCCGGCCGGTTTCCATCGTCCGGTCGGAAGCCTAGATTGTCGCAGATGTGATGGCGCCGACCGGCGCCCCACCGAAGGAGGAACGCTCCATGCGCAGACGTCGCATACTCGCCGCCACAGCGGCGATCAGCCTGTCCCTAGCCGCACTAGCCACAGCCACAGGTTCATCCACCGCCGCCAGCAACATCGCCGCAGCCTAGATTGGCGCGGATGTGATGGCGCCGACCCGGCGCCCACCGAGGGAGGAACGCTCCATGCGCAAAGGTCGGATACTTGCCGCCACAGCGGCGATCTGTTTGTCCGTAGCCACGTTAGCCACAGTCACAGGCGCATCGACGGCCGCCAGCGACCAACCGGCCGCGACGACCGCCAAGACGTCGTACGTCGTCCTCGCCGACGAGGGCACTTCCGCCAAGACCCTGGCAGCAAAGCTGCGGGCATCCGGCGTGACAGTGACTTCGGTCAATGAGCGATCGGTCTCGTCACCGTGACCTCCACCAAGGCGGGCTTCGCAACCACGACCCGTGGCCTGACCAATGTGGCCGGCGTTGCCAGAGACCGCTCGATCGGCTACGCGCCCGGCGGTGTCCGCCCCGGCGTCCATCCCAGCGAGAAGGTCGAGAAGGAGGGCCAGCTCGCGAAGACCCGCGGCACGTCGGTCAAGCCAGCCAAGCGCTCCGCGCGCCGACCCGCTCGACTCGCAGCTCTGGGGCATGGAGATGATCAAGGCGTTCCGGGCGCACCGGATCGACCAGGGGAACCACCGCGTCACGGTCGGCGTGCTGGACACCGGCATCCAGGCCGACCACCCCGACCTGCGCTCGAACTTCAACAGGCGTCTCTCGCGCAACTTCACCAACGACATGCCCGACATCGACGGCGCGTGTGAGTTCGTCAGCTGCCATGACCCGAAGGGCTGGGACGACGGCGGCCACGGCACCCACGTGGCCGGCACCATCGCGGCAGCGCTCAACGGCATGGGCGTGAGCGGGGTGGCCCCGAAGGTCAGCCTGGTCAACATCCGTGGCGGCCAGGACAGCGGCTACTTCTTCCTCGGTCCGGTGGCCCACGCGCTGACGTACGCCGGCGACAAGGGCATCGACGTGGTGAACATGTCGTTCTACGTCGACCCGTGGCTCTACAACTGCGTCGGTGGCGCCCCCGAGGACAGCCCCGAGCAGGCAGCCGAGCAGGAAGTGATCATCGAGGCGATGACGCGTGCGCTGCGACTACGCCCACCGCCACGACGTGACGCTGGTCGGCTCCCTCGGCAACAACCACGAGGACCTCTCCAACCCGCGCCACGACTTCAGCAGCCCGGACTACCCGGTCGACACCGCGTTCGAGCGGACCATCGACAACGACACCTGCTTCGACCTCCCGGTCGAGGGCCCGCACGTGCTCGGCATCTCCGCGCTCGGCCCGTCGGGCAAGAAGTCGGACTTCTCGAACTACACCACCGACCTGGGCTCGGGTGAGATCGAGCTCTCCGCACCCGGTGGCTGGTTCCGCGACGGCTTCGGCACCGACACCTTCCAGACCATCGGAAACGAGATCCTCTCCACGGCACCGACGCACGTCATGCAGGAGGAAGGCCTGGTCGACGAGAACGGAGAACGTGACCCCGGACGGCGTCGCGGCGGGCGTCCAGAAGTCGTGCAACAGCAGCGGCCACTGCGGCTTCTACCAGTTCCTGCAGGGCACCTCGATGGCGTCTCCCCACGCGTCTGGTGTCGCAGCGCTGGCGGTGAGCGCCCACGGCCACCGGGACGGCCGGCGCGGCCTCACCTTGTCGCCTGCACAGGGTCAAGAGGTTGATGTCTCGAACCGCCATCGACCACGCCTGTCCCCCGGGTGGCGTGCAGGATTACCTCCAGGAGGGCCGCGACGCGGAGTTCACCGCGACCTGCGTCGGGACGCCTGAGTTCAACGGCTTCTACGGCGCGGGCATCGTGAACGCCCTCGGCGTGGTGCGCTAGCCGGAATGAACTAGCCGAACGACCGAGTCGGCGCCCGGGAGAGCACTCGTGCCTCCCGGGCGCCGACTTTCGCGTTGCCCGCGTCAGCGCTTCTTGTGCACCACCAGGGCCGAACCACCGCCCCGGCGCGCGGGTTCGGAGACGGCGGTCATCCGCCCGTGTCGCCCGAACTCGATGGCCGTCGCCGCCCCGATCTCATGGGTGCCGGTGAACACGTCCTCGTAGAGGATGAGGTCGTGACCGAGCGCCTCGAGCCCCGTCTGGTACGCGCGGAGGAATCCGGGCTCGGAGCCGATCCCACTCGAGCTGTTGCGCGGCGAGGAGCGCGGCGCCTTGATCGCCTCCACGATGGTCATGCCGCGGTCCAGCCGGTTGAACAGCATCTGCAGCACCGTGGTGATGATCGTCGACCCGCCCGGCGACCCCAGGGCCAGGAACGGCTTCCCGTTGCGAAGCACGATGGTCGGCGACATCGACGAACGAGGACGTTTCCCCGGCTGGATCCGGTTCGGGTCCTCGGGGTCGTAGACGGTGGAGAAGTCGGTGAGCTCGTTGTTGAGCAGGAACCCGCGGCCCGGCACGACGATCCCGGAGCCGCCGGTCTGCTCGATGGTCAGCGTGTACTCCACGACGTTGCCCCACCGGTCGGCGGCGGTGAGGTTGGTCGTCGACGATGTTCTCGGTGTCCTCGGCCGGCGCCGCCTCTCCCGCGGCGTCGTCGCAGACCCCGTCGTACGACGTGACGTCTCCCGCTGCCGTGGGGATGGGGGTGAGGGAGTGGTCGGGGTCGATCGAGCAGGCCCGCTCCCGTGCATACCGGTCCGAGAGCAGGTCGCGCAGTGGCACGTCGACGTACGCCGGGTCACCGAGGTACGCGGCCCGGTCGGCGTAGGCCAGCTCGCTCGCGCTGAGGTAGCGGTGCAGCGCGGCGATGTCGTCCATGCCGGCGAGGTCGAAGCGTCTCCAGGATGTTCAGCGCCTCACCGACCGTGGATCCGCCGCTGGACGACGGCGCCATGCCGTAGACGTCGAGGCCGCGGTAGCCGACGTGGGTCGGGCGCCGGACGATCGTGCCGGTAGCGGGCCAGGTCCGAGGCCCGCATGAAGCCGGGCGGCACGGGCAGGTCGGTGGAGTCCGTCTTCGGGGGCCTGCGGACCGCGCGCACGATCTCGTCGGCCAGCCGGCCTCGGTAGAAGGGCCGCAACCCCTTGCGGGCGATCAGGCGGTACGTCGCCGCCTGGTCCGGGTTGCGGAAGATCGACCCGACCGCGGGGGCGTCCCCGCCGCGGAAGTAGAGCCTCCTCGTCGAGGTGAAGGCCTTGAACCGCACCTCGTTCTGCTGGACCTGCCCGCGGAAGGTCTCGTCGACCTCGAAACCGCGCTGGGCGACCCGCGTTGCGGGCCTGAGGGCCTTGGCCAGCGAGATGCTGCCCCACCGCTTGAGCGCCCGCTTCCACGTGCGGAGGGTCCCCGGGACGCCGACGGACACACCGCTGGTCACCAGTTCGGGCGAGAAGTTGTAGGGCTCGCCCGTGGCCGGGTCGATGAAGGCGTCGTGCGGCATCGCGGCGGGGGCGGTCTCGCGGCCGTCGATCGTGCGCACCTTGCCGGTCCGGGCGTTGTAGAAGACGAAGAAGCCGCCTCCGCCGATGCCTGCCGAGAAGGGCTCGGTGACTCCGAGCGCAGCGGCCGCGGCGACCGCCGCGTCGACGGCGTTGCCGCCCCTGCGGAGCACCCGCAGCCCCACCTGCGAGGCGACCGGATCGACGGTGCTGATCGCGCCGCCGTGCCCGATGCTCGTCGGCACCTTGGTGTTGTCGAAGCCCGGCGCGCCGACCTGGCCCCGCTTCGGTGGTCGGGCTCTCCTGCGGTGGTCGAGCCTGCTTCGGTGGTCGAGCCTGCTTCGGTGGTCGAGCCTGCCTTCGGTGGTCGAGCTTGTCGAGACCACCACAGTCGTCGAGATGATGGCCGCTATCGCAGCCCGGGCGCGCACACGCATGGAACCTCCCGAAGTCGGCATTTCCAGTCACCCTGCGCCAGGTCGGCTCAGTTGTCGAGGCTCGTACCCACTGCGGCGAGCGCTATGTCGACCCGGTCCGGGTCGTCCCAGTCGACCCAGTGGATGCGCGGATCCTTGCTGTACCAACTGTCCTGCCGCCGGGCGAACCGGCGGGTCGCGGCCTTGGTCTGCTCGATGGCCTCGGATCGGCTGAGCTCGCCCCGGAGGAACGCCGTCACCTCGCGGTAGCCGATCGCGCGGCCCGCCGTACGACCGTCGGCCAGGCCCTCGCTCAGCAGCCGGTCGACCTCGTCGACAAACCCGTCGGCGAACATCCGGTCAACCCGCTGCTCGATCCGCTCGTCGAGGGTCGGCCGATCGATGCGTACGCCGACCTGGTGGGCGTTGTCGTAGTGGTACTCCAGCTTCGGAAGGCTCGCGCTGAACGGCCGTCCGGTGAGCGCGATGACCTCGAGCGCGCGAACGATGCGGCGGCCGTTGCCCGGAATGATCCGTCCGGCGGCCTCCGGGTCCAGGCCCTGAAGCCTCAGGTGCAGCGCTCCCGACCCGACCCGCTCCAGCTCCTCCTCGAGCTCGCGCCGGATGCCGGCATCGGTGCCCGGGAACTCGAAGCGGTCCAGGATCGCGCGGGTGTAGAGCGCGGAGCCGCCCACCAGGACCGGCGACCTTCCATTGCCGCGCAGGTCGTCGATGACCTCGCGCGCCCAGCCCTGGAACTCGGCGACGGTGGCCGGGTCTCGCACGGAGAGGGTGTCGAGGAGATGGTGCGGGATGGACCGTCGCTGGGCCGGCGGCAGCTTCGCCGTACCGATGTCCATGCCGCGGTAGACCTGCATGGCGTCGGTGTTCACGATCTCTCCCCCGAGCCGTTCGGCGAGGTCGAGGGACAGGTCGGTCTTGCCCGATGCCGTCGGCCCCACGACCGCCACGACCGGGACCACGAGCATGGGTCTAGTGTTTCAAACGACCTGGTGGCCGACCGTGGCTGCCCGTAGGACGAAGGGACCGACCTCATGGGATTCCTCGATGACGCGAAGGACAAGCTGAAGGACGCCGTCGACAGCCAGGGCGACAAGATCGCCGATGGCCTCGACAAGGCCGGCGACGTGATCGACGACAAGACCGGTGGCAAGTTCGGCGACAAGATCGACGCGGGCACCGACAAGGCCAAGGACGCCCTGGACGGGCTCGACGGCAAAGACGACGACATCCGCTGACCTTCCGACGGCTAGGAGTCGACGTGAATCCCGTCGATCGGTTCGTGGTGGTCCCTGCCTCCTACGTCTTCCTGCTGCGCGAGCACGACCTCGAGCACGAGGTGTTGCTGCAGCTGCGCCAGAACACCGGCTACATGGACGGACACTGGGCAGCCGCGGCAGCCGGCCACGTCGAGAAGGGCGAGACCGCACCGGATGCCGCCCGCCGCGAGGCCGCCGAGGAGCTCGACATCAGCGACCTGCGACTGGACTTCGTCACGGCCATGCAGCGGACCCGCGGTGGCGAACCCATCGACGAGCGGATCGACTTCTTCTTCACCGGCCGCTCCTGGCAAGGCGAGCCACGCATCGTCGAGCCCGACAAGTGCGCCGACCTGAGGTGGTTTCCCCTGACGGCGCTGCCGGAGCCCGTCGTACCCCACGAGCTGCAGGTGCTCGAAGGATTGCGGGACGGCGGACTCGCTCCCTACTCCACGCACGGATTCTCCCGAGAGGAACTCTGATGAACTGACGAGATGGGCAAGAAGCCCGACGCCACCGCCGAGGAGCCCCAGCTCCACCCCGGCGGGCCGGACGCGGCCGACAACCCGGAGTACGGCGAGACCTTCGAGGAGTCGATCATCCCCGGACTGCCGCCCGAGGTGAATCCCGCTGCCGACGAGGTCCCCGACGAGATCACCGAGCCCGACGACAAGTCCCAGGAGCCGGACAACGGCCAGGACCAGGAGGCCGGCACCACCGACGAGGGAACGTCCGAGCCGTCGGGCTGAGCGTCGACTGATTCCCAGTGATCGTGGTTGATCGAGGTCACGTGTGGTGAACGTCGCATCGACCCGGACTATCCGGTCAGCGGCAGGCGGCGGGTTCGGGGAGGGGCGGTGGTGCGCCGATCGACGGCATGCCGAGGCTGACCCCGTTCGTGGCCGGTGTCGACTGGCGGGCCTCCCAGGCATCGCCGGCGCGAGTGCGGCGTACGGCAAGCATGGGCCCGTCGGCGACGAGGTGATGCGGGGCGGCGTACGTGACCTCGACGCTGACCATGTCACCAGGGCGTACCGGCTCGACCGACGAAGACTTCGACCAGTGAGTAGTCGGGCGCGAAGTGCACCAGCCGGTTGTCGGGAGCCCGGCCGGAGAGGCGATGGGTGGCGGCGTCCTTGCGCCCTTCACCCTCGGCCACCATCAGCTCGACCGTCTGCCCGACCAGCCTCTTGCCCTCGGCCCAGGCGACCTCGTCGGCGACCGCGACCAGCCGCTCGTAGCGGTCACGCACCACGTCGGGCGGGATCTGGTGGTCGAGCGTGGCGGCGGGCGTGCCGGGCCGCTTGGAGTACTGGAAGGTGAACGCGCCCGAGAACCGGGCCTCGCGCACGACCCGGAGGGTCTCGGCGAAGTCCTCCTCGGTCTCACCCGGGAAGCCCACGATGATGTCGGTCGTGATCGCGGCGTCGGGGATGGCCGCGCGCACCCGCGAGATGATGCCGAGGTACTTGGCCTGCCGGTAGGAACGGCGCATGTCGCGGAGCACCTTGTCGGAGCCCGACTGGAGCGGCATGTGCAGCGACGGCATCACGTTCGGCGTCTCGGCCATGGCCAGGATCACGTCGTCGGTGAACTCGGCCGGGTGCGGCGAGGTGAACCGGACCCGCTCCAGCCCTTCGACGTCACCGCACGCACGAAGCAGCTTCGAGAACGCCTGCCGATCGCCGAACTCCACGCCGTAGGCGTTGACGTTCTGACCCAGCAGGGTGATCTCCGTGACGCCCTCGGCCACCAGGGCCGAGATCTCGGCGAGGATCTCCCCCGGCCGGCGATCCTTCTCCTTGCCGCGCAGGGCGGGGACGATGCAGAACGTGCAGGTGTTGTTGCAGCCGACCGAGATCGACACCCAGGCGGCGTACGCCGACTCGCGCTTGGTCGGCAGGGTCGAGGGGAACACCTCGAGCGACTCGAGGATCTCGACCTGCGCCTCGTCGGCGATCCGGGCCCGCTCCAGCAGCACGGGGAGCGAGCCGATGTTGTGGGTGCCGAACACGACGTCGACCCACGGCGCCCGCTGCGTGATCGTGGACCGGTCCTTCTGGGCCAGGCAGCCGCCGACGGCGATCTGCATGCCTGGGTTGGCTGCCTTGATCGGTGCCAGGTGGCCGAGGTTTCCGTAGAGCTTGTTGTCGGCGTTCTCGCGCACCGCGCAGGTGTTGAACACGACCACGTCAGCCTGGTGCTCGGCGGGCGCGGCGACGTACCCCGCCTCCTCGAGCAGGCCGGTGAGCCGCTCGGAGTCGTGGACGTTCATCTGGCACCCGTAGGTGCGGACCTCGTACGTGCGTGACATCGGGACAAGGGTACGGCGCGGGGGATCGCGAACTACCGAAGGTCACGAATCGGTCGCAGAGCCTCGCCACGGTTCCTGACTGTGGTCCTGACCGCGGGATTATGAGTAGTGTCCGACCATGACCGTGCTGGAGAAGGAAGGGTCCTCCCCTGCGCAAGGCCAGCCACTCGTCGTCCTCGAGGGCGTGAACAAGTGGTTCGGGCAGCTTCACGTGCTCCAGGACATCAACGTCTCGATCAAGGGCGGCGAGGTCGTCGTCGTGATCGGGCCGTCCGGCTCGGGCAAGTCCACCCTCTGCCGCGCGATCAACCGGCTCGAGACCATCGACGAGGGGTCGATCACCCTCGACGGGCAGCCGCTGCCCCAGGAGGGCAAGGCGCTGGCCAACCTGCGCGCCGAGGTCGGCATGGTGTTCCAGAGCTTCAACCTCTTCGCGCACAAGACCATCCTCGAGAACGTCACGCTCGGGCCGATCAAGGTCCGCAAGAAGCCCAAGTCAGAGGCCGACAAGCGTGGCCGCGAGCTGCTCGAAAGAGTGGGCATCGAGGCGCAGGCCAACAAGTACCCCGCCCAGCTCTCCGGTGGTCAGCAGCAACGCGTCGCCATTGCCCGCGCTCTGGCGATGGACCCCAAGGTGATGCTCTTCGACGAGCCGACCTCGGCGCTTGACCCCGAGATGATCAAAGAGGTGCTCGACGTGATGGTCGACCTCGCCAAGCGGGGCATGACCATGATCGTGGTCACTCATGAGATGGGCTTTGCACGTACGGCAGCCGACCGGGTGCTGTTCATGTCCGACGGACAGATCGTCGAGGAGAACACCCCCAAGGAGTTCTTCACGAACCCGCAGTCGGATCGGGCCAAGGACTTCCTCGGCAAGATCCTCAAACACTGACTTCCCAACTCATTCGGAAAAAGGGAGAACGCAATGCGATTCATCAGGACCAAGGCAGTCTTGGCCGTTGTCGGCCTCGGGCTGTCAATGGCTGCCTGCGGCGACGCAGGCGACGACGCGGAAGACACACCCGAGGTCACGCGCGAAGGAGGACGCCGCGGCCGCCTTCGATGCCGGCACCCGGATGAAGGCGCTGGCCGAGAGCGGCAAGATCGTCGTCGGCGTGAAGTACGACCAGCCCGGCCTGGGCTTCAAGGGCGCCGCCGACGACGTCCCGACTGGTTTCGACGTCGAGATCGCCAAGCTGCTCGTCGCGGATCTCGGCATCGACCCGGCAAGTAGCAGCGTCACCTGGGAGGAGACGATCTCCGACAACCGCGAGCCGTTCCTCGAGGCGGGACGGGTCGACCTGGTGCTGGCGTCGTACTCCATCACCGAAGAGCGCCGGGCCATCGTCGGGCAGGCGGGGCCCTACATGATCACGGGCCAGCAGTTGCTGGTGCCGGCAGACAGCGACGTGGAGAGCATCGACGACCTGAAGGGCGAGGAGGTCTGCTCCGTCACCGGCTCGACGTCGATCGACCGGATCAACGAGGCGGGCGCCAAGGGCGTCGGCTTCGACAGCTACTCCGAGTGCGTCCAGAAGGTGCTCGACGGCACTGTTGCGGGCATGTCGACCGACGGCTCGATCCTGGCCGGCTTCGCCGCTCAGAACGAGGGTGAGCTGAAGGTCGTCGGCGACGAGTTCTCCGAGGAGAACATCGGCGTCGGCTACTCGATTGAAGTACCCGGAGATGTGCGAGTGGATCAACGGAGTCCTGCAGGAGTCGTTTGACGACGGGTCGTGGGCCGCGGCCTTCGAATCGACACTGGGACCGTCGGGCGTGGAGACGCCCGAGCCCCCGGCGCTCGACCCCTGCGCCTGATCGATCACTGACGCCTGGGGCGGCGTACGTCGTGCGCCGCCTCAGGCTGCACCCAACCCAGGAAGGAGCCGCCGGTGCAGGCCGTGCTCGATGACTTCGATGCCTATTTGAAGGCGTTCGGCTACACCTTCTTCCTCTTCCTGGTCGCCTTCGTGCTCTCGATGATCCTGGGCACGATCCTGGTCGCCATGCGGGTCGGGCCGATCTCGATTCTCCGCAAGGCCACAGCTACCTACGTCACTGTCGTTCGGAACACGCCGCTCGTGATCGTTTTCGCGTTCTTCTCGTTCACCGCCCCCTACTTCGACATCCAGTTCAAGTGGCTGCAGGTCCACATCGGTACGTTCGACTTCACGGCGTTCTTCGGAGCCGCCGTTGTCTCCTTGTCGCTCTACACGTCCACGTTCGTGTGTGAGGCTCTGCGGTCCGGGGTGAACGCGGTGCCGCTGGGTCAGGCCGAGGCCGCCCGCGCGATCGGTCTGCCGTTCTCGGGAGTCATGTCCCAGGTGGTGCTGCCGCAGGCGTTTCGGGCGTCGGTCCCGCCACTCGCCAGCGTCCAGATCGCGCTGATCAAGAACACCTCGGTCGCGGCAGTCTTCGGCATCGCCGAGGCGACCTCCCAGATGCGCAGCTTCACCAACGACTTCCCCGGCCAACGGAACGGCCTCTTCATCGCGTTCGCGCTCGGCTACATCGTGATCGTGGAGGGCTTCTCTTACCTGTCCAATCGTCTCGAACGCCGGTGGAGGGTGTCCACATGAGCACGAGCGTCCTGTTCGACGCCCCCGGTCCGGCGACCGTGGCTCGGCACCGGATCTACACCGTCGTTGCCTCGCTGGGCCTGCTGGCTGTGCTCGCCTGGGCCGTCTGGAGGCTTTACGACGCCAAGCAGTTCGAAGCCGACAAGTGGGAGGTCTTCGTCACCCCCGACTACGTCCGGGTTCTCCTCGTCGACGGTCTGCTCAACACCCTGAAGATGGCATTCACCGCTGTCGCCGCCGCAGCCGTCTTCGGATTCATCTTCGGTGTCGGCAAGATGTCCGAACATGCGTGGGTGCGCTGGCCGTCGTGGGCTGTTGTCGAGTTCTTCCGCGCCGTGCCCGTGCTGCTCCTGATGGTCTTCATCTGGTACGCGCTCGGCATCGAGAACGACAGCTCGTCCTACTGGGGTGTGGTCATCGCCTTGACCCTCTACAACGGGTCGGTGCTGGCCGAGGTGCTGCGGGCCGGGGTGCTGGCGGTCCCACGGGGACAGGCGGAAGCGGCGTACGCGATCGGCATGCGCAAGACCCAGGTGATGAACATCGTGCTGATGCCGCAGGCCGTGAAGATCATGCTGCCGGCCATCATCAGTCAATGCGTCGTGGCGTTGAAGGACACCGCCCTCGGGCAGTACATCCTCGCGCCGGGCCTGACGAGGGTTGGGAGGGAGATCTACCTCGATCCGCAGTTCAACAACCGGGTCCCGACGATTTTCGTCATCGCCGTGCTGTACATCGGCGTCAACCTGCTGCTCACCTGGCTG
>CAVRBN010000004.1:0-135162 GCA_963719255.1 uncultured Actinomycetota bacterium | reverse complement strand
TTCATGTCATTGGCTCACTGCCTGCCGTCGTCCTCGACCCCTTCTTGCGCGGCCCCTCTCGGCAACGTGAGGTAGATGAACCCCGACGCGTCGACGGTGTCCCTTGATCCCTTGTAGAGCTCTGTTACCTCGATCTGCATGACTACCGTGCGATCACGGATGTCGTAGCCTTCCTCCTCGGTGCCGGGCTCGAGCACCTCGTAGCCGTCGGTAAAGCCCACAACCTTGCCGAACGCAGCAATCGTGCGGTCCATAGCCATCTCGCCCGGGCTTTCGTACACGATCGCATTCCCCTCGCCGCCAGCCCTCTCGAAGATCGTGGTATCGACGACGGCGTTTGACTGCTGTTCGGCACGGGTGTTCCGACGGATCCGCGGCGTCTTTCGAGCAGGCTGCCGCGCTCACCAACAGAGCGCTGGTTCCGGCGAGCGCTATGAGACGTCTCGTAAGACTCATGCCAGTTCACCTCTCCCGATCCTCATGACCAGTGGGGGTTGATGTGCTGATTGATGTGGTGGGGCCCGTACGTGTGGTACTGCTCGCTACCGTCATCCCAGACGCCAGAGCGCATGCAGCTTTGCCCGGACGTGTCCGGGTTCGGGATACCGAATCCGTAGTGCCGCGCGGATCGCGGTGTGCCCCAGTTCGTGGCACGCAGTGTGGCGGACCTCCCCGGGCGGCGAGCCCGCTGCGACCTGGATCAGGCCGTAGTCGATGCGAACGCGCCATTGGTCGCAGCGGTTGTTCTGGTTGTAGTCCAGGCAGTCGGTATATCCGAGAATGCCGTCGCCGATCGGGCGCTGCTGCCAGCGCACGTCAGTCTGCGGAAAGCATCCGGCCTGGTGGAACTGGCGACCACAATCGTCTGGGCTTCCAGGGTGCCCATCGACCAGTCGATGCGCTCCGCCACCAGGCTGTTGGGTGGTGGATCGCATCGCGGCAGTCGGTGTGAAAGCCGGTGTCCGGCAGTGAAGGGAAGTCCTGATCCGCGTTTGCCGAGCCGGGGACAAGCAAGACCGTTCCGACGAGTAGCACGAACATCTCTGTTAGGCGACCGCCCAACCGCGTCGCACTCGTGCAGCGTCTCAAACCTGTCATAAAGATCTGCACCTGCCCCGGTCTCGGCTGTGTTGCTTGGCACACTAGGTCAAGCCGGGCATGCGCGGGCGAGAACTCCGAAACCTGCACCCCGACGGCCCGACTCACTACTACGACGGCCACCCGCAGCGAGAGGTTCCCCAGGGTCGGGACTTTCGTAAGGCACCACACCGCCCGAACAGCATCAATCCCGCTGGCAAGGGCACGGGGACGACGGAGCCCACCGCGCAGGCGGGACGACTCAGGCGGTCACGTTGAGGGCATTCGTGATTGACATTCTCATTCGTGGTACCGGCCCGGTCACTAGTCCAGAAAAGCTTGAAGCCGAGGACGTGCGGCACTGCGGCGAGCAGCTCGTCCGGGGACTGTGCGACGAGATCCATCGGAACCTCCCGGGTGGTCAGCTGCGTGGGCCTGGCGGGGAGCGCGCTCGATGCGCGCGGAGACGTACCTGAGCGAGACGCCGACCTCGCCGAAGCGGTTGTCAACGACCACGACGTTCTTGGTGCGCTTCTCGCCGGTCTCCTTGTCCGCCCAGCTCTCGGTGCGCTCGAGGCCGTGGACGAAGATCGGGTCGCCGGATCCGCAGCTGTCGTGAACGTGGGTGGCGGCCGCGCCGAAGATCTTGATGTTGTGGGCGGTGGGCTCGTCGTTGACCCACTCCGCCTCGTCGTTCTGTACGCGCCGGTTGACCAGCACGCGGCAACTGACGAACGGCTTGTTCTCGCGGGTGTGGAGTAGCTCGGGCGCCTCGGCCAGGTGCCGGCGAAGGTGACGGTGGTGGACATGACTTCCTCCTAGTGACTGCGCGACGTTCGGATCGGTCCTGCAGTCACCTACGGTCCCGTCGGGGTCCGGCAGCGATCACCTGGGCCGAACTTCTTCGGATCCCTCGAGCTCGCGTGGAGCTGGTAGGCAGGGCACCAGGTAGTCGAAGCGGTGTTGAAGACGAGGACGCGGGTGCCCTTGGGTGGTCCGCCGACGCGGGAGAGGTGGTCGTCCACGACCCGGCACGGCGAGCTGGCCAGGTGGTTGTTCAGCGCCACTGCCGGCTCTTGAGGGGCCCGGTGGAAGCACCGACACCAACCCGCGCTCGGCGTCAGCTGATTACCGCGTCGGCCGGCGCCGCGGCGGGCGGTTGCTGAGCTTCTGCGGCGGGGGAGGCAGCTCGCGGCCGAGCCGCCGACGGGCGTCCTCGGCCGCGGCGATAACCGCCTCCTGGGCGAACGCGGAGCGGGCGAGCATCCGGCCGAGCTCCTGGCGGTCGACCACCAGGGCGTCTTCGACCGCCTCGATGGTCGAAGACGGCAGGTCGTGCTTCTTGTTGAAGCTCTTGCGGGTCACGCTGACCAGGGCGGGATGCTTCTCGCCCGCGGCCGCGAGCTCGGCGCGCTGCCGGGGTGAGCGCCGGGTATGCAGCTCGAGCGCCTGGTGCCGCCGTTTCACCGAGTTCGCGCAGACCTACCCGTGGGCCTGGATGCCCTCGGACGTCGAGGACTTCACCGTCTCGCTCACCTCCGGCGTCGACAAGCGGGCCCTGTCCACGATCCGCGGCTACCACCTGGCGCTGCGGATGTTCTGCGACTACCTCACCGACTCGCGTTATGAGTGGGCCAAGCAGTGCCGCGACCGGTTCGACCAGGTGCCGACCCAGGTGTGCCACGAGTGGAATACCGTCGCCCATCTCAACGAGTACGAAGGTCGGCCACAGCGTCGGCCCTTCACCTACGGCGAGCTGCAACGCCTCTTCGACTACCTCGACGACCGGGTCGACAGGATCATGGCGATGGGCCGCAAAGGCTCAGCCTCGGCGCTGCGCGACGCGTTGATGATCAAGACCGCCTACGCCTACGGACTGCGCCGCAACGAGCTCGCACGGCTCGATGTCGCCGACCTACGACCCAACCCGCACGAGCCCGGCCTGGGGCACCTACGGCGCAATCCACGTCCGGTTCGGCAAGGCGGTGGCCGGCGGCCTGCCGCGCCGCCGCACCGTACTGACGGTCCCGGAGTTCGACTGGATCATCGACTCGCTGCGCCAGTGGGTCGAGGAAGTCAGACCGCTGTTCGCCGCCGCCGACCATCCGGCGCTGTGGGTCACCGAACGGCTCACCAGGGTCTCAACGCGGCACATCGACGAGCGATTCGCCCAAGCCCGCGACGCCCTGGAACTGGACCCGAACCTGACGCTGCACTGCCTGCGCCACTCCTACGTGACACACCTGGTCGAGTTCGGCTACCCCGAGCGGTTCGTCACCGAACAGGCCGGCCACTGGGCCGCCTCGAGCACGGCGATCTACACCTCGGTCTCCAACGACTTCAAGAACCAGACCCTGCGCCGGGCACTGCACCGCCTCTACCCCAACGGCCTCGGCAAAGAGCCGCCGAGTGCCTTGCAAGATGAGCCGGACGGTGAGCGGGATGGTGAGCCGCGTGATGGGCTGGGCCATCCCGAAGACGTCGGGCCCGAAGGCGACGGGCCCGACGAGGACCAGCGCGGTGATGAGGAGGCAGTCGGATGAGTAAACACGCGTCGATGCAGTGGAACCTGCGGCAGGTGATGGCCGATCGTGGCATCTTCCAGACCAGCGAGCTGGTCCCGCTGCTGGCCGAGCGAGGCGTCCATATCTCCCGCGAGCACGTCTACCGGCTGGTCACCAAGGCCCCGCAGCGGGTCAACCTCGACATCCTCGCCGCACTGTGTGACGCACTCTTGTGCGACCCCGGTGACCTGATGACACCGGTCATCACCGACACCCTGGCCAAGACCGGCAGCGACGACATGGCCACGAAGAGCGAGGAACGGGGTCCGAAGCTGGGGTCGATTCGGCCGATCCGTGCCACCGTCCGACGTCCCACCGACGACTGATCGCGCCACCGGCAGTTGCAACCGACGAACGACGGGACCATCCAGGCGAGCCCATCGTCAGCCCCAGATCGAGCTTCAGACCCAGATCCAGCACTCGCGCCGGCCCCAACACCGGCCCCAGCACGCGCGCGGAAGCAGGCGTCCCGGACGTTCTGCCTGGACTGCGGAAGCCCGAACGTCAAGGTGGTCCTCCCCCATGGCCGACTGTGCTGGCGCTGCAAACAACGACGCCACCGCGACCCGCGATCCTGTCCCGGATGCGCCCGGACGAGGCCCCTGGCCTGGCGGACGACCGGTGAAGCAACGGCCGGGCTCGAGGTCTGCGCCGCCTGCGCAGGCGCGATCTCTGTCTTCGCCTGCAAGGCGTGCGGCAGCGAGGAGCACCCCTACAGCTACAGCAGGTGCGCCCGCTGCTACGTCCGCGAGCTGTTGACCAAGATCCTCACCGATCCCGCCACCGGCGACATCCACCACCGACTCCAGCCGGTCTTCGATCTACTGGTCAACAGCCCACGACCGGCCACGACTTACTGGTGGCTGACCAAGCCAGACGCCGTCGCCCCCACCATCCTGTCGGCGATGGCCAGCCGGCGACTGCCGATCAGCCACGACCCCTTCCGCGAACAGTTCCCGATGGATCGCCGCCACAGCTATCTACGCGACCTGCTGACCTCGACCGGCGTGCTCCCGCCCTACACGCTGGCGATCGAGCGCATCGGCCCGTGGCTGGCCGAGATCATCGCCGAGCACACCACGGCGCACGCCGAGGTGCTCAACCGGTTCGCCCGCTGGCACATCCTGCGCCGCCTACGACAGCACGCCACCAACGGCACCCTGACCTCCTCGGTGGTCAACGGCGGCCGCTCCGACATCCGCGCCGCCAGCAGGCTGCTCGGCTGGCTCGAGCAACGCGACAGCACCGTCAATGACCTGACCCAACCCGACCTGGAGTGCTACCTCGCGGCGCATCCGACCGCACGATCGTCTGGCCGCGGCTTCCTGATCTGGCTCGGCACCAGCAGAACCAACACCCGCATCACCCTCAGCCCCGTCCGCAAGCCCGAGCCCCAGGTCACCATGACCGACGAAGCGCGTTGGCGCGGCATCGAGGCTCCTGCTCCACGACACCACCATCAACAGCCACAGCCGCGTCGCGGGACTGTTCCTGCTGCTGTTCGCCTGGCCGCTGAACAAGGTCCTGCGGATGACCCACGACCAGGTCACGACCGAGCCTGACGGCCGGGTCATCGTCACCTTCGAGAAGGTCCCCATCGAGCTACCGCCCCTGGTCGGCCCGATCGTCGTCGACCACATGAACAGCTACGGCGCCGCCTCCTACCGCGTCGGCGACACTGCCTGGCTGTTCCCCGGACTCCACCCCGGGCGACCCATCGCCACCGAGCCGATCCGGCGGGTCCTCGCCGAGCAGGGCATCCACCCCCGCGCATCCCGCAGCGCCGCCATGTTCGCCCTGGCCGGACAGATCCCCGCCCCCGTCCTCGCCGACCTCGTCGACATCAGCCGCGGCAAAGCCGTCCAGTGGGCCAAACTCGCCGCCCGGGACTGGAGCGACTACGTCACCCACCGACCGCGCCAACGACCCGAATAATTCCCGCGCAGAACAACGTACGTCCGCCAGTAAACCGAATAGAAAGAACAGAGCAGAAATCCGGCCGAAAGTGATCGCCGGCCGCGCCCGCGCGCACGTAGGTGACCGTGACGATGAGCCTCCACAAGCTGACGGCGGGGTCGGGGTACGACTACCTGACCCGCCAGGTCGCAGCGATGGACGCCACCGACAAGGGCCACACCGGGCTGGCGAGCTACTACACCGAGAAGGGCGAGACCCCCGGCGTGTGGGTCGGCTCGGGCATGGAGGGCATCGAAGGGCTCGACGCCGGCGACGTCGTCACCGCCGACCACATGCAGAGCCTGTTCGGCTCCGGGCACCACCCGCTGGCCACCCAGCGGACCAAGGAGCTGGACCTGCGCATCGGCCGCGACGAGCGCCGAGCGGCCGACCGATGCCGACTACAAGACCGCCGGTCCGGCTCGGCACGCCGTACAAGGTCTACGACAACGACATCAGCCCGTTCCGGATCGAGGTCGCCAAGCGCATCGCGGCCCTCAACGAGGCCGCTGGCCTGCCCGGGTGACTGGCCGGTCCCCGCGGCCGACCGGGCCAAGATCCGCACCGAGGTCGGCCGCGAGTTCTTCCGCGCCGAGCACGGCCGCGAACCCGCCGACGCCCGCGAGCTCGCCGCCACGATCGCCAAGCACTCCCGCCCGAAGACCAACGCCGTCGCCGGCTACGACCTGACCTTCTCCCCGGTCAAGAGCGTCTCGGTGCTGTGGGCGATCTCCGACCCGAAGACCGCCGCGGTGATCGAGCGGGCCCACCAGGCGGCGATCAAGGACGCGCTGGACTTCATCGAGATCCAAGGCACTGTTCACCCGCCGGGGCACCAACGGCGTCCGCCAGGTCGACGTCCGCGGCCTGGTCGCCACCGCGTTCACCCACCGCGACTCCCGCGCCGGCGACCCCGACCTGCACACGCACGTCGCCGTGGCGAACAAGGTCCAGACCCTCGACGGCAAGTGGCTGGCCATCGACGGCCGGCCGCTGCACAAGGCGGTCGTCTCGGCCTCGGAGACCTACAACACCGCGCTCGAGCGGCACCTGGTCGACGCCCTCGGCGTGCGGTTCGCCGAGCGCCCGAACGAGGACGCCCGCAAGCGGCCGGTGCGCGAGATCGTCGGCGTCGACCCCGAGCTGAACCGCCGGTTCTCCAAGCGCCGGATCAACGTCGAGGACCGCCGCAAGGTCCTCGCCGCGGCGTTCCAGGCCACCCACGGCCGGCCCCCGACGCCGGTCGAGACCATCCAGCTGTCCCAGCAGGCGACGCTGGAGACCCGCGAGGCCAAGCACGAGCCCCGCTCGCTGGCCGAGCAGCGCGAGGCCTGGAACCGCGAGGCAGTCGAGGTGCTCGGCACCCCGCAGCGGGTCAAGCAGATGGTCGCACGGCGCACTCAACCCGAAGGGCGCAGCCCGGCTCGCTGGCCGACTCGGCCTGGTTCGCCAAGACCACCGACCGCATCGTGGCGACGATGGAGGGCGGCCGGAGCACCTGGCAGTACTGGCACGTCTACGCCGAGGCCCAGCGCCAGGTCCGGGCCGCCAACGTGCCCACCAACCAGGTCTCCCAGGTCGTCGACCTGCTGGTCAGCGAGGTCCTCGACGGCCGCTCGGTGAGCATGGCCCGCCCCTGGGACACCATCAGCGAACCGGTCGAGCTGCGCCGCGCGGACGGGTCCTCGGTCTACACCCAGGCCGGCGCCGACCTGTTCACCTCGAGCAAGGTGCTCGCCGCCGAGCAGCGCCTGGTCGACGCCGCCGGCCGCCACGACGGGTACGCCGTCGAGGCGTCCTCGGTCGACCTGGCGCTGCTGGAGTCGACCGCCAACGGCATCACCCTCAACGCCGGACAGGCCACGCTGGTGCGGGAGATGGCCACCTCCGGCGCCCGGCTCCAGCTGGCGATCGCCCCCGCCGGATCCGGCAAGACCACCGCGATGCGAGCCCTGGCCAGCGCCTGGAGCGACGGCGGCGGCACCATCATCGGCCTCGCTCCCTCAGCGGCGGCCGCGGACGCCCTGCGCTCCCAGATCGACACCCAGACCGACACCCTGGCCAAGCTCACCCACTCCCTCGAGCAGGCCCGGCAGACCGGTGCCGCGATGCCGGACTGGGTCGCCGGCATCGACTCCTCGACCCTCGTGGTGATCGACGAGGCCGGGCATGGCCGACACCCTCTCCCTGGACGCCGCGGTCTCCTACATCCTCGAGCGCGGCGGCAGCGTCCGGCTGATCGGCGACGACCAGCAGCTCTCCGCGATCGGCGCCGGCGGCGTGCTGCGCGACATCCGCGCCACCCACGGCGCGCTCCAGCTGACCGAGCTCGTCCGGTTCAAGGACCCCGCCGAGGGCGCCGCCTCGCTGGCGCTGCGCGAGGGCAAGCGCGAGGCGCTCGGCTTCTACCTCGACCGCGACCGCGTCCACGTCGGCGACCTGGCCACCATGACCGAGGACGTCTTCGCCGCCTGGCAGGCCGACCGCGCCGCCGGCCTGGACTCGATCATGCTCGCCCCGACCCGCGACCTGGTCAGCGAGCTGAACCAGCAGGCCCGCGCCCACCGCCTCGAAGGGATCGACCCGGCCGACGTCGCCAGCAGCGGCCCGGTCCGGCGGCTCGCCGACGGCAACGAGGCCTCGATCGGCGAGCTGATCATCACCCGCGAGAACGACCGCCGGCTGCGTACCTCGGCCACCGACTGGGTGAAGAACGGCGACCGCTGGACCGTGCTGGAGATCCACGACGGCGGCGACCTGACCGTCCAGCACACCCAGCACGGCCGCACCGTGCGACTGCCGGCTGACTACGTCGCCAAGGCCACCGAGCTCGGCTACGCGTGCACCGTGCACACCGCCCAGGGCGTCACCGCCGACACCATGCACGGCCTGGCCACCGGCAGCGAGTCGCGCCAGCAGCTCTACACGATGATGACCCGCGGCGCGCACGCCAACCACGTCTACCTCGAGGTCGTCGGCGACGGCGACCCGCACTCGGTGATCCACCCGACGCTGGTCCGGCCGCTCACCCCGACCGACATCCTCGAGTCGATGCTGGCCCGCGACGACGCCCAGCGGTCCGCGACCAGCCTGCTCCGCGAGCAGGCCGACCCGGCCACCCGGCTCGGCGAGGCCGCCCAGCGCTACCTCGACAGCCTCTACGTCGCCGCCGAGGACCTGCTGCGCCACGAGACCACGTCGACCGGCGTCGACGGCACCACGGTCAACGTGGTCGACGCGCTGGACACCGCCGTCGAAACACTGGCTCCCGGGCTGTCGGAGGAGGCCGCCTGGCCCACCCTGCGCGCCCACCTGCTGCTGCTCGGCGCGGCCGGCGAGAACCCCGTCGAAGCGCTCCGGGCCGCCGCCGGCGACCGGGAGCTGGAGAGCGCACGCGACCGCGCCGCGGTCCTCGACTGGCGCCTGGACGCCTCCGGGCTGCGCAACGCCGGCGCCGGGCCGCTGCCGTGGATGCCCGCGATCCCGGCCCGTCTGGCCGAGGACCCGCACTGGGGCGCCTACCTCTCCCAGCGCGCGCACCTGGTCGAGCAGCTCGCCGAGCAGGTCCGCACCCGCGCCGACCGAACAGGCCGCGCTGCCGGTGTGGGCGCAGAACGGCATCCGCCCCGAGGCCGCCACGGTGGCCGACGTCGAGGTCTGGCGCGCAGCCATGCAGGTCCCCGTCGACGACCGGCGACCGACCGGCGCACCGCAGCTGCAGAAGGCGTCCGCGACCTGGCAGCGGCGCCTCAACCGGGCCGTCACCGGCGACCACACGCCGGCGCTCAAGGAATGGCGCCAGCTGCTCTACTCGCTCGCCCCGCAGGTCCGCGACGACGAGTTCACCCCGCTGCTGGCCGAGCGGCTGGCCGCGATGTCGCGCGCCGGCGTCACCGCCCACGAGCTGCTGCGCACCGCCGCCGCGCCCGATCACCCGGCCGGCCCGCTGCCCGACGAGCACGCCGCGGCCGCCGCTGTGGTGGCGCATGGCCCGCCACCTCACGCCCGCGGTCGCCGCCCAGATCGGCGACGGCTCCCACGGCGAGAGCGTCACCACCGACTGGGCTCCGCGGCTCGCGGACCTGTTCGGTCCCGAGCGGGCCGCGAGCATCCAGGCCAGCACCTGGTGGCCGGCGCTGGTCGCCAACGTCGACCACGGCCTGCAGCGCGGCTGGCAGGTCGAGGCCCTGCTGGGCGCCGGCCGGGCGCTGCCGAGCGACGGCTGGGAGGGCGTCGACGAGTGCCAGGCGCTGGTCTGGCGGACCTCGATCGCGCTGGAGACCGCTCCCGACGAGCACGCGCACGAGTACCACTTCGACGAGCCGCCCGCGGACCTGTGGGAGGGCATCGAGCCCGACCCGGCGACGTTCGTCGACCACGCCCGACGACATCGCCGACTGGCCGCTCGCCGAGGACCCCGGCCCGGACCTCGAGCCCCCCGTCGACCTGGTCGACGAGCACCAGGTCGACGCGCTCGAGGAGCGACCTGGTCGACGTCGACGAGGACCAGTACGTCGAGCGCGACCTGACGCTGGCCGCCTACATCCGCGACCTCGGCGGCACCCGACTGGAGCCCACCGACGCCGACATCCGGCTCATGTACCAGCGCGCCGACGAGTGGCACTCCTCCCCCGTCACGCGTGAGCGCATGCTCGAGATCAACGACCTGACGCAGGCCTTCTTCGAGGCCCGGTTCACCGACTCGTGGGGCCGCGACTACCTCACCGGACGGTTCGGCGTCGACCTCGCCGGCGACGAGCGGTTCCGCCCCGGTCAGGCGCCGGCCGGGTGGACCAACCTGGTCGACCACCTGCGCGGCCGCGGTGTCAGCGACGCCGAGATGCTCGCCACCGGAGTCGCCACCGAGGCCAGCACCGGTCGCCTCATCGACCGGTTCCGCGACCGGGTGATGTTCCCGGTGATCCACCAGGGCGAGGTGCTCGGCTTCGTCGGCCGCCGCCGCCCCGACCTCACCGACGCCGACAAGGCCGGACCGAAGTACCTCAACACCGCCGACACCCCGCTGTTCCACAAGGGCGCCCAGCTGTTCGGCGTCGTCGACGAGCTGCTCGCCGAGGGCGCGGTCCCGGTGATCGTCGAGGGCCCGATGGACGCGATCGCGGTCACGCTGGCCAGCGCCGGCCTCTACCTCGGCGTGGCCCCGCTCGGCACGTCCCTGACCGATGAGCAGGCCGCCCAGCTGGCTCGCACGTCGGCCGCGACCCGATCGTGGCCACCGACGCCGACCTCGCCGGCCAGGTCGCGGCCGAGCGCGACTTCTGGATGCTCACCCCGCACGGCCTCGACCCCGGCTACGCCCGGTTCCCCGACGGCCTCGACCCCGCCGACCTGCTCGCCCAGCGCGGCCCGGCCGCGCTCACCGCCGCGGTGGCCAGCGGCCAGCCCGCCTTCCGGTCCCTGGGCGACCAGCTGCTCACCGAGCGCCTCGACAACCTCGGCGCCGAGCAGGCACGGCTGGCCGCCATGCGGGTCATCTCGGCCCGTCCCAGCCGGGCCTGGGAGCCGGGCGTCAACCAGGTGCGGGCCCGGCTGCAGCTCTCCCAGTTGCAGGCGCGCCGGGACCTGCGCGACGCGGTCAAGACCTGGGATGCCGACCCGCGGAAGGCGGCACTGGCCGAGCTGCACAAGAGCAGCGAGGTCCGCGCCCGGCTCTCGGCCGCGGCCGACAAGACCCCCGCCGAGCGGTGGGCGCCCCTGGCCCGCGAGCTCGACCCGCGCCTGCTCGAGCAGGGCGACTGGCCGGCCACCGCAGCGATGCTGCAGCAGGCCCACGAGCAGGGTCACGACGTCGGCGCCGCGACCCGCGCGACCTGGTCGCCGAGAAGCCCCTGGGCGACAGCCCCGCCCGCGACCTGCGCTACCGGATCGTCTCCCGTCTGGAGATCCCGATCGACACCGGCGAAGGCACCCCGGCGCCGACCCACGTCGCCGGGAGCAGCGCGCGATCGGCAGGACGTCGAACGGCCGCGGCCGCCGCGGCGCGGCACTCCGCGACGCTGACTGGCCGGACTGACCGGCTTGGTCAGTAGCCTTGGGCGCCCACTCCACCTGGCCGATCAAGGTGTCATGTCTGCCACGAAGCGACCCCGGCGTGTGGGAACGCACCGGGGCCGGCCCGACGTGGACCGAGGTCGGTGATGCGCTGGGCTGGGCGCCGCGGCCTTGCGGGAGCGGATCATCAGGACCCTCGCCCGCGGAGGGGAGTGCTGTCCTACAGCGCCGAGCCGCGGTCACACTGGCCGTGGCCAGGCGATGCCGGCGACGCCGAGGGCTGGTCGGCCGCTTGGTCGACCAGGTGGCGGCGCATGGCGACGAGCCGTGCCTGCGGTTCGGGGTGGGTGGCGAACCAGCGTCGCTCGAGCCGCGACCACGCTCGGCCGAGACCACCATCAGGCAGCGGCCGCGCGACGTTGTCCTCGTAGAACCGCATCAGCTCGGCGGCAGCATCCAGGTCACGCGTCAGGTCGACGGCGACCAGATCGGCGGCGATCTCCTCCCGCCGGACGAAGGAGGCACGCAAGCCCAGGAACGCCACCGCGGTACTCATCGTGGTCAGCACGGCCGGGCCAGCCAGCTGCGGCGCAGCCACAAGCGCGGCGACGGTGAGACCGCCGCCGGCGAGCACGAGCACCAGGTAGCCAAGCAGCCACGCGTAGCGCGCCGCGGCCGAGGTCCGATCACCTCGGATGACGTGCCCGAGCTCTTTTCTGCACCAAAGCGGACGGGCTGTCGCGCTGTCTCTTGCCATGACTATTAGGTGTGCGCGCTGTTCCGCAGGCTCTTGGCTATTGCGCGATGGCCGTGCCCGAAAATGCGCGGCGACGTCGTGCAGCATCGAGCGGAACGCGGCTCCGGACGTGCCTTGGACTTGGGGACAGCCCTTCCGTCCGCGACAGGAGCCCTTGCCGATGATGGGTCGCCTTCGTGAAGTTCGGCAATCGATGCGAGTGGCCGCCGGATGCCTGGGCCGCATCCGGGTACGGGTAGGCATGACGACAGTACGGAGTACGAAGCCGTCCGGGATGGTTGGGGAGCGGCCGTCGAAGGCTGCTGGGCTCTTGTCCGGCATTGGTTTGGGCGGGTTTGTCGACGGCATCGTCCTGCACCAGATCTTGCAGTGGCACCACATGGTCAGCGACTTGGATGCCTACCCGGTCACAACCGTGGCGGGGCTGGAAGTGAACACGCTCGCGGACGGGTTCTTCCACGTGGCGACCTGGCTGTGCGTCGTCGCTGCGTCCGTCGTCACGCTCGCACACTGGCGGCAAGGCAGGCTAGCGCCGAACTGGAAGTTTCATCTGGGCGGCGCGCTTGCTGGCTGGGGCCTGTTCAACGTGGTCGAGGGGCTCGTCGACCATCAACTGCTGGGTGTGCACCATGTGCGTGACGACCTCGGCGGCCCGCTGTCGTGGGACATCGGGTTCTTGGTCTTCGGGGCCGCTCTCATCGTTGCTGGATGGTTGTTGCAGCGCGTAGGTGAGCGTCAACTCGGTCAGCAGGGCTGGGAGCCGCGTCCGGTCTGACCTTCCTGTCAGTCTGCTGGCAGACCGAAGGCGGCGAGGTCGTCGTACCCGCCGCCGTTGATGAGATTGTCGAACCCCAGGTCGGTCATGATCTCGATGGCTGTTCCGGCGCGGTTCCCGGAGGCGCAGTAGACGACGTAGGTGGCCGTCTCATCGAGGGCTGCGATGCGCTCACCGAAGTCGGATGCCGCTAGGTCGACGTTGGTTGCGCCGCGCAGGTGCCCGGTTGCGAACTCTTCGGGCGTGCGGACGTCGAGGATCTTCGCTCCGGCGTCGGTGGCGTCGCGCACGGCCGCTGGTTCGACCATCGCGGTCGCGGCGGTCCGCGTGGTTGGCGACTGGGGAGCGTCTTCGGCAGTGTTGGAAGCGCCACAACCGGAGCCCGCCAGCACTACGAGTGTCAGGACGGCAGTCATGCTGCGCCAAGACGTCTTACGTGAGCCGTTGGGGCGCGAACCTGCACGGGGCTGGTTCGACTTGACGGCTGTCCTTTGCATGGTGTGGACGTTACGCGGGGGGACCAATCTTGTGCGGTTGGTTCTCAACCGATTCGGAAGAGGCGCGAGAAGAGGCCGGAGGCTCGTTCGCTCTCGGGGTGTCCGGGGCACCACTGGCCTGCGGGGACCCTCGCCTTGACTTTGGCGATGTGTTGACCGCATCCCGCCCAGGTGGTCTTCCCGCAGGTCTTGCATCGGGTGGCTCTACACATGGGGCGTCTCCTTGAAGTGGTGTGTGCTGTGGGGTTGTCAGGGTTTGGTCAGATGAGGGCGGGGGCTGCCTGTACCGCCGTGTAGGAGGCGACGGCGAGGACGACTCCGGTGAAGGCGAGGGAGAGGCGGTCGGTGTTGGTGCGGGCTGCGAGGCGTGCACCGGCGATGGCAGCGACCGCCGAGGCGGCGGTGAGCGCCGCGACCAGCCACCAGTCTGGCTGGGTGGCACCGTTCGCGGCGCGAACGGACAGGGCGGCGACGCTGGTGATGGTGATGACGACCAGGCTGGTTCCTGCGGCGTACTCCATCGGCAGGGCGAGGGCCAGTAGTAGGGCGGGGACGACGAGGAACCCGCCGCCGACTCCTAGGAAGCCGGTCAGCAGGCCGACGACGGTGGCGGTGATGAGAACCGTCAGGGCACGGGGGCACTGGCACGCGAAGCTCGGGGAGAAGGTGAGGATGGGGTCGTCCCAGCCCGGACGTCGACCCCGTTCCGTATCGGGGTTGGTGCTGGCGTGGTGGCGGTACTGGCGAACCACCATGACGCCACCAATCACGAGCAGCAGTGCAGCGAACGACGCCATCAGCACCGGTTCGGGGACATGTGCGGCCGCGAGGGACCCGGCGGCGGCACCTGCGATGGCGACGATGCCGAACGTGACGCCGCGTCCGAGGAGGACGTTGCCCTCGCGGTGCGCGGTGACGGCAGCGAGCAGCGAGGTCACCCCGACCACGACCAGCGACCCGGTGGTGGCTTGGGCTGGGGACTGGTGGAACAGGTAGACGAGGACAGGGACGGCAAGGATGGACCCGCCTCCGCCAAGTGCGCCTAACGACAAACCGATGAGCGTGCCCGCAACGATGGCGAGCAGCAAGGTGACCATCAAGTAGACGAGCCGCCGTCGGTGTCGTCGGTCTCGTTGCCGACGAGGTGGAGACCGACCTTCTTGACGTTCTCGAACGAGTCGTTGACAGCGACAAGGGAGCGTCCGTGGGCGTCGAGCAGCGACGCTGCGATGGAGGCGCGGTAACCGCTCTCACAGTGGACCCACACCTCCCCGGCAGGAACCTCTCCCACGCGGCCGGGCAACTCGTGCAACGGCACGTTGACCGCACCCTCGATTCGGGCGGACTCGTACTCCTCCGTGCGGCGCACGTCGAGGACGACCACGAGCCGGTGGTGGCGCACCTGGGCGAGGTCGGCGAACGTGCAGGTGGGGAACGACGAGAGGGCACCGGTGGACCAGGTGGTGGGGTCGCCGGTGGCGTAGGCGGCGGGCCGGTCGATGCCGATGCGGCTCATCTCGCGCTGCGCCTCGGCGACGTCCTCAGGCGTTTCGCCGAGCAGGGTAACGGGGGTGCCCCATGGGATGAGCCACCCGAGGTAGGTGGCGAAGTTGTCGTCGATACCGAAGTTCATGGTCCCTTCGGCATGCGCTGCGGCGAACGCGGTGCGGGTGCGGAGGTCCACGACCCATTCGCCGTCCTCGATGCGGCCACGCAGTTCGCTCGCGTCAGCCCTCGTGGGTTCGGTGAGGTCCGAGGCATCCGGTCCAGCAGCGTTCACGGGAGCCATATGCACGTAGTAGGCAGGGTAGGCACCCAGACCGGCGAGGAGTTCACGAACGTAGGTCTCCTCATCCTGAGTCAGAGCCGGGTTGGACTCTTTCTCCTGCCCGATGGTCGAGTCGGTCGCATCGGACTGGGTGGCTGCACAGAACGACCCGAAGCCGTGAGTCGGGAAGAGCCCGGTCTCGTCGGACAGCAGGTCAGCGAGCCGGTGGGCGGATGCGTGCTGGTGACGCACCAGTGCGTGCGTGTGCTCCTCGCCAAGCAGGTCCGGGCGTCCGGTGGCACCGAACAACAGTGAGCCGCCGGAGAACACTCCGATCGACCCGTCCGGGCCCTCCGCTGCGCGATCCGACGTGGTGAGGGCGTAGGAGAGGTGGGTGAAGGTGTGGCCCGGTGTGGCGAGTGCGGTGAGCCGCATCCGGTCCCCGATCTCGATGGTCTGGCCGTCGTTGACGGGGGTGCGGTCGAAACCGACCTCATCGGCGGCGTTGACAAGGTAGGCGGCACCGGTCGCTCGCGCCAGAGCGAGACCGCCGGTCACGTAATCGTTGTGGATGTGGGTCTCGAAGACGTGGGTGAGGCGCACCTCGTGCTCGGCGAGGATGTCAGTGACCCGGTCGATGTCGCGTTGCGGGTCAACGACGAAAGCAATCTCTCCGTCGTGGACGAGGTAGGTGCGGTCACCGAGGGTGGGGGTCTCAAGGGGAACGATGGTCAACCCGTTGAGGCTGGTCGTCGCTTCGTTGGTGTCAGTCACGGAACTCAGCTTTCTGGATGGGTCGTCCGGCACGTGCCCAGGCGATGGTGCCGCCCTTCACGGATGCCGCGTCGAACCCGGTGGAGGTCAGGTAGTCGCACATCGCGGCGGAGCGATTGCCTGTGGCGCAGATGACGTAGACGGGCTGGTCGCGCCTCAGTTCGTTGACGCGTGCGGGCAGGTGACCCATCGGGATGTGGACGACGCCAGGGACGTGACCTTCGGCGTACTCGCCGGTTTCGCGCACGTCGACGACGGTCGTGCCCTGGTTGAGGGCTTGGGCGATGTCGTCGATGGTGACTTCACGCATGTCAGAGGTGCCTTCCTGCGGGCAAGGAACAGTCTGGTTGCTGCGCCATGTGCTAGTGCTTCAGCATCCCCCCAGGGGGATACTTTGACGTTAGCATAACCCCCCGGGGGGATGTACAGTCGAGAGCGGCAGCGCATAAACCCATCTGCCTGCACTCGGAAAGGAGATCCCGATGAGCGAATACACGCTCAGCACGACCGTCGCCCAGCCGTACCCGCAGACCGTCGAGGCCGTCCGAGCCGGACTCGCCGACCAAGGCTTCGGAGTCCTCACCGAGATTGACCTCGCTGCCACCCTCCGCACCAAAATCGGGGCCACCGTCCCGCCACAGGTCATCCTCGGCGCCTGCCAACCGCAGTTGGCCTACGAAGCCATTCAAGCCGATCCCTCTATCGCCTCCGTCCTGCCCTGCAACGTGGTCGTACGCACCATCGACGACACCACCACCCTCGTGGAGGCGTTCGACCCCAACGCGATGGTCAACCTCTCCTCCACCACCGCGAACCACGACGCGCTCGCGACCATCGCCACCGACGCTCGCAAGCGGCTCACCGCCGTCCTCGACGGCCTCGCCTGACCCGCCAAGGAAGAAGACCCAGTGGACCTCGAACCCACCGAAATCAAGGCCATCATCACCCGCATGAAGCGCGCCCACGGCCACCTCGGCAGCGTCATCCGCATGCTCGAAGAAGGCTCCGACTGCGAAGCAGTCCTCACCCAACTCGCAGCCGTGAACAAGGCCATCTCCCGCAGCGGCTACGCCATCGTCGCCACCGGCCTCCAGCAATGCCTCACCGAAACCGACGACGGGCTCGACAACGTCGACATCAAGAAGATGGAAAAGCTCTTCCTCGCCTTGGCCTAAGCGGCGTTGCACTACACGCGTCCTCACATCGGCATTCGGAGAGAACCAGGCGCTAGTTCAGTTAACGGGGCATGCTCGTGCTGGCAGGTGGTCCCGTAGGCGCGCCCACACTCACCGAGTTCAAGCTTCCGTCGGGCGAAGTGGCCCAGGAACTCGTCCCATTCGCTGTTGGTGGGGTCGCGGTACTCCTCCGAGGGCCGTAGCGCACGACGGCGAGCGATGAAGGCGCGGTGATGCTCGATCACCTCCTGGTCGTAGACCGCGATGTAGGTCTGCGTCGTCGCGATCGAGTCGTGACCGAGGATCTTGGCGGTGATATGCACCGGGAGCCCGGACGCGACCGCTTCGGTGGCGAAGATCCGGCGGAAGTCGTGCGGGCTGAACTTGGCGGGGCTGCCGTCGTTGTTGACGATGTTGGCGGTCTCGACGAGCTCGTCAAGCAACCCGATGGCGTAGTGGGGGTTGATCGCGACGGTTCGCACGCCCCATCGGCGTTGGAAGAGGAACGGCAGTTCGGGACTGTGGACCCGTTCGGCGTAGTCGTAGCGGCTGACCAACGGCATCTGCTCGCCGTCGCCGCGGACGTAGGAGATGATCTCTGCGAACGCTGCGGCGAGCTCGGGTCCGACCACCAGGAGTCGTTCCTTGTCGGTCTTGGACGGCGTGATCTGCAGCATCGGGATCACCTCGCCAGTCGAGGGCAGCCGATAGGAGATGAAGGAGCGGTGGGTGACCTCGAGGACCTCCTCGATCCGTGCTCCCGTGTGACGGAGGACCTCGACCAACGCCCACGCCCAGAACGCCCGATCGGCCTCGAGCGTCAGGTTCTTCCGCTTGTCCTTGGCCCGCTCGCTGCCCGGGTTGCGTTCGGGCGCCTCGACGTAGACCTGCCCGCGTCTGGCTGTCCCGCCCTTGGTGGGGTCATTGACCATCTCGACGCGACGCAGCGGCGTGCCGGCTACGGTGAACGACTCGCCTGGCAGGGCTGCGGTACCCGCATCGAGCACCGCCTTGGTCGTCGCTCGATTGGCGCCGGCCGCGTCGACCAGCCGGGGCAGCAGCGGAGCCAGTTCACGGATGCGCTGGTGCATGCGTGAACGTGACCGGGTGCGCGCCTTGGTCATGCCGGCGATGTCGCGGGAGTCCACGGGCGATGGGGCGGCCGATGCTGCCCATCGGGCGGGGTCCTCGAGCGCCCAGTGGGACAGGTCGGCGTAGAAGGCCCTCACTGCCATGAGGATCGAGTAGGGGTCTTCGCGCTTCTTGCCGACGCGGTTGTTGCCGTAGAGGACCGGACCGCTGAGGCGGGTCTTCCAGCGGCGAGCTACCTCGTCGGGTAGGTGCAGGGAGTCGATGCCGGGTTCGTGGATCTCCAGGTCGCGCCAGAACAGAAGGACGAGCTTCGAGGTCAAGGAGCGGATCGAGACGTAGTCCATCGCGGGGCGGCGTTCGTAGAGGTAGGCGACGAAGAGGTCTCGGATCGGGCTGCAGGCGACGTCGTAGCGGTCGACCAGTTCCTCGATGGTCAACTGCCCGGGCCGGCCAGCGGCCCACACGGTCGGCGGGGCGTCGGCGGGCAGGATTCCGGCCCGGCGTAGCAGCGTGTACCAGTAGGCGTGGTTCCGGGCTCCGGCATAGCCTTCCTGCGCGCGGTAGGCCTCGATGCAGTCGGCCACGGTGATGTCAGCCAGTGTGCCGCCGTTGTGGATCAGCATCCGAGTGAGTTGCACCATCGCGGCGCGTCGATCGGTTGACTGCAGGCGCGTGTCGGCGTCACACAGACTGTTGAGGGCTGCGAAGCCGGCTGGGTCACGAAGCGCCTGGATGCGTTCGAGGATCTCGGGTCTGGATGCCATGGCATAGAGCCAGGAGTAGTCCGGACGGACCACATCGGCCAGCAGGAGTCGTCCTGCGGCGGTAACGAGGTAGGAGTGCTTGGCCGGGGAGTCGGTGACCAGCGACGTCCATCGTTTGCCGGCTGCGTCAACACCCGAGGCATGCCAGCGTTGCTGCCACGACTCGCCCGGGAACCTCAGGAGCCATTCGAGCAGGCCCTCGACGTGCAGCACCATGGTGCGCGCATACCGTGTCGAGCTCCCAGCCGCGATCTCACCCTCGCGTACGGTGCCCAGGACCTCCGCATATGACATTTGGGACGCCGTCCACACGGTTGTCCGTGGGATTGCCGGGGTCGCCAACTTCGGGGTGGGTGCCTTGGGGCGCACCGCGCCGTTGTCGACCTGGCCGCGGCGTGACGGGCGTGCGGCCTTCTGCAGGTGTGTGACAGCGTCGACGTGCCCGTCGATGTGGTCGGTCATCGCGGACCCCCGAACAGCACAGCCAGGACGTCCGGGGAGTACCCGCTACGTCCGCCGGAAGCGGTGGCGGCTTCTCGGCACGGCGACGGTGATGGGCCAGCGCTCGACCGATGACTTCGTCCTCGCGAGGGCGCAGGTAGATCTGGGTGGTGGTGATGTTGGCGTGACCGAGCACCCATTGCACGTCGGTCAGCGACATGTTCGGGTCGTCGACCATGCGCTGAGCGGCCGTATGTCGAAGGTCGTGCAGCGTCCAGGCTGTGCCCAAGGAGTCGTTCGCGCGCTGAAGCATCCGCCGGGCGGCGGGATAGGTCAGCGGCCTGATTGGTCGCCGCCGGGTGAGCCACAACGCGACCTCGTCGTCGGGGCGGCCAGCGCGCTGCTCGTAGAGTCGTAGCCACACGAACGCGTCAGCAGAGGCGGGCAGCCACTGCAATCGCCCAGAGCCTTTCCGATGGACGCCGATGCGTTGGTCGCCGGGGTTGACGCGCTCCACCGTGACGCCGAGCAGCTCCGAGGCCCGCGCGCCCGTCGAAACGTAGAACGCGAGCAGTGCCCGGTCCCGGTCTGAGCGTAGGGACGCGAAGAGCTCGTCGAAGAGCCGGTCGGGCAGGTGTCTGGGGATCCGTTCGGGCTGTTTCTGCCGTAGCGGCGCCCGTGGTCCCGGGGCGAAGGGCTGCATCGGGTTGTGGTGTGGCTGGATCCTGCGTCCGGCACGGCGGTCGGTGTCGGGCACCGGGTTGACCAAGGGGCCGTCGCCTGCGTTCATCCGGTCGACGTAGAACATCTTCATCACTGCCAGCGCGTGGTTGATGGTCGCCGGCGCGTATCCGCCCTGCTTGTCGGCTGGGCCGACCAGTCGCATCCACAACACGAAGTCGCGAGTCTCGACACGGCCGGCGCGCTGCCAAGGGACGTCGACCGCAGCCAGGAACCGCCACCACCGCAGCAGCGCCATGCCGTAGGAGCGCAGAGAGCTGAAGCTGGCGCCGCTAGCCAGCATCGTGGCGAAGAAGTCGCTGACCTCATTGACCGGCTCGCCAGCCGCGTCCAGCAGCACCATCCCTGGTGCTGACTCGCTGCTGGCCACACTGCCCACCGTCGGGACGACCAATCCCGTCACGTCGCGATCCATCTATTGAGGTCCTCCTGCTCGGCGTCGTTGCGACGACCGCAGCAGGAACGGTCAACAGATCGACGGACATCGACACCGACCGGCGAGTCGCTCCCGCACCGTCCGGCGGCACGGCCCCGATTCTGCCTGGATTGGTGCGGTCAATAGGTCCTCCCAGACCTTCCATGCTGCGTCGGAAGGCAGTGCGGCGGCGATCTCCGCGCTGGAGCCGACCGAGATCTCGCTGTGGATGTACCCGCGGCCCAACTCGAGCCTGCGCTGGCGGCTGGCGTTGGCAGGCCCCGGCGCTGGGTCGCCGGGGAGCACGAACTCGTGTCCCAGTCCGTACTCCTCGAAGACCTCGAGGACGGCATTCACCCGCTCCGGCGGGCAGGAGTAGACGATGACTTCAATTGGTGTGCGATCACCCATGACACGTGGACCTCTCTTCGGGGTTCAGATGGCGATGCCGGAGTGGCCCGGCTTGTCTGGCTGGTGGGTCTGCTGCGGGGGACCGCTGGACCACGGCTGACTGGTCGTGTCCCAGCCCCCGACCTGACGGCAGGCGGCGTGGGCGGCCGCGTCGCTCAGCGACCCGGCCAATGCGGCTGAGGCCCGCGCCCTCGACTGAGCGCTCTCGATCACCGAGCGCATCATCGACACACCCTCGTCGGCCCGGGTCACCTCCTGGCCGGCGTGGTGGACACGCCAATCCAAGAGCATCAGCGCATCGGTCGCCGCCGACGACTCGGCCGCATGCTGCGCGTGGCGGGTGATCTGATCCGCCACTGGCCGCGCGAGCGCCACGACCTCGACAAGGACGTCGATCTGAGTCCGCAAGGCCCGGATCTCGACGTCACAGTCGTCTAGGTCGGTGCCGCGGCCGAGCTCGTAGCCAGCGCGCTCGATCGCGCCGCTGGCCGCGGTGAGATGACGGGTGAGGTCGTCGCCGAGCTCGTTCATCAAGCCGGACCTGTTGCGAAGCCGCTCCAGGTGTTCGCCAGCGGACTCCAGATAGAAGTACCTCCGCTCCCCCTCGTGGGCGTAGAAGGCGTCGGACGCGGCGGTGTCGAGGACCCGCAGCGACGACGCCGCGACATCGCTGAGCTCATCGACGGTCTCAGCGGCGCGGCGCAGCGCCCGCTCCGCGTCGAAGACAGCGGCGGCGGCCGCGAGCACTTCGTGCTGCTTCATCGGATCTCACCGAACCTGCGCCCCGGGTCATCGACCGTGGCGAAGATGGACCTGAGCTGGTTCGCCGCCGTCATGGTCTGCGTCAGCTGGTCGCGCAGCGCGACCACGGGATGAGCCTGTGGGCTACAGGCGGCGAAGGGCGAGTTGGCCGGGAACTGGTTCATCGGTCGTTCTCCTCGTGAGATGGGTGTATTGCTGTGGAGAAGCAACCGGTCGCGTCCTCGATCGGACAACCGCGCCAGAACAACCTGACCGAACCCAGCGGGAAAGCAGGTCCTCCGCCGGGCGACTGGTCGTCGACTCTTGCTGGTCATGGACGACGAGCAGGCGTTGCGCGCTCTGCCTGTGGCGCGGGCTGCAGATTGGCGCCACTCGAAGTCCGACACCGAGGCCTACCGCCGCCCGGTCGTCGCCACCGGAGAGTGGGACGACTAGGTCTGTGCGTCCCGGGCCGAGTCGGATGCACCCGATCATCCACCAGCTAGCGCCACGTCGCCGCCGATCGGGCCGCGTCTCTGGCCGCGGATGACAGCGTTGCAGGCTGCCCCGCTCAACGGCCGGATCCGGAGTGCCGAGGAACTGCATCTGGGTGAGTGCGCCGAACGCAGGACTGGACATGAGGCGCTGTAGGAACGCGTTCTCGTGATCGCCAGCGGCAGCGCTACGTGACTTCGGTGGTCGAGAACGTCCGACGGCAGGTGTCCGAAGTTCCTCGTTCGCGGTTGCTTCTCCAAACAAACAACAAGCTGCGAGTCGATTCACGAAAGGAGTTGGGCCGTGACAATCGCCCCGATCCGCGTCCCCGAGGCGTGGGACGAAACGGCAGTATCCTGTTCGAGGACGTCTGCGCCCTCATCCGTACGCCGCAGGGCACCGTGCGCGAGCGGCGCCGTTGCGGTCGCACAGTCCAGCAATCCCCTGCAAGGGGCCGCTCTGCGCCAGACTCTCGACGTGACGCCGACCGCGCCGCGGCCGCCGTCCCCATTCCCCGGCGCACGCAGCCTCGGCACCAGCGGCTACGGCCAGTGAGAGGGGGGAACCGCCATGGGTCGTCCGTCCAAGGCCGAACTCCAGGCCCGCCGCCGAACAGTCGGCCAGCAGCCCTCCATCGAGCTCGACTGGCAACACCACGACGGCGTTCAAGCCGCGGAAGAAGAAGACTACTCGGCGCAGCCATCCCCTCCAGAACAGGGCACCGCACAGCCAGTCGCCATGCCGCTCGATCCCGACGGAGTTGCCCAGGTCGACCCGTTGCTGGCAGCGGATCAAGTTGCCCCGTGGCTTGCGCCAGCCGAAGGCCAACCGGGAACACGTAACGACAGCCCGGCTTGCCCTGGGATGAGGGACTGAACCACCATGGCACGACCAACGGCGGCACAGAGGCAGGCACGAGCGGTACTCGATGCGCGAGAGACGTCAGCCACAGAGAGGGCGGAGCAGGCCCACTCGGCAGAACTCTCGGCACCGACCGGCGCGCCCGGCCGGTCAGCGTCCCCGTCGACGTACGGTCCCGCCTACGACCCGCTCCTGACCGTCGACCAGGTGTCGGACTGGCTAGGCGTCCCCAAGGGCACGCTGTACCAGTGGCGCAGTCGGAGCCGAGGACCGCGCGCGATCAAGGTCGGCAACGGCATCCGGTACCGGCGCAGCGAGATCGAGAACTACCTCGACCTCCACACCGACGCGCGCCCCGCCTGATCTGGGTACGATTTGCGATCCACCACCGCCACGGAGAAGTCACCATGTCTCGTAACTCAAATGCCCTGGAAGCCAGCTCGTTGCGTTCGCGTGCGGCCGGCCGGTGAGCGGTCGGCCGCCGATGCCCCCTGGGACCTGGGGGAAGATCAGCGTCACACGGACCAAGACCGGGACCTACCAGGCCGAGGCTCGCTATGCCCTCTTCAGTGGCCGTGTAGCCAAGCAGCGCGCTCGCGCTCACAGCGAGTCGGCCGCGCGAACCGCCCTCATCCAGAAACTGCAGGCCCTGAAGGGCTCAGATGTGGGGGACGGCGAACTGACGCCACAGAGGTCGATCGCCGAGTTGGCCGCCTTCTGGCTGAAGGAGAAGGAGGTCGACAATAACGTCAGCGCCAATTCGCTGCGCGCCTATCGGAGCGTGGTGAACAACCAGGTGCTCCCGGCAATCGGGCAGCGGAGAATCGCCGACTGCCGCACAAGTGTCATCGACCGAGTCATCAAGGACCGCGCCGCGACTGGAGCGGACGTGACGAAGCTGCGGAACGCGCTGCACCAGATGTTCGGCGTCGCAGTCCGGCATGACGCCATCCCGGCGAACACGGTCAAGGAGGTCGCTCGGATCTCACGGCCCCGGAAGGAGATCACCTACCTCGACCTCGAGCAGGTCAACCAGGTCCGTGCGCTCATCGACAACGAGATGAAGCGCAAGCGACCCGGGCCGCGGATGACGGCCGACCTCCGCGACATCGTCGACCTGATGCTCGCCACCGGATGTCGCATCGGCGAAGCAGCCGGGTTCATCTACCCCGAGATTGACCTCTCGTCCGAGACGCCGACCCTGACAGTGACGGGCACGATCGTCACCGAGACCGGCAGGGGGACGTTCCGCCAGCCGTGGACGAAATCGGACGCCGGCTACCGGACCCTGTTTCTCCCACCATTCGCCGTCGACATCCTGATGCGCCGGATGATCGAGAGTCCCGCGAATAGGAACGGCGCAGTCTTTACGACCCGCAACGGAACGTGGCGTCAGGTCTCCAACTGGGAACGGTTGTGGAACCGGGTAGTCGATGGCACCGCCTACGACTGGGTCACCTTCCATACCTTCCGCAAGTCGGTCGCGACGCTGATCGACCAGACGGTCGACTCGAAGGCGGCGCAAGCCCAGCTGGGTCACGCCAACGAGGACATCACGCTGGAGCACTACATCCACAAGGCCAAGATCGCGCCTGACCTGACCGACTACCTCGAACGGTTCCGGCCGCCCATTACGCCAAAGACGTGACGAGGCCCACTCGGCGCCCGCCCACTCGAGAGTGCCCTCGCTGTGTTCACGGCGAGGGCACTTGCGTGTTCGCGCCCGTGGGGACGCGCTCGAAGTGCCCACACAAAGAGCCCAATTTCCGCCCACTTATCGCTTCTGGTCAGAAATCTGAAAGGCCCTCTGGCCAGCGTTTCCGCTGGTCAGAGGGCTTTTCTTCAGTAGCGGGGGCAGGATTTGAACCTGCGACCTCTGGGTTATGAGCCCAGCGAGCTACCGAACTGCTCCACCCCGCGTCGGTGATCCCAAGGTTACTGGGTCAGTCCCCGGCACTCAAAATCGCGGTGAGTATCGGGCTCGGCTCGGTCCCGTCCGCCGGCGGGACAGGCGGCGCGCAGGGATCGATGGGGATCGCGGTGGGGTCCTCGCTCAGGGCGGTGGCGTCCGGGCTCGGTAGCGCAGTGGGCGATGGGGCCTCGGACGAGAGCACGGTCGGCTCGTCGGTGAGGGCCACCTCCTCGTCGGCTCGCAGGACGGCTCGTCGATCGGTATCGGCGTCTCGGCTCGGAGTCGGCTTCGGAGTCGGCGTCGCGGTCGGCGTCGGCGGTCGGCGTCGGAGTCGGCGTCGGCGTCGGCGTCGGCGTCGGGGTCGGCGTCGGCGTCGGCGTCGGCGTCGGCGTCGGCGTCGGAGTCGGCGTCGGAGTCGGCGTCGGGTCGGCGTCGGGGTCGGCGTCGGCGTCGGCGGCGTGAGTCGGCGTCGGAGTCGGCGTCGGAGTCGGCGTCGGAGTCGGCGTCGGCGTCGGCGGCTGGGTGGGCGGCACCGTCGGCGGCTGAGTGGGCGGGTCCTTCGGCGGGTGGGTCGGCGGCAGTGTCGGCAGGGGGCCGCCCGCCGCGGTCGTGGTCCCGTCCGGCTGGTCATCCGTGGGCGCGGGGTCCGGCTCGTCGGGGATGGTGCTGGTCGGCACGATCACGGGGTCACCGATGTCCCCGAAGCCGTTGACGTCGAACTGTTCCTTCCAGGAGAGAACCAGGGCGAGGTAGTCGACCGAGTGGTTGTAGGACAGGATCGCGGCACGCAAACCGGACTCGGTAGCCAGATCCCGGCCGCCGAAGCACAGGTAGGCGGCCGCCGAGCCAGCCGCATCCTCCATGTCTTGGGGCTCGCGGACCCCGTCACCGTCGAGGTCGACCCCGAACCGGATCCACGTGCTCGGGATGAACTGCATCGGCCCAACTGCCCGGTCCCAGGTGGAGTCGTCGTCGTAGAGGCCGTCGTCGGTGTCACGGATCGCTGAGTGCGGGTTGCCGTCCAGAACCGGCCCGAGTAACGTGTCCGGCTCTGCGGGGTTGGTGCCGATGGGCACGATCACGGGGTCCCCGATGTCCCCGAAGCCGTTGACGTCGAACTGTTCCTTCCAGGAGAGGACCAGGGCGAGGTAGTCGACCGAGTGGTTGTAGGACAGGACCGCAGCACGCAGGCCGGACTCGGTGGCCAGATCCCGTCCGCCGAAGCACAGGTAGGCGGCAGCCGCGCCAGCGGCGTCCTCCATGTCCTGGGGCTCGCGGACCCCGTCACCGTCGAGGTCGACCCCGAACCGGATCCAGGTGCTCGGGATGAACTGCATCGGCCCCACGGCCCGGTCCCAGGTGGAGTCTTCGTCGTACACGCCGGCGTCGGTGTCGCGGATCGCGGAGTGCGGGTTGCCGTCGAGAACCGGCCCGAGTACGGCAGGCGTGGCCCGATGCTTGGTGTCGATGTCGCGCCCAGCGAGGTTCCCAGACTCGACCTGGCCGATCGCCGCGAGCAACGACACCTCGAGATGACAGCTGTCGGGCACCGCGTCGGCCGCGCTCTGATAGGCGGCCAGCACCACGCTGGAGACCGACGTGCCGGCGCTGGCAGATCGAGCAGACACCTTCCCCGAACCACGGGCCACGGCCGGCTCGACCACGATCGCAGGCGGAAAGCTGCTCGGCACCGACACGGAAGCGGGCGGTTGTTCGACGGTCGACTGGGCCAGCGTGGCGACCTCAGCACTCGGTGCGCGCGCGGCTCCGGGCGCTGTCAGGAGAAGTGCCCCCGACAGCGCCACCAGACAGATCTCGCGCCGCATCCGTCCATCATCCGTGAGGCACCCGTTCCTGGCCACCCCAGAGTCGCGAATGACATAGGAAATTCAGGAAGCCGTAGTCTTCTCGGCCGGCGCTACGGGGTCTGCGTCGGACTCTCCGTCGCACTCTCGGTCGGACTCTCGGTCGGACTCTCGGTCGGGCCGTCGGTCGGGTTCCCGCTCGGCTTCTCGGTGGATTTCTTCTTGGACGCCCGGACGGCGTCGTCGATCGCCTTCTGCCCGAGTTCCATCTGTCGGCCCCACTCCTCGAGATCCCCGGCCGCGAGCGCCTTGTCGGCAGCCTCGAACGCCGCCTGGGCATGCGTTGAGGTAGCGCCGCACCTCGGCGGACGTGTCTGCCGCCCGGGTTGCCATCGGGCTCCTCGGTGCCGGGATCCTCGGGTGACGGCGTCTCCCCGAGCAGCTGCCCCAGCGCTGCCGGCAGGTTGGTGTCGATGCCGACCTTCTCGCCACCGAACGAGACGATGATGAACCTGAGGATCGGGTAGGACGCCTCGACCCCGCTGCGCAATGTGTAGACCGGCTGCACATAGAGCAACTGTCCGCCCACGGGGATCGTCAACAGGTTGCCGTAGACCGGCTTCGTGTCACCCAGGCTGTACGGCGCCAGCTGGTTCTTGACCACGTCGTCGTTGGCGAAGGCGTTCGCGACCTGACCGGGTCCGGCGATGTTCTGCGCCGGCGACCGCAGCACCCGGATCTTCCCGTAGTTCTCGGGATCCGTCGCGTCGCTGTCGACAGCCATGAACGCGACCAGGTTCTGGCGCTTGTTCGGCACGTAGACCGACGTCATCGAGTACGTCGACCCCGTGGGCGCCTCCGTGACCGCGTCGGGAACGTCGACGAACATCCGGTACGGCGGCTGCAGCTGCCCGGTCGCGTAGGGATCCTGCGGCACCACCCAGCGGTCGTTGCTCTCATACCAGTCGTTCGCGTCGGTGACGTGGTAGCGAGCGAACTGGTAGCGCTGCACCTTGAACAGGTCCTCGGGGTAGCGCAGGTGCGCCATCAGGTCCTCGCGAGATGGCGCTCTTCGGCTGCACGGTCCCGGGGAACGCGCCCATCCAGGCGTTCAGCATCGGGTCGGACTCATCCCACTCGTAGAGGGACACGGTGCCGTCGTACGCGTCGACCGTGGCCTTGACCGCGTTGCGCATGTAGTTGATCTCGTCGGTCGGAAGCGCCTGGAACTGGTTGTCGGAGGCCAGCGAGTCCGAGGTCATCTCCTCGAACGACTCCTTGTCGGACAGCGGGTAGCGGTCGGTGGTCGTGTAGCCGTCGAGGATCCACACCACCCTGCCGTCGACGACCGCGGGATAGGGGTCTCCGTCGACGGTGAGCCAGGGGGCGACCTTCTCGACGCGCTGAGAGGGGTCCCGGTCGTAGATGATCTTGCTGGCGTCGTTGACCTGCGAGGAGAGCAGGATGTTGGGATCCCCGAACTTCACGGCGTAGAGCAGCTGGTGCCACAGGTTGCCCAGTCCGACGCCCGCCTTCCCGTCGTAGGTCGTGGTGCTGCCCTCGGAGCCGTCGCTCGCGTCGGGAAGGTCGAACTCGACGTCGGCGCCGCCATCGGCCTTGCCGACGATCGAGTAGTCGGGGCTCTGCTCACCGAAGTAGACCCGGCCCTCGTAGCCCTCGCCCGTCGCTGGTCAGGGCACCCTTCGGGGGTAGGTCGAACTCGGCCCACTGCTGGTCGTCGTCACCCTCGATCGGCTGGTTCCCGGCGTCGCGCTGGTTCCCGTAGGAGGCGATCAGGCCATAGCCGTGGGTGTAGACGGTGTGCAGGTTGGACCAGTTCTTGCTGCTCTCCGCCAGGCCGGTCTGATCGAGCTCGCGCACGCCCATCACCAGAGCCCGGTCGGTGCCGTCGATGGGGTAATGGTCGACGTCGAGCACGGGCGCGACCGAGTAGTAGCCGGTGACCTGCTGTTTCTGTTCGAAGGTCTGCTGGAGCAGCTTCGGATCGGCCAGAGGCACCGAGGAGGTTGCCTGGCTCAGAGCCGCCAGGTCGACAGTTCTGCGAGTCCCCTCCATAGGTGGCCACCTCCACGTCCTCGAGGTCGAACGCCGCCCGGGTCGCCTCGATGTTGCGCGCGACGTACGACGCCTCCTTGTCCCGCTCCGACGGGTCGACCTGGAGCTGCTGGACGATTCCGGGCCAGATCAGCCCGAGCAGGATGGCCGACAGCACGAACAGGCCAAGTCCCACCGACGGCAGCATCCACGTCCGCCGCCACACGTTGAGGAACAACAGCAGGGCACAGATGACGGCGATGCCCAACAGGATGCTCTTGGCCGGCAGGACGGCGTTCTCGTCGGTGTAGGTCATGCCGTCGATCAGCTGGCCGGATCCGGTGAGGACGTCGAACCGGTCCAGCCAGTAGTCGGCGGCCTTCGCCAGCATGAAGATGCCCAGCAGCACAGACAGCTGGGCCGCCGCCGCGCCGGAGATCCGGTCGTGGGCGGACTGGAGGCGGATGCCGCCGTACAGGTAGTGCACCACCGCCGCCGCCATCAGGGACACGATCGCGAGCGTCATCGTGAAGGACACGACGAAGTGCCACCAGGGCAGGTCGAAGACGTAGAAGCCGATGTCGTGGTTGAAGTAGGGGTCCTCGGCGCCGAACGAGCCTCCGTTCCGCCAGAGCATGAAGTTGCGCCACTCCCCCGCACCCGAGGTGCCGGCGAAGGCACCCATCAGCAACGCGATGCCGACCAGCAGCCACCCCCGGATCGGCGTCACCGCTTCGCGGTAGCGATCCAGGCTGGTCTGCTCCGCAGACGCCGGGCGGAAGATCGGCCGGTACCGGAACGCCACGGCCATGCTGGCCCCGACCCCGAGCGCCATCACCAGGCCGAAGGCCAGGAACAGTCCGACCTTGGTCCACACCAGCCGTTTGAAGACAGACGAGTAGCCCTCCGAGGCGAACCACAGCCGTTCGGTCCAGAACGAGGAGAGTCCGGTCAGGATCAGGAAGCCCACGACGATCACGCCGGCGCTGATCAGCAGGGCCCGCGAGCGACCAGGTGGGCGTTCGGTCGTCTGTCGTTGGTTGGGTGTCTCTTCGTCGAAGAGTCCACTCATGACTCGTCCTCCAGGGTGGTGGTGAGGAGCTCGAGCAGCTCGGGCACGAGGTCGGCGCCCCCGACGACCGACTGGTCGTCGTCGTGCGCACGCATCCGCAGGGCACAGTACGTCGCCCCGGCGCGGGTGGCTCCCGCCACGATCCGCACCTCCTGACGCAGGGGGTGCTGCCGGGCGAACTCGACCGCGGCGGCGGCCTCGTCAGGGAGTTCTGCATCAACCTCAGGGGGCAGCACCAGCCGCTCGACCACGGCGGCGCAGCCCGAGACGTCCGGCGGCCAGCCGATGGACTCCAGCACGCTCTCGAGCTCGGTCTCCGCGGGCAGCTGGTCCTGCTCGACGGGGGTCAGCGAGCCCTCGGCGCTGGCCTCGTCGAGCCCCATCGCCGCGGCCAGCTCAGGCTCGTGGGCGACCAGCCGGGCGGTGTCGACCAGCGCGTACAGCCGCGCGGGCTGGTCCCAGCCGGCCGTCGCCGTGTGCGACTCGATCTCGAGTACGGCGGCCGCAAGCGCCGGGTCGACGTCGAAGAGGTCGTCCATCAGTTCTCCTCGCAGGTCGGCAGCGTCGCGTCCGGATCCTTGACCCAGGCCGCGATCGACTGACGCGCTTCGTGCATCGTGGTCGCCTTCACCAGCCGCATGCCCTCGTTGGGGGCGCCCGTGGCGTCGGCACAGTTGTCGGCCGGCACCAGGAACAGCTCGGCTCCGGACTGTCGGGCGGCCACCACCTTCTGCTGGATGCCACCGATCGGGCCGACCTTGCCGGTGGCGTCGATGGTGCCCGTGCCGGCGACGATCTGGCCGCCGGTGAGCGATCCGGGGGTGAGCGTGTCGTAGATCGCCAGCGAGAACATCAGTCCCGCACTCGGTCCGCCGATGTCCTCGGGAATGTCGACGGAGACCTGGAACGGGAAGATGAAGCCGGGTCCGGACGTGACACCAACGCGCAGGTCGCCGTCGACGACGCGGGGCTTGACGACGACGGTGACCGGCTTGCCGTCGCGGCGGACGAGGAACGTCACGCTGTCGCCGGCCTCGCTCTTGTCGACCTCGTCGACGACCTGCTGGGACTTCGGTGACCTTCTGCCCGTTGACCTTCAGGATGACGTCGCGGACCTTGAGCTTGCCGTCGGCGGGCAGCCCTTTCTCCACATTGAGCACCTCGACGATCGGCTTCACGTCGTACCCGAGCTCATTCAACGCGACCGCGGTGGCGGCGTCTTGCGAGGACACCATCTGGATCGCAGACTCGGTCTCGGACTGCTCGGCCGTCTCGTCCTCGCCGTACACCGCGTCGTAGGGATAGACCGCCTCTTCCGGATCCACCCACGCCTTCATGGCCTCCAACAGGTTGACGTGTGCCTTCGGCTGGGTGACGTAGACCGTGGTCATCCGGAGCTCGCCGTCGTCGCGGTAGGTCTTGTGCCCGGACACCTGCACGATCTCCGTCCCCTTGTCCTCGGCGAGCACGTCGACGGTCAGGCCGGGCGAGTAGGTCACATAAGGCACCGGCAACAGCAGCGCCGCCAGCCACAGTGCCACCAGGAACGGCACGGCGATCAGGCCAGCAAGGATCCGGCGGCTCATGGACCCAAGCCTCTCACCCGGCCGAAGTCAGGCGCTGTGACGGGTCTGCGGGTCCTGCTGCGTCCGCGAGGGGCGTACGGCGATGCCGGTGCTGCGGTCGCGCACGGGTGTGGGCGCGCGGCTGCCGAGGCCGGGATGCTCACGGCGCATCGCAGCCGCGAACCGGGCTGCCGCGACCTCGCGGTCGACCTCGCCCCGACCGCTGCGGCCGAGCCAGGAGACCCACACCATCGCCAGCAGCGTCACCACGACCGGCGGCACCAGCCACCACAGGATCTCCATGCGCCCACCGTAACCGCGGGCAGTCGCTCAGCCGCGGAGGCGCACCCTCAGGGAGAGCCGACCCATTCCTCGGTGCCGTCGGCGAACACCTGATGCTTCCAGATCGGCACCTCGGCCTTGAGCGTGTCGATCAGGTCCTTCGACGCAGCGAACGCCTCGCCCCGATGCTTGGCGACCGCGGCCACCACGACAGCGACGTCTCCGATCGCGAGCCGCCCGACCCGGTGGATGGCCGCGACCGCGAGTACGTCGTGCCGGCCGGCCACGGTTTCGCTGATCGCACGCATGGTCGTCGAGCGCAGACGTGTGTGCGGTGTAGTCCAGCCCGGTGACCCCCTTGCCGTGGTCGTGGTCACGTACCCGACCGACGAACAGGGCCAGGCCGCCCCCGCCATCGTCGTCGAGCGCGGCGAGCACCTCGTCCACCGAAAGCGGCGTCTCGCGCAAGTCGACCAGGCGCACCTTCTCCTCAGGCATGCCCGGGAGCCTAACCGCTGTCCTCTCTGTTGGTCGGGCCGAGTAACTTTGGCCCATGAGCAACATCCCGGATGAGACGCCCGACGAGGGTCAGAACCCCTTCAAGGGCACGCCCTTCGAGCAGCTGTTCGGTGCTGGTGGGCTGGGTGCCGGCGGCGCATGCCCGACCTGAACGCGCTGATGGCCCAGTTCCAGAACCTGATGAAGCCGCACGACGGGCCGATCAACTGGGACTTCGCGCTCGACATGGCCCGCAAGGGCGCTGCCCAGACCCCCGATCCGTCGCCCACCGACAAGCAGCAGGCGGCCGTTGCGGACGCCGTACACCTGGCGGACCTGTGGCTCGACGAGGCCTGCGAGTTCGAGTCCGGCGTGACCTCGACGGCGGCGTGGAGCCGGGCCGAGTGGATCGTCGGCACCACCGACGTGTGGCGCCGCCTGGTGGAGCCGGTCGCCGAGCATGCCACCGGTGCGCTCGGCAACGCGCTGCCCGAAGAGGCCCGCGCCCTGACCGGGCCGCTGCTCGGCATGCTGGGCAAGGCTGCCGGGATGATGGTCGCCACCCAGGTCGGGCAGGGTCTGGGCGCCTTGGCGGGTGAGGTGCTGACTGCCTCCGACATCGGGTTGCCGCTCGGCCCCGAGGGCAAGGCCGCGCTGGTGCCGAGCAACATCAACGCGTTCGCCGAGGGCCTCGACGTCCCGGCCGACGACGTACTCCTCTATCTTGCGCTGCGCGAGGCCGCGCACCAGCGGCTGTTCGCCCACGTGCCGTGGCTGCGCGACCACCTGATCAGCGCGGTCCGCGAGTTCGCCGACGGGATCGAGATCGACACCGCGGGCATGGAGGAGCAGCTGCGCGGAATCGACCCGATGAACCCAAGTTCCATGCAGGACGCCCTCGAGGGCGGGTTGTTCGATCCCAAGCCGTCCCCGGCCCAGGAGGCGGCGCTGGTCAAGCTCGAGACCACGCTCGCCCTCGTCGAGGGCTGGGTCGACGAGGTCGTCGGCCAGGCCACCCAGGAACGGATGCCGACGGCCGCGAAGCTGCAGGAAGCGATCCGTCGCCGCCGGGCCGCCGGCGGGCCGGCCGAGCAGACGTTCGGCCAGCTGGTCGGCCTCGAGCTGCGACCCCGCCGGCTGCGCGACGCCTCCACGCTGTGGGGCTCGCTGCGGACCCGCCAGGGCGTCGAAGCGCGGGACGCGGTGTGGATGCACGCCAACCTGCTGCCGACCGCCGCCGATCTCGACGACCCGCTGGGGTTCCGGGAGGACGTCGCGGCCCCGGTCGAGATGTCGTCCGACGAGTTCGACGTCGAGCTGCAGAAGCTGCTCGACCAGGACAAGCCTGAGTGACGCTTCACCAGGACGCACTGACCGTGCTGTCCTCGTGGTCGGCGTGGTCGACAGCGCAGGCGGACCTGCAGACCCGCTTCGTCGACCACCTTCGCACCCACACCGACGGGCTCAGCCGAGCCTGCTTCCCGGCCCACATCACCGCCAGCACGATCGTGCTGTCATCGGACGGCTCCCAGGTCCTGCTGACGCTGCACGCCAAGGCGAAGCTGTGGTTCCAGTTCGGCGGGCACTGCGAACCATCGGACCGGACCCTGGCCGGCGCCGCGGAACGCGAGGCGCGCGAGGAGTCCGGGCTGCCGTCGTTCACGCTGGATCCGGTGCCGGTGCAGCTGTCCGCCCACCAGGTGCCGTTCTGCCATCCCGATGGCGCCGTCGACCATCTCGACGTCCGGTTCGTGGCAGTCGCGCCGTACGTCGACCCCACCGTCAGCGACGAGTCACTCGACGTGCGCTGGTTCCCGGTCGACCGACTGCCCACCCGCGAGCACTCGATGCGGGAGCTCGTCGACCTGGCGCGGGCGCGCGCGTCGGTCTGAGGTCTGAGCGTCCGGTCGACTGTCGTTTTCGACCAATTGGCGCACAACAGCACGCGAGCGGGCGTCGGCGACTGTCGTTTTCGACCAATTGGCGCGCAACGAGCACGCGACCGGGCGTCGGCGACCGTCGTTGTCGACTCCTCGCCGTCTAGCATGAGCCGCGAGAACAGGTTGGAGGCGTCGGGTGGTGGCTTCGGAGACCGAGGAGCCCGGTTCATCGAGGGATCTGGTGGTCACCCTGCTGCGCGGGCTGCGACTCCTGGATTGCTTCGCGCCGGGTCGACCGGAGATGACGTTGCCGGAGCTGGTGAAGGCCGGCGGCTATTCGAAGACCTCGACGTATCGTTTCCTGGTCACGCTGGTGGAGGCTGGATGGTTGGAACGCACCAGCACCGCCGCGTTCCGGCTGACCTTGAAGGCGTTCCAGGTCGGCAGCATCGCCGTCGACAGCCTCGACGTGCGGCGGGAAGCACTCCCGCTCATGGGCGCGCTGGCCGCCGAGACAGGTGAGAGCGTCTATCTGGTGGTGCCCGACGTTGACCGGGCGGTGTGCCTGGAGCGGGTGGACGGTGGGGTCGGACCTCGGCTGGCCATCTTGAACGTCGGTGGCACCCAGCAGTTGCACCTCGGTGCGGGACCCCGAGCGTTGCTCGCCTTCCGCGAGGACGAGTTGCTGCCGGTGCTGATCCGCGCCGGTCTGGAGCAGCCCACCGCCGCGACCTTGACGGACCCGGCTGCCCTGGCCGCGGACCTCAAAGAGATTCGGGCGCGCGGCTACGCGGTTTCCCGGGGCGACGTCACCGCGGGCGTCGGAGCCGTGGGTGGGCCGGTCTTCGACGCCAGCGGTCGGGTCGTGGCCGCTCTGTCTGTGGGCGGTCTGCTCGAGCGGATGTCGCTCGATCGCGAGCCATTTCTCGCCTCGCAGGTACTGAATGCCTGCGGAGCGCTATCGGCGCGTCTGGGCTACGCCGGCAACGCGTCCTGACCGTCCCGGGGCCTTGACGCAGTCGCAGGCATGGTCTTAATGTGTGCAATCCAGAATCCGGAACGTCGTTCCGTAATTCGGAACATGCCTGAATCAAGGCTCAGTGCAAGTCGGACAACGAGGCACACCCCCACCTCGCCCCGGCCTGCGCTCTTCAACAGCCCGCGCCACCGGTTTAGCGACCGTTACGGCTCGGACTTCTGCGCGCTGGCGCGCGTGCTAGTGCCGGCGACCTCACCGCATCGCGAGACCGAATCGCAAGACCGAACGGACGGTTCACCATGACTCACACAGCGAGCACATCAGGAACGCAGCACCCGGCCTTGCCACCACTGACCGCCGGCCCGCACGTCAGGCGGCTGGATCTGATCGCGATCGTCGCGACCTTCGGCGGCCTGTTGTTCGGCTACGACACCGGGGTGATCAACGGCGCACTGGAGCCGATGAAGGACGACCTCGGGCTGACCCCCTACACCGAGGGTCTGATCACGGCGACCCTGCTCTTGGGCGCCGCCTTCGGCGCCATGATCGGTGGCCGGCTGAACGACAGCCTGGGTCGGAAGAAGACCCTCACGATCGTCGCGATCGGCTTCTTCGTCGGCACCATGGGCGGGGTGCTCGCCCCTGACCTGCTGGTCATGCTCCCCTCCCGCGTCATTCTCGGCCTGGCGGTCGGCGCGGCCTCGGTGACGGTCCCGGTCTACCTGGCCGAGCTCGCCCCGACCGAGCGCCGCGGGTCACTGAGCGGTCGCGGCGAACTCGCCATCGTGGTCGGGCAGATGCTCGCCTTCGTCTTCAACGCCATCATCGCCAACCTGTGGGGGCACCACGACGGCGTGTGGCGCTACATGCTGGCCGTGGCCGCGGTTCCCGCCGTCGCCCTGTTCGTGGGCATGCTGAGGATGCCGGAGTCGCCACGCTGGCTCATCTCCGAGGGCCGTCACGACGACGCCCTCGAGGTGCTGATGCAGGTCCGCGACAGAGAACGGGCCGAGGCAGAGATGGCCGAGGTCGAGCACCTCGCCGAAGAAGAGGCCCTGTCACAAACGGGCGGCTGGTCCGACCTGGGTATCCCGTGGATCCGTCGTATCGTCCTGATCGGTTGCGGCCTGGCCGTGGCCCAGCAGCTCACCGGGATCAACTCGATCATGTACTACGGAACCAAGCTGCTCGAGGAGGCAGGGTTCTCCGAAAAGGCGGCGCTGGTCGCCAACATCGCCAACGGCGTGCTCGCGGTAGCCGGGTCGGCCATCTGTTTGTTCGTCGTGATCGAAAAAGTGTCGCGGCGCAAGCTCATCATCGGTGGCTTCGTCGCCACCACCACCGTGCACGGGCTGATCCTGATCGTCGCCACCGTCATGCCGGCGGGCGTCCCCCGGGCGTATGTGATCCTGGCACTCAGCGTGACGTTCGTGTTCTGCATGCAGCTGGCCCTCAACATCCCGGTCTGGGTCTGCCTGGCGGAGATGTTCCCGCTGAGGATGCGCGGCTTCGCGATGGGTCTGAGCGTCCTGTGCCTGTGGCTGATGAATGCCGCGCTCACGTTCCTCTTCCCGATCATCGTCGAGCTGAGCGGACTGCAAGGGATCTTCGGCCTCTTCTTCGTGGTCGGCGTCATCTCCGTCGTCTTCCTGTGGAAGACGCTGCCCAACACCAGTGGACGCTCCCTGGAAGAGCTCGAAGAGGCCTTCTCCACCGGCGACTTCCACTGAGCCCGGCAACCCGACCCGAACCCACTCCCGAAGGAGAACCAACCATGACCGTAATGGTCGCCGTACCCGACAGCCCCGAGGGCATCGCCGCCCTGGCTGCCTCTGTCCGCGAGGCCGAACTGCTCGGCACCGACCTCATCGCCGTCAACCTCGCCCTGAGACCACTGGACACCTCGACGGTGCCGTCAACGACGAAGGTCACCGTCCTGGACCGGCACGGCAAGTCCGACCGGGACCCGGTCGAGGCGGTGCTGGCCGACATCGAGGAGCACCGCGTACAGCGCCTGGTGATCGGCATCAAGCGTCGTACGCCGGTCGGCAAGGCCCTGCTCGGCAGTGTCAGCCAACGCCTGCTGCTCGAGGCGCCGGTCCCGATCCTTGCCGTGAAGCTCAACGAGGACGCTAGCGATTCAGCTCTCGCCGAGCCGATCGGAGCGATCAGTGTGACCATGCGCTCGACACCGCAGGACCGGAGGGCACGCCTGTGCTCAGACGCCCCCGGGGCCGGCGATGTCGTTCGACCATTGGCGCGCCGCACGCGTCAAGCTGCGTAGCCAATTGCCGCGCGCCAGCCGAGCGCGAGCGAGCTCGCGCTAGCCGGCGAGCTCGGGAAACCAGATCTTGATCTCACGCTCGGCGGACTCGGGTGAGTCGGAGCCGTGCACGAGGTTCTCGCGGTTCGACACCGACAGGTCTCCGCGGATGGTGCCGGGGGCGGCCTTGCGACCGTCGGTGGCGCCGTTGAGCGCGCGGACCACCTCGACGGCCTCGTCACCCTCGAGCAGCAGCGACACGAGCGGGCCGCTGGTGACGAAAGCCCGCAGTGGCGGATAGAAGTCCTTGTCGACGTGCTCGGCGTAGTGCTCGTCGGCCTTCGCGACGTCGATCGTGCGGAACTCCATCGCCACGATCGTCAGCCCCTTGTCTTCGAAGCGGGACAGGATGTTGCCGATCAGGCCGCGTCGTACGGTGTCCGGCTTGAGCAGGACCAGGGTGCGCTGGGTCATGCCCGAAGACTAGCGACCCGCAAGCTCGGCGGCGCGACGGCGTACGTCGTCCGGGATCCTCCCCCGGGCGTCGGGGTCCGGCACCACCGGATCCGCAACCGTCCGCACCGGGATGTGGCCACCCCAGTAGCCGGCGGCGACGTCCTCGGGGTCGTCACCGGGGCCACCGGCGCGGACCTTCACCGACGCCTCGTGGAGGGGTACGGCGACCACGCTCGTGGCCGCGAGCTCCTTGCGGGTGTGCGGCCGCAGCGTCGCCGAACGGCCCGGGATCATGTGGTCCACCACCAGGGCCAGGGCATGCTGCTTCTCGACCGGGTCCACGACCAGCCGGCCGCGCCCGAGCACCACGGCCGACCGGTAGTTCATCGAATGGTGGAACGCGGACCGGCCCGCGATCAGGCCGTCCACCACCGTCACCGTCACGCAGATCGTCGCGTCCGGGGACGCGGAGATGGTGCGGGAGGCGACCGAGCCGTGCACGTAGAGCGAGCCGCCCTCGTCGGGGCCGTCCGGGTCGTACCCGAACGCTGTGGGCACCACCAGCGGGTGACCGACATCGACACCCAGGTGGCAGACGAGTGCCGAGTCGAGAACGTCGATAGAGCGCGGCGCGCTCGGAGACGGCGCGGTTGCGGCCGCGGACCACCGTGGTGCGGAGGGTGGGCGAGAGCGGCGTGGTCATGCGACCATGGTGCCGTCCGAGTGGCCCACAGGCACGGGCCAATTCCCAACGATCTGAACAGGACACTTTGCCGAACCCCGCTCCCCTCCCCGTCCGGCTCGAACGCCACCGGCATACGCCGCTTGGGGTCCAGCTGGCCGCCCAGGTCCGGGACCTGATCACCGCGGGCACCCTGACCACCGGCGAACGACTGCCGAGCACGCGCGGCCTCGCCGCGGATCTCGGGGTGTCGCGGGCGGTGACCGAGCAGGCCTTCGACCAGCTTCTCGCCGAGGGCTGGCTCGAGGCCCGACGGGGCTCGGGCACGTACGTCGCGGCCTCCACGCAGCTCGCTCCGACGGCTAAAATGAAAGCCAACCCGTCGCCCCCGGCCTCCCTTCTCCGGTTCGACACCGGGACCCCGTGGATCGACCCGAGGCACCACGCCGGGTGGCGACGGGCCTGGCGCGATGTCGCGGCCGACTCGCCACCGCCGGGCTATCCGGACGCACGCGGCCTGCTGCCGTTGCGCGAGGCGCTCTGCGCGCAGCTTGCCCGCACCCGGGGCCTCACGTGCACGCCCGACGAGGTCGTGCTGACCAACGGAACCACCGACGGGTTGCGGCATCTGCTCGGGATCCTGCCGCCGGGTCCGATCGCCGTCGAGGACCCCGGCTACCGGGCGGCCGTGGACATCGTCCGCGACACCGGCCGCGCGGTCGTCGACGTCCCGATCGACGGCTCCGGCATCGACGTCGCCAGCCTGCCGGGACGCGTCAGCGGCGTGTACGCGACACCGGCCCACCAGCACCCGCTCGGCATCACGATGTCGGCGACCACCCGCCTGGCCCTGCTGGCACGTGCAGCCGAGATCGACGCGACGGTCATCGAGGACGACTACGACTCCGAGTTCCGCTACGACGTGGCGCCCCTGCCCGCGCTGGCCACCCTCGACCGGGACCGGGTCGTCTACCTCGGCACCGCGTCGAAGACGGTGGCTCCCGGCCTGCGGCTCGGCTGGCTGGTCGCACCGGCCGCCATGGTCGAGCAGATCACCGAACGCCGGTCGCGAGCACACGACATGGCTGCGTGGCCCGTCCAGCGGGCCTTCTTGTCGATGCTGCGCGACGGTCACGTCGACCGGGTGATCCGGTCGGCCCGGCGGACCTACGCCCAGCGCAGCGCGCTCGTCCAGGCCCGGCTCGGCTGTTTCGGGACGGTCGAGGGGCGCCCGGCAGGCATGTACCTGACCCTCCAGCTGTCCCGGGACCAGTCGCGTCGGGCGGCGGCAGCGGCGCGGGTCGCGGGGTTCGACGTACCCCTGCTGACGGAGTACACCCGCACCTCGGACCGGCACGGTCTGGTCCTGGGCTTCGGGGGCTGCACCGACGCCCAGCTCGCCACGGTGTTGGACGTGCTTTCCCGGGCGCTCGACCAGGGGGTGTCCGGCCGACGGGCTAGGTGGGTTCCCGGATGCGATGGCGCACCGGTCAGGGCAAGTGTGGTCCGCGAAGCGACGGACGACCGATCCGCCCCACAACCCAGGAGTTCGACATGACCGACACCAAAGCACCCGTGGAGATCGACGCAGACAAGCTGATGTCGTTCGTCTTCCGCGCCGTCGACGAGGTCGGCGCCACCCTCAACACCGCGCTGGTCGTGATGGGCGACCAGCTCGGCTACTACCGCGCGATGGCCGACCACGGCCCGCTCACCCCGGCGGTGCTCGCCGAGCTGACGTCGACCGGCGAGCCCTACGCTCGCGAGTGGCTCAACGGCCAGGCCGCGGGGGCGTACGTCGACTACGACCCGAGACGAAGACCTACTCGCTTCCGCCCGAGCACGCGATCGCCATGACCGACGAGACCAGCCCCGCGTTCCTCCCCGGCTTCTTCCAGATCGCCCACGGGACGGTCCGGGACGCTCCCTCGATCCTCGAGGCCGCCCGGAACGGGGACGGCCTCGGCTGGCACCAGCACAACACCGACGTCCACCACGGGTGCGAGCGGTTCTTCCGCCCGGGCTACCTCGCCAACCTCGTCTCCACGCTGGCTCCCGGCGCTCGACGGCGTGGTGCCCAAGCTGCAGGCCGGGGCCAAGGTCGCGGACGTCGGCTGCGGCCACGGCGCATCGACGATCCTGATGGCCCAGGAGTTCCCGAACTCGACGTTCGTCGGCTCCGACTACCACCCCGAGTCCATCGAGATCGCCCGCCAGCGGGCCGAGGAGGCAGGGGTCGCGGACCGGGTGACGTTCGAGGTCGCGCCGTCGACGGGCATCTCCGGCGAGGGCTACGACCTGGTCACGATGTTCGACTGCCTGCACGACATGGGCGACCCGATCGGCGCGGCCCGCGAGGTCCGCGAGGCGCTCGCCGACGACGGCACCTGGATGATCGTCGAGCCGGCCGCGGGCGACCAGCCCGAGGACAACTTCAACCCCATCGGGCGGGCCTACTATGGGTTCTCCACCCTGCTCTGCACGCCCAGCTCGCTGTCCCAGGAGGTCGGGCTCGCGCTCGGCACCCAGGCCGGCCCGGCCAAGATCCGGGACGTGACGAGCGCAGCCGGTTTCGCCACGTTCCGCACGGCCGCCGGAACGCCGTTCAACAACGTCTTCGAGGTACGCCCGTGACCCTCCCCCGGGAGCCGGACGCCGTCGGCGTCGCGACCCGCGACGACGTGTCGCTGGCGTGGGCGTCGTACGGCGCCGCCGGGCCGCCGCTTCTCCTGCTGCCGACGTGGCAGATCATCGACTCCCGGTTCTGGAAGGCGCAGGTCGGCTACCTGTCCCGACACCACCGGGTCGTGACGTACGACGGGCGCGGGACCGGCGGCTCGAGCCGGCCGGTCGGCGCGGCGGCGTACTCGAACGCGGAATGCACCGCGGACGTGATCGCCGTCATGGATGCGACGGGGCTCGACCAGGCCGTGCTGGTGGCGCTGTCCTGCGGAGCCGCCTGGGCGATCACGGCCGCCGCCGAGCACCCGGACCGGGTGCTCGGCGTGGTCGCCATCGGGCCGTCGTGCGGGCTGGACGTGGCCCGGCCCGAGCGGGAACGGCATGCGTTCGACGCCCGCGCTGGACACCACGCTACACCCCGTCCGGCTGGGCGAAGTACAACAAGCACTACTGGCTGTCCGGCGGCTTCGACGACTACCGCGACTTCTTCTTCCACAAGATGTTCTGCGAGCCGCACTCGACGAAGCAGTTCGAGGACATCATGGAGTGGTCGGCGGACACGTCGCCCGAAACCCTGGTCGACGCCACCGCCGGCCGGCTCGGCTGCGACGGCGTGGTGTGCCCCCGATCGAGGAGGCGTGTGCCCTCGTCCGGTGCCCGGTGCTGGTCATCCACGGCACCGACGACCGGATCAGTACGTCCGCGATCGGCGAAAGGCTGGCCGAGCTGACCGGAGGCTCACTGCTCCTGATGGAGGACAGCGGCCATGGGCCGACTGGCCCGCGATCCGGTGCGGGTGAACCTGGCGATCAAGGAGTTCGTGGACACGATCGCGCCCGCGCCACGTCGTCGGACCTGGACCCGGGCTGGCTCTCGGCGGCCGCGCGCGCTCTACCTGTCCTCGCCGATCGGGCTCGGCCACGCGCGCCGCGACCTGGCGGTGGCCTCCGAGCTACGAAGCCGGCACCCCGACCTGCAGATCGACTGGCTCACCCAGCACCCGGTCACCCGGATGCTGGAGACCGCGGGCGAACGGGTCCACCCGGCGTCCTCCTGGCTGGCCAGCGAGTCCGCTCACATCGAGCACGAGGCAGGCGAGCACGACCTGCACGCGTTCCAGGCGATCCGCAGGATGGACTCGATCCTGGTGAACAACTTCATGGTGTTCCAGGACGTGGTCGAGGAGGAGAAGTACGACCTGGTCATCGGCGACGAGGCGTGGGACGTGGACTACTTCCTGCACGAGAACCCCGAGCTGAAGCGGTTCGCGTTCGCGTGGCTGACCGACTTCGTCGGCTGGCTGCCGATGCCGGGCGGGGGCGACGCGGAGGCGGGTCTGACGGCCGACTACAACGCCGAGATGATCGAGCAGCGGGCGCGGTTCGCCCGCGTCCGGGACCGGTCGATCTTCGTCGGCTCCGCCGACGACGTGATCCCGGAGTCCTTCGGTGCGGGGCTGCCCGACATCCGGGACTGGACGGTCGACAACTTCGACTTCAGCGGCTACATCACCGGTTTCGACCCCATCGGCGCCGACGACCGGCAGGCGCTGCGCGAGCGGCTGGGCTACCGCCCCGACGAGCGGGTGTGCGTGGTCACGGTCGGTGGGTCGGGAGTCGGGTCCTCGCTGCTGCGCCGGGTGCTCGACGCCGTGCCCGTCGTACGACGAGCCGCCCCGGACCTGCGGTTCGTGGTCGTGACCGGACCACGGATCGATCCGGCGTCGCTCCCCCGGCGACGAGGGGCGACGATCCGCGGCTACCTGCCCGACCTCTACCAGCACCTCGCCGCCTGTGACCTCGCGGTCGTCCAGGGCGGCCTGACCACCTGCATGGAGCTCACGGCCAACCGGCGACCGTTCCTCTACGTCCCGCTGCGCAACCACTTCGAGCAGAACTTCCACGTCCGCCACCGCCTCGAGCAGTACGGCGCGGGGCGGCTCCTCGACTACGAGACCGCCGCCGACCCCGATGCGCTGGCCGCGGCCATCGTGAAGGAGGCCGACATCGAGGCGGACTACCGACCGGTGGAGACCGACGGAGCGGCCCGCGCCGCAACGCTGCTCGCGGGGCTCCTGTGATCAGGCCCCCTCCGGGTCGGTGCTCATCGCGGCGGCGAGCTCGCCACGAGAACCGATCCCGAGCTTCAGGTACACGTGGCGCAGGTGGTACTCGACGGTCTTGGGGCTGAGGAAGAGGGTCGCCGCCGCCTGCCGGGTGGTCTGGCCGCCCGCGAGCAGGCGCGAGATCTGGCGCTCCTGCGGAGTCAGGGCCTCCCGGGCATCGGCGCCCCGGCGGCGGACGGTCTCTCCGGTGGCTTCGAGCTCCACGGCAGCCTGCTCCGCCCACTGCTGCGCGCCCAGGCGCTCGAACGTGTCGAGCGCCGAGCGCAGCACCGGCCTGGCTTCGCGGCGCTGCCGGCTCCGACGCAGGTGTGCTCCGTACGCCAGCTCGGTCCGGGCCCGCTCGAAGGGGTCGCGGGTGTGCCGGTGAAGGGACAGCGCCTGTTCGAAGCGACCGGCTGGCTCGGGGTCCGAGCCGGTCAAGGCGACGGCGCGCTCGGCGCGGGCCCTGGCCCAGGGTTGCCCCTTCGCCTCGCTGCGGGCCAGGAAGTCGGCCGCCACGTCGCGGGCCTCGTCGCTGCGCCCCAGCCGCAGTAGCGTCTCGGCCAGCTCGGCCCCGGGGTACAGGTCGACGTCGTGGACCCCGAACTCCGTCAGCAGCGCGATCACCTGTTCCAGCTGCACGAGCGCGGCCGCAGCGTCGCCGCGGGCGAGCTCGAGCTCGGACAGCGCGGACGCCTGCCCAGATCCGGCCGAGGACGATGTCGTGCCGGTGGCACAGCTCGATCGACTCGGCGGCGTGCCGCCGGCAGGATTCCTCCTTGTCCTGCCGGCCCTCGAGCCAGGCGAGCCCGGCCAGCGACGCCGCCAGGTCGGTGGTCTGTCCGGACTCCCGCGCCAGCCGGATCCCCTCGTGGTAGCCGGACTCCGCTTCCTGCCAACGGTCGGTCGTGGCATCGTCTCGGGCCACGTGGAACAGCAGGTAGGGCAGGGTGCCCAGCACCGTGCCGGCCCGGGTCTCCGCGACCGCCTCCTCGAGGACGGACCGGAACGCACCTTCCTCGCGGAGGAAGAGCACACCCATGACCAGCCAGGCCGTCCGCATCGGGTCGTTTCGGATCTCGGTCGCGAACACCAGTTCGCTGACGGCCCAGCGGATTTCGTCGGCCCCAACCTCGACCGAGCAGGGTCCGCGCCATCCCGAGCGCGAGGGTGCCCAGGACCCGCGAGCGGAGCATGGTCGCCCGGGGCAACAGCTCCTCCAGCCGAGTCAGCGCCTCGGCCAGGAACGAGGTGTCGGCGCGGTAGAAGCCCGCGTTGATGCTGTCGGCGAGCATCTCCACCGCGGCGTCGGGGTCGCCCTCGGCCACCCGAGCCGCGGTGTCGACCAGGACGGCGACCGCGTCGGCGAGCGAGCCGGTCCGGGCGGCGATGGTCCCGCTCAGGCTGCCGATCCTGCCCACCAGGTCGGCCGGGGGCGTCGCCGATCTCGTCAAGCAGCGTCCGGGAGCGATGGCCCTGGCCGGCGATCCACGCGGTCTCGGCGGCGGCCACCAGCCGACGGGTGCGCTGGTCCTCGCTCGTGGACAGCCGGGCGCTGCGTTCGAGCGCCGTCGCCGCGACGTCGTACGCCGCCCGGGACCGCGCCCGCTCGGCAACCGCAGCCAGGCCGTCGGCGGCGTCGTCGTCCGTGTCCGGGACGGCGGCGGCCAGATGCCAGGCCCGGCGGTCCGCATCGTGCTCCGGCGTCTCGGCGCCGAGAGCGGCATGGACCGCCCGGCGGTCCGCGGGCGGCGCACCGCCGTACACCGCCGCTCGCACCAGCGGGTGCCGGAACCGGATCGTCTGCCCTTCGAACCGGATCAGGCCGGCGTCGACCGCGTCGACGAGGCGCACGGGATCGACTCCGAGACGTCGCGATGCCGCAGCCACGACCGCCCGGTCTCCGCCCGACGCGGCCGCTGCGAGCAGCGCCAGCCTCGACGGCGGTGACAGCTGGTCGGTGCGGGCGAGGAAGGCTCGCCCGACCTTCGCCGGGACGGCGATCGGAGCTTCCGGCCAGGAGCCGATGATGTCGTCGGGGTGTTCGGTGAGCTCGAGAAGTGCGAGCGGGTTGCCGCCGGTGGCCCGGACGAGGTGGGCGAGGTCGCTCGGAGCGCCCCGGTTCCCGAGGAGGGCCAGCGCCGCAGCCTCGTCGAGCCCGGTCAGCTCCACGACCTGGAGGCCAGAGTCCAGGAACGGAGTGGGTTCGTGGGTCCGGACGGTCGCCAGGAGCAGCACCGGGTCGGCGACCAGTCGACGTGCGGCAAACGCGATCGCCTCGGCCGAGGATCGGTCCAGGAGATGTGCGTCGTCGACGAGCACGGCGCGGGGGACGACCTCGGCCAGCCGGCTCAGCATTCCCAGCGTGGCCGACCCCACCGCGAAGCGGTCGACGGCCGTGCCCGGTGCGGACCGCCAGCGCCACACCGAGCGCGTGCGCCTGCGGGTCGGGCAGCTGGTCGAGATCGTCGACGGCCCCGGCGAGCAGCTGGGAAAGTCCGCCGAACGCCAGGTCGCGCTCCACCTCCGAGCCGACGACCCGGTGCACGATCATCCCGTCGCACAGTGAGGTGGCGTGTTCCAGGAGTGCGGACTTGCCGATGCCGGCCTCGCCGGCCACCACGAGCACGCCGCTCTCACCCAGTCGGGCGGCCGCCGCGAGACGCTCCACCAGCTTCCGCTCGGGCTCCCTCCCGACGAGCATTTCGCCTCAGCTCTCGCCCGCTGCCCGAGACTCGTGGGCGGCGAACGCCGCGGCCCGTTCCCGCTCTATCTTGCGGCCCAGGAAGTACGCCGCCCCCCACAGCAGCGCGAAGATCGAGCCCAGCAGGAACATCATCGGCACCACGAAACCGAGACCGATGGCGGCGACCTGGATTGCCCAGCCGATCCCGTAGGCCCATTCGCTGCGCAGCATCCCGGCGAGCAGGACGCAGGCCAGGGCCAATCCGAGCCCGATCGCGAACGCCCGGCCGACGGCGACGTCGGCGATCGAGATCATCACGGGCGTCGTGAGCCCCAGTGCGATCGCCTCGAGGCACAGGATCGCGGCGCACATGCCGCGGCGCGGGGACCTCATGGGCGGCCCTTGAGCATCGTGCGGGCCTCGCCGACGGTGATGACCGAGCCGGTGACCAGCACCGCGCCCGTGCCGACCGACCCGCTCGAGCCTTCCTCGGCGAGGGTCGCGGCGCGGTCGATCGCGCCGGCCAGGTCCGCAACCACCGAGACCCGGTCCTCGCCGAAGATCTCGCGCGCGACCTCGGCGAGCGCGGCGGGTGCCATCGAGCGTTGGGTCGAGTTCCTGGTCAGCACGACGTGGGCCAGATGTGGTTCGAAGGCCGCGAGCAGGCCCTCGTAGTCCTTGTCGGCCATCACCCCGACCACCCCGATCAGCGGCTCGAAGGCGAACGAGTCCTCCAGTGCCGCGGCGGCCGCCTCGGCGCCGTGCGGGTTGTGCGCGGCGTCGAGCACGATGGTCGGGCTCCGCCGGATGACCTCGAGCCGGCCCGGCGAGGTGACCTCGGCGAACGCCTCCCGGACCACGTCGTCCGGCAGCGGATCGACGCCGAGGAACGCCTCGACCGCCGCCAGGGCGACGGCGGCGTTCTGGGCCTGATGGGCGCCGTACAACGGCAGGAACACCTCGTCGTACTGCTGTCGGAGCCCGCGCAACGAGACCAGCTGGCCACCGACGGCGGGCACTCGCGACTCGACGCCGAACTCGACGCCCTCGCGGGCAGCGGTGGCTCCGACCTCGGCAACCCGGTCGAGGAGTACGGCGGCCGCCGCTGGCTGCTGCTCCGCCAGGATCGCGATCGCACCGGGCTTGATGATCCCGGCCTTCTCGACCGCGATCACCTCCGGAGAACCGCCCAGGAACCGGGCATGGTCGACCGCGATCGGAAGCACCACCGCGACCGCGCCGTCGGCGACGTTGGTGGCGTCCCAGGTCCCGCCCATCCCGACCTCGACCACCGCCACGTCGACGGGGGCATCCGCGAAGGCGCTGTAGGCCATCGCGACGATCGTCTCGAAGAACGACAGCGGATGGTCCTGCTCGGTGTCGACCAGGTGGGTGTAGGGGGCGACGTCGTTGAACGCCTTCACGAACGCCTCGTCGGAGAGTGGCTCCCCGTCGATGCAGATCCGTTCGCTCATCCGCTCGACGTGGGGGCTGGTGAACCGACCGGTGCGGAGGTTGAGGGTGTGCAACAGCCGGTCGATCATCCTCGACGTCGAGGTCTTGCCGTTGGTGCCCGTCAGGTGGATGACCGGGTAGGTCTTCTGCGGGTCGCCGAGCAGTTCGACGAACGCCTCGATCCGGTCGAGGGAGGGCTCGAGCTTCGTCTCCGGCCAGCGGGACAGCAGGGCATCCTCTGCCTCGGCGAAGGTCTGGGCCTGACGGGGCGCAACGGACTCGGTGCTGTGGTCGGTCATCTCGGGCCCGAGTCTAGGGCCCGTCTCAGGCGTGGGCTCAGGTGATCAGCAGGTTGGCCATGTCGGCGACCGCTGCACTCGCAGATCGCCCGCCATGATCGCTGGGTCGACGCCGGCTGCACCTTGACTCGCCGTATATTGCTGGGATGCCATTCGCCGTCGCCCTTGAGAACTCGGCGGCCTGACGCCGATGGTCGAGTTCTTCGACTCCCCCGCTCGACGCGGTGGCCGGCATTCCCGACGGGTCCACCGTGATGATCGGCGGCTTCGGCGCCGCCGGACAGCCGGTCGCGCTGATCGAGGCGCTGATCGCCGCCGGTTCAACCGGCCTCACCGTCGTCAACAACAACGCTGGCAACGGCGACATCGGTCTGGCCGCGCTGATCCGCGAGGGTCGGGTGCGCAAGACGATCTGCTCGTTCCCACGCCAGATCGACTCGTGGTGCTTCGACGAGAAGTACCGCGCCGGCCAGATCGAGTTGGAGTTGGTTCCGCAGGGCAATCTGGCCGAGCGGATCAGAGCCGCCGGCGCCGGCATTGGTGGGTTCTTCACTCCGACGGGCTACGGCACTCCGCTCGCCGAGGGCAAGGAGGTCCGCGAGATCGACGGCCGCCACTACGTGCTGGAGTACCCGATCCGCGCCGACTTCGCACTGGTGCGCGCGCACATCGCCGACGGGCTCGGCAACCTCGTGTACCGCAAGACGGCGCGCAACTTCGGCCCGATCATGGCCGCCGCGGCCACCACCACCATCGTCGAGGTGACCGACGTGGTGCCGGTCGGAGGCACTCGACCCCGAGAACGTCGTGACCCCGTCGATCTACGTCGACCGGGTCGTTCGCGTGGAGCAGAGGCACGATGACCAGCGCACTCGACCGGCATCGACCGCGACGCCCTGGCCCGCCTCGTCGCCGCCGACATCCCGCCGGGTTCTTTCGTCAATCTGGGCATCGGTCTCCCGACCAAGGTGTCGAACTTCTTGGCCGCCGGACAGCGGCATCACCCTGCACACCGAGAACGGGATGCTCGGGATGGGGCCCGAAGCCGTTGGCGACGAGGTCGACCCCGACCTGATCAACGCCGGCAAGATCGCGGTGACCGAACTGCCCGGCGCGTCGTACTTCCACCACGCCGACTCGTTCGCGATGATGCGCGGCGGCCACCTCGACGTGTGCGTGCTCGGCGCCTACCAGGTGTCGGCCAACGGCGACTTGGCGAACTGGCACACCGGCAAGGCCGACGACATCCCGGCCGTCGGCGGCGCGATGGATCTGGCCACCGGTGCCAAGCAGACGTTCGTGATGATGAATCTGCTGACCCGCGACGGCGCGGCCAAGATCGTGCCCGAGTGCACCTACCCGCTGACCGGGGTCGGCTGCGTGAGCCGCGCGTACACCGATCTCGGGGTCTTCCTCATCGAGGACCGCGGCGTCGTCGTCCGTGATGTGTTCGGCGTCAGCTTCGCCGAGCTGCAAGACCTGGTGCACGTCCCGCTGATCGACGGAACCACCGGCCAATCGCGAAGAAATCCGCGCATTCGGCTACTCGAGCGTAAGTTCTTCTGCTGAAGGCCACTCAAATGCTATAAATGTCCTGTGGGAGCTCCCACCTGTGAAGCGCCGCTCATCGAGCGCGCCGCACCCCACATGCCCGAGACAACCCTGGAGGAACGACGATGGCGCCGCGGTTCCGCGTAACGTATGCCACCCTCTCCGCCGACAACGAAGATCTGCATGCCGCGTACGAACACGGCCTCGAGACTGCGAAGTCGTGGTTTGGCAGCACGCTCACGTCCCATGTGAGCGGCGAGCCGCGCACGGCCGGCGAAACCTTCGACGTGCTCAGCCCCGTCGACACGTCCGTCACCCTCTGCACGGTGCACAGCGCCACGACCGCCGACGTCGAGGACGCGATTGCCGCCGCCAAGGCCGCGTCGCACCCTGGGCCGCCACCCCGTGGCAGGACCGGTCGCCCTGCTCCGCAAGGCAGGTGACCTCATCAGCGAGCGCTCCAACGAGTTGGCGGCGCTGATGAGCATGGAGGTCGGCAAGAGCCGCCTCGAGGCGCTCGGGGACGTCGAGGAAGCCGCCGTGTTCTTCCGCTACTACAGCGACCAGATGGAGCAGCACGACGGCTTCGACGTCGCGATGGACACCATCACGGACACGAGACCACCCGCAGCGTGATGCGGCCGTACGGCGTCTGGGGCGTCGATCAGCCCGTTCAACTTCCCGATGGCTCTGGCTGCTGGGCCGACCGCTGGAGCGCTCGTCGCTGGCAACACCGTGGTCCTCAAGCCGAGCCCGCAGGGCACGTTCTCCGCGATCAAGCTGTACGAGTGCCTCCGCGACGCGGGCCTTCCGGCCGACGTGTTCCACGTCGTGACCGGCGGTGACGAGATCGGCAAGGCCGTCGTTGCGCACCCCGACGTCGCCGGGCTCACCTTCACCGGGTCGTACGAGGTCGGCATGTCGATCTACCGCAACTTCGCGCGCGCCTACCCCAAGCCGGTCGTCTGCGAGATGGGCGGCAAGAACCCCGCCATCGTGTCGGCCAAGGCGGACATCGAGACGGCTGCGACCGGCATCGCCCGGTCGGCGTTCGGCTTCTCCGGGCAGAAGTGCTCGGCCTGCTCGCGCGTCTACGTCGAGCGGGAGGTGTACGAGCCGCTGCTCGAAGCCCTCGCAGAGCGCGCCAAGGCCGTCGTCCTCGGCGACCCGACCGAGCGCGACGTCTACCTCGGCCCGGTCATCGACGACGCTGCCGTCCAGCGCTTCGAGGGGGCCGTCGCCCACGCTCGCGAGGCTCGGCCGCGTCGTTGCCGGCGGCGAGGTCCTCGGCAAGACGCCTTCGGGCGTCGCGGGGCACTACGTCGCGCCGACCGTGGTGACCGACCTGCCCACCGATGACGAGCTGTTCCGCAACGAGCTGTTCGTGCCCTTCGTGGCCGTCGCCCCCGTCGACTCGCTCGACGAGGCGCTCGCGCTCGCCAACGACACCGACCTCGGGCTGACGGCAGGCTTCTTCTCCGCCGACGATGACGAGGTCGACGCATTCCTCAACACCATCGAGGCCGGCGTCGTCTACGTGAACCGCGCCGCCGGAGCGACGACGGGTGCCTGGCCCGGCGTCCAGCCGTTCGGCGGCTGGAAGGGCTCGGGCACCGGCGGCAAGGCTGGCGGCGGGCTCTACTACGTGCAGCAGTTCCTTCGCGAGCAGTCCCGATCGGTGGTGTCGTGATGACCGAGATGACGACGAGCCCGGCCTGGCTGGCCGACCGGCCGGTGCCGGACATCCGGGTCGCCGTGCCCGGCCCCGAGGCGCAGAAGGTGCTCGACCGCGACGCGGCCGTCACCAGCCCCTCGCTGCCGCGCGCCTACCCGTTGGTGCCGGCGCGTGCGACACGGAGCGGTGATCGAGGACCCGGACGGCAACCTGTTCCTGGACTTCAACGCCGGCATCGCGGTGAACTCGACCGGGCACTGCCACCCGCGTGTGGTCGAGGCCGTGCAGGCCCAAGCGCCGCAACTGCTGCACTACTCGGCCAGCGACTTCTACCTGCCGATCTACTCGCAGATGTGCGAGGCGCTCGCCGAGACGCTGCCGATCACCGGTCCCAAGCGGGTCTTCCTGACGAACTCGGGCGCCGAGGCCGTCGAGGGCTGCGCTCAAGCTCGCGCGGTACGCCACCGGGCGCCCGTACGTGATCAGCTTCTTCGGCGCGTTCCACGGGCGCACCTACGGCGCCGTCAGCCTGACCGCGTCGAAAGCCAAGTACCACAAGGGATTCGGGCCGCTGCTGCCCGGCGTGCACCACGCGCCGTACGCCTACAGCGAGCGCGACCCCGAGACGGGTGCGCGCAGCCACGACGAGGACGCGACCTTCGACTACCTCGAGAACGTCCTGTTCCGCTACGAGATCGCGCCGACCGAGGTTGCCGCCATCTTCCTGGAGCCGGTGCAGGGTGAGGGCGGCTACATCGTGCCGCCGCCGGCCTGGGTGCAGCGGCTCCGCGCGCTGTGCGACCGCTACGGCATCCTGCTGGTCGCCGACGAGGTGCAGTCCGGCATGGGCCGCACCGGCAAGATGTGGGCGATCGAGCTCGCCGACGTCGAGCCCGACATCCTGATCAGCGCCAAGGGCATCGCCTCGGGCCTCCCCCTGGGAGCGTTCGCTGCCAAGTCCGAGCTGATGGAGCGTTGGGGAGCCGGTGCCCACGGATCGACGTACGGCGGCAGCCCGGTGTCGTGCGCGGCCGGCCTGGCAACGCTCGAGACGATCCGCTCCGAGGATCTCGTCGACAACGCCACCAAGATCGGCGAGGAGCTCATTCCCGGGCTCGCTGATCTGCAGAGCCGGTTCCCGCGCGTCGTCACCGACGTCCGCGGGGTCGGCCTGATGCTCGGCGTCGAGTTCCGCACGTCCGAGCAGGCAGCATCCGTTCAGCAGCAGGCTTTCAACCGCGGCTTGCTCGTGCTCGAGTGCGGCGAGAGCACCGTCCGGATGTCGCCACCGCTCGTCGTGACGCAGGACCAGGCGCAGACCGCGCTGCGGATCTTCGGCGACTCGGTGGCCGCGGTCTCGGAGTGAGCAAGCACGTCTTCTCGCGGGGCGGCGACCGGCTGCCGGTCGCCGCCTCCGGGCGCGGCGCCGAGATCCACGACACGGACGGTCGTCGCTACCTCGACGGCTCGGGCGGCGCCATCGTCGTCGGAATCGGCCACGGTGTGGCGCGAGGTTGCGGATGCGATCGCTGAGCAGGCGCGCGCGATCGCGTATGTGCACGGCACGCTTTCACGTCGGCTGCGCTCGAGGCGTACGCCGAAGAGCTTGCCCCGCTCCTGCCGGTCAACGAGCCACGCATCTACCCGGTGTCGGGCGGCAGCGAGGCGGTCGAGACCGCGCTCAAGATGGCCCGGTCGTACCATCTGGCGCGCGGTGAAGACAGGCACGTCGTCATCGGTCGTGCAGGGTGCCTACCACGGCAACACGCGCGGTGCGCTCGACGTGTCCGGCCGCGTCGGCCTGAGGGCGCCGTATCTCCCGTGGCTCGGTGCCGCGCGGCACACGACCACCCCTTACGAGTATCGCTGCCCGTTTCCGGAGACGCACCCAGACGGTTGCGGCGCGCGGCACGCCCACGCGCTCGACGAGTTGATCAGGGAGATCGGGCCGGCGAGTGTCGCCGCTTTCATCGCCGAGCCCGTGTCGGGTGCCGCGCTCGGCGCGTGCGTGCCGCCGGCGGACTACTGGCCTGCCGTCGCTCAGGTGTGCCGACAGCACGGCGTACTGCTGATCGCCGACGAGGTGATGACCGGGTTCGGTCGCACGGGCGAGTGGTTCGGCAGCGACCACTTCGGGCTCACTCCCGACCTCATGGTGCTGGCCAAAGGCGCTTCGTCGGGCTACTGGCCCCTCGGTCTGGCGGTGGCGTCGGCCGCAGTCCACGAGACGCTCGTGACCGGTGGTTTCACCCACGGCTTCACCTACTCCCACCACGCCGTCGGGGCCGCTGCAGGGCGGGCCGTTCTGGCCTACTTGCGCGAGCATGACCTCGTGCGGGCGTCGGCCGAGCGCGGCAAGCAGTTGGACGCGGCGCTGAGATCGGAGCTGGGCGACCATCCGGCCGTCGGCGACATCCGCGGCATCGGCCTGCTTCGCGGTATCGAGCTCGTTGCCGATCGTGAGACCGCACGACCCTTTGCGAGGTCCGAGCGAGTGATCGAACGGGTGGTCGCGGCCGGCAAGGAGCGCGGCGTGCTTCTCTACTCGTCGACCGGCACGACCGGCTCTGACGGGGACCTGATCCTGCTCGGCCCCCCGTTGGTGATCACTGAGGCTCAAACTGACGAGCTCGCGTCGCTGACGGCGTCGGCGGTCCGAGACGTCCTGGGCTGACCGCGCTGACGTCGCCCGGAGTCGTCGCATCTTCCGCCGAGTCGTCGATCTTACGACGCCTCACCACGGCCCTTCAGCGGCGCACGAGTCCGTCGGTATCGTTGCCGCCGACTCGTCGTACTTACGACGACTCCCACGCCCTTCCGGCGCCGACTCGACGGCATCCCGCGAGTCTCCAAGGGATCCCCGGCCTCAGTCCCGGGCGAAGGCCGCCACGTTGGCCAGCACCAGCTCGGCCAGCGGCGCATCGCCGGTCACGTCGCGGCTCAGCTCGTCGGGCGACATCCGCGCGGCCGCCACCCGGCAGAGGTCCACGACATCCGCCACGATGGTCACGTCCGCCTCGGTGTCGGTCGACCGCGGGTCGTCCGGCGGGCTGGGGTCGAGGAGTACGTCGTAGCATCCGCCGGCCGGACCGGTGAGCACGAACCGCGCGGTTCGTTGCAGCGGGGGCACGCCGCGGTAGGCCAGCGCCCGAGGCAGCGCAGCCATCAGGCGCGAGGACATCAGCTGCATTCGGGCCTCGTCGAGCATCGGCATCGGCCTCCCGGTCGCCAGGGCGATGTCCATCCCGTGCGCCCACAGCTCGAAGGTCCGCATGGTCAGCAGGCCCGCGACGCTCACGACAATGTCGTGGAACGGGATCACCCGATCGCTGTCGTACGCCGACGCGGCGGCCAGCATGGCCAGCGCCGACTCGTGCCACTGGCGCAGCACCTCGGTCGGGTCCTCGTCGGAGAGCGCCGCCACGACGTCCCGGGTCGAGGCGACGTGGTCGGGTAGCGGCGGTACGTCGTCGTCGGGGTCGAGCCAGCGCAGGTTGAGCCGTTCGACGCCGGCGAGATGGGCGGTCAGGTCCCGCACTCGTCCGTGCTCCTCGTGAGCGACCGTGTCCCACTCCTGCGGGGTCAGCGACGCGAGCAGGGCCCGCAGATCCTCGATGGTCCGGGCGAAGGCCTCAGCGGGCGAGATCGGTTCTGGCGAGCGGATGGGCCGACCGGGCCGACGGCGCGAGCGGGCCGAGGCGAGGACCTGGTGCTTGAGATCCTGCGGTGGCGCAGTGGCCACCGACTCGGCCAGGGGAAGAGTCACGTCTGCCAGCTCCTGCGGGAACGACCCGTAGCGCAGTTCGGCATCGGCCTGCTCATTGGGTTCGAGCGCGTCGAGGGCGAGCAGGGCCGCGACCTCGTCGACCTCGTCGCGCCGGTGCTTGTCCGTTGTCATGTCAGGTCGCCGCCTCGAAGTCCGTGCCGAGCAAGGTCCTCAGCCTGATCAGCCCAAGCCGGAGACGGGACTTTGCCGTCCCCTCGGGAATGCCCAGCACGTCGGCCACCTGCCGGTAGGTCAAGCCGTCGAAGTACGCCAGGTGCAGAGCCGTGCGCTGGTCGGCCGGTAGTGCCTCGATCACTTCCCGGAGCCGGTTGGCCCGCCAGGCGGTGGCGGCCGCCTCGACGACGTCCCGCTCCGGACCGTCGCTCTGGTCGTGGAGCGATCAGGGATGCCGGGGTCCTGGCGTGGCGCTCACTGCGACGTACCTCGTCCACCGCGCGCCGATGGGCGAGCACCGCGAGGAAGCCGCGCAGCGACCCCTTCGTGAGGTCGACCCGTTCGGGAAGCTGCCACAGGCAGGTGAAGACCTCCTGGCTGACGTCGCACGCGAGCTGCTCGTCGCGGGTCACTCTGCGGGCGATGCCGAACACCAGCCCAGCGTGGTCGTCGTACACCTCCGCGAGGGCGCGGTCGTCCCCCGCCTCGATGCGCGCCAGCAGCAGCGGCGTCGCGTTCGGCCGAACCGCGGACCGACATGGCCTTACGGTACCGCCGCGACACGGTCGTGCTCACGCCTGAGATTCGCCGGCGCGCGGCTCGTGGATCAGTTTCGGCGGAATTTCGCGAGATTGCTGTGATCCGGCGAGCGGGTTCAGGCGAACCACGTCACAACCGGCACCAGCCCACGACCAGGAGCGAGACATGCCCACGACGAGCCAGCACACCCGACGGGGCGAGCACGCAGTGATCATCGGAGCCAGCATGGGTGGCCTCGTGGCTGCCGCTGCGGTGGCGCCGTACTACGACCGCGTGACCGTCCTCGACCGCGACACCCTGCCGAGCGGACCAGACCACCGCAAGGGTGTCCCGCAGGGCAAGCACACCCACGGCTTCCAGCCGGGCGGACTGATGGCGCTCGACGACCTGCTCCCCGGCCTGACCGACTCGCTCGTCGCGGACGGCGCGAAGCTCGGTGACGTCGCCGAGCGGTGTGGCTGGTACGTCGGCGGCGGCGACCTGGCCCGCGGGGTGGCCGGCTTCCGCGGTATGGGCTTCACCCGCCCCTTCGTGGAGCATGCCGTACGCAGCCGGGTCGCTGCGCTTTCGAACGTGACGCTGCGCGACGGCACGGAAGTGGTCCGCCCGCTGACCCGCGGACGAGCCGTGGTCGTCGGAGTGCAGACCACGCCTACCGGCCGGCACGAGACCGAGGCGCTCTCCGCGGACCTCGTCATCGACGCGTCCGGCCGCACGTCACGTCTCCCGGAGTGGCTCGACGCGATGGGTCTGCCGACCCCCAAGGAGGAGCGGGTGCACTGCCAGATGGCGTACCTGACCCGACGTTGGCGGTTCACCAACGACGTGATGGGCGAGGACATCTTCCAGGTGATCACGCCCCACCTGACCCCGCACTTCGGTGTCTGTGCCGCCCAGGAGGACGGCTCGTACATCGTCACGCTCGGCGGGCTGCTCAACGGCGCTCCCGCGAAGTGTGACGATGCCTTCCACACGTTCGCCCGGGGGCTGCCCAAGAGCCGGATCGCCGACGCGCTCGAGGGCGCGGAGCCGGTGACCGACTACCAGCCCGCCCACTTCCCCTACAGCCGGCGTCATCGCTTCGACCGGCTCGCCAGGCACCCGGTCGGGTTGCTCGCTCTGGGCGATGCGATCGCCTCGTTCAACCCGATGTACGGCCAGGGCATGAGCGTCGCCGCACTGGAGGCGGTCGCGCTGCGCGACCTGCTGCACCGAGGGCCGGTCGACCCGAAGACCTACTACAAGCGGGCCCACCGCCTGGAGGACGTGGCCTGGCAGATCTCCACGGGAGGTGATCTGCGGTTCGATGCGGTTGAGGGCCGGCGCCCTCCGGAGATGCGGCTCATGAACGCCTACCTCGACCGGCTGACTGGGGTCGCCCGCACCGATGCCGTGCTGGCCCAGGCGTTTCTTCGGGTCGCCGGCTTCATCGACCCTCCGGAGTCCCTGTTCCGGCCCTCGGTGGTACGGCGCGTCCTGCGCGGCCGCCGTGCGGCTCGCCGCCTGTCCGCAGACAGCGCCCGGACCGTTCCTGCCCTGCAGCCTGCCTCCGCGCGGTAGGCAGCCGATCGACCAGACCGGAACTGATTCGTGGGCGCACCGGCCCCACGACTAACATTCCGTCATGACCGAGACCGAGCAGCATCCGGACCTGTCCACGACGGCCGCCGACCGGCGCGCCGTCGTCGTACCGGACAAGCCGGCGCTGGAGGGCCTGGAAGGCAAGTGGGCCGGGCGGTGGAAGGCGGACGACACCTATCGCTTCGACCGCAGCCAGCCGCGCGAGAACATCTACTCGATCGACACCCCACCGCCGACCGTCTCGGGCAGTCTGCACGTGGGCCACGTGTTCTCCTACACGCACACCGACCTGATCGCCCGCTTCCAGCGGATGACCGGCAAGGCCGTGTTCTACCCGATGGGCTGGGACGACAACGGCCTGCCGACCGAGCGCCGGGTCCAGAACTACTTCGGCGTCCGCTGCGACCCGTCGCTGCCCTACGACGAGGACTTCACGCCGCCGGAGAAGCCGGACGCGAAGAAGCAGATCCCGATCAGCCGGCCCAACTTCGTCGAGCTCTGCGAACGCCTGGTCGAGGAGGACGAGGAGATCTTCGAGGCCCTGTGGCGTCAGCTCGGCCTGTCGGTCGACTGGAAGCAGCACTACACGACGATCGGGCCCGAAGTCGCAGACCGTCAGCCAGCGCGCCTTCCTGCGCAACCTTGCCCGCGGTGAGGCCTACCTGAGGAGGCACCCGACGCTTTGGGACGTCACGTTCCAGACCGCCGTCGCCCAGGCCGAGCTCGAGGCGCGCAACTATCCCGGCCACTACTACCGGGTCGCGTTCCACCGGCCCGGAGGCGAGCCGGTGTACGTCGAGACGACCCGCCCCGAGCTGATCCCGAGCGTCGTGGCGCTGATCGCCCACCCGGACGACGAGCGCTACCAGCCGTTGTTCGGCAGCACGGTCACCTCACCCGTGTTCGGCGTCGAGATCCCGGTGATCGCCCACCACGCCGCCGAGCCGGACAAGGGTGCCGGGATCGCGATGTGCTGCACGTTCGGCGACCTGACCGACGTCACCTGGTGGCGCGAGCTGCAGCTTCCGGTCCGCACGCTGATCGGCCGCGACGGCCGGATGTCCCGGGACACCCCGGCCTGGCTCTCGGACGAGTCGGCGGCCGCGGCGTACGACGACCTCAAGGGCAAGACCGCCTTCAGCGCCCGCGAGGCGATGGTCGCCAGGCTGCGCGACTCGGGGGACCTCGACGGGGAACCGACACCGACCCAGCGGATGGCGAACTTCTACGAGAAGGGCGACAAGCCGCTCGAGATCGTGGCCACCCGGCAGTGGTACATCCGCAACGGCGGCCGCGACGCCGCCCTGCGCGCTCAGATGCTCGGGCGCGGCAGCGAGATCACCTGGGCGCCGAGCCACATGGAGCACCGCTACGACAACTGGGTGGGCGGCCTGAACGGCGACTGGCTGGTCTCGCGCCAGCGGTTCTTCGGCATCCCGTTCCCGGTCTGGTACCCGCTCGACGGCGACGGCGAGCCAGACTACGACCACCCGCTGCTCCCCGCGGAGGCCGAGCTGCCGTTGGACCCGTCCACCCGCGCGCCGCAGGGCTACACCGAGGACCAGCGCGGCAAGCCCGGCGGCTTCGTCGGCAGATCCCGACGTGATGGACACCTGGGCGACCTCGTCGCTGACACCGCACATCGCGGGCGGCTGGGAGAGCGACAACGACCTGTTCGAGCGGGTCTTCCCGATGGACCTGTGCACCCAGGCCCACGACATCATCCGGACCTGGCTGTTCTCGCGGGTCGTTCGAGCCCACTACGAGAACCATGCGGCCCCGTGGACCCACGCGCTGATCTCCGGGCTTCATCCTCGACCCCGACCGCAAGAAGATGTCGAAGTCCAAGGGCAACGCGGTCGTGCCCTCCGACGTGCTCGAGAAGTACGGCGCCGACGCGGTGCGATGGCGGGCCGCGATGTCCCGGCCCGGCCTGGACTCGCCGTTCGACGAGTCGCAGATGAAGGTCGGCCGCAGGCTGGCGATGAAGGTGCTCAACGCCTCGAGGTTCGTGCTCGGCTCGGTCGGTGCCGACAACCCGGTCGGCCACGCCGTCTCGGAGCCGATCGACGTCGCTCTGCTCGGACGGCTCGCCGGGGTCGTCGCCAGGGCCACCGAGGCGTTCGAGGCGTACGACTACACCACCGCGCTGGAAACCGCCGAGAAGTTCTTCTGGGAGTTCTGCGACGACTACCTCGAGCTCGTCAAGGAGCGGGCGTACGGCGACGTGGGCGGGCCCGGCCACGCAGACCCGGCCACCGACTCCGCGAAGGCAACGCTCGCCTTGGCGTTGCACGTCCAGCTCCGGCTGCTCGCGCCGTTCCTGCCCTACGTGACCGAAGAGGTCTGGTCCTGGTGGCAGGAGGGATCCGTGCACCTGTCGGCCTGGCCGACAGCCGCCGACCTTGGCTCGGCCGGGGCGGCCGACGGCAGCGCGATCGACGCGGTCGCAACGGCACTCGGCGGGATCCGGGGCGCGAAGTCGCAGGCCAAGGTCTCGATGCGCCACGAGCTGTCCCGCGTGGAGATCAGCGGGCCCGAGGGGCTGGTCAGCGCCGCACGTCTCGCGGAGGACGACCTGCGCCGGGCCGGGAAGGTCACCGGCGACCTGGTGTTCACGACCGCCGATGGAGACGAGCTGAAGGTCCACGCCGAGCTGGCACCGTCCGCCGACGGCTAGGTCCAGTCGGGGTCAGACCCCGCCTGGGACCGGAAGGTGGCCGACACCAGGATCACGCAGATCAGGGCAACGAGGACAAACGCATACAAGGGGAGTCGGTGTTGGAACACGGGGCGAGTCTGCCCCGAGAAGTCGCGCCCCGGCTCATCGCCGACACATTTGGTCTGAATGGACTAGTCGGGCCGGGTTGTCACAGCGTCGGCTCAGGCCGACTTCTTCTTCTTGGATTCGGCCTCACGCAGGATCAGCGTCGGGTTGACGTTGTCGTCGACGACTTCACGGGTGATCACGACCCTGGCGATGTCGCCTCGGGACGGCACGTCGTACATCACGGCGAGCAGGACCTCTTCGATGATGGCGCGCAGCCCGCGGGCGCCGGTGCCGCGTTCCATGGCCTTGTCCGCGATGGCCTGGATGGCGTCCTTGTTGAACTCGAGCTCGACACCGTCGATGTCGAAGAGCTTTTGGTACTGCTTGACCAGGGCGTTCTTCGGCTCGGTCAGGATTTGCACCAGGGCCTCGTTGTCGAGCCTGGTCACGCTGGCGATCAGCGGCAGCCGCCCGATGAACTCGGGGATCAGGCCGAACTTGATGAGATCCTCGGGACGCACCTGGCCGAGCAGGTCCTCGGCCGCGCGCTCGGCGGCCCCGCGCACCTCTGCGGTGAAGCCGAGCGACTTCTTGCCGACCCGCTGCTCGATGATGTGCTCGAGGCCCGCGAAGGCGCCACCGACCACGAACAGGATGTTGGTGGTGTCGATCTGGATGAACTCCTGATGGGGGTGCTTGCGGCCGCCCTGGGGCGGAACCGAGGCGGTGGTGCCCTCGAGAATCTTCAGGAGCGCCTGCTGGACCCCCTCGCCGGACACGTCGCGAGTGATCGACGGGTTCTCGGCCTTGCGGGCGACCTTGTCGATCTCGTCGATGTAGATGATGCCGGTCTCGGCCTTCTTGACGTCGTAGTCGGCGGCCTGGATGAGCTTGAGCAGGATGTTTTCGACATCCTCTCCGACGTAGCCGGCTTCCGTCAGGGCCGTGGCGTCGGCGATGGCGAACGGCACGTTGAGCAACCGGGCCAGGGTCTGGGCCAGATAGGTCTTGCCGCAGCCGGTCGGCCCGACGACGAGGATGTTGGACTTGGCGACCTCGACGTCATCCTTGGCATGCTTGCCGGCGTTCAGGGCCGTGACACCGGCCTGGACCCGCTTGTAGTGGTTGTAGACCGCAACGGCGAGCGTCTTCTTGGCCTGCTCCTGCCCGATGACGTAGGCGTTGAGAAACTCGAAGATCTCCCTGGGCTTGGGCAACTCGTCGAGGCTGACCTCGGCACCCTCGCTGAGCTCCTCCTCGATGATCTCGTTGCAGAGGTCGATGCACTCGTCGCAGATGTAGACACCCGGTCCGGCGATCAGCTTCCTGACCTGCTTCTGGCTCTTTCCGCAGAAAGAGCACTTCAGCAGGTCGCCTCCGTCACCAATGCGTGCCACGGGCGGTCATCCTCACGTTCCGGCCGGGGCGCGAGCCCCGGCGGTGTACATCTGATCGGGCTGCAAGCTACAGATCGAGCAGGTCGCGCTGCGACCGTGTCGAGATTTCTTCGACGGTACCCCGTGTCTCCCCCAATTGCAGGCGATGACACGGGCTGACTTGTGGACGGGCGTCCACGACAAACTCAGATCAGGACGGCGCCAGGACGGGAGTGCCCTTGCGTGATTCGAGCACCGCGTCGATCAGACCATATTCGACGGCCGCCTCCGCGGTGAGGATCTTGTCGCGTTCGATGTCGCGGCTGACCTGCTCGATGGACTTGCCCGAGTGCTCGGCGATCATCTTCTCGAGCAGCTCGCGCATCCGCAGGATCTCGTTGGCCTGGATCTCGATGTCGGACGTCTGGCCGAACGTGCCCTCGGTGTAGGGCTGGTGGATCAGGATCCGGCTGTTGGGCAGGGCCAGCCGCTTGCCCGGCGCGCCCGCTGCGAGCAGGATCGCTGCCGCCGAGGCGGCCTGTCCCAGGCACACGGTCTGTACGTCGGGCTTGATGAACCGCATCGTGTCGTAGATCGCGGTCAACGCAGTGAACGAGCCGCCGGGGCTGTTGATGTAGATCTGGATGTCCTGGTCGGGGTTCATCGTCTCCAGGCACAGCAGCTGGGCCATCACCGCGTTGGCGATGTCGTCGCTGATGGGGGTGCCGAGGAAGATGATCCGCTCCTCGAAGAGCTTGGCGTAGGGGTCGATCCGACGGAAGCCGTAGGACGTCCGCTCCTCCCACTGCGGGATGTAGTAGTTCATCGTCAGTCCTTCTGCCTGGCCGGGCGGCCCTCGTCGGCGGCTTCGCGGGCGCTCTTGATGACCTGGTCGACCAGCCCGTATTCCAGGGCCTGGTCGGCGGTGAACCAGCGGTCGCGGTCGGCGTCGGTGGTGATCTGGTCAACCGTCTGCCCCGTGTGCTCGGCGATCAGCTCGAGCAGGACCTTCTTGATGTGCAGCGACTGCTGGGCCTGGATCTTGATGTCGGAGGCCGAGCCACCCATGCCCGAGGACGGTTGGTGCATCATGATGCGCGCGTGCGGCAGCGCGTAGCGCTTGCCCTTGGTGCCGGCGCAGAGCAGGAACTGGCCCATCGAGGCCGCCAGGCCCATGCCGACGGTTGCCACGTCGTTGGGGATGTAGTTCATGGTGTCGTAGATCGCCATGCCGGCGTCGACGGAGCCACCGGGACTGTTGATGTGCAGGAAGATGTCGGCGTCGGGATCCTCGGCGGACAGCAGCAGCAGCTGGGCGCAGATCGCGTTGGCGTTCTGGTCGCGGACCTCGGAACCGAGGAACACGATGCGCTCCTTCAGCAGCCGCTGATAGATGTGGTCGTCGAGCCCGTAGGACGGGGCTCCTGCCCCGTTCAGCTCAGGGCTGTTCGCGGAAACACTGGTCTGGGTCACGAGAGCGACCCTAGCCCCAAGCCAGGACAGTTCCACGGCATATCGGGCGCTGTTCGCCCACAGCGGAGAATCAGGCCTCGACGGCCGCCTTGAGCCGCGCCAGGGTCTGGCCCATGCCGGCTTCGAGCTCGTCGGCGTGGCCCTCGGTGCCGCCGAGGGCGACCGGCGCGAAGAGCCTGCCGATCAGGGTGAGGCCACGTGGGACCGGGCGTCGGTGCACGACCCGCGTGCCGTCGCCTTCCGGTGTGAGCTCGTAGATCCAGCGCGCGCCGCTCGACCTGGTGTCCCACGCCAGCGCCTTCTCGGGGTCGACCGTCACCACGACGCTGCGGGTGGGCCAGAGCACCCACTTGCGCTTGTTGATGCCGAGGTAGGACTGTCCCTCGCGGAGCCCGCCCCTCTTCAACGGCACCATCCGGACCAGTTCGGGACTCATCTCGGGCATCCGGTCGAGGTCGCTCAGGACCGCCCACACCTGCGCCGGTGACGCGGCGATGGTCGTCTCGACCCGCAGCTCGCGTTCCGCGTTCATTTCAGCCGGTCACTTCAGCCAGTTCGTGAGGGCGTTGTGTACGTCGCGGTGGTTGAGCAACCCGAGGTGGCCGGTCTCCGGCAGGTGCAGCACGTCGGCGCCGGGAAAGAGCTGCCGGCGCCGGCTGCGGCCGGTGGCCGAGGACTGCCGGACCATCACGTCGCCGAACACCAGCCCCCACGGGCGGTCGAGTGAGGCGGAGACGAGCCGGTAGCGGACCCCTGGGACCGCCGCCAGCTCCGGCAGCCCGAGGCTCAGGTCGACGATGCCCACCGAACGGTGGTCGAGGATGCGTCCGAAGGCCGCGGTCTCGGGCAGGCGGGCCAGTGCTCGGCTGCCGACCCCGACGACACGGGCGAGATCGGCACCGAGATGCGGAGTGCCCAGGGTGACGACATCGGTCACCAGGCTGCTCCAGGGCCGCTCGGAATCCGACGCGACCCCGCAGGCGGCCCTGGCGATCAGACCCCCCATCGAGTGGCCGACGAGCGCGATCCGATCCGCCTCGGTGGGCCAGGCGTCCACCAGGTCCTGGAGCAGGGCAGCCAGCGCTACGCCGTTGTCTCGAATGGAGAGTCCCGAGTTGATGCGCAGGAAGACGGGGGTCCACCCCTGCGCGGTCAGCGTCTCGGCGTACGTCGAGCCGACCTCCTCCCGCCGCGCGGTCCAGTGCTCGTCGTTCTCGCCGAGTCCGTGCAGGAACACCGCAACCCGCCCGGTGGCGTCGGGGAACGCGGCAGCCAGGGACGCGGCGTCGAGGTTCACGTCGGTGCCGTGCTGGCGCACGGCCATGGTGATCGTGAGCCTGGACGCCTCGCGGGCGAAGCGGTCTCCAAACAGTCCGTTGAGTGCCGACCACACGGTTCGGCCACGCGGGGTGACCAGTCGCGGCCCGCTGTCACGTGCCGTCCGGGCAGCAAGCGACCCGGCCTTCAGCGCGAGCCCGATCGAGGCGAACACCGCCTCGGAGATGCCCTCGTGGATCAGCTGAGGCTTGGCCGCTGCCCCGCCGGTCGCCCGGTTGACGGCGCCGTACGCCCGGCTCGCCCAGGCGCGCTGGGTGTCGCGGACGGTCTGGACGATCACCTCGTCGACGTACGTCGGCAGGATCTCCAGGATGTCGAGCAACCCAGGGTCTTCACGGGGCAAGACTGCGGCTGCAGGCATGCGGCAAGGCTACGGGACCCGCCGCCACAGACGCCGACGCTCCCGCCACCGAACAAGGGGCCGGAGCGGGCTCAGGCTTCGGCGGGAGCCTCCTCCGCGACCTCCTCGGCCGGGCTGTCCGCCACGACGGGCTCACCGATGGTGCCGTCGGGGCGCAGGTTCTTGAGCTGGACCACATTGCCCGAGGCGTCCTTGACCACCGCTGTCTCCACGATCGTGGCCAGCGCCTTGCCGCGCAGGATCTCCTGCACGAGGTCCGGGATGTGGTTGTGCTCGAACATGTGGTTCGCGAACTCCTGCGGGTCCTGACCGGCCTGCTGGGCGCGACGTACGAGGTGCTCGGAGAGCTCGGCCTGCTCGATGCCGAGCGTCTCCTTCTTGGCGACCTCGTCGAGGATGAACTGGGCCGTCACCGCGTCGCGGACCCGGCGGTCGAGGTCTGCCTCGAACTCCTCCTGGGTCTGGCCCTCGTCCTCGAGGTACTTGTCCATCGACATGCCGGCCGCGACGAGCTGCTGCTCGATGTTCTGGCGACGGGCGTTGAGCTCGTCGGTGACCATGCTGTCGGGCAGCGGGATGTCGACCTGTTCGAGCAGCTTCTCGAGTACGGCGTCGCGCGCGGCGGCCGCCTGCTCGAGGCGCTTGCCCCGACCGAGCCGCTCGCGCACGTCGGCGGAGAGCTCCTCAGCGGTGTCGAACTCGGAGGCCAGCTGGGCGAACTCGTCGTCGAACTCGGGCAGCTGCTGTTCCTGGACCGCGCCGACCCGCACGCCAACCTCGACCGGCTCGCCGACCAGGTCGCCACCGACGAGCTCGGACGAGAACGTCTTCTCATCGTCCGCGCCCATGCCCACCAGGGCCTCGTCGAGCCCGTCGAGCATGCCCCCGCGGCCCACCTTGTAGGACATGCCGGCGACCTCGGCGCCCTCGACGACCTCGCCGTTCTGGGTGGCCTTGAGGTCGATCGTCACGAAGTCACCGTCGGCGGCCACGCGATCCACGTCGACCAGGGTGCCGAACCTCTCCCGCAGCGCCTGGACCTGCTCCTCGACGTCGGTGTCGCTGATCTCGATGTCACCGACCTCGGCCTCGATGCCGTCGTACGCCGGGAGGGTGATCTCGGGCTTGACGTCGACCTCGGCGGTGAACTCGAGGGTCTCGTTGTCCTCGAGCCTGGTCACCTCGATCTCGGGCTGGGCCAGTGGCTCGAGCTTGTTCTCCTGCAGAGCCTCGACGTAGGCCTTCGGGAGCATGTCGTTGATCGCCTCGTCCAGCACGGCACCGCGGCCGACCTGGCGGTCGATGATCGCCGGCGGCACCTTCCCCTTGCGGAAGCCGGGGACGTTGATCTGCTGGGCGATCTTCTTGTACGCCGCGTCGAGGCTCGGCTTGAGCTCCTCGAAGGGCACCTCGACGGTCAGCTTGGCCCGGGTCGGGCTCAAGGTCTCGACGGCGCTCTTCACAGGGTGTCTCCTCAAATTCAGATGGTGTGGTGCGTCGGTGCAGGTGTCGGGCAAAACAGTCGGGGCGACAGGACTCGAACCTGCGGTCTCCTGCTCCCAAAGCAGGCGCGCTAGCCACTACGCTACGCCCCGCCAAGATGCCCTCCGAATCGGCTGGAGGGCCCCTTGGAGCGGATGACGGGAATCGAACCCGCGTAGTCAGTTTGGAAGACTGAGGCTCTACCATTGAGCTACATCCGCGCGCACGAATTTGTGCGGTGTCATGGTGCCACACAGCGCGCGACCACCACGAATCCCGCGGCTGCCGGCGCAACCCGCGACGCCAGGCAGGTCGTCCGCCCAGCCGTGGGTCAGCGCCGCCGGTGGATGAGCAGCAGTGCCCGGTCGTCGTTGGTCGAACCAAGCGCCTCGATCAGCCGTCGGGCGCCATCGTCGAAGCCGTCCTGCAGCAGGCGGTCGCCCTGGCCGAGCAGCTTGTCGATGCCGGTGGTCATGTCGCGGTCGGGGGCTTCGACGAGCCCGTCCGTGTAGAGCAGCACGGCGTCGCCGCGCCGGATCGTGCCCTGCGCCACGACGAACTCGGCGTCCTCGATCAGCCCGAGCACCGGCCCTTCGGTTTCGTGGACGACCCAGCGTCCCGAACCCGCGTTCAGCTGGACAGCGGGTGGATGTCCGGCGGACCGGACCTCGAAGTCGCCCGTCTCGAGATCGAGGGACAGATGGACCGCGGTGGCAAACCCCTCGGCCCACCGCTGCCGCAGGAGGTACTCGTTGGCGGCGAGCAGGAACTCCGAACGCGGCACCCCTCCGAGCAGTCCCCCGAACGCACCCGAGAGCAGCAGCGAACGGGTGCCCGCCTGGATGCCCTTCCCTGACACGTCGACAACCGCGAGGTCGAGCCGGGATCCGTCCGGCGTCGAGCTGGCCACGACGAAGTCTCCGGCGAACGGGGTGCCGCCGGCCGACCTGAGCGCCACCTCGGCGTACCAGTCGGCCGGAAGGTTCGGCAGCTCACCCTGGCTCTGGATCCGGTCGCGCAGGTCCACGAGCATCGACTCGCCGGTGACCCCGGCAACGCCCAGCCGCGAGCGCCGGAACGAGCTGAGCAGGATGATGAAGCCCAGCACGAACAGCACCATGATGCCGATCACCGTCCTCGGCTGAATCGGGTCCTGCAACGGCACCAGCACGGCCAGGACGGCCAGCAGGAACACCACGAACCACGGCAGCTCCCGCGGGTCCAGCCAGAGACTGCCCAGGACCAGAGGGAGGACCAGCAGGTTCAGCGGCCACAGATGCGGGTCGAACCAGACCAGGACCGCCATCACCAGCGTGAGCTCACTCAGCCACCAGATCGGGCGTGCGTAGGCACCACGCCGGCCGAGCCGCTTCCAGCTGCGGCGTGCGCGCGTGCCGAGGTCTGGACGGCGCGGGGGCCGTGCTGGGGTCAAGAGGTCGCCTTCGGTCAGTGTGTTCACTGTAGAGCCCGCGAGCGGAACCTGGGCTGACATCGCGGACACCAGAACAGATTGCGACCCACCAGCACCGCGGTCCGGACCTTGCTTCCGCAGACGAGACAAGGCTGGCCGGTACGCCGGTAGACGTAGACCTCTCCCCCGTGGTCGTCCACCCGTGGTGGCCGACCCATGGCTTCGGGTGTGTGCTCGGGCCGGACCGTGTCGATGCGGCCCGTCTCGACTCCGTAGGCCATCAGCTCGACCAGGTCAGCCCACATCGCCCGCCACTGGCCGATCCGCAGCGTGTTCCCGGGACGCAGCGGATGCATCTTGTGTCGGTAGAGCAACTCGGCGCGGTACACGTTGCCGACGCCTGCAAGTACAGCCTGGTCCATCAGCAGGTCACCGATGGGCCGGTGGCTCCTGGAGATCCGCCGCCAGGCGCGCAAGGGATCGGCGTCGGGCCGCAACGGGTCCGGGCCCAGGGCGGCCACGATCTCGTCCCGCTTCTCCACCGTGATCAGGTCGCACTGGGTGGCGCCGCGGAGGTCGGCGTACGCAGAGGTCGAGACCAGCCTCAGCCGCACCTGGCCGACGGGGTACGGAGCCTCGGCGACTCCGGTGTGTACGTCGAACTTGCCGATCAGGCCCAGATGGACGTGGATGAACCGCTCCCCCGAGAACTCGAGGAACAAATGCTTCCCAGCCGACTCGGCGCTGCTCAGCACGGATCCGTCGACCTGGCCGGCGTCGGCCGCGAACCTGCCCTGCGGGCTGGAGACCCGCACGACTCGTCCGCCGAACGCGGCAGACAGGTCGTGGGCGATCCGGTGGAGGGTGTGGCCCTCAGGCATCGTCGCCGGGCCCGGACCCGGTGCCTTGGAGCGCGGACTCGGGCAACGGGGGTAGCTCGCGCGTCGTCTCGTACACCGTCAGCTGGGCGATCCGGCGCTGGTGCCGCTCCTCCTCGCTGAAAGGGGTCGCCAGGAAGACCTCGACGAACCGGCTCATGTCCTCGACCGAGTGCATCCGGCCGCCGACCGAGATCACGTTCGCGTCGTTGTGCTGTCGGGCCAGGGTCGCGGTCTCCTCTGACCAGGCCAGCGCACACCGGACGCCCTCGACCTTGTTGGCCGCGATCTGCTCGCCGTTGCCGGAGCCGCCGATCACGACGCCAAGGGCCTCGACCCCGTCGGCCCGGTCGGCGACCACGCCCTCGGCGGCCCGAAGGCAGAACACCGGGTAGTCGTCCACGGCGTCATAGACGAACGGACCGTGGTCGATGACCTCGTGCCCCTGGTCGACGAGCCGGTTGAGCAGGTGGTCCTTGAGTTCGAGCCCCGCGTGGTCGGAACCCAGGTGAACGCGCATGGCGCCAGTTTTGCAGAAGCGCCGGTCAGGGATGGTGCTGGCGCAGGAAACCAGCGACCGCACGCATGACCGGCTCGGCGGCGTCGAAGACGTCGGTGTGCCGCCAGAACCCGTGGACCTGGCCCAGTTGCCGGCTGGCCACCACCTCGACGGACTGCTCGGCGAGCAGCAGCGCAAGCTTCTCGCCCTCGTCGCGAAGGGGGTCGTGCTCGGCCGTCACGATCATCGTGGGCGGCAGCGTGTGCAGGCGGTCCGAGAGCAGCGGCGCCAGATCGGGGTGACGCAGGTCCTCGTCGCGGCCGGCGTACTGCCGCCAGTACCAGGCTGCCTCGCGGGCGTCGAAGCCACCGGCAACGGCCTCTGCGTAGGACGGAAACCCGGCCGCCGGGTCGAGGAAGGGGTAGATCAGGGCGATCGCCCGCAACCGACCCGGGTTGCGCAGCGCCGCCACCAGCGCGAGGTTGCCGCCGGCGCTGTCGCCGTGCGCGTACGTCGGCCCCTCGACCCCGAGGCTGCCGGCATGGGTGTCCAGCCAACGCAACACCGTGTCGACGTCGTCAGGCGCCGCCGGGAACCGGTGCTCGGGCGGCCGCCGGTAGTCGACGCTGAGGACCGCGATCCCGGCGCGGTTGGCGAACTGTGCGAACGGCCGCGTCGTGCACGTCGATGTCGTTGAAGACGAACCCGCCACCATGCAGGTGTACGACGACCCCGCCCACCGCATCCTGCGGAACGTAGAGCCGGCAGGGAACGCCGTCCGCCTCGACGTCGCGAACGACGGCAACGTCCTCGCGGGGCTGACCGAGTGCCAGCACCCGAGCCTGGGTCCGGGCCGCCGCGATGTCGAAGCCGGGCTCGAACACCGGCGGCTCCAGCGCCGACGCCTCGACGGCCAACCGGGCCTGCGGATACAGGACCATCAGCGCGACATGAGCGCATCCATCGCCACGGCGACGGCGGCAGCCACCCGGAAGTCGATGCGCTGGTCGTGCACGTCGACCGTGTACTTGTCTCGCACGCTGGCCTGCCGCTCGATGCTGAGCAGCCGCTGGCCCGACGTGTCCACGTAGTCGAAGTGGATCGGCAGGAACGGGATGTCCGTGAAGCGGCGCACGATCGCGACCAGCTGGCTGCGCTCCTGGCCGGTGCCGGCGTAACCGGGGCCTTCGATGTGGAAGGTCGACCGCATCAGGCTGGCGCCGAAGTCCTTCTTGAAGAACCCGATCTGAGCGCCGGACTCGTCGGTGACGTCATAGCCCGAGTTGAGGTCCATCACCCTGCGGGCCTTGAACCCGAACACCGGTCTGCTCTTGGACTCGTCGCTGAAGAACGTGACCTGCTCCTTGAGCGCCATCTTCTTCTGCTCGGCCAGTCCGAGCAGCGGTCCGAAGCTGCCGTCGGGATTGGCGGTGATGATCTCGTAGCGGTTCGTCAGCATCGCGAACTTCTGCTTGACGAAGAACCGGGGCAGGAAAGTCGGGTCGGCCATGCGGCGACCCTACCCGGCGAGTCACGGGCATGCGAGGCTTGACTCTCCCCTCGGGGGAGACCCAAGCATCGTCTCCATGATCACCGACATCTTCCCGACCATCTGCAGCGACGACGTGCCCGCGACCCGAGACTTCTACCTTGAGCTGTTCGACTTCGAGGTCATCTTCCGGAACGCGTGGTACGTCCAACTCCAAGCTCCGACCAAACCCTTCTCACAGCTCGGGATCGTCCAGCGCGACCACGACAGCGTTCCGTTCTCGTTCCAGCAGAAGCCCGCCGGCGTACTGGTGGCGATCGAGGTCGACGACGTCGACGCGACCCACGAGCGCGCGCGGGCCGCCGGACTCGAGATGCCGCTCGACCTGCGCAGCGAGGCGTGGGGGCAACGCCACTTCATGACCGTCGACCCGAGTGGGACGCTGGTGGACGTGATCACCCCGATCCCGCCAGGGCCGGAGTTCGCCGACGACTACGTCACGGGAGCCAATGCCTGATCCAGATCTCGTGCCCATCGGTACGTTCGCCCAGGCTGCGCGACTGACCGTGAAGACGCTGCGGCACTACCAGGCAGTCGGCGTGCTGACCCCTGCCTGGGTCGACCCGGCGAGCAACTATCGCTACTACCGCTGGGACCAGCTGCGTGACGCCCTGGGCGTCACGACTCTCCGGAGCCTGGACGTCCCGCTCGAACGGATCCGGGCACACTTCGTGTCCGGCGTCCCCCTGCACGAGATCCTCGCCGCCGAGCGGCTTCGCCTGGAGCGTCAGGCTGCCAGGGCGCGGCCGGGCGCTGGCGGTGATCGAGGCGCTGAGGAGTGCGTCCGTCACTGCCGGTCGTCGAGCCGGACATCGTCACCTGGGATGACCAGACGATGTTGACGCTGCGAGGAGCCGCGCACGCGACACCCTCGATGCGGATGCCGCGGCGCTGTTCGTCAGGTTGCTCGACCAGGCAGACGCCGGGGCCACGACGCGACTGCGCCGCGATCGGGGAGTACCCACTCACCCTGACTGGCTCGATGACGATCGCGGCCCGGCTCCAGTTTCCTCACCGGACGCTCGACGCGCAGATCCTGCCGGCGGGCGTCTGGCGCGCGTCGTACACGTCGGGCCGCACGAGTCGCTGGCCCTTGCCTACCATGCCCTGGTCCGCTGGCTGCACGAGCAGAGGCGATCGCCGACCGGCCCGGTCTACGAGCAGTACGTCGACGACCCCGCGACGACGCCGCCGCACCTGCTGCGCACCGAGGTCCTGCACCGGATCGGGTGAGCGGCCGGGCACCAATCGGAAACCGAGAGGAATCCAGCATGGCCAAGCTGATCTATTCGGCGCTCACGTCGCTGGACGGCTACGTGGCGGACGAGAGGGCAACTTCGACTGGGCCGAGCCGGACGAGGAGGTGCACGCTCGTCAACGACCTCGAGCGACCGATCGGCACCTATCTTTACGGGCGCCGGATGTACGAGGTCATGAGCTTCTGGCAGACCGCGGACGCCTCTCCGACCAGTCGCCCGCTCCGGGACTTCGCTGCGATCTGGCAGGCGGCCGACAAGATCGTGTTCTCCCGGACGCTCGAGGATGCCTCCACCCCGAAGACCCGGATCGAGCAGGCCTTCGATCCCGAAGCGGTCCGGGAGCTGAAGGCTTCGGCGGACAGTGACCTCTCCATCGGCGGTCCCGGCCTCGCCGCCCAGGCGATCAGGGCCGGGTTGGTCGACGAGTACCGCCTGTTCGTGTCGCCCGTCGTGGTGGGAAGCGGAAACCCTTCCCTGCCCGACGATGTGCGCATCGCTCTCGAGCTGCTTGATGAACGTCGCTTCGGCAACGGCGTCGTCTATCTGCGCTACGCCCCAGACCTGAACCAACTCGCAGTAAACCTGTTGAGCCCGACGCCGCTTTGGCGGTTTGCTGGGCACATGAGCGAGCTCGACATCCGCGTCGGTCTGGCGACAGACCAGGACCGGTTCCTGCACACCGACGAGACGGTGTGGTTCCAGGAGGTCAGCTCCGCCCCGACCTCCGAACAGCTGCGTCGGGGTCCCGCAGCGGCTCCGCTTCGCCGCGGAGGTCGACGGCGCCGACCCTGGCACCTACCCCGGGATCTACGGCGTCCGCCCGATGACGCTGTCCATTCCCGACCGTGACCTGGGGGTTCGGCAGGTGCCCTGCGCCGGCCTCACGTGGGTCGGCGTCCACCCCGACCACCGCCGCCGCGGGATCCTCACCGCCATGCTGAAGCACCATTTCGAGCAGGTTCGTGACGAGGCCGGCACCCACATCTCGGCGCTGCACGCGAGTGAGCCGGCGATCTATGGACGGCACGGCTACGGGCTCGCGTCGCACGAGCTCACGGTGCATCTGGGCCGCGGCACCAAGATGACGGCACCCCATCTCGACGAGAGCGTGCAGCCCGTGCGCACCCAACTGGCCACGATCAGCGACGGCGGGATGCCGAAGCGGATCCGCGAATGCGAGCTGCATTGCGCGTCGACGAGCGTGGGCGCCATCGTCGGCGACGACGAGTTCTACGAGGCGGTGTGCAAGGAATGGCCCGAGGAACTGCGCGACAAGGAGTCGATCGCGGATCCTCTTCGCTCGACGCGACGGAATGGACGTCGGACTGGCCGCTTTCCGGCGTACCCACAAATGGGAGAAGGGCCGACCCGGCGGCGAGCTGACCGTCCTCAGGCTGGCCGGCGACCCGGCGGCACGACTCGCGCTGGTCCGCCGATTGGTCGATTTCGACCTGATGGGGACGGTCAAGATCGAGGGGATCGGCGTCGACGACCCGATGTTTCAGTGGGTCGGCGGGCCTCGTGGCACCGGTGACGTCGTGACCTACGACAGTCTGTGGGTCCGGCTCGTCAACCTGCCCGAAGCACTCCAGGCCCGCGCCTACTCAGCCCCCTGTGACGTTGTGGTCGAGGTCAGGGACGTGTCGGCGCCGTGGAACGAGGGGTCCTGGCGAGTGCAGGTCGACGACTCCGGCACGGCATCGGTGAGCAGGACCAGCAACGAGGCCGACATTCGGCTGCCGGTCGAGGCACTGGGGGCGGCGTACCTCGGCGGCACCAACCTGGTCGGGATGCTGCGCGCCGGCTTCGTCGAGGAGCTACGGGCCGGCGCGGTGCTGGAGCTGTGGCGCGCGATGCGCCACGACGTTGCTCCGGGCACCGCGATCGGGTTCTGACTCAGGCGGTCAGGCTTCGAGGCGCGCCAGCTCGTCCTCCACGATCGACGGGTCGAGCTTGACGAAGACCGGCGTGGGCTTGGCAACGGGCGTCCCGACCTCGATCGGCGATCGTTGCCAGGCTCTGACTCCGGAGTAGTCGCCGGTGATGATCGGGTAGGCCGCGCCCCCATCGAGGTCCTCGACCTCGTCGACGCGCGGCAGCGGCTGTACGTCGCCCGCGCCACCGAAGACGGCGTCGACCGCGTTGGCCGAGAACGGCAGGAACGGCGCGAGGATCGTGTTGAGGTCGGCCACGCACTGGGCGAGCACGTGCAGCACCGTGGCCAGCCGGGCCGGGTCGTCCTTGATCTTCCAGGGCTCGGCGTCGGTGACGTACTTGTTGACCTCCGCCACGGTGCGCATCGTCTCGCCGATCGCCTGCTTCTGCCGGTGCCGGCCGATCAGGTCGCCGACCACGCCGAACGCGCCGTCGACTGTGTCGAGCACGGTCTTGTCCTCAGCAGTCAGCTCGCCGGGCTCGGGGATCTCACCGAAGTTCTTCGCGATCATGGTCGCGGTCCGGTTGACGAGGTTGCCCCAGCCGGCGACCAGCTCGTCGTTGGTGCGGCGGACGAACTCGGCCCAGGTGAAGTCGGAGTCCTGGTTCTCGGGACCGGCCGCTGCGACGAAGTAGCGGAACGCGTCGGGCTGGTAGCGCGAGAGCATGTCCCGGACGTAGATCACGACCTTCTTCGACGAGGAGAACTTCTTGCCCTCCATCGTCAGGAACTCGCTCGAGTACGACCTCGGTCGGCAGGTTGAGCCCGCCGTACAGCCGCGGTTCGCCGCCCTTGGCGCCACGGCCCGAGTAGGCCAGCAGCTCGGCCGGCCAGATCTGGCTGTGGAAGGTGATGTTGTCCTTGCCCATGAAGTAGTAGGACAGCGCCTCGGGGTCGTTCCACCACTCCCGCCAGGCGTCCGGGTTGCCTGAGCGGCGTGCCCACTCGATGCTCGCGCTCAGGTAGCCGACGACCGCGTCGAACCAGACGTAGAGCTTCTTGGTGGGGTTCTCCCGCCACCCGTCGAGGGGTACGGCGATCCCCCAGTCGATGTCCCGGGTCATCGCCCGGGGCTTGATCTCCTTGAGGATGTTCTGGCTGAACCGGATCACGTTCGGGCGCCACAGTCCGGTGGCCTCGCGCTCGTCGAGCCACTCGGCGAGCGCGTCGGCGAGGGCCGGCAGGTCGAGGAAGAAGTGCTGGGTCTCGATGAACTCGGGGGTCTCGCCGTTGATCTTCGACCTCGGGTTGATCAGCTCGTTGGGGTCCAGCTGGTTGCCGCAGTTGTCGCACTGGTCGCCCCGCGCGCCGTCGTACCCGCAGATCGGACAGGTGCCCTCGATGTAACGGTCCGGCAGGGTCCGCCCGGTCGAGGGCGAGATCGCGCCGTACGTCGTCTGCTCGACGAAGTAGCCGTTCTCGTAGACGCCGAGGAACAGCTCCTGCACGACGGAGTGGTGGTTGCGGCGTCGTGGTCCGGGTGTAGAGGTCGTAGGAGAGACCGAGCGCGACAGAGGTCCTCGCGATCAGCCGGTGGTTCTGGTCGGCGAGCTGCTGCGGCGCACCCCCGCCTCGTCGGCGGCGATCAGGATCGGGGTGCCGTGCTCGTCGGTGCCCGAGACCATGAGCACGTCGTGCCCGGCCATCCGCATGTACCGGCTGAAGATGTCGGACGGCACACCGAAACCGGCAACGTGGCCGATGTGGCGCGGGCCGTTGGCGTACGGCCAGGCGACGGCAGACAGGACGTGGCTCATACGGTGAATCCTAGGAGGGCGGGTCCACCGGGTTTCGGGTGGCCGACCCGGACGGCGTACGACGTCTGGCGGCCGAGCCGACCGGGCAGGGGTTCACCAGTTGTCGACGCGCCTCTGGGTCCGGTTGCGGATCATGCGCAGCTTCGAATAGAGGTGCGCGCCGGGGCAGGCCGTGTCGTTGGTGTCGCGGTGCCCGTCGATGACCCGCAGGCTGACGGTCTCGCCTTCCGGGTACTTGTCGCTCCCGTGCGAGTAGACCCGGATCCACCCGGTCGGTTTGCGGTGGAAGCGGTCCAGCTTCCAGGCCGCTATCCGGACAATCGCAGCCATCACGGCCTCGCTCAGCCACGCATCCTCGTAGTTGCCGATCACCGAGATCCCGGTCGAGGTGTCGTTGAAGCCGAGGGTGTGCGCACCACGGACGACGCTGCGCCGCCCCGCCCGCGCGGCCCACCCACGAGCGGCCGAACCTGTCGACCAGGAAGTTGTAGCCGATGTCTGACCAGCCGAGGTCGTGCGTGTGGTAGCGGTAGATGCCCCGGATCAGCCCCGGGACGTCGGCCCTCGTGTAGTCGTTGCCCGTTGCCGTGTGGTGGATGTGCGCCTGCTGGATGGTGCGGCCGTAGTAGGGGCCACCGTTGCGCCAGCTCTCGTCGGCACCCCACTGCTTGCGGTAGAGCAGATCCGGCCGGGGCGCACCGGCGCCGGAGCTCCCGTGCCGTTCCGGGCCTTGGTGTGCGTGACCACGTCCGAGTCGGACTCCAGCACACCGGGGTCGATCAACTGGAGCGTGAGCCGCTTCGGGCGGTGGCCGCGGACGATGACCTGGATCCCGTCGGACGGGCCCAGCCAGAGCAGCTCGGTCCCGTGGACGCCGTTCCCCTCGCCGCTGGTGGCGTCGGGAAGGTCGGTCAGCGGCGCGAGCTTCCGCCAGAGCGACCAGTGGCCCTCGGTCCGGCTACGAATCCGCAGCGCCGCAGCATCGTCGCCGCGCCAGGTCAGCGCCACCATCCGGTAGGTCGTCGAGCTCAGCCGCGCGGTACGGAACCTTCGGGTGTCAGCGACGCGCGTCAGTTCCGCAGGCCCCAGGCGGTACGACGCTGAGCGGACGACCGAGCCCGGCTCACCGACCAGTCGCACCCGATCGGGTGCAGGCGTCTGACCTGGAGGTGGGGCTGCTTCGGCGGGCACGGCTCCGACCGCCGGCACGATGACCGCGAGGACGAACAGTTGGGCGAGAGAACGATGAAGGAGGTTCATGGGAGTCACGACGCACGCAGGTGCGACCCAGGTCGACGACAGGCCTCATCAACATCATGCGTCACTTCTGTTCCGGAGTCGAGCCCGCCGCTGGATCCGTGGCCGCGCGACCGCAACCACCCGGTCGGGCCGCTTTGTACGGTGGAACCATGAATCTGATTGCCGAGGACCTGCTGCTCCTGCTGCTCGACGACAAGAGCGGCAAGCTCGAGACCACCTACGTCGAGCCGGTGCTGGGCGGCGCCGTACTCATCGAGCTGGCGATGAGCGGGCTGCTGGATGTGCGCAAGTCCGACGGCATGTGGGCGCGCAGCAAGGTCCACGTCGTGTCGGGCAGCCCCCGGCCCCAGGACCCGGTCCTCGAGGATGCGCTGCAGCGGATCGGTGAGAAGGAGCGAACCGCTCAGGACCTCGTCGGCAGGCTCGGCAAGGGCCTGCGGGACACGCTCCTCGACCGGCTGAAGGGCCGCGGCATCGTCCGTCTCCAGGAAGACCGGGTCCTCGGTCTCTTCCCGCGCAAGCGCTGGCCAGCCGTCGACTCCAGCCACGAGGACGCCGTACGTCGCGACCTCACCGCGGCGCTCGTGCAGGGCGTGGAACCCGACCAGCGAACGGCCGCCCTGATCTCCCTGCTGTCCGCGATCGACCGCGCGCACAAGTCGGTCGACCTGGCCGGACTCTCCAAGCGCGAGGTGCGCAAGCGCGCGAAGGCGATCGCCGAGGGAGCCTGGGCTGCCAAGGCGGTCAGGGACGCCGTCGCGGCGGCGCAGGCCGCGATGATGGCCGTGATGGTCGCCACGACCGCTGCCACGGCGGCGTCGAGCTGACCGGTCCAGCCAGCCTTGGTTCAGCTGAAGTCGAGGCTCTGGGTACGCGAGCGCTTCAGCTCGGAGAAGTAGGAGAACGCGGACAGCTCAACGCAGGCGTCCCAGATGCGGCCGGCATCCTCGCCGCGGGGGATCCTCGAGAGCACCGGACCGAAGAACGCCGAGCCGTCGTACGAGATGGTCGGGGTGCCGACGTCGTCGCCGACCTGGTCCATCCCGAGTTTGTGGGACTTGACCACGGCGTCGTCGTACGACGTGTCGTCCATCGCGTCGACCAGCTTCGGCTCGAGCCCGACCTCCGCGACTGCGGCGGCGATCAGCTCACGCGTGATCGGCTGCTTCTCGTGGTGGAGGCGGGTCCCGAGAGCCGTGTAGAGCGGCAACAGCACGTCCTTGCCGTGTGCCTGTTCGGCGGCGATGCAGACGCGCACCGGACCCCAGGCCGGCTTGAGATGCTCGCGGTAGCTGTCGGAGATGTCCTTGTCCTGGTTGAGGTACGCCAGGCTCATGACGTTCCAGGTCACCGAGATGTCGCGCACCTTCTCGACTTCGAGCATCCAGCGCGAGGTGATCCAGGCGAACGGGCACAGCGGGTCGAACCAGAAGTCAGCATTGCTCATTGTGTTCAACCCAACCACGCGGCCCCAAGGCCCCGAACCGGGCCATTTCCGGGTCAGCCGGCCAGACCGATGACGACCCCGAGCGCGGCACAGGCGCCGAGCGTCCGCAGCACCGGCCACTTCAGCGCGAAGATCAAGGCCATCGCCACCGCGGCGATCAGCCAGGTCTCCCAGGTGTACGACGACCAGATCGGCGCAAGGATCTGCACCGGCCCCCACTCGTAGGTGTGCGTCGCGGAGAACAGGGTGTGGGCGCCGAAGTAGAGCGCCAGGTTGGCGATGACCCCGACCACTGCCGCCGTGATCCCGGCCAGGGCTGCGGAGAGGGCCACGTTCCCGCGCAGCCGCTCGACGTACGGCGCCCCGAGGAAGATGAAGATGAAACAGGGCACGAACGTCACCCAGGTGGTCAGGAGGGAGGCAACGACCCCCGCCACGACCGGGTGCAGAGCACCGGGATCCCGGTAGGCCCCCATGAACGCCACGAACTGCACGACCATGATCAGCGGTCCCGGCGTCGTCTCGGCCAGGGCAAGGCCCTTGACCATTTCTCCCGCCGTGAGCCATCCGTAGGTCTCGACGGCCTTCTGCGCCACGAACGCCAGCACCGCGTAGGCGCCGCCGAAGGTGACCAGCGCCGTGCCGGAGAAGAACACCCCTTGCTCGGTGAAGACGCTGTGTCGCCCGGTTGACGCCGCCGCCACGGCCACCGGCGCCAGCCACAGCGGAATCCCCAACGCCAGGATCGTCATGTTGCGCCGAAGCGAGGGGCGGGCCACGTGCAGTACGTCGTCGGGGATCAGCGGTTCATCGTCGTCCGCTGCCGGACTCGCGCCTCGGCGGAACGAGCAGCCCCGGACGCCACCGATCGAGCGCCCAGCCCGCAACCCCAGCACCGAGCACAACGAGGGGGAAGGGCAGCGCGAACACGGCCAGCGCCAGGAACGCAGCGACCGCGATCCCGACGAGTGCAGGGTGCCGGAGGGCTCGCCTGGCGATGCGGACGACGGCCTGGGTGACGATGGCGAGAACGGCCGGGGCCAGACCCAGGAACAGCGCCGTGACGACCGCGGTGTCCCCGTGCACGGCGTACAGCCAGGACAGCCCGAGCAGGGCGATCACGCCGGGCAGCACGAACAGGACACCGGCGATCATGCCGCCCAGCCAGCCGTTGAGCAGCCACCCTGTGTAGATCGCGAGCTGTTGGGCCTCGGGTCCGGGCAGCAGCATGCAGAACGACAACGCGTGCAGGAACCGGTGCTCGCCGATCCACCGCTTCTCGTCGACCAGCGTCCGCTGCATGACCGCGATCTGCCCCGCCGGACCGCCGAAGGTCTGCAGCGAGATGCCGAACCAGGTCCCGAAAGCCTCGCGCAGCGGTACGACGTGCTGTCGCGTCTCGGTCACGGACACATCATGCCCAAACCCCTTGCTCCAGGGCGTCGACGCGGGTGACATGATCCGTCCATGCCTGGAACCAATCTCACCCGCGAGGAGGCGCAGGGTCGCGCCGCCGTCCTGGGCGTCGATTCCTACACGATCGACCTCGACCTCACCGTTTCCGACAAGGTCTTCGAGAGCACGACGGTGATCCGGTTCTCGTGCTCGGAGCCGGGGGTGAGCACGTTCGCCGACCTGGTCGGCGCGACGATCCACGAGGTGACCCTGAACGGCAAGAAGCTCGACGAGTTCGAGGTCTACCGGGACCACCGGATCCGCCTCGACGATCTCGCTGCGGACAACGAGTTGCGCGTCGTCGCCGAGCTGCCCTACAGCCACACCGGCGAGGGCCTGCACCGTTTCGTGGACCCGGCCGACGGCCGGGTCTATCTCTACAGCCAGTTCGAGGTGCCCGACGCCCGCCGCGTCTACACGACCTTCGAGCAGCCGGACCTCAAGTCGGTCTTCACGTTCAACGTGACCGCGCCGGACACCTGGAAGGTCATCTCCAACTCCCCCACCCCAGAGCCCGTTCCCGTTGCCGGCGCCGACAACGGGGCCAGCCGGCAAGGCCGTGTGGAACTTCCCGGCCACCGAGCGGATGTCGACGTACATCACCGCACTCGTGGCCGGTGAGTACCACGAGGTCATGGATTCGTACGACGGGCGCAACGGGACGATCTCGCTGGGCCACTACTGCCGGCAGTCGATGAAGCAGTACCTCGACGTCGACGAGCTCAACGAGCTCACCAAGCTGGGCTTCGCGTTCTTCGAGGATGCCTTCGACTTCCCGTACCCGTTCGGCAAGTACGACCAGCTCTACGTGCCCGAATACAACATGGGGGCGATGGAGAACGCGGGTTGCGTGACCTTCCGCGACGAGTACCTCCCGCGCAGTCGTCAGGTGCACGCGTTCTACGAGAGCCGCGCCAACACGATCCTGCACGAGATGGCGCACATGTGGTTCGGCGACCTGGTCACGATGAAGTGGTGGGACGACCTCTGGCTCAACGAGTCGTTCGCCGAGTGGGCCGCCCACCATGCAATGGTCAATGCGACGCAGTACACCGAGGCCTGGACCGGCTTCACCAACGCCCGCAAGAACTGGGCCTACCGCCAGGACCAGCTGCCCTCGACGCACCCCATCGCCGCCGACAACTACGACCTCCAGGCGGTCGAGGTGAACTTCGACGGCATCACCTACGCCAAGGGAGCCTCGACACTCAAGCAGCTCGTGGCCTGGGTCGGCATCGACAGGTTCCTCGCCGGACTGCGTGACTACTTCAAGGCCAACGCGTTCGGCAACTCCGAGTTCGCCGACCTGCTGGGAGCGCTCGAGAAGGCGTCTGGCCGCGAGCTCGACAGCTGGGCAAACGAGTGGCTGCAGACCTCGGGCGTCAACACGCTCGCGCCGGTGTTCGACGTGGACGCCGATGGCGGGTTCACCTCCTTCTCGATCTCACAGACGGCGGCTCCGGAGTTCCCGTCGATCCGCCGGCACCGAATCGGCGTCGGCCTCTACGACCTGGACGACGGTCGGCTGGCCCGTCGTACGTCGGTCGAGATCGACGTTGACGGCGCGTCGACCGACGTCCCCGCCCTGGTCGGTGAGAAGCAGCCCGACCTGGTCCTGATCAACGACGGTGACCTCACCTACGCCAAGATCCGCCTGGACGAGCGGTCCCTGGCCACGGCGGTCCACCACATCGACAAGGTCGACGACTCGTTGGCGCGGGCACTGCTCTGGGGCGCCTCCTGGGACATGACCCGCGACGCCGAGATGAGCGCCACCGACTTCGTGGAGCTGGTCCTGCGGGGGCTCGGAACGGAGACGGACCTGACCGCAGTGAGCCGGCTGCCGGTCTACGCCCGCAACGCCGTCAACTACTTCGCCGATCCGGCCGGCCGCGACGCCCTCAAGGACACCTGGGAGACCGGGCTGCGAGCGCTGCTGGAGTCGGCCGCACCCGGTTCGGACCACCAGCTGGCGTTCGCCCGGGCGTACGCCGCAGCCGCGCACACTGACGACGCGCTGGCGTTCCTCGCCGGGCTGCTCGACGGCACCGTCACCCTGGACGGCCTGGCGGTCGACACCGACCTGCGCTGGACCCTGCTGACCGGGCTGGCGGCCAACGGCAAGGCCGACCAGGCCGAGATCGAGGCGGAGCTGGAGCGCGACCAGACCATCTCCGGCCAGGAGCACGCGGCTGCGGCGCTCACTGTCCGGCCCACCGCCGAGGCCAAGGAACAGGCGTGGCGCGACGCGATCGAGCGTGACGACGTACCCAACGAGACCCAGCGGAGCATCGCGTTCTCGTTCCCCGCAGCCGGCCAGGCCGACCTGTTGGCGCCGTACCTCGAGCGCTACCTCGAGGTCGCCGACACGATCTGGGAGGAGAAGGGCGTCCAGCGGGCGTCCACTGCCCTGGAGTACATGTTCCTGATGCCGCTCGTCTCCGACGAGACCGTCGCCCGGCTCGACGAGTGGCTGGAGCACTCCCAGGCCAACCCCGCCGCCAAGCGCTACGTGCGTGAAGGCCGTTCCGACATGGTCCGCGCGCTAGCCGCCCAGGCCAAGGACGCGAGCTAGAGCCCAGCCTCGCGGGTTACGCGTGCAGCGTCTTCTGCGGGTCGTGCATGCTCTGCGAGCTTGGCGATGCCTCGGGTGAGGCCGTCCACGAACTCGTCGGCTGCGAACGCCGACTGCATCTCGAGTACGGCGAGCTCGACTTCTCGGTCGGTGAGGTGCCGGCGTACCTCAGTACCGGTGACGACCTCGAGGAACCGGGCGGCCGGGTCGACCATGATCAGGATGCTGCGCGCCGGCGCAACGAGCGTGCGGTGGAGCCGCTTCGCGAAGGCGCCGGGCTCGTCCTCGGCCGCACCCACGAAGACCGAGAACTCGAAGCGACAGGCCTGTTCGGCGGCCCGGATGGCCCGGTCCACCTCGAAGCGCTCAGCGGCGCTGAAGCCGCTACCAGCGGCCACTTGCGCCACCGGTCTCCGAGGGGTCCGAGGAAGCCTCCTCCAGTTCCTTGGTGCCCTTGCCGGGGCCACCGAACCATTCATCAAGGCCGGTCTCGCCCCCGGAGCGCTCGCCCTTGGCCATGGACGGCGCCATCACGAGCAGCGTGATCACCACGAACAGGGCGAGCGGAACGCCGCCCAGCAGCAGCAGGGCCTCGAGGTTGTCCACCTGGGGCGGGTTGCTCCAGTTCTCCGGAATCTCGGCGTTGGCAGGGGTTGCCAGCAGCGGCAGAGCGACTACCACGGCGAGCGCGGTGACGCGGGTGAAGCGACGAAGGTGCGGCTGCGACGTGTTCACACGACGAGGATATCGGCACCGACACCTCCCCCGTCACCTCCTTGCTTGATCGGCCCGGATACTGGTCCGCATGCTTGTCAACCCGAAGGCCACTGACAGCTGGCAGGACTGGCTGAAGGACAATGTGGATATCTGGACGCGTACCGCCGGCGCGATCCTGCTCATCGTCGTACTCACCATCGTGGCGGTCTGGCTTTTGCACCGCGCGATCGACAGGTTCGTGAAGCGTGCCGAGATCGGCCTGCTCCCCGAGCGCATCCAATGGCTCGGCAGTGACGCGGCCATGCAGCGGCGCGTCCAACGCGCCCGCACGATGGGCACGGTGCTCAAGAGCATCACCACGGGCCTGCTCGGGGTGGTGGCCACCTTGATGGTGCTCAGCAAGCTCGGCCTCAACATCGCCCCGCTGCTGGCCAGCGCCGGAATCGTCGGCGTGGCCCTGGGCTTCGGCGCCCAGAACCTGGTCAAGGACTTCCTGGCCGGCACCTTCATCATCCTCGAGGACCAGTACGGCGTCGGCGACATGGTCGATGTCGGACCGGCCAGCGGGACGGTCGAAGCGGTGAGCCTGCGGGTGACCCGCCTGCGCAACACCGACGGAACGGTCTGGTACGTCCGCAACGGCGAGATCCTCAGGGTCGGCAACAAGAGCCACAACTGGGCTGCGACCTCGTTCGACATCGACGTGGCCCGGGGCGAGGACCTGCCAAGGTTCGGCGCGTGCTCGCCGATGTGGCGCGCGATCTCTGGGAGGACGAGGACTTCAACGGGCTCCTCGTCGAGGAACCAGAGGTCTGGGGCGCCGAGATGCTCGCGCCCGGCGCCGTCACCATGCGGGTCAACCTGAAGACGGTCCCGCTCTCCGGAGCCAACGTGTCCCGCGAGCTGCGCGAACGGGTCAAGGCGCGCTTTGAACACGAGGGCATCGAGAGCCCACCCCCCGCCGCCTGACCTGACGCGGCAAATCAGGCGAGAGCAGCGTCCAGGGTGATCGTGGTACCGGTCAGGGCCTGGCTCACCGGGCAGCCGGTCTTGGCACCCTCAGCGAGCTCGACGAACTGGTCGTTGCTCATGCCCTCGACGACCCCGCGGGTGGTGAGCTTGATTCCGGTGATGCCCTTGCCGGGCGTGAACTCCACCTCGGCGGAGGTCTCGAGGGACGTCGGCGGCTGTCCCTGCCTTCGCGAGAGCACCCGAGAAGGCCATCGAGAAGCACGACGAGTGTGCTGCGGCGATGAGCTCCTCGGGACTGGTCTTGCCGTTGGGCTCCTCCGTGCGGGCCGGCCACGAGACTTCGTAGGTGCCGAGCCCGGACGAGTCCAGGGTCACCTGGCCGGCGCCTTCTAGGAGGCTGCCTTCCCAACGGGTGGTCGCGCTGCGGGTGGTTGCCATCTGCGGGTCGCTCCTTCGGGGATTCGGGTCTGGGTGCGTCCACGACTATTCCACGCCGATGCGGTGGCTGACGGGGGTGGTCGGCAGAATGGACACGTGAGCACCTTCTACGACGAGATCGGCGGCTTTGACACGTTCAAGCGGCTCGTGGACAAGTTCTACGAGGGTGTCGCCAGCGACGAGGTGCTGCGACCGCTGTACCCCGAGGAGGACCTCGCGCCGGCCGCGGAACGGTTCACGTTGTTCCTGGTGCAGTACTGGGGCGGGCCGACGACCTACTCCGACAACCGGGGACATCCGCGGCTGCGGATGCGGCACGCTCCGTTCGCGGTCACCCCGAACGCCAAGGAGCACTGGCTCAGGCATTTCCGGGCCGCGCTCGACGAGGTCGCCTTGACCCCGGAACAGGACGCCGAGTTCTGGGACTACATCACCCGCGCTGCGCACTCCATGGTGAACACTCTCAGCGACTGAGCTCCGCCAGCAGCATGTCGCGGTAGCCGTCGGGCGGCGGCGACGACCGTTGGGTCTCCGGGTCGAACGTCACCGCCACCACGCGACAGCGGCTCAGCAGGGTGTCGCCGTCACGGATCTCCGACTCCAGCTCGAACGACGAGCGACCCACCTGAGTCACCCAGGTCCACGCGTCGTACGACTCGGGACGGAAGAGGATCGGCACCTTGTAGTCGACGTCGGTCTGCGCGACCACGAGCGGCGGCGCGTCGGCGCCGAGTGAATCGGCGAGCAGCCGGTGCAGGTAGGAGATCCGGGCTTCCTGGAAGTACTCGAAGTACTTCACGTTGTTGACGTGCCCGTAGACGTCCACGTCGGAGAACCGGACCTGCACCGGATAGTGGTTGCGGTCATCGCGCTTGGGCTCATCCGGCTTCTCGCGGGGCTTGCTTGGGGGTCGGCTCGAAGAAGCGCTGGAGACTCTCACGCTCGTCGGGAGTGATCCGGCGAGGCTTCTCGGCGGCGAAGACGTACGGCGTGAGCAGGGTCGTCGCCCGCAGGTAGACGATCCGGCCATCGGGACCATCGTCGTAGATCTCGTAGGCCATCGTGAAGCTGGCCGCGCGGATCTCGGTGACCCACGACTCGATCTTGACCGGCTCGGGCCGGAACTTCAGCGGGGCGGTGTACTGCACCTCGTGCCGTACGACGACCACGCCCTCGGCCAGGTCGTCGGAGCGACTGTCCGGGGAATGAGTCAACAACATGTCGACCCGCGACTCCTGGAGATAGTCGACGTAGATCACGTTGTTGATGTGGCCCTGCTGGTCGAGGTCGGCCCATCGCAGTGGGCATTCATAGACGTGACGCACCCTGCGATGGTGTCAGAGGATCAGTGGCTGAGCGAAACGTGTCCGTAGTAGCGGCGGATCGACTCGTTGCGACGGAGGCGAACCGGGCGGTTGCGGACGACGAAGTCGACGGCCAGACCGGCGACCAGGAGCTACGCCGAGGGCGGCGACCGCCGCGATGGCCGCAACCCAGTACTGACGTTGGGGAGAAGTTCGAAGCTCATCATCGGTTCCTTTCTACATTTGTAGACCTTCTACTGATGTAGAAACTACACCTGTAGAAGCGGGAGCGCAAGTCGGCGCGTAAAGTCACCGGTCAGAGTCCGGAGGGAGCGGCATGACACCCGAAGTCGACGACCGACCTCGACCTGACCCCTCGCATGCGACAACTCCTCGACGCCGCGCTCGTGGTCGTGTCCGAGGCCGGAATGCGTGGCCTGACCCACCGCGCCGTGGACCGCCAGGCCGGTCTCCCTGAAGGCAGCTGTTCGGCGTACCTGCGCACCCGAAGGGCCCTCCAGACCGCACTCGCCAGGTACGTCGCCGCGCACCTCACCGCCGATGTGCGGGCCCTGTCGGAGGTGCTGATCGACTGCTCCGACGACCACGACCGGGCCGCGGCCGAAACCGCCGCACTCTTCCAGCGCTGGCTGCACGGCCGCGACCTCGTGACCAGGTTCGAGCTCACCCTCGAAGCCTCGCGCGATCCTGAACTGGCCGCCGAGTTCTCCGCCTGGCGGGAGCAGCTGGTCGAGGTGGTGGGCGCCGTCATCGCCCAGGGTGGCGGGCCCGCCGACGCCGGACACGCCGAAACCCTGGTCGTCGCCCTGGACGGGGTGCTGCTCGGGGCGATCCTCAAGGAACCCGCAGCACGCGCCGACTACCTGCGGCAGTGTGTCGCACTTCTCATCAACGGCCTCTCGCCCGGCGAAGACCGCCCGATAGGCTGATTGGCGGTTCACTTCCGCGATCAGATCGGAGTCCTCATGCCCGAGGCAGTCATCGTTTCCGCAGCCCGCTCTCCCATCGGCAGGGCCTTCAAGGGATCGCTGAAGGAGCTTCGACCGGACGACCTGGCCGCCCAGATGATCAGGACCGCGCTGGCGAAGATCCCGGCGCTGGACCCGAACACGGTCGACGACGTCTACCTCGGCTGCGGGCTGCCGGGCGGCGAGAGCGGCTTCAACATGGGCCGGATCGTCAACGTCATGAACGGCATGGACACCGTCCCCGCCGCGACGATCACCCGCTACTGCGCCTCGTCGGTGCAGACGACCCGGATGGCGTTCCACGCGATCAAGGCCGGCGAGGGCGACGTGTTCATCTCCGCCGGCGTGGAGACCGTGTCCCGGTTCGCCAAGGGCAACTCCGACAGCTGGCCGGACACCCAGAACCCGGTCTTCGGCGATGCCCAGGCCCGGACCGCGAAGGCCGCAGAGGGCGGCGCCGACGAGTGGCACGACCCACGCGAGGACGGACTGGTCCCCGACGGCTACATCGCCATGGGGCAGACCGCCGAGAACGTCGCCCGGTTGCGCGGCTTGAAGCGCGTCGAGCTCGACGAGTTCGGCGTCCGGTCCCAGAATCTCGCGGAGAAGGCCATCAACGACGGCTTCTGGGCACGCGAGATCACTCCGGTCACGACGCCGGACGGCACCGTCGTCTCGACCGACGACGGCCCGCGGGCCGGCGTCACGTACGACGCGGTGTCGGAGCTCAAGCCCGTGTTCCGTCCCGACGGCGTCGTCACGGCCGGCAACTGCTGCGCGCTGAACGACGGCGCCGCCGCTGTCGTGATCATGTCCGACACCAAGGCGGCCGAGCTCGGCCTGACCCCGCTGGCCCGGATCGTGTCGACGGGAGTCTCCGGCCTCTCCCCGGAGATCATGGGCCTCGGCCCGGTCGAGGCGACCAAACAGGCCCTGGCCCGCGCCAACATGTCGATCGGTGACATCGACCTGGTCGAGATCAACGAGGCGTTCGCGGCCCAGGTCGTGCCGTCCTACCAGGATCTCGGCATCGACCTCGACCGGCTCAACGTCAACGGTGGCGCGATCGCGGTCGGTCACCCGTTCGGGATGACCGGCGCCCGGCTGCAGAACACCATGCTCAACTCGCTGGACTGGCACGACAAGACCACCGGCCTGGTCACCATGTGCGTCGGCGGCGGGCAGGGCATGGCGCTGATCCTCGAGCGGCTCTGACAGCCACTCCGGCAACACCCGCGAGCGTGAAGGCCCCGGACCGATCGGTCCGGGGCCTTCGCTTGGTCTCGACAGGCTCGACCAGCGAGCGTGGCTCAGGCGTCCTGGTTGAGGACGGCCTGGACTGACAACACGATGCTGACCTTGTCGCCCACGAGCAGCTTGCCGCCGTCGAGCGGGATGTTGAAGTCGACGCCGAAGTCCTTGCGGCTGATCTCGGTGGTCGCCTCGAAGCCGATGCGCTGGCCGCCCCACGGGTCGGTGTCGAGGCCGAGGAACTCGACGTCGAGCTCGACCGGACGAGTGACGCCCTTGATGGTGAGGTCGCCCTTGGCGGAGGTCCCGTCGAACGAGGTGGAGCTGAACGTCATCGGGCCGGTCTTCTCCACGTCGAAGAAGTCGGCGGACCGGAGGTGAGCGTCACGCTGCTCGTCGCGGGTGTTCACGGAGTTGAGGTCGATGGTGGCCGTGGCCGTGGTCTCGCCGAGCGCGGAGCCGGTGACGAGCGTGCCTTCGAAGGTCTCGAACTGGCCGCGGACCTTGCTCATCAGGTGTCGGACGGTGAAGCCGACCTCCGAGTGGGAGGGGTCGATGGTCCAGGTGCCTGCGATGAGACCGGACTCAGTGACGACTGTCATTTCTTGTTCATCCTCTTCCTAAGTAGTTGAAGTTTCAACTTGTTACTTCGAAGATACACGTATCTGGCCCAGCATGCAAATTGGGGCCATAGACTGCCCACATGTCTGTTTCGTCTGTTTCGGGGATCCGCTGGCTGACCGAGAGCCAGCAACACGCTTGGCGAGCGTTCGTGCTCGGCTCAACCCTGCTGATGGACCAGCTCGATCAGGAGCTGCGTCGCGAGTTCCGCATCTCGTTGACCGAGTACGAGATCCTCGTACGGCTGTCCGAACGCCCCCATCGCGTGATGCGGATGGCGCAGCTGGCCGCCGCCGTCTGCCACAGCCGCAGCCGGGTCACCCACACCATCACCCGGATGGAGAAGGCTGGGCTCGTGGCTCGCGAGGACTGCCTCGAGGACGGCCGCGGGGTCCAGGCCCGGATGACCGAGGCCGGCTACGACCTGCTCGTGCGCGCTGCCCCGCTACACGTCAAAGGTGTCCGCAGCCATCTGCTCGACCGCTGCTCGGAGGAAGACTTCGCGGCGCTCGGCCGAGTCATGGACGGCGTCACCGACGCCTTGATCGGGCAGCACCCGGAGGCCGAGATCCGCTGAGGCCGACTGGGCCGACCGGAGCCGATCCCGCGCTCAGTCGCGGGTGAGCTTGCGGTGCGTGACCCGGTGCGGGCGCGCCGCCTCGACGCCGAGCCGCTCCACCTTGTTGTCCTCGTACGACGCGTAGTTGCCCTCGAACCAGAACCACTTCGCCGAGTCCTCGTCGTCGCCTTCCCAGGCCAGGATGTGGGTCACGACCCGGTCGAGGAACCACCGGTCGTGAGAGGTCACGACGGCGCAGCCCGGGAAGTCGAGCAGCGCGTCCTCGAGTGCGGACAGGGTCTCCACGTCGAGGTCGTTGGTGGGCTCATCGAGGAGCAGCAGGTTTCCGCCCATCTTGAGGGTCAGGGCCAGGTTGAGCCGGTTGCGCTCGCCACCAGAGAGCACGCCCGCCTTCTTCTGCTGGTCGGGACCCTTGAAGCCGAACGACGCGACGTACGCGCGAGAGTTCATCTCGAAGTTGGCGACCTTGATGAAGTCGAGGCCGTCGGAGACGACCTCCCAGACGTTCTTGTTCGGGTCGATGCCGCCGCGGCTCTGGTCGACGTACGAGATCTTCACGGTGGCGCCGACCTTGAGCTCGCCCTTGTCGGGATGCTCCTGGTCCGGTGATCATCCGGAACAGCGTGGTCTTGCCGACGCCGTTGGGACCGATCACGCCGACGATGCCGGCCCGCGGCAGCGTGAAGGACAGGTCGTTCATCAGGACCCGGTCGTCGAAGCCCTTCGTGCAGGTCGTGCGCCTCGAGCACGATGTCGCCGAGTCGCGGACCCGCCGGGATGTTGATGTCGGAGGTGTCGATCTTGCGCATCCGGTCGGCCTCGGCCGCCATCTCCTCGTAGCGACCGAGCCTGGCCTTGCTCTTCGCCTGCCGGGCCTTGGGGTTGGACCGGACCCACTCCAGCTCCTTCTCGAGCATCTTGGCGCGCTTCGCGTCCTTCGCGCCCTCGATCTTGAGCCGGTCCTTCTTGGTCTCGAGGTAGGTCGAGTAGTTGCCCTCGTAGGGGTGCGCCTGGCCGCGGTCGAGCTCGAGGATCCATTGGGCGACGTTGTCCAGGAAGTAGCGGTCGTGGGTCACGGCCAGTACGGCGCCGGGGTACGCCGCGAGGTGGTTCTCCAGCCACTGCACCGACTCGGCGTCGAGGTGGTTGGTCGGCTCGTCGAGCAGCAGCAGGCTGGGCTGCTGGAGGAGCAGCTTGCACAGCGCCACGCGGCGCCGCTCTCCGCCCGACAGGTTGTCGACCAGCACCTCCGGCGGCGGGCAACGCAGGGCGTCCATGGCCTGGTCGAGCCGGCTGTCGAGGTCCCAGGCGTTGGCGTGGTCGAGATCGGTCTGCAGGTCGCCCATCTCGGCGAGCAGCTTGTCGTAGTCGGCGTCCGGGTCGGCGAGCTCTTCGGTGATCTGGTTGTAGCGGTCGAGCTTGCCCTTGATCTCGTGCACCGCTTCCTCGACGTTGTCGAGCACCGTCGTGCCCTCGGTCAGCGGCGGCTCCTGCTGGAGCATGCCGACGGTGGCGTCGGGGTCGATGATGGCGTCGCCGTTGTTGGCGTGGTCGAGGCCGGCCATGATCTTCAGCAGCGAGGACTTGCCGGTTCCGTTGGGTCCGACGACACCGATCTTCGCCCCGTGCAGGAACGAGAGGGTCACGTTGTCGAGGACGACCTTGTCGCCGTGTGCCTTGCGCACATTGCGCAGTGTGAAGACGTATTCAGCCATGCCCGCGAGCCTACGGTCCGGACCCCCACGATCCGAAACCGCGACCGCCGCACCGACCCGGCGCCCTCCGAACTCACCGCATGACCGGTCGTGCGTAGACCGACGTACCAAAGCGATCTGATCCGCCAGGTCGGCCGGCTGACCGCACGGCCAAGGCGCTCGCTTTGGTACGTCCGTGTCCGACCGAACGGCACCGAGGGGCGATCCAGGACTTCTTGGGACGCATGCTTCCTAACGGTCATCTGCCAAGTAGCTCGGGCTACGTCAACCGCCGCAACGGGATGTAGCGCAGGATCTCGACGCGCGGCACCTGGCCGTCGGAGCGCAAGGGACCGTCAGCGTCGTCGAGCCAGGTAAGGACGGGCTCGGCGGGAAACGCGTAGACCTGCGGCGAACCGGTCGCTCGGCAATAGAGCGTGCGCGCGGAGAACCCCAGCGGCGACTGCGAGTCCCGATGCTGGGTCGACCAGTAGAACCGACGTCGCTCGACGTCTCCGCCGGCAGAGAGTCCGACTCGAAGCTCCGCGTGCACCCACAGGTCGATGTCGCCATGGAGCTCGGCCTCGGCGTGGACCGACGGCCACAGCTGTTGAAGCAGGGGGTACGCCGCGCCGGCCGGCTCGGCAGCAGGAAAGAATCCCTGCGTCATCCGGAGGCCCTGGTCAGACCAACCAAGTCGGCGCTCACCTTCCACAGCCGAGCGGCGGCATCCTCGTCGCGACTGCGCGGGGAGGATCGCTTGGGCACGCTGTTGGCGAAGTAGCCGCCCGTGACGCCGTCGAGCTCCGGATCGGACGCCAGTCGGATCGAGGTGGCGGCACCGCGGACGGGGTCCTTGAGGAAGGGCCGCAGGAGCGGAACCACCAGCCGCTGGGTGCGGCCGGGGTCCTCGGCTCCGAACGCGGTGCTCACCACGCCGGGATGCAGGGCATTGGCGGTGACCCCCGCTGCCCTCCAGCCTCCTGGCGAGTTCGTAGGTGAACAGCACGTTGGCGAGCTTGGACTGGTCGTAGGCACGGGCGCCGGAGTAGCGCCGTTCGCCCTGGAGGTCGTCGAAGTCGAGCCTCCCCTGGGCGTGCGCGTGGGACGAGACCGTCACCACCCGGGCGGAGCCGCCCTGCTTCAGCCGATCCAGGAGCAGGTTGGTCAGCAGGAACGGCGCGAGGTGGTTGACGGCGAAGGTGTGTTCGAGCCCGTCGGCCGTCAGGCGCCGGGTGTTCCAGTAGCCGCCGACGTTGTTCACCAGGACATCGATGTGCGGCAGCCGATCCAGGGCCTCAGCAGCGAGCCGTCGTACCTCCGACTGGGAGGACAGGTCGGCCACGAGGACGTCGACCTGTGCGCCGGTGGCGGCGCGGATCATCCGAGCCGCGGCCTCGGCGCGAGCGGCGTCCCGGCCGGTGATGGTGACGTGCGCGCCCATCGCCGCCAGACCCTCGGCGGTGGCCCTGCCGATGCCTCCAGTGCCACCGGTGATGAGCACCGTCCTGCCGGCCATCGACGTCATGCGTCGGCCTTGGCCGCGCCTTCAGCGTCGTACGCCGCCGGTGTGAATCCCTTGACCAGCAACCAGATCGCGAGGAGGAACTCACCGAGAAAGGTGACGGTGGAGACGCTGCCCGGAGGAATCGCGAGGACGGTCGAGGCGACACTGTCGAAGACATAGCCGGCCCCGGCGATGACGAGCAGGACGCCCAGGAGCTTGGGCACGTAACCCGAGCGCCAGGCCAGGTAGCCGACGAGCGCCAGATGGATCCCGAAGAGGATCAGCCCGGCCATCCATAGGTCGTCAAACGCATCGGTCTTCAGCAGGGTCTGGACCTGGATCTGGTCCGCGGTGAGAACGTCCGAGTATTCGCCGGAGGTCACCAGGTCGGGGATGCCTTCGAGCTGGCCAATGGCCAGCATGAAGACTGCCGCGTAGGCGAGCCGGAACCAGGCCGCCAGCCTCGCAAGCCCGCTGCTCACCGGGCTGAAGAACCGGTACAGCGCCCACGCGACCACCACGTCGAGCACCACCACGGCATACAGGCTCGCGGTCCCCCAGCGGAAGAGGCCATCGGAGGCCGCGATGTCCTCGACGGTCCTGGCCGCCTCGCCCTGAGTCACCAGTCCTTCGACAGCGAAGATCCCGACCGCCGAGAGGGCCGCCATGGCAAGGATTCCCAGCCCCGCGACGAGGCCGGCCTGTCGGATCGACAGGTCTTCGGCCGCCCGCTCGCGGGTCATCAGTGACGCGTGACCCGAGCGGTCCGCGGTGGTGGTGTCGCTCATGAGAGTCCTCGTGTCAGGTGGAGTAGTACTTAGTACGGGAGACGCTACAGTACAAAGTACGAAAGCGCTACGGCTGGGAGCAACCTGGCTCTGGCCGTCGCCTTGGTCTACTCCTCGGGCTCGCTGGTCCAGGTTGCGCTCCGCCCAGATCGCCGCCTGGGTCCGGTCGGTGACCCCGAGCCGCTGGAACGTGTGGGTCAGGTGCGCCTTCACCGTGCGTTCGCTGATCCCGAGTCGGCGGGCGATGGTCTTGTTCGGGAGCCCGTCGCGCACCATGAGCAGCACCTCCCGTTCCCGCGCGGTGAGCTGCGACGCGGGACGGCGTCTCGGGGCCGCGCCGGGACAACAGGATCCGGGCCGCCGTCGGATCGATCGGCGACCCACCCCTTGCCACACCGCGGATTCCCGCCAGGATGGCCTCGGGCTCGGAGTGCTTGAGCAGGTATCCGACGGCACCGGCATCGATGGCGCCCAGGATCCGGGTGCGATCACTGAAGGAGGTCAGGATGAGCACCTGGACCTCCGGGTTGTCGGCCACGATGCGCCGGGTGGCCTCGATGCCGTCGGTGCCTGGCATCGACAGGTCCATCAGCACGACGTCAGGACGCAGCCGGGCGGCCTCGTCGATGGCCTCGTCCCCGTCCCGCGCCGAGCCGACGAGGACCAGGTCGTCCGCTGTCCCCACGAGCTGGGCCAGCCCGGAGCGCACGATCGCGTGGTCGTCGGCGATGAGGACGCGGACCGAGTCCGTCGAGGGCTCTGTCATCGCACCGGCGCCTCCAACCGGACCTGCGTTCCCGCCCCTGGCGCGGACCGCACGGTCAGGGTGCCGCCGGAGTCGGCCACCAGGTCTCCCAGAGTGCCCAGGCCGAAGTGCCCATCCTCCCTGCGCCGTTCCAGGGTGGACTCGTTGAAGCCCCGCCCGTCATCGTCGACCAGCAGTACGGCGAACCCGTCGATCGCCCGCGCCTCGACCCGCACCAGCCGGGCGTCGCTGTGCCCGACCACGTTGCGGATGGACTCCTGGGCCGCCTGGAACACAAGCGCACCGACCTCCGGGGCAACCCCCTCGATCTGGTGCACATCCAGCTCGACGGCGATCCCGTGCTGCTCGAGATTGGCGGCCAGTTCCTGCAGTGCCACCTCCACGCCCATGGAGTCCAGGTTGGGCGGGTAGAGGTCGACCATCAGCGTCCGCAGCTCCGAGATGCTGCTCCGCAGGCGGATCGCCCCGTCCGCGATCACCCGGGACCGGTCCTCTTCGGTCGAGCAGCCCATCCGGGTCGCATCCATTGCGAACGTCAGGCCGGTCAGGTCCTGGATCACCCCGTCGTGAAGGTCTCCGGCGATCCGGCGGCGTTCGGCCTCCGATGACTCCACGGCGTAGCGCAGCAGGCGCTCTCGTTCCTGCTGCTGCCGGCCGAGCCGCCGGCCGAGGACCCAGGCGAAAGGTATCTGCGCAAGCTCGAGCAGGATCAGTGCACCGAGCGCAGCGGGCGCGAACCGCTGCCAGGCCTCGAGCCCGGCATCCACCAAGGCGTCGTAGAGGAAGTACGCCGAGAACAGCAACGGCTGCCCATCGGTGCTCTGGACGCCGACGTACACCTCCAGCAGCCTCCCGAACCCGCTCTCGAAGCGACTCTCGGGCCCATCGACGTCACTGATCTCCGAGCCGGTCTCGCCTCGCACCCGCAGCGCGTTCAGCTCGTCGTCACCGAGGACGAACTGCTCACCGATCAGCCGAGGTTCGTCGGAGTACACGATCCGGCCGTCGGCGTCCGACAGCTTCACCCTTACGAGGGAGCCCTCAGGTTCGAAGCCGCGCAGTTCCTCGGAGACCTCCCGCAATGCCCGGGGATCCCCTGCGACGGCCTCCGGAGTGAGATGAGGTTCGACGACCGCCGTGGCGATGAGGTACGTCGCCAGTGATCACTGCGCGCATTGTCGCCCCTTGTGACGTCGATGGGCCGGTGCTTCGGGTGCCGGGGTCGGCGCCGCCTGCGGCCCGTCTCCATCAGCGTGGGCGGCCGGGCGGGGCGCCTCAATTGCACCTTCGACCGCCGTCCCCTGCCCATCGGTCGCAACGGCTGCTGTACCAACGTCCATCTGGTGCGGGCCGTCTCGGGCGGGCGATGCTCGCGATCGTGGCCCGCTATCTGTTCTTCTCCCACGACGGCTTTGGCCTCGGCCACGTGCGCCGCAACACGCTCGTGGCACGTGCGCTGCTGGCCCGTGAGCCTGGTGCGGAGACCACGATCGTGACCGGTCTGGCGGTACGACCGAGCTGGGCTGGCCTGGGCTCGATGCGCGTCGTGCACATCCCGCCGCTGCTGAAGGACTCGAGCGGAAGCTACCGGACCACGGAGGCCACGTTCTCGGAGGTTCTCGAGCGCCGGGCTCGCACGTTCGAGGAGGTGGTGGCCGACTTCTCACCCGACGTGGTCGTGGTGGACCGGCACCCGTACGGCGTGGCCGGAGAGCTGCGCTCCGGACTCGACCGCGCGGCGCGGCGCGGAGCGGCCCTGGTGCTCGGTCTGCGCGACATCCTCGATGACGCGGCGATCGTGCGCCGTGAGCTTGCCGGACGGGGCTGGGACGGCGCCGCCGAGCTGTACGACGAGGTCCTGACGTACGGCGAGCGGGTCCTGTGCGACCACGAGACCGAGTACGGACTCCCGATTTCTCCTCGTTACTGCGGCTGGGTCGTGGAGCGTGCGTCCCCTCGGGTCCGCGACCAGCGACTGCTCGTGGTCACCGGTGGCGGCGGGGGCGACGGGGGTGACGTCTACCGGCTGGGGATCGACGTGACCGCGGCCGGCCCGCAGCTCCGGACGGTCCTTGTGGCCGGACCGTACGCCGACTCGGTGTTCACCGACGGACTGACCGCGGGCAGCGGCTCCGCGGACCGGGTGCGCGTCCTGCGGAACATGTCCGACTGCGCGAACTTGATGGCGCAGGCCGGTGCCGTCATCCAGATGGCGGGCTACAACTCGACGCTCGAGGCACTCGCGGCCGGAATCCGGCCAGTGCTCGTGCCGCGTCGCGCACCCCGCCGGGAGCAGGCGATCCGTGCGATCCGGCTGGCGGCGATGGGCGTGGCCGACGTTGTGGACGGCGAGGCATCGGCCGAGGAGGTGACCTGGCTGCTCGCGCGGCCGCGGGTCCTACCCCCCGGTGCTCTCGACGCAGCCGGCATTCGCCTGGACGGTGCCGAGCGCGCCGCCACTGCTATCGCCGAGATGGCCCCACGCGTTGTCCAGCGCTGGGGCATTGGCCACGAGTGACGCCGGCTCACGAGCAGAGCCGAACATAGCCCTTCCTGCTTATTAGGGCAGCCGCTGGAAGTCGCGCCGTTGCAAGGGTCTGGACGAACTCGAGTGGGTGCGGGACTCTGGCATTTACATGCGAAACGGGGGTCTCAAATGTCACAGCTTCGCGTTCTCGAAGTCATCACGGCGCTGGTCTTCATGTTTTATGCAACCGCGCTGATCTCCTCGGGGCTGGTCGAGTGGCTGGCCAACATCGTCAAGAAACGGGCGAAATATCTGCTGAGGGGGATCGACGGCCTGCTCCAGGGCACGACGGCGACAGCCGATCTGGGCTCGCTGCGACCCACGCTCCTGCGGCCCACCTCGACGGGCGCCGAGCAGAACCTCTATCAGAGCGCGCTGAAACCGGCTGCGGAGGCGCAGAAAACTGCTAAGACGTCCGCCGCGGAGTCCGACCCGAAAACCGACGTGATCATGTCCCATCCGCTGGTGCGGGCGCTCGCGCAGTCCGACGCGGGCGGCACGATCACCCGACTGCCCAGCTACCTCTCATCCGGCGTGTTCACCGACTCCCTCCTAGACTCCCTCGGTCTGGGGAGGAAGAGCTCGCTGGAGGACGTGACGGAGGCCATCGGAAGGCTCGCCGACGGCGACCTCAAGAAGGCGCTCAGCGCGCTGCTCAAGGCGCACGGGGACGACGTCGAGGAGTTCGGCAAGGCGATCGAGCGCTGGTACGACCACGCGATGGACCGGGTCAGCGGGGCCTACAAACGATGGTCGCGGCGGTGGCTGATCGTCATCGGGCTCCTGATCGCCGTCGTGATGCACCTGGACGCGGTCGGGCTTGCAAAGGACCTGTGGAGTGACGAGACGGCCCGCGCGGCCCTGGTTGCGGCCATCGACGACGCCCCGGACTGCAACGCGGAGGACGATGACGAGAAGAAGGCCGAGTGCATCGACGACGTCGTGGCGGCACTGGCCACCGACGGGCCGCCGATCGGGCCACAGGCCTGGGGCACCACTCCCACTGGCGGCGAGCAGTGGATGCTACTAATCCTCGGCCTCCTGCTCAGCGGTTCGGCGGCCGCACTGGGGGCGCCGTTCTGGTTCGACGCTCTGGGCAAGCTCAACTCGCTGCGCAACACCGGCCCGAAGCCTCCGAAATCGGAGGGCTAGAGGCATCTCCCTTTCCCTAGAGCCCGATGTGCATCTATCAGGGTTCCCTGTCTGGAAGTTTGGTTCTACCCGCCTTAGCGGTGGCATTGCGCTTGAAATCGGCGGCTGCCGAGGCTTCGGTGTTCTCCTCCTGTTTGTTGGCGTTCTGCTGATCCCGTCGTACGTCTGGTTGAAGGCGCAGCACATGGTGAACCTGTACGAGCGGGATGCCAGCCTTGCGCCCGAAGGGTCTTACGAGGCGCGCGACCTCGGGAGATCTCGACTCGTGTCTTTGAAGGGTGAAATGGTGAGCACGGTGTTGCCAGAGGCGGTCGGGCAGACGCCCGATTTCCAGTCTGTACGGCGAGGGTCCGACTACGGCGAACGCGCCTCATCTGGCGGAGCACCGCGCTCCCGCGACGCCTGGGCCGACACCCCTGGCGGTCGCACGGTCGCTCGACGGGTCACTCAACGCGCGGCTGGATCAGCAGCAGGGCGGTCGGGCAGACGCCCGACCGCCCCACCGCCGCCGGCCGCGTCAGGCGGCCGACGCCGCGGCTGCCAGGTCCTCGGCCGCCGCCGCCTCGCCCGGCTCACCCGGCTCGGCGGCCGCGCTCGGATCGGTCAGCGCCCGGACATTGCGGCTGAACTCGCTGATGCCCCGGTTGAGGTCGTGGCCGACGAAGCTCGCCTCGACCTCGAACGAGGTGACCTCGATGCCGGCCGAGTTGGTCCACACCTGGGCGTTGAGCTTCCCGTGCACCACGACCGGGTCGCCGCGCCGGAGCGAGCGCTCACAGTTCTCGGCGAGGCCGCGCCAGGCGCACACGGAGTACCACTGGGTGTCACCGTCGACCCAGGTGTCGGACTTCTTCTGGTAGCGCCGGGGTGTGGTCGCCACCCGGAAGTTCGCCACGATCGAGTCGCCGGCCTGTCGAACGGTGACCCCTCCGCCCAGCCAGCCCTGCAGTGTCACAACGGTTTCGTTCATTCGATGGTGCTCCTTGTCTGGTTTCGATCAACGAGTGCGAGACCAGCCTCGGAAAGCCCACCGACAAGACCCGCAGAACCGAAGACACCTGTGGATGAGGGCCGTCCGAACGATGCCTGTGGAAGGTTTCGGGCCTACTTGAGGGCCGCCGAGAGTCCGTCGCGGACCTTGTCGTAGGCGACCAGCTCGGCATTGATCGGCTTGACGACGAGGTCATGGGAGACGTCCTGGAGCGCCTTGCGCAGCCGCCGGTCGGCCGACCGGGCCCGGCTTCTGGCAGTCAGCCCGACGAGCACTCGGCACAACAGCGCCAGCCCGATCCCCAGGAGCGACGCCACCGACGAGCAGGATCGTCGGGATCGGGAACCCGCCCAGCTCGGGGATCGGGGGTTCGGGCAGCTTCAGATACTCCATGGCGAACAGCGCCAGCAGCCACGCACCGCCCGCGAGCGCACTCAGGATCAGCACCCATTGAAGGATCCGCACCAGCGACGCCCACCACGGAAGCTTCGCCATGCCGAGATCGGTTGCAGCCAGAGACTGGTCGAGCCGGTCGTTGAGGTCCTCGAGCCGGGTGACCGAGGCGCGGCGGACGGCAGTCACCCACGGCTTGGCCAGACCCGACGACGCATCCTCGGCTGCCTGGCGGACGGCCAGGTCGACGCGTGCCCGCTGCACCTTGGTCGGCTCGGGGACCGACGTACGCGCGGTCCCGGTCAACTCCTTGCCGGCCGCGCCGAGGTTGAGGTGGAGTCGCTTGAGCGGGTCCGGCTTCAGCTTGGAGAGCCAGGCCGTCGCGGGCCATCCGGTGGCCCGGTTGGCGCGCAGCCTGGTCGACTTCTCGACCGCCGCCACGACCGTGGGCACCCCGGCTGCGTCCGCGAAGGCGTCGTCGAGCTCGGCGATCCGCTCCCGGGAGAGGTCGCGCGGCTTCGCCGTGCCGGACGCCTCCCGCAAGCGAGTGGCAACGAGCCGCACGTCGGCCTCGACCCGCAGCCTGGTCGCCTTCTTGCTCGCAGCCCGTCTGGCGATCTCGGCCTTGAGCTCGTCGATCCCCCAGTCATTGCGCGCCGAGACCGGAAGGACCGGAACGTCACCGAGTCCGTCCGCCTCGAGCAGGCGGCGTACGTCGGCCACCATCGCGTCGCGGCGTCCTTCGGGAACCGTGTCGATGTGGTTGAGGGCGACCAGCAGCACGCCGGCGTACGACGCGTACGGCTTCAGGTAGCGATCGTGGACGGCCGCGTCGGCGTACTTCTGCGGGTCCAGGACCCACACGAGCACGTCGGCGAGCTTGACGAGCCGGTCGACCTCGAGGTGGTGCGACACCTCGGTCGAGTCGTGGTCGGGGAGGTCGAGGAGCACGACGCCGTCCAGCTCCTGGGTCTCGTGGCCGGTGTCGAGCATCGAGTCGCGGCTGACCTGGTGACGTGCGGGGATGCCGAGCCACTCCAACAGTTCGGTGGCGCTGGTCGCTCCCCACACGCAGGCAGTGGCCCAGGACGTGGTCGGGCGGCGTACGCCGACTGCCGACAGCTCGAGGCCGGCCAGGGCGTTGAAGGTCGAGGACTTGCCGGACCCCGTGGCGCCGGCGATGGCGACCACGGTGTGCACCGCCGAGAGCCGGAGCCGGCCGGCGGCCCGTTCGACCACCTCGGTGGCCTCGTCCACCAGACCGTCGTCGAGGCGGCCGCGGGCTGCCTGGACCGCGGCATCGAGCCCGCCGACGCGGGCGCCGATGTCGCTCCCGCGAGAGATCAGCCGCTTGGCTCCCTCGAGCAACGACGACAATTTCCCTCTCTCAGCCAGAGATCCTGTGTAGACGCACTCTATTCAGTGCGTCTTGGTCTTCTTCGTAGCCGCCATCTCCACGACGCGCAGATCATCGACGCTGCGCGAGGCCTTGCGCAGGTCCGTCTCTGCGGACGGGTTCAGCTGGAGGTTGTCGAGCAGTCCGAGATACCGCGAGCGTTCTGCATCCAGCAGCTCGGTGACGCGGATCTCGAGCGACTTGCGGGCCCGCTCGGCGAGGTCGCGGACGGCCTGGTCGCCGAACACCGCCTCGAGCAGCTTCTGGCCGAGTACGGCGCCACCGCCGGCGATCCCGGCCTCGGCCCCGACCAGTGCGCCGCCGGTGTGTGCGAAGACGACCACCATCAGGGTGACCGACAGGCCGTTGACACCGAACGCGAGGAAACGCGCGGTCGAGCGCTTGCCTGCCCCCTCGGTGCGGACCATGTCGAGCACGTCCTGTTGCCATTCGCGCACCGCGCGCTCCGCGTCCCGACGGAAGTCGCGCGAGGCCCGGCCCAGATCCTGGCCGGCGTCGGCCAGCAACCGCTGGCCGGACGCGAGGCTCTGCCACGAGGCCTCGGCTCGCTCGGCAGCGGCCTCGGCGTGCTCGAGGAGCAGCGTCTCGAGGCCGGACTCGACGGCGACCGTGACCCGCTCAGCCTGCTTCGGTTTCCCCTTGATCGCGTTGACGAGCCGGTCTCGCAACCAGCCGACGCGGGACTCGAGCGACCTGAGCAGCTCACCGGTCCCGACGAACTCCTGCCAGCGCGCGAGGACCTCGCCGCGAAGGAGGCTGCCGTCGGCCGACGCCTTCGCGACACCGGCAACCGCGTCGTCGTACGCCTTGATGGCGTCCTCCCGAAGCCGCCGCTCGACGGTCGCCTGCTCGACGATCGCGTCCGCGAGGTCGTGGGTACGCCGCGTGAGCATCCGGATCGCCCCGTCCAGGGTCTGTTTCACCACCCCGGCCCGGGCGTCGGAGTCGGCGGCGAGCGAGCCGAGCCAGCCCCGGATGTCGGACACCACGTCCGGGGGCAGCAGCCCGTCGTCACCGACGACGACCTCAGGGATGACGAAGAGCGGCGAGTCCTTCAGTCCCCGGCTGGCCAGCATCCGGGCCAGGTGGGTGGAGACCGTGGCGATTGCCTCCGGAGGCGTCCGGTCGAGCACGATGGCCACCGCGGTGCTGCGTTCGGCCGCCTGCTTCAGGAAGTTCCAGGGCACCTGGTCGGCGTACCGGGCGGCCGACGTCACGAACAGCCAGAGGTCCGCGGCGGCCAGGAGCTGCGCAGCGAGCTGGCGGTTGCGCTCCTCGACCGAGTCCACGTCGGGGGCGTCCAGGATGGCGAGTCCCTCCGGGACCTCGTCGGATTCCACGAGCTGGAGAGCGGACGGGTCGGTGGTGGACCGGGTCACTCGCTCGAGGTCGGGCAGGATCCGGTCCTGACCGAACGCCTGCGAGTCGGCCGGGTTGTGCACCAGGACCGGCGTCCGGGTCGTGGGCCGGAGTACGCCGGGTTCGGTGACCGTGGTGCCGACCAGCGAGTTGACCAGTGTCGACTTGCCGGCGCCGGTCGAGCCACCGACAACGGTGAGCAACGGTGCGTCGATCGCCTTCAGCCGCGGGATGACGTAGTCCTCGAGCTGGTCGACCATCTCGTTCCTGGCGGCCCGCTGCTCGTCGACGCCGACCGTGTCGAGTGGGAGCCTCACGGCCTGCAGTGCAGCCCGCAGCTGGACCAGGGCGGCGAGCATGGCCGTGCTCTCGCGGGCCTGGGCCTTGCTCGTCCCCACCGGCTCGCTCATTGCATCCGCACGGTCTGTCCGGGGAAGGCGACCTGCGGCCGCAGATCCTGCAACTGGTTCACGAAGCCCTGCCCTCGCTGGTGGAAGTCTCGCGGCGCAGTCCCCCGCAGGTATCGGTGGTGGAGGAAACCCAGCTCGATTGCCGCGGACTGGTAGTCCTTCATCGCCCGCAGACCCGCGGCCCCACCGCGTTCGCGGGCGAAGGTGCGGGCGCGTCGCCTGGCACCAAGGTCGACCAGCCACGGGATGTCCTCTTCCGGGAAGAGGCCGCGCTGCGCGGCGTCCGCAAGGGCGGCGTAGAGGACCCTTCTCTCGCTGGATCGTGCCCAGAGCGCGAAGCCGGCGACGACGAGCAGGGCCGGCGCCATCAGGGCGACGTACACGCTGATGAACCCGCCGAGGCCGTGCAGCGTCGCGGTGTTCCAGGTGCCGTGAGCGACCACCGCGAACAGGTACCCCGCAATGGGTGCCGCCAACCGCACCGTGCGGCTGCGCGACCCGACCGCGACCCCGACCCCGATTCCGGTGAACGCCGTGAACAGGGGATGCGCGAACGGGCTGAACAGGCATCGGATCACGAAGGTCCCGGTCACGGCTTCGGTGCCGCCGGGGCCGAGTCCGTCGGTGCCGTTGTAGGCGGCCGCCAGGTAGAGGATGTTCTCGACGAACGCGAAGCCGATGCCCACCATGCCGGCGTACACGATGCCGTCCAGGACGCCGTCGAGCTCGCTTCGCCGCCACCACAGGAGCAGGAGCAGGAACGCGCCCTTGCTCGCCTCCTCGGTCAGCGGGGCCACCACCGACAGGCTGAGCGCCTGCGTGACGGGGACAACCAGCTGCCCGATCCCGCCGATCAGCAGCGCGGCGGCGGTCGCGACGAACCCGCCCCAGGCCAGACCCAGGGCCAGCAACGAGCGGGGCTCGGGCTCGTAGCGGTCCAGCCAGAGGTACGCCGCCACCAGCGGCCCGACCGGCAACGCGGCGAGGAGGGTCGCCATCACCACCGTCGAGGTGGCGCCGGAGAGCCCGATGATCAGCGCCATCGGAAGCGCGCAGACGGCTGCGATCACGGTCACCGAGGCGGTGAAGGCGAGGCTGTCGCGGCGTGCGGCGGGCATGTCGAAAGCCTATCGGCTGGGTTTCGATCGGCCCCTTGCGCGGGCGTAAGGTTGACGCCGTGAGCGAGCAGACCACACCCGAGGCAACCGCGCCCAAGACCGAATCCCACGACCCGGCCGTGCCGGAGGCGTATTCCGCCTTCATGCGCGAGGGCTGGGGCGATCGGGAGCTGGATCTCCCGGAGCACCCGATCACGCCGTACGCCGCGGCGCGCCGGGCGAAGCTGACCGAGGCCTTCCCGGGCCAGCGGCTGGTGATCCCGGCCGGCACCTTCAAGGTGCGTTCCAACGACACCGACTACCGGTTCCGGGCCGAGACCGCGCACACCTACCTCTGCGGCAACCAGACGACCGACGCGGTCCTCGTGATCGACGACGGCGAGTCGGTCCTCTACGCGCGGCCGAGGTCGTCACGCGACACCGACGAGTTCTTCCGCGACCGGCAGTACGGCGAGCTCTGGGCCGGGCGCCGGCCGTCGCTGAACGAGATCTCGTCGTCGCTCGGCGTGCCCTGCAAGCACATCGACGAGCTGCCGTCCGCGCTGTCCGCCAGCGGCAAGACCCGGGTCCTGCGCGGCGTCGACGCCACTGTCGACGGCCTGGTCGCCGCCGACGAGGGGCAGGACAAGGAGTTCGCGCGGGTCGTGTCCGAGCTGCGGCTGGTCAAGGACCCGTGGGAGGTCGAGCAGCTCCAGGAGGCCTGCACCATCACGACGCTCGGTTTCGAGGACGCCGTACGCGACTGGGCAAACGTGCAGAAGTACGGCGAACGCTGGATCGAGGGCACGTTCTTCCGCCGCGCCCGGGCGATGGGCAACGACATCGGCTACGACTCGATCGTCGGTGGCGGCCGTCATGCCACGACGCTGCACTGGATCGACAACGACGGCCCGATCCGGCCGGGCGAGCTGGTCCTGCTCGACATGGGCGTCGAGGGTCGCAACCTCTACACCGCCGACGTCACCCGCACCCTGCCGGTCGACGGCACGTTCACGACGCTGCAGCGAGACCTCTACACGCTGGTGTTCAACGCCCAGCAGGCAGGCATCGAGGCGGTGCGCCCCGACGTACCCTTCCTCGCCGCGCACGACGCGGCCATGTCGGTGCTGGCCCACGGCCTCTCCGACCTCGGCCTGCTGCCGGTCTCCGCCGAGGAGGCGCTGTCGCCCGACAGCAAGGTCTACGCGCGCTGGACGCTCCACGGGACCAGCCACATGCTCGGCATGGACGTGCACGACTGCGGCAGAGCGTCGAGCGACGTGTACCCGAAGGGCAAGCTCGTCGAGGGCATGTGCCTGACCGTCGAACCCGGCCTCTACTTCCAGGAGGACGACCTGCTGGTCCCCGAGGAGCTGCGCGGCATCGGCATCCGGATCGAGGACGACATCATGGTCACGGCCGACGGCTGGAAGAACCTGTCCCAGTCGCTGCCTCGCGATCCGGCCGGTGTCGAGTCCTGGATGGGTTCGCTTCTCTAGTCTCCACCGCTCGCGTGGGCGGCGCGTGCGGCGGCACGCTGCCGACCTCCGACGTCCGCGTGCGTCACAATGGGCGCGCCAGCCCCCGTAGCTCAGCTGGATAGAGCGGCGGCCTTCTAATCCGCGGGTCACAGGTTCGAGTCCTGTCGGGGGCGCCAATATCGCGCCGGCCAGGGCGCCGGTTCCCTCCCGATTGGTTGTGAAATCTCGATCCCGGCAACCGTTTCGGAGGGAGCTGCGGCCGAGCACCGGCCGCTGGGGCTGCCGACGGGGGTCTCGCTTCATGGCAGAGCGTGAATCCAATCGCGACGGGCCCAAGCGTCGTGTAGAACACGGGGATGACCGCCCGACGCCGGCCGCGCTGGTCCGAGCTGCAGCCGTTGCTGCGCCCGCGCCGCTGCCGCTCAACCCCACCGAACGTCGGTTGGCCGCCGTTGCGTCCATCCCGGACCTGCGGCTGCTGGCTCGGCGCAGGGCACCGCGCGCGGTGTTCGACTACACCGACGGCGGCGCCGGCGAGGAGATCAGTCTGCGGCGGTCGCGGCAGGCGTACGGGCAGGTCGAGTTCCAGCCGACGGTGCTCCAGGACGTCTCTGACGTGGACACCTCGACGACGATCCTTGGCCGTCCGTCAGCCCTCCCGCTCGTGTTCGCCCCGACCGGGTTCACCCGGATGATGCACACCGAGGGAGAGCCCGCGGTCGCCCGGGTGGCGGCACAGACCGGCATCCCGTACGCGTTGGCCACGCTGGGCACCACGTCCATCGAGCGGCTCGCCGCCGCGGCCCCGGACGGGCGCCGCTGGTTCCAGCTGTACCTGTGGCGTGACCGGGCGGCGAGCCACGACTTCGTCGTGCGGGCCCGGGAGGCGGGCTACGAGGCGTTGGTGCTGACCGTCGACACCCCGGTCGCCGCTGCGCGGCTGCGCGACGTACGCAACGGCCTGACCATCCCACCATCGCTGTCGCTGCGGACCTTCACCGAGGGCGCACTGCACCCGGCCTGGTGGTTCGACCTGCTGACGACCGAGCCCCTGAGTTCGCGTCCCTCGACCAGCTTCCAGGGCACCGTCGCCGAGCTGATCAGCAAGATGTTGAATCCGGCCACCACGATCAGCGACCTGACCTGGCTGCGTTCCGTCTGGGACGGCCCGCTGGTGGTCAAGGGCATTCAGACCGTCGCCGACGCCCGCGCCGTGGTCGACGCCGGCGCGGATGCGGTGATCGTCTCGAACCACGGCGGCCGCCAGCTGGACCGCGCTCCCACCCCGCTGGAGGTGCTGCCCGCCGTGGTCGATGCGGTCGGCGATCGCGCCGAGGTGTACGTCGACGGCGGCATCCTGTCCGGCAGCGACGTCGTCGCAGCCGTGGCCTTCGGCGCCCGCGCGGCCCTGGTGGGGCGGGCCTACCTCTACGGCCTGATGGCCGGAGGCGAGCGGGGCGTGCAGCGGGCCGCCGACATCCTCCGAGACGAGGTCGCCGGCACCATGGCGCTGCTGGGCGTCACCCGCGTGTCCGACCTCCGACGTGACCATGTACGGCTCCGCGGAACCTGAGGTAGTTTCCGGCCATGGACGTCATCGAGTTCACGCCCACCCGTGAGCAGTATGCGTACACCTTCGGCGGCGTCGCACCGGTGATGCGGGTGAAGCCGGGGACGGTTCTGCGGCTGTGGTCCGACGACGCGTTCGGCGGCGCGCTGCGCAGCGTGGACGACCTTTCCAGCGCCAAGGTCGACCTGCGGTTCGTCAACCCGCAGACCGGACCGTTCTACGTCGAGGGAGCCGAGCCCGGCGACACCCTCGCGCTTCACCTGGTCGCCGTGGAGCCGGCCCGCGAATGGGCGGCGTCGGCAGCCATCCCGTTCTTCGGCGGGATGACCAGCACCGACCGCGTGGTCACTCTTCAGGACCCGTTGCCAGACACGACCTGGATCTATGAGCTCGACCGGGACCGCAAGACCGTCGCGTTCGCGGCGCGGCACAGCGACCACCGCATCGAGCTGCCCGTCGAGCCGATGCTCGGCACCGTCGGCGTGGCTCCGGCCGGCGGCGAGGTGCGGTCCTCCCTGGTCCCCGACCGCTTCGGCGGCAACATGGACACCCCCGAGATGCGCGCCGGCTCGACCGTCTTCCTCGGTGTCAATGTCGAAGGCGCGATGTTCTCCGTCGGCGACGGGCACTACCGCCAAGGCGAGGGGGAAGCGTGCGGCACAGCCGTTGAGGGCGCGATGACCACCACGCTGATCGTCGAGCTCATCAAGGGCGGCGCCCCTGGCTGGCCGCGGATCGAGAACGACAGCCACTTCATGACCATCGGCTCCAGCCGGCCGATGGAGGACTCCTGGCGGATCGGCAACGCCGAACTCGTGCACTGGGTCGGCCAGCTCTGCGGCCTCCACCCGATGGACGCCTACCAACTGTGCTCGCAGATCACGCAGGCGCCGATCGCCAACGTCGTCGACGCCAACTACAGCGTCGTCGTCAAGGCGGCCAAGACCCTGCTTCCGGCCGCGGAAGCCTACGACGGCATCCACGCCGAGCTGCGAGCGAGAGCCCGCTCCCTCGGCACTGTGTGAACTCACCCGCTCCTCCGATCCTCAGGAAAGGCCCGGCCCGATGGATCTGCAGCTCAGCGGTACACACGTCCTGGTCACCGGCGGCACCCGTGGCATCGGCCGAGCGATCGTCGAGGCCTTCCTCGACGAAGGCGCCCAGGTCGGCTTCTGCGCCCGCAACCGCGACGAGGTCACGGCCACGCAGGAGGCACTTAGCGGGCGCGGCAACGTGACCGGCTCAACCGTCGACGTCGGCGACGGCGGAGGCGCTCGCAGCGTGGGTGGAGCAGTCGGCCGACTCGTTCGGCGGCCTCGACGTGGTCGTGGCGAACGTCAGCGCCCTCGCCATTCCCGACAGCGAGGAGAACTGGCAGGCCAGCCTCAACGTTGACCTCATGCACACCGTCCGGCTCGTTCGGGCCGCCCTGCCTCATCTCGAGCGCAGCGAGCCGGCCTCGATCATCGCGATCTCCAGCGTGTCCGGACGCGAGTCGGACTTCGCCTCCGGCCCGTACGGCACCGCGAAGTCCGCAATCATCGGCTACATCCACGGGCTCGCGCTGCAACTGGCCGACAAGGGCATCCGCGCCAACACGGTCTCCCCAGGCAACACGTACTTCGAGGGTGGGGTGTGGGCGAGCATCGAGACCGGAGACCCGACCCTGTTCGAGACAGCGGTGGCGCTCAACCCGACCGGTCACATGGGCACTCCCGAAGAGGTCGCCGGACCCGTGGTCTTCCTCGCCAGTCCCCTGGCCCGCCGCATCAGTGGCACCAACCTCGTCGTGGACGGCGCGCTGACCCGCGGCATCCAACTGTGAACCCCGCGATGGACGTCGAGGCTCTGCGCGCAGACACTCCCGGCTGCGCCAACCGGGTGCATCCGGACAACGCCGGCGCCGCGTTGATGTCCCGGCAGACGCTCGCGGCGATGACCGGCCATCTGGAACTCGACCGACCAGCGACAGGTTTGTGTTCAGGCGGTCATTCCAGGCGAACAGAACCTCGACGTACTCCCCCCGCCGGCGCTCGAGCTCGTCGTCATCGGTCGAGCCGCCAGAGGCAGCGGTTGCAGCCCAAAACAGACGCTGCATTCGGTACAGCCGCCGATCGAGGAGGGACATCAGGTCCTGACATGCCGCGCCGGCTCGGGCCCTTTCTTCTTCTCGGAGTCGTACGTCGTTCTGCCTGGTCCACGAGCGACCTTGCAAGTACCACGCCCACCAGCCGCCCACGACTGTAGTAAGGGCGAACCCAACAACAATCCCGAAGAAGTTATCCACAACGGTCACTCCTTTGCCCGGACCCGCAGTTCGGGCAATCCTCGCTCACGATGAACAGGATGCACATCGACATACTGGCGGGCGGGCGACCCGCCGACTGCAATCATGGGGCGATGGACATCGAGGCTCTGCGTGCTGAGACTCCGGGCTGCGCGCACCGGGTGCATCTGAACAACGCCGGCGCCGCGTTGATGTCGCGGCAGACGCTCGCGGCGATGACCGGCCATCTGGAGCTGGAAGCGCAGATCGGGGGGTACGAGGCCGCAGCAGCCGCCGGCGATGCCATCGCCGCGACCTACCAGAACCTGGCCGAGCTGGTCGGTGGTTCCGGCGAGGAGATCGCGTTGTTCGACAACTCGACGCACGCGTGGAACGCCGCCTTCTACTCCGATGCCGCTCAAGGCTGGCGACCGGATCCTGACCGGCCGCGACGAGTACGGCAGCAACGTGTTGGCCTACTGGCAGGTCGCTCGGCGCACCGGCGCGGAGGTCGTGGTCATCGACAACGACGACACCGGGCAGATCGACCTGGCGGCCCTTGCCGACGCGATCGATGACCGAACCCGTCTCATCGGCCTGACCTACGTGCCAACGGCCGGTGGTCTGGTGAACCCGGCTGCCGAGGTCGGGCGCTTGGCTCGCTCGGCGGACGTCATGTACCTGCTCGACGCCACCCAGGCGGTGGGGCAGTTCCCTGTCGATGTCACCGAACTCGGTTGCGACCTGCTCACCGGCACCGGCCGGAAGTTCCTGCGGGGTCCGCGAGGCACCGGGTTCCTCTGGGTCCGCTCCGCTGTCCTCGACCGGCTGGACCCATTCGTCGCGGAGATCCGCTCAGCCACCTGGGACGGCGGCCGCGGCTTCACCTGGGTTGACGGTGCCCGTCGCTTCGAGACGCTGGGAGAACAGCTACGTCAACGTGATCGGACTCGGCTCCGCGGTCCGCCAGGCCCTGGATCTCGGGCTCGACGCCATCGGCGCACGTTCCCGTCGCCTTGGCGAGGACCTGCGTGCCGGCCTGGATGGGCTGACCGGCGTCGAGACCTTCGACCTCGGCCAACGCCGCTGCGCCATCGTCACCGCAGCGATAGCGAGCCACGACCCGGCCGCGGTCGCCGAAGCCCTCGCGCGCCAGAACATCAACGTCAGCACCACCGAGCCCGAACACAGCCAGCTCGACACCGAGGACCGTGGCGTCCACCCCCTGGTGCGGATCTCACCGCACTACTACAACACCGACGAAGAGATCCGCCGCTGCATCGACGCCATCGCCGACATCGCAGCCAGCTGAACGGCAAGCGTTTCACTGCACGACGTACGGCGGCTGACCCTCCTCGTCGAGCAGATGGGTCTCCTCGCGCCGCCGCGGCAGCATCAGCGCGGGCACCACGGTCAGGACCACCAGCGCCCACGCGACCCAGAAGGTCTGCGCGAACGATGACGCGGCATCGACCAGGCCACGCGCGACGTACACCGGGTCGATCCCGAGCGGGGCGAAGGCGTCCGGCCGCGTGTTGGACAGGATCGCCGCGCCGGTCTCGGTGATGCCTCCGTCCGACCCGGGAAGCTTCTCGGTCCCGGGCACGATCGGTGAGTCGTTGAGGTGGTTGGTCAGCACCACCGACATCAGTGCCACCCCGACCGAGCTGGAGATCTGCTGGGTGATGTTGAGCAGCGTCGAGCCACGGGCGATCTCGTGCGCGGTCAGCGTCTTCAGGGCCGAGGTGAACAGGGGCATCATCGTGGCGCCCATGCCGAAGCCCATGACCACCAGGATCGGGATGAGCACGCCGTACGACGTCGTGGCAGTGGTCTGGGTCAGTCCGAACATGCCCACGACGATCAGGACAAGTCCGACCGGCACGATCCTGCCGATGGGCATCTTGTCGACGAGGCGACCCGCGATCGGCATGGTGACCATGGCGCCGAGGCCTTGCGGGGCGACCAGAAGGCCGGCAGCGAGCGTGGACTCGCCGCGGATCTGCTGGAAGTACGTCGGGACCAGCAGCAGGCCGCCGAAGAACGCAGCCGCGAACAGGAACATGGTGATGATCGAGATGGTCAGGTTCCGGTTCTTGAACAGCCTGAGGTCCAGCAGCGGATGCTCCGGGCGGAACGAGTGCCACACGAAGGCGAGCATCAGCAGCACGCCGACCAGCATCGAGACCCACACCCTCGGGGCCGAGAAGTCGCCATGCTCCTGCGGGAGCGACGAGACGCCGAAGAGGAACAGGGCCAGGCCGGGCGACATCAGCGCCATACCCGAGGAAGTCGAACGACTCCGACGGCTCGGGGGTGTCCTTGGCCAGCACCTTCCACGCGTAGGCGATGGCGATCGCGCCCAGCGGCACGTTGATCAGGAAGATCCAGTGCCAACTGGCCTTGTCGATCAGCCAGCCGCCGATGATCGGGCCCAGGATCGGCCCCAGCAGCATCGGCACGCCGAGGATGGCCATCAGCCGCCCCATCCGGTGCGGGCCGGCCGCGCGCGTCATGATCGTCATGCCGAGCGGCATCAGCATGCCGCCACCGAGACCCTGCAGCACCCGGAAGCGATCAGCATGTTGATGCTGGTGGCCGTCGCGCACAGGGCAGACCCCAGGGTGAACAGGAAGATGGCCAACAGGTAGAGCCGCTTCGTCCCGAAGCGGTCGGCGGCCCATCCGGTCATCGGGATCACGGTCGCCAGCGCCAGCGTGTAGGCCGTGACCGTCCACGCGACGTGCGAGTAGGCGACCTCGTGACCTGGGCTCCCGAACTCCGCCTGGAACGTCGGCAACGCGACGTTGACGACGGTGATGTCGAGGATCGACATGATGGCCCCGAGCACGACGACACCGGCGATCTTCAGGACCGCGGCATCGATGTGATCTGGGTACTCCGTGGCTGGCTTGGACGTCATGAGGCCCTTCTCCCGAGGAAGACATCGGTGTGCGCCGGGCTGGCGGAATTGCTGCTCAGTACAAGCGTAGTGATCCGGCCGTCGCGAGAGAAGCCGTTTTCTGTCCGCCCCGAGCCCGGACATAGCACGACGCCTCCCAGCTGGCTGGGACCGTCGTTTTCGGGCGCCCACCGGGCTACCCGCGTTCGATGTCGCCTCGGAGAAGGGCCGACAGCTGGTCTTGTCCCAGTTCGTGGACCAAGGGGTCGGCATGGCGATGCACCAGTCGCCACCGCCCCGGCTCTTTGCGGAAGACCAGGGTCACTCGCAACGACAAGTCCTGGTCGGGCAGATCGCCGACCTCACCATGCTGGCGCTCGATCGCCACCAGAACCGCCAGGTTGCCGGAGGTGTAGGACGCGAACACCTCGAGCATCGGCCTCGCCGCCCCGAAAGTAGCGGCTCATCGCTTCCAGTGCTTCCGGTGAGTCGTCGAATCCCCGCCTCGGTTCACCGCCGGACGGCGGCATCAGCGTGTAGTCGTCTGCGTGGTTGATGAAGTCGACGTAGGCGCGCAGGTCACCTCGGATGATCGCCTGGGCAGCTTCCGTCACCCCCCGAACCAGTTCGGCGAGTTCCTCGTCCGTGATGCTGTCGGCTGCCACGTGCGTTCTCCTCACTCGTGAGCTGCGGATCTGGCGTGGACGAGTCAGCCACCGGTGTCGCGCAGAAATATCCCGGAGTAGGGCTTCGGATCGAAGTACGTCGTCTTGGCCGGCATCATCTCGCCGCGATCGGCAAGGCGAGTCATGACGTCGAGAGCGGGGGGCGCCAGAGTGAACAAGGCGCCGCCGTCATCGTCGCAGCGCTCGGTCAGCTCGGTCAGAGTCGTGCGGGCAGACGCGATCTCGAGCTTGGAAGCCGTGCCGGCCCAGGTGCCGAAACCGGGCTCCAGGACCCGGTCATGCAGGATCGCGACGTCCAGTCCCGCGGAGCCGTCGCCGGCGCACCCCCTCGACGGTGACGTCGAACCAGCTGCCCTCGACATAGACCCCGAACGACCCGGACACCGCAGCCGGACCGGCGACGGCGTGAACCTCGAACTCCCTCGCCAGCGCTGCGAGCAGTTGAGCCGAGTCCACCGGGCCGGTGACCCTGCGGTGGAATGCCGTCAGGTGCAGGCCATCCATCGGGTAGACGACGCACAACAGCCCGGCCTCGGACGGGATTCGGTCCGGCTGCCACAGCGCCAGGCTGGCGGCCACCCGATGATGGCCGTCGGCGATGTAGTGACGGGCACCGCTGAGCTCGTCGGACAGGGCGACCGTGGCCGATCCCTCTGTCAGGCGCCAGACCGTCTGCTCGATGCCGTCGGGGGCCGTGAAGTGGAGGACCGGCGCGGTACGGCAGGTCTCGGCGACCGTCCTCGTGAAGACCGATCCTGCCCGGTGGAGCAGGGCTACGAGCTCCAGCCGGTCCGGAGACGTCGTGAAGTGCTGCACCAGGGCTTCGACCCGGTGCGGCTGAACCGACTCGTGCCCGCGCACCTGTCCGCTGGCGAAGGCCTCGGCACGGACGTCGCAGACGACGCCGATGTGCGAGTCCGGTCCGCGCCGCTGTCGGTAGACGTACACCGCGGTCGACACCTCGTCGTACGCACTGACATCGACGCGGGGCCGTAGATCCGGGACGGTTTCCTCGGCGGACTCGAACATCGGGGCAACCACACGTCCAGCCAGTTCCTGGCGCACGATCCGCGAGCGAAACGGACGTACGACGGTCATGGTGCCCACTTGCGCCCCCGCGAGCGCATGTCAATCCATACCAGCGGAGAACGGCGCTGCGGATACGCCGAGGACGTCCGGGATCGCACCTATCTCCGCCAGCAGCCCTTGCGGGATCGTCCCGGCGACGTCGATGGAGGCGACCGCCGCCTCGCCGCCTCGGAAGACCCGGTTCTCCATGTGCTCGACGTTGAGGCGCGCAGTGCTCAGCCGGTCGAGGACCCGGGCCAGGACACCGACGCGGTCGAGGTGACGGACGGTCAGGATGACCGATCCGAGCCGGCTGGGGGCGAGGTTCACACAGTTGCGTACCTCGCCGGCAGTGAAGGCGTCGATGATCTCCACGACCCCGGCAGCGATGGCGCGTTGCGCCTGCTGGGTCGCCGCGCCGATGTGCTGGGTTGCCACGACGTTCGCGTGCTGTGCCAGCGCAGACTTCCATTCGGCGGTGCCGGAGGAGGGCTCGTCTGCGAAGACGTCCAGACCCGCTCTGACCGCGTCGGCGTCGAGCGCCTTCAGCAGAGCGGCTTCGTCGACGAGGTCTCCGCGCGAGGTGTTGAGCAGGATCGCACCCTGGCGCATGTGGCCGAGGAAGGTTTCATCGACCAGATGCCTGGTCGCGGCCGAGGAAGGCACATGCAGGGACACGATGTCTGAGGTGGCGACCAGCTCGGGCAAGGTGTCACACATGGCGATGCCGAGCTCTTCGGCCCGGGCCTCGACGTCCGCCCGCCGATCGGGTTTGGCGAGGGCCTGGACCGAGATGCCGAAGGCCGTGGCCCGCTCGGCGACGCAGAGCCCGATCGAGCCGAGGCCGATGATCCCCATCGTCGAGCCGAGCAGCCCGGTCGCGTTGCCGTAGCCCGCCTTGTCCCAACGACCCGCCCGAAGATCTGCCACGTTGTCGGCGATCCCCCGGTCGATCGCCAGCAAGAGGCCGAGGGTCAGCTCCGCCACGGCAGCGGCGTTCCGCCCGGGGACGTTGGCGACCAGGACGCCGCGAGCCGCGGCAGCGGCCGTGTCGATCGTGTTCGTGCCGGCTCCGGCACGAATGACCAGCGCGAGCCGGTCCGCGGCTTCGAAGACGCGGCCGCCCACCTTGGTGCTGCGAACCACGAGCGTGTCGAACCCGGGGATCCGCCCGGGAAGGTCCTCGGCACGGAGGTCGGGCTCCAGCACGCATTCATGGCCGCGTGACTCGAGATCGCCCACGGTCTGCTCCGGGACTGAGTCTGCGAAGAGTAACTGCATCCCGCGACCTCCAGGGACGACGCCCGTCAACTGGCTTGGCGGATCTCGGCGCCACGCTAACGCGTGGTTCGCGTCCGCGCCATCGTCCCGCTAGAGGGGAGAGAGCGAGGGTGGCGCGATGGGGGGCACCACCCTCGAGTGACTGTTGGGTTCCCGGGGGGCGGGCACCGAACGCACTGGCTTCTCAAGAAGTATCTTCGGCAGCCCGGACCGACACCTTTAGCCCAGTCCGAACATTTCTCCAAAAAGATTACGGATTCAACGAGCTCGGAGGCTCGAGCCCCCAGCTGACGGGCCTCAGGATGCCAGCGTGCTCGTGCCCAGCACCACTTCTGCCAACACCACTCGGCTCTTGCCCGCGCCCTTCGCGGCGTACATCGCCGTGTCCGCCTGCCTCAGCAGCAGCTGGGCGGTGGACTCCCGCATGGCGGCTGCGCCCAGCGTTGCTGGGGAGGACGTGCCGGGACGGCGCCGGCGCTCGGCATGGCGACCATCCCCCGGAGGATGTGGCTCGGCCACTGCCTCGAAGTGGGCGATGCCGACGCTGATCGAGGTATGCGCCTGCCGCCCGCCGATGTCCACCGGCTCCCGCATCGAGGCGACGACCCGGTCGGCCACCTCCAGCTGGTCGCCAGAGTCCTCGAGCAGGATCGTGAACTCGTCGCCTCCGAGGCGGGCCACGGTATCGGTGACCCGGACGCAGTCGAGCAGCCGATGCGCCACCTGTCGAAGCAACGCGTCACCAGCTTCATGTCCTTCCCGGTCGTTGACCACCTTGAAGTCGTCGAGATCGCAGAACAGCACGCTGACCCGGGCGTCCGGCCGCATCAGCGCTCGATCGAGACGGTCCGCGAACAGCACCCGGTTCGCCAGCCCGGTCAAGGAGTCGTGCAGGGCATGGTGCTCGAGCTGGTCGTGGACCGAGGCCAGCTCCACCAGGAGTCGCTGGTTCTCGGCCAACGCCAGGAACTGCCGGGTGACCACAATGGCCACGAGTGTGACGCCCAGCAACACGTCCACGGTCGAGGCTGACGGGGCAATGATCAGGTCGGCGCACAGCGCCGTCATGGCGGCTACCAGCGGGACATAGGGCAGGGTGATGCGCAGCAGCGAGGGCCGCGGCGCTGGTCCGCCCTCCACCCAGAGATCCGTGCGCCGGAGTCGAGCTGCGTACGACGCCAGCGTCCTCGGGCTGCGTGGTGAGCCCGGCGACCCCCACGAGCAGGAAGCCGATCACCCAACCGCTGCTGATCAGGTCCGCCGACGAGTACGCCCCGATGCTGACCAGGTAGACATAGGCACTGTCCGAGAGGGCGAGGCCGCCCAGGCCGAGCGCCAGGACCACCAGCGTCGTCCGCTCGGCGCCCGTGGCTCGGGCAAGCGCAAGCAGGATGAGCGCGGCCAGGATGAGGTCACCCAGCGGGTAGGCGAGCGAGAGAGCCAACGGCACCGGGTCCCCGCCCTCGGCGACCACGGAGCCCAGCGTGGTGACCCAGGACACCGCGAGCAGCGAGCCGCCAACGAGTGCTCCGTCAAGGATGTCGCGGCCACGAGCGACCAGCTGGTCATTCTGCGTCCCGAGCCACATGACGAGACCCACGGCGGCAACAAGAGGGAAGCCCAGGAAGCCGAGGTCGGCCGCCGAAGGGAACGGCACCTCCTGGCCGAGGATGACCTCGTAGTACGTCCAGACAGCCTGGCCCGCGGCCCACGAACCTGTTCCCGCGGAAAGCCACCACCAGGCTCGCCGGCGAGGACCGGCAGTACGTCGCGCGGCCACGGCGCACCCGACGGCACCCAGCACCACTGCGGCGAGCTGACCGCCGTCACTGATCAGGAGGATGGCGAGGTCGCTCAAGCCGGGGATCCAGAGCACGCCGATGAACGCGGCGCCGAGCAGCGCAGCGCAGGCGACCATCAGCCCAGGCACGCATCCGGGCTCCTCCCTGAAGGTAACCAACGTGACATGCGGCGGGTCCCGTGCAGGGGTTTGGGAAATCTCGTGGCCTCGCGCCGTCGTACTTCGTGGCCCATCGCTGACGTCGGCTGACCCGGAGTCAGAGCGCCGTGGACGGGTCGGCAGCGTCGGCGATCTCCCGAAGCGCTCGTCGCACCTGGGCCATGGTCTCGGTGCCGACCAGCTCGGCGTAACCCGCCTCGATCTTGTCCATGACTCTGAGCGCGTCGAGCAGAAGGGCCCGCCCGGCAGACGTGTGCCGCACGCGGACGGCCCTTCGATCCTCCGGGTCAGCGGTTCGCTCCAGGAACCCCCGCCGCTCGATCTCCTGGACGATCTGGCTGGCCGCCTGACGCGTGGTACCCAATCGCCGCGCGAGCTCGACCAGGCGGGTCCCCTCGGTGTCGATGTTGCCCAGGACGGCGATGTGGGCGCGCTGGACGGCTCCGTGGCCGCGGCCGTGGAGCCGCTCCACCAGGTCCATCGTCTCGATCTGGGAGACCCGAATGAGCAGCCGCAGGAACACCGTCTCGCGGTGCGCACGGATCTCGTCGGTGGTCATCGCCTCGAAGTCGGGCATGCCGACAGCATGCCAGATAGGCAAGGGCCTTGACAAAATAGGCAAGGCGATTGACTATTTCTCCATGGACACCACAACCCCACAGGTCAAGGAGACGACCCGGGCTGGATTCCCGACGCTCGAGGCCACCCCGACCGCCACCGGCAAGCCACCGGTGGTTCTCCTCCATGGCGCTTTCGCAGACCACGAGTCATTCCGCGGCTGGGTCGCCCGGCTCGCCGAGGCCGGCCACCAGACCCTCGCCCCGGCCCGACGCGGTCGGGCTGGCGTCGGCCCCGCCAAGGCAGACGGACTCACCTTCGACGACTACGTCGAGGACACGATCGCGGTCCTGGACACGCTCGAGGAACAGGCCGTGCTGGTCGGCCACAGCCTCGGCGCGCTGATCGCCCAACGGCTTGCCGAGCAGGGCAGGGCGCGCGCGATCGTGCTCATCGCGCCGGCACCTCCCGCAATGCTCACGGCCCAAGCGGTCGCGCTCCCCCACTTTCTCCCCCAGATGCCGCGCATCCTCACCGGCCGCCCCTTCGTCGTCGGACCCGCCGCGTGCTCGACCCTGGCGCTCAACAAGATGCCAGAGGCCGAGCGCCCAGCCGTCCACGCGCACCTCACCCACGAGTCCGGCAGGGTCTACCGAGACCTGATGTTCGGCTCGGTCAAGGTCGACGCCACCAGGGTCCGGGTCCCCGTGTACGTCGCCGGGCGGCACCGAGGACCGGATCATCTCGGCCGGGCTCACGAAGAAGACCGCCAGGCACTACGGCGTTCAGCCCAGGATTCACGAGGGCCGAGGCCACTGGATCATCGGCGAGCCCGGCTGGGAGGCCCTCGTCGACGACGTCGTCTCCTGGCTCGACACCAGCCTCAGCTGAGCAACCGGGCCGTCGGGCGCCTTGCACACCTCCTCCTTGACAATTCACCATTCGATGAATAACACTATTCATCACCTGTTGAATTCCTAGCCCTGGAGGGCATCGTGCAAACCACCGTCAGCTCGCCCCGGTCCCGGACCGGCCCCATCCTCGCCGTCGTCTCGCTGGCCCTGATGACGGTCGTCTCGGCGGTCAGCGGGCTCAACGTCGCCCTGCCCGACCTGGCTCGGGAGACGGGTGCCAGCCAAACCGAGATCACCTGGATCGTCGACGCCTACACGGTCGTGTTCGCCGGCCTGCTGCTGTTCGCCGGCGCGCTCGGCGACCGGTTCGGCCGCCGCGGGCTGCTGGTCGCAGGCCTCGGCGTGTTCGGTGCCGCAGCCGGGCTCGGCATGCTCACCAGCGACCCGACCCAGCTGATCGTCCTGCGTGCCCTGATGGGCATCGGAGCGGCAGCCATCATGCCGACCACGCTGTCGGTGATCACCACGTCGTTCCCAGTGGAGGACCGGCCGAAGGCGATTGGCGTCTGGGTCGGAGTGGCGGGCGGCGGGGCCGTCCTGGGCCTGTTCGGGAGCGGAATCCTGCTCGAGTTCTTCTCGTGGAGCTCGTTCTTCGGGCTGAACGTGGTCCTGGCGGCAGTGGCCCTGGTGGGCACCCTGCTCGTCGTACCCAGCTCGGTCGACGCAGACCCGCCGCGGCTCGACCTCCTCGGTGGCCTGTTGTCGCTCGTCGCGGTCGCCGGGATCGTCTTCGGCATCATCGAGGGCGCCGAGCACGGCTGGGGCGACTCCCTGACCGTGGGTGGCCTGGCCGCCGGGATCGTGGCGCTCGCCGCGTTCATCCTGTGGGAGCTCCACGTCGAACAGCCCATGCTCGACCCGCGGCTGTTCCGGAACCGCAGCTTCAGTGCCGGTGCCCTGACGATGACGGTGCAGTTCTTCGCGACGTTCGGCCTGTTCTTCGTGGTGATCCAGTACCTGCAGTTCGTGGTCGGGCGATCGCCCCTCGAGGCGGCCCTGGCCCTGCTCCCCCTGCCGATGGTGATGATCCCGCTGTCGCGCCAGGCGCCCCGGATCGCACGTCGAGTCGGGTTCCGACGAGTTGGCGCCCGCTGGACTGGTCCTCATGGCCGTCGGGCTCGTGGTCATCTCCCAGGTCAACACCGATCTCGCGTATGGCGCAGTTCGCCCTGGGCCTCGTGCTGTTCGCCACCGGGATGGCGCTCGCAGGCACACCCGCGACCACGGCCATCACCGAGTCGCTTCCCGAAAGCAAGCAAGGGGTCGCCTCCGCGGTCAACGACACCGCACGCGAGCTGGGCAGCGCGCTTGGCATCGCCATCCTCGGCGGCGTCCTGAACCAGCAGTACCGAGACGGCATGGCCGACGCCGTTCAGGGGCTCCCACCTGCCGTGGCCGAGGGCGCCCAGAGCTCCATCGCCTTCACCCAGTCCGAGCAGGTCGCACAGCTCGGACCAGCCGCTCAGCACCTCGTCGCGACAGCGCAGCACGCGTTCGTGGACGGCATCTCCGGCGCCCTGCTGATCGCCGCCGGGATCGTGGCGGTCACCGCGGTCGTCGTCGCACGCCTCTCCCCCGCACCGACCCGGCGCCCAACCGGGCCTTCGACGAGACCCCCGCCGACGAGCGCGACCGACGAGAAGGTCGCCGTCCCGGTGTCCTAGTGTCGGTCAGGCTGATCCGTTCGACATTGCGAACGGATCAGCCTGACGGGACGCCTAAGGCGTCACGAACGAGGTCGCCGGCGCCTCACCAGGACGACCGATGGTCGAGGACCGGCGAAGTCCCCGGGAGGAGCCGGCTCACCCTCCGGGACGAAGTCGGGGAAACGCGAGGTCCGGGGCCGTCGAACGTGCTGCCCTCGCCCGGGTGCTGGACTGCGACGAAGACCGAGCCATCCCGGTTGTGGATGACCGGCCCGCAGGTCTCCGCTCCGACGGGCACGGCGAGGAACTGCTGGACCCGCCCCCGCTCGGGACCGGCGACCGGCACCTTGAAAAGACCATCCGCCCAGAGGATCGACGACTTGGGCTGGCCGTCGGTGGAGATCCACAGGTTGCCGACGCTGTCGAAGGCGACGTTGTCGGGGCACGCGATCGGCGAGACCGGGCCCTCGTACCCGCCGAAGTAGGTGCCGGCCGTCGCCGGGTCGCCGCAGATCAGGATCAGGTTCCAGTCGAAGCGGCGTGCGGTGTGGTCACCGTGTCGCGGACTGATCTCGACGACATGGCCGTCCTTGTTGAAGTTGCGCGGGTTCGGCTCGGTCGCGCCTTCCTTGCCTTCCATGCCGCGGTCGGTGTTGTTGGTGCAGGCGACGTAGATCTTGCCGTTGTGCAGGCTCGGCTCGACGTCCTCGGGACGGTCCATCTTCGTCGGTTGTACGGCGTCGGCGGCGAGGCGCGTGTAGACCAGCACCTCGTCGAGGGAGAACCCCGGAACCATCGAGCGGCCGTTGCGGGTCAGCGGGAGCCACTCACCGGTGCCGTCGCTGATGCCGTCCTCGAGGCCGTCGCCCGTGAACCGCGCCACGGACAGGTCGCCGTGCGACAACAGCGAACGGTTGTGCCTTCTGGCCGCGGCGCTGTCGCCCCGGCGGAACTTGTCGCGCGAGACGAACCGGTAGACGTAGTCGAAGCGCTCGTCGTCGCCCATGTAGGCCACGACATGACCGTCATGGTTGACGATCACGTTGGCACCCTCGTGCTTGAAGCGTCCCATCGCGGTGTGCTTGCGCGGCGTCGAGTTCGGGCGGCTGGGGTCGATCTCGACGATCCACCCGAACCGGTTCGGCTCGTTGGCATAGTCCGCGCTGGTGGCGTCCCAGCGCGGGTCGACCGAGCGCCAGTTCCGAGCGTCCTGCGGGCCGAGCCCGTAGCGCGCCTCGCGAGGGTCGGTCCCGGTGGCGAAGAAGTACTGGTTGAAGTTCTCCTCCCCCGAGAGCACCGTCCCCCAGGGAGTCTTGCCGCCGGAGCAGTTGTTGATGGTGCCGCGGACCCGAATGCCGCGGGGATCCTCAGCAGTCTTGAGCAGGTCGGATCGGGCCGCGGGACCGTCGAACCTGAAAATGGTGTCCAGCGTGAACCGCCGGTTCGCGCGCGCGCCCTGCACGTACTTCCATCGCCCGCCACGACGCCTGCGGCGCAGCTTGACGACCGACATGCCGTGGGCCGCCCAGGCCGTGCGGATCACGGTCTCCGGGTCGGTCCCTGGCGGGAACATCAGCTCCTCGTTGGTGTACTCGTGGTTGCTGACCAGCAGCGCGCGGGTGCCCCGGGAGTTCCTCCCATGATGCAGAGGTAGTCGTTGTTGTAGCCGAACTGGCCCGACTGCGCTTCGTACGACTGGTTCTCGACATCGAAGGCCGGGGCCCCGGCCAGGATCGGGTCACCCCAGCGGATCACCGGGTCCCAGGAGTACCCAGCCGGGACCGTCACGTCGTCGACGGTGGCGGCCACCGGGTCGATCGGCGTGAACCGCAGACGCGAGCGGGTGCTGCGGCGCCAGCGGCGTCGCCGAAGAGGCGGCAGCGGGCGAGCCGAGTCCCGGTGCGAAGACCGCCAGGCCGGCTGTGGCCGCGCCAGTGCCGAGCAGGGCACGACGGCTCAACGCCTTCTCCGCGATGTCGCGGAAGTACGTCGTTTCGGTGGTGTTCGGCGCGGGCCTCGAGCAGGCGTCGCCACAGCGGAGGTGGCAGGTGACCGGGCTGCGGTTTGCATGGGTGATCCCGGTCATGGGAAGGGAGCGGCGGTTATCAGGGGCGACAGTCACGAGAGGCTCCAGACGCAGGCGGCAAGGTTCCTCGACCCTAGGCCGGGTCGAGACCCCCGTATTCGAAGCCTAGATGACCAGAAGGTGAAGCGTCGATGCTGCACGCCTGATCGCGACTATCTGCGTCGGTGGAAGCGCCAGTCGCCGTGGCTGTGTCGGCGGAGGTCGAAGCGGGTGTCGTGGGCTCGGCGGTGGTGGTGCCCGCAGAGCGGGAGGGCGTTGGCCAGGTCGGTTCTGCCGCCCTGGGACCAGGGGTGGAGGTGGTGGATCTCGGTCCAGGCGAACGGCCGTCGCAGGTGCCGATCGCACACGAGTCGTGGGTCAACGCCAGCGCTTTGCGTTGGGAGCTCGAGTGCAGCCGCCGGGTCCGGCCCAGGTCCAGCGGCTGGGACTGCCCACCGAGGACGGCGGGGATGATCGCGGCGTTACAGGCCAGCCGTCGCGCATCGCGGGCCGAGATCCGGACCCCGGTGTCCAGCCCGGCGGCACCGATCCCGGACACCAGCGCGTCGTAGCCGATGGTGACCAGCACCCCGGCCGTGTTGCCGGGCGCCGAACCCGCCGGTGGGTAGGTGCTCGATCAGCTCGACCAGCGCCATCCCGAGCCGTTCGGACCAGTTCGGGGTGCTGATCAGGGTCGGATCGGTCACCAGCCGACCCTCGAGCCCTCAGCTCCGGCAGCCTGGTGGTGTGGTGGCGGGGTGCGGTCAGCCGGTCCAGCGCCGTCTTCAACAGGTGCCGTGCAGTTCGGGGATCACGAACCGGCCGGCAAAGGTGCCGTCGCCGTTGTCGTACAGGGTGCACCAGGTCTCCGCCTCGGCCCGGTCGGCCTCGGCGTTCAGCTGGTCCGACTCGTGCCGGTCCGCCAGCTCGGCCGAGACCGTCTCGAACATCCGCCGCGCCGCCTGCCGCAGCCGTTTCGCGTTCATCGGCCGACCCGACCGGGACCCGGCACCGGTGGCCTTGGCCACCAGCCCTGCCTCCGCAGCCTGCGAGCTGCTCGCGCGGTGACCCCGGCCGGGGCCCGCTCGGCCGCCTTCACGATCACCCGGACCTGCTCGATCCGCAACAACCCGGCCGCGAACGCCTCCCGGGTCGCCGGATAGGTCTCCTGCAACCGCCGGGCCAGCCAGATCCCACCCGCGGCGACCTCCCGCGGATCCGCGGTCAACCGCATCAACCACGCCGTCGTGTCGGTGTCGCGCGGTCTCCTCGGCCACCCGCCGGACATCGGCCTCGGCGGCCAGTGCGAGCCGCCACGCCGCGACCTGGACTCCAACGCCGACAGCTCCGCGATCGCCTCCCCCAACTCGTGCGCCGACAGCGCACCGCCGGGACCGACGACCCCTCACCCACCGCCCGACGGGCCTGCGCGACGCACGCTAGCGGCCTGTCCTGGGGCTCGAAGCTGGGTGATCGTCACGTGCTCAATTCTACTCAGCACTGGTGTTCGATTACAACGCAAGATCGCAGATTCACACAGAACTGTGGACAGTGCGCACGCGCAACAGATCCGGTCCTTGGGGGTCGGCAAACGCTCGCGTCATCAGAAACTGGCCCGGCGTGGGCCTCGACTGCGCGGTTGCCGGCCCCACGGGTCAGGCCGGGACACGTCGAGGACAGCGGACGAACGCGCCCGTCGTACGGTGAGGCAATGATCTCCGACCTGATCCTCGGCGCAATGTACTTCGGCACCAAGACCGATCGCGCGACGTCGTACGCCCTGCTCGACCGCTTCGTCGAGGCCGGTGGTACGACGATCGACACCGCAAACTGCTACTCGTTCTGGATCAGCGAGACCGGCGCCGGTGGCCAGAGCGAGGCGCTGATAGGCGATTGGCTGCGGAGCAACCCGGGCATGCGCGAGCGGCTGGTCATCGCCACCAAGGTGGGCCAGGAGCCGGCGAATCCAGGCCCGGTCGAGGGTCTCTCCGCAGACGTGATCACCGAGGCCTGCGCCGTGAGCCTGGAGCGATTGGGGATCGAGACCATCGACGTCTACTGGGCGCACGGCGAGGACCGTTCGGTGGACCTGGCCGAGACGGTCGCTGCGTTCGGGGCTCTGGTCACAAAGGGCTCGGTGAGCCGCCTCGGGATCTCCAACCATCCTGTCTGGCGAGTCGAGCAAGCCCGGGCGTTCGCCCGAGACAACGGGACCGAGCCGTTCACAGCGCTGCAGCTGACCACGTCGTACGTCCGGCCGCGACCCGACGCGCACGTGCCCGGCAAGGACCACCGCTTCGGGTTCGTGAGCGACGAGACCATCGACTACCTCACCGAGCACCCCGAGTTCGAGCTGTGGGCCTACAGCCCCCTCATCCAGGGCAGCTACGACCGCGCCGACCGGCCCTTCCCCGACGCCTACGACCATCCGGGGACGACGCGCCGGCTGGCCGCGCTGTCCGAGGTCGCCGACGCCCTCGGCGCCACGCGCGGGCAGGTCGTGCTGGCCTGGCTGATGGCGAGTACGCCGAGCATCCGACCCATCGTCGGTGTCTCCAGCATCGAGCAGTTCGACGAGGCGATGGGTGCCGCCCGGATCGATCTGACGGCCGACCACCTGGCCCTCCTCGACGCTGCTCAATAGGACATTCCGGTCTAGACCGATGTACGTCGCGCCTCCTCGCGACCTCTCTTAGGGCCAGGCGACACCGCAGGCATCAGGCCCGGCACGCCTGTCACATCGAGCGCAATCGGCGCTCGATTCCCAGGAGGAACAATGCGACTGCACAAGACATCCCTGTTCGCAGGCCTCGCCACTCTCGTTTGCGTCACGAGCGCCGTCAACGGATCCGCACCCGGATTCGCCGACGCTCCGAACGCCGGCACGAGCAAGGCCGCCGACTGCGGCCTCGAGTCGTCGGCTCATCGCTCCGAGAAGAACGAGTGGCTGTCCTGCTTCAACGTCTCGGCCAGCCTCGACCGCCTCCCAGCGGTCGGTGAGACGGCCCGCCTGACCGTGCAGGTCCGGTCCGACGTCGACGTGTCCAACGCGAAGATCGCGGTGGAACTGCCCGCCAACATGACGTGGGCCCAGGCCCCGTCAGGGATGTCGAGGTCCACCCTGCGCTCGGCCCGACCAGAGACGAAGGGCGTCCTCGACTCAGCCACAACGACACGGGCGCTGAGCAAGGGCGGCACGCAGACCTACACCGCCGTCGTCCGGGCCACGGCGCCCGGCGGCGCCCAGATCCGGGCCCGGGTGACTGCACCGGTCTCAGGAGCGGTGGAGGCCGGATCCGACGACGTGTTCCTGACCGTCGGCGGCGAGGGACAACTCTCCAAGGCTGGCGCGAAGAAGCACGCCGGCGGCATCGCCGGGACCGCTCGGGTGCCGGCCGGCGCTGACATCGCGTCCTCCCCCGGCTCGTTCCGCAGTGTCGGCACGACAGGGCCTGCGACCCGGCCTGAACGGCCGCGCAGGTGCACCATGTGACACCCACGTGGCCGGATCGTGGGTCTACCAGGACCAGAACGGCACCTGGCGGGCCTCCCGCAACACCCAGGTCCAGGTCTGGGACGACGACGTCTTCGGCGACGCCCTCCTCGCGACCGGCGTCACCAACGGCAGCGGTGGCTACAACCTCTGCTTCGACTCGCAGAGCGAGGGCTTCCCGGACGGCGGAACGGCGGACATCTACGTCAAGTTCCTCACCGAGAACTCGATCTGGAAGGTGCAGCGTGGCGGCAACGCCCTCTCCTGGCAGACCGGCGTGACGAACGACGTCGCCACTGGTTCGACCCTGAACCTGGGCAACCTCACCACCGGTGACCCTGCCCTCCACCGCGGCCTGCACGCGTTCGACGAGGCCAACGATGTCTGGCTGTGGATCCCGAAGCCCACCAACTTGTGCATCGACCAGGACGACGTCTCCTGCCGCCAGTTGAAGATCAACTGGGCGCCGGACTCCACCGACGGCACCTACTACTCGCTCGGTGCCAATGACGTGCACCTGGCGGCCGACGACCCGAACTCCCAGATCCTCGTCGCGCACGAGATCGGGCACGCGGTGATGGACGACGTCTACAACGACGCCTTCCCCGCAGCGCCGAACTGCAACCCGCACAGCATCCAGGGCACGAGCTCGGCCGGCTGTGCGTGGACCGAGGGATGGGCCGAGTGGTTCCCGTCCACTGTTTACAACGACCCGTTCTTCCGCTGGGCCAACGGTGCGTCGCTGGACCTCGAGAACGCCGGTTGGGGCAACGGCTGGGGCAACGGCGACACGACCGAAGGCCGGATCGCCGGCTCGCTCATCGACCTCACCGACAGCAACAACGAGGCTCCGTGGGACCGCGTCAGTGAAGGCCGCACACCGATCTGGAACGTGTTCATGAACAACGTGTCGAACAACCTCGGCCAGTTCTGGGCCCAGCGCGGCGCTTCCGGCGGCAACGTCGGATCGACGGCCCTGGCCACGCTGTTCAACAACACCGTCGACTACGGCTTCCGTGACCCGATGGCGAACTACGTCCAGCTTTCGCGGCCGTCGCCGGTGACCCCGCACAACTTCAGCTACAACACGACCTCCAGCTACTGGTCGGTGGTGGCGGTGCGGCCGAACGCAGGTTCGACGGTGGACCAACAGTTGTACGACGACTTCGGAATGGGCTCGCTCCTGAAGAGCTCGTCGGCAACCGGCACCACCATTGACTTCATCGCAGTGGACTCGAACCGCAGGCCGTTGGGTGACTACTACCCGCGGGTCTTCGGAACGGGTGGCTACCAGACCGAGCTCGCTCAGGGCTCGAACCAGTTGCCGGTCGGCACGCAGAACCTGCGCATGGGCAGCACCGATGTGGTCGCCGTCCGCGACGTGTTCCTGCCCGCTGGTGTGAAGGCCACCCTCCGGGTGACGCCGGGCAACGCCTCGCAGAACCCGGCGCTGTTCCTGATGAGCAGCAACGGCGCCGACTCGTCGACCTGGATCAAGTCACGGGCCCAGTCGACCAAGTGGTCGTTCTCGCACGGCGCCGGCCAGGCTGAGGTCATCACCTACACGCCGACTGTGTCGGGCTGGTACGGGCTCGTGGTGCTCAACCAAGCGGCCTCGGGCACCTACAAGCTCAAGCGCACCCAGGCCGCAGGCGCACCCCAGGTGGTCACTCCTCGCAAGTGACACCACCCTCACCGGCCAGCGAGTTGCGCCGAGCCGGCTCGCCCGGGGCCGGGTCCGTCCACCAGGACGGACCCGGCCCCTGGGTCGTGTTGACGGAACGCCCGACGGTCGTCGTACGTCCAAGCTGCATCGGCTCTCGAGGAGGACCAGAATGTTGCGAACCCGTGCCAGCTGCACCGCGGGCTTGGTTGGCGTCCTCCTGGTCCTGTCCGGTTGCGGTAGCGATAGCGCCGACATCCCACTACGCGGGAGCCGGACTGGCCGCAGGGCCGCAACGACCTCGTGCTGCGGATGCAGAAGCTGCCCGGCATGCCCCCTCCCCATGCCGGCGGCCTCGTGCCGGCCTTCTCGATGTACGGCGACGGGACCGTCGTCGTCCCCGCATCGGACGACTCGGCACCAACCGTCGCCCACCTCGACAGCAACACCGTGGGCGACCTGCTCGCCGGCGCGGTTGCCCTCGTCGACGGCGGGGAGGCCTCGGGTGTGGCCGGACCCGATGCGCCCGTGGTGACCCTGACCTTCATCCGCGACGGCGCCCGGGACCAGGCCGCACTGGACGGCACGGATGCCTCTGTGGCAAAGCTGCGGCAGCAGCTACTGGACGCGGTGGCCGACGCCCAGCCGTGAGTAGTCAGCCCGCGGTGGCCAGGTAGTCGGCGATCTCGTCCCGGACGCGGGTCCGCACGTCGTCGGGCGCGAACGAGGCGTCGATGGCAGCCGTCGCCAGCCCGGCCACCCCGACCCGATCCAGTCCGAGCAGGTCGGCCGCGATCTCGTACTCCCGGTTGAGCGACGTACCGAACATCGGCGGGTCGTCGGAGTTCACCGTGACGACCACGCCGGCATCGCGGAAGGCGACGATCGGGTGCTCGGCCAGCGTCGGGACGGCCCGGGTGGCGATGTTGGAGGACGGGCACACCTCGAGCGGGATCCGGTTCGCCGCCAGGTGCTCGAGCAGCGCGGGGTCGAGTGCCGACGACGTGCCGTGCCCGATCCGCTCGGCGCCCAGGTCGCGCAGCGACTCCCAGACCGTCTCCGGACCGGTCGTCTCACCGGCGTGCGGCACCGAGTGCAGGCCAGCAGCCCGGGCGGCGTCGAAGTGCGGCTTGAACTGCGGCGCGGGGTACGCCGACCTCCGGCCCGCCCAGGCCGAAGCCGACCAGGGCGTCGGTGCGGTGGTTGAGCGCGTAGTCCAGCGTGGCGTCTGCGGCAGGCAGGCCGCTCTCGCCGGGGATGTCGTAGATCCAGCGCAGCACCAGCCCGAAGTCGCGCTCGGCGGCGACCCGCGCGTCCTCCATGGCCTCGGTGTACGCCTCGATGGGCGACGCCCGCCACGACCGAGGTGTACGGCGTGCACGTGAGCTCGGCGTACCTCAGGTTCTGCCCCTCGGCCATCTCGCGAGCCACCTCGTAGGTCAGCAGCCGCACGTCCTCCGCGGACGTGATCAGGCCGACGACTGCCAGGTACACCTCGATGAAGTGCCCGAAGTCGCGGAACTCGTAGAACTTCGCCAGCTCGGCCGGGTCGGTCGGGACCGTGCCCGGGATGGCGGGCCGCGAGCTCCCCGACGATGCGGGACGACGCCGAGCCGACGTGGTGGACGTGGAGCTCCGCCTTGGGCAGCCCGGAGATGAAGTTCGTCAGATCGGTCACGGATCGCATCCTGCCAGCGTGTCCTGCGCGGAAGACAATCCTCGATCCCCTGTAATGGAAGTGGCCCCGCAGCGTATGAGGTTGCGGGGCCCTACACATGCCCAATCCGGTGATCGAGCGTCTTTTGGTGATCGAGCGTCCCAATCCGGTGATCGAGCGTCCCAATCTGGTGATCGAGCTTGTCGAGATCAGCCGCCCGCTACTGACCGTCGTCGATCTGCTGCTGCGTCCGCGCGAGCAGATCGTCGATGCTGGTCGCTCCCGCGATCGCCGTACCGTTCACGAAGACGGTCGGGGTTTGCGTGACCTGACGCTTGGAGGCGTCGTCCGTGCTGTTGATCACCCATTGCTTGTAGGCCAGGTTCTCGATGCCGTCGGTGACGTCCGCGGCTTTCGCGCCGGCGGCCACCGCCTGCTCGATCAACCAGTTGATCGCTGGGCATCTTGCCGGTCTCCGACGGCTGGTTCTCGAAGAGCAGGTCGTGGAACTTCAACGCGACGTCCGGCCCCGACTCGTTGAGTACGACGGCGAACGCGTTCTGCGCACGAAGGGAGTAGTCGTTCAGGAAGGAGATCGGACGGTAGACCAGGTAGGCCTTGCCCGCCGCGGCGTCCTCGCGGAGCTGGTCGCGCGAAGCGGACTCGATACTGCGCGCAGAACGGGCAGAGGAAGTCCTCGAAGATCTCCACCTTCACCTTGGCGTCCGGGTTGCCGACGCCGAGGCCGTACTTGTCGGCGGCGGCCACGGCGACGTCTCCCGCGGTCGCGGTGCTGACCGTGCCCGTGGGCGCGTTGTCCGCCTCTCCAGTCGTGTCGCGCATCGACTGGAAGAGGAACCCACCCACCGACGATGGCGAGAATCGCGACCACGACCGCAACGACGATCAGCAGGTTGCGTCGACGTTCGGCACGATCCTGCTCCGCGCGCACGGCGGCGGCCCGGGCGGCCGCGGACTCACGGGTTGCTTGCTTGCGTCTTGTACTCATGCGTGGACCCTCTCAGGCGTCGATCGGTCAGGGAACAACACTGCGTCGGCCGACCACGGCGTACGCGGTCGCCAGATCAGGAAGAAGGAAAGGACCAGCAGTCCGGCGTCGCGGGCGATCTCCCACGGGTACTTCGCTGCTGCGCCCTTCTCGTAGCCGCCGCCACCGAAACAGCCGCAGTCGATCTCCAGGCCCTTGTTCCAGGCATAGGAGATGCCGATGATGAACGCGATGAACAACACCGCCGACACCGCGGCCGAGAACCTCGTGAGCAGTCCGACGACCAGACAGACGCCGATCACCACCTCGAGCACCGGCAACAGGTGGCCCACCGTCGGAACGACGGTCTCGGGCAGCAGCTGATAGGCGCGTACGGCGCGGACGCTGGCTGCCGGATCGGGCAGTTTGAGCGCTCCGGCCGCAATCCAGACGCCACCCGTGAGCAGACGCGCAAGCAACCCGAACCACTTCATGTCCTCGACATTAGGCGAGATATCTGAGTGAAAGCTGATGCCTGGGTTACTCGTGACCAAGGTCTGCGAGGTCAGGACAGAAGTCCCGGCGCCGACCCAAGTAGGGTGAATGACCGTGAACGAACGTCTCGTGTGGATCGACTGTGAAATGACCGGCCTGGACCTCATGGCCGATGCGCTGATCGAGGTGGCGGCTCTGGTCACCGACTTCGACCTCAACGTGCTCGGCGACGGGATTGACCTGATCATCAAGCCACCGGCTGAGGCGCTGGACCAGATGGGCGACTTCGTCCGCAACATGCACACCGAGTCCGGTCTGCTCACCCAGCTGGAGCACGGCATCACGATGGCCGACGCCGAGCAGCAGGTGCTCGACTACATCAAGCTGCACTGCCCCGACGGATCCCGCCCGCCACTGGCCGGCAACACCGTCGCCACCGACCGTTCGTTCCTGATCCGCGACATGCCGACCCTCGAGGCGTTCCTGCACTACCGGATCGTCGACGTCTCCTCGATCAAGGAGCTGTCCCACCGCTGGTTCCCCCGCGCCTACTACCAGGCGCCCTCCAAGCGCGGCAACCACCGGGCCCTGGCCGACATCCAGGAGAGCATCGAGGAGCTGCGCTACTACCGCGAAGCGGTCTTCGTGCGCAGCCCCGGACCGGACTCGGACACCGCCCGGGCGATCGCCAGGAAGCACGCCGGATCGCTCACTGGGCTGAGCGCGCCCGATGGTCAGAGTCACCCCTGAGAGCGGGTACACTTTTCCCGGCCTCGATCTGATCGAGGCCGCTTGGTGGGTATAGCTCAGCTGGTAGAGCGCCGCGTTGTGGTCGCGGATGTCGCGGGTTCAAGTCCCGTTACTCACCCTGAGATGAACGCTTCGGTCGAGTCCTGCACGCACCTGATGCGTGCGGGACTCGACCTAGGCACCCCGTACTGCTTCAGTCGCCCTTGACGTTGACGATCTGGCGCAGCGTGTGGTCGATCGAGACGAGGTCCTTCGCGTCTTCCATGACCACGTCGATGTCCTTGTAGGCATCTGGGTGCTCGTCGAGGAACGCGTCGGACTCGCCCCAGGCGATGCCCTCCATGCGGGCGTTGAGGTCGTCGCGGTTGAACAGCCGCTTGGCAGCCGACCGGGAGTGGTTCCGTCCGGCGCCATGGGGCGACGAGTTCAGCGACAGGCGATTGCCCTTCCCGGTGACGACGTACGACGCGGCACCCATCGATCCGGGGATCAGGCCGCGCACTCCTTCGCTGGCGTCGATCGCCCCCTTGCGGGACAACCAGACGTCCTTGCCGAAGTGCGTTTCCCGCACCGTGTAGTTGTGGTGACAGTTGATGACGTCGCCACCCTCGCGCAGCGTGCCGAACCCGGTCCACGAGAGGAAGCAGTCGATGACGCGGTGCATCATCTCCTCGCGGTTCAGGTAGGCGAACCGCTGCGCCCACCGCAGTGCCTCCATGTACGCCCAGAACTCGGGCTCGCCCTCCACCAGATAGGCGAGGTCACGGTCGGGCAGGCTGATCCACCTCTTCTGGCACTGCACCTGGGCGACCTTGATGTGCTTCATGGCGAGCTTGTTGCCGACGCCGCGGGAGCCGGAGTGCAGGAACAGCCAGACGCCGTCGTCTTCGTCGAGGCTGACCTCGATGAAGTGGTTCCCTGAACCGAGGGACCCGAGCTGCATGCGCCAGTTCGGCGCGATCGCCTCGGCCTGCTCGTAGCCACCCAGAGACTCGAGCGCGGCAATCCGGGCCGCGGTCTCCTCGGAGTAGAGCTCCGTGTTGTACACACCCGCCGACAGCGGAACGGCTGCGCTGATGGATGAGTGCAGGGCCGTGGCGTCGTCGGGAAGGTCGCTCAGCTGGTAGCCGGTCTCGATCGCCATCATTCCGCAGCCGATGTCCACGCCGACAGCCGCCGGAATGATCGCGCCGACGGTAGGGATCACCGACCCGACGGTCGCGCCCTTGCCGAGGTGAGCGTCCGGCATCAGGGCAAGGTGCGGCTGGATGAACGGCATCGTGGCCGTCAGTTCGGCCTGCGCCCTGGTGCTGGGTGCCAAAATCGACGCCCAGTTCATCAGCCGCTTGCTGATCTGCTCCATGCCATCTCCTCATCTGCCATCTGCTTGGTCGATCACGGACGTATCGCATCCCACCACGTGCAGGCCCAGGTTTCCCAAGCAATAACCGAGGCTCTGACCTCCCCGACTCTTGCCGACCGCCGCATTGTCTGACTAAAGTCAGAGAAATGTCGACCGATTCGGTGGAAACCCTGCGCCGGTTCAATCGCACCTGGAGCCAGCGGGTGGGGGTGCTGGAGGATTCCTTCCTGGGGTCCGGGCGGCCACTTGCGCCCGCGCGCCTGCTCTTCGAGATCGGACACCACGGTGAGAGCGTGCTGCGGTTGCGGACGCGGCTCGGCTTCGACTCGGGCCACCTCAGCCGACTGCTGCGCCAGCTCGAAGGTGAGGGACTGGTCGAGGTCGTTCCCGACCCTGATGACGCCCGCCGCCGCATTGCCCGCCTCACCACCGCAGGCAAGGTGGCCTGGCAGGACCTCGACGACAGGTCCGACGTACGCGCTCGACAGCTGGTCGACCCGCTCACGGAGCGACAGCGCCTCCGCCTGACCGAGGCCCTCGAGACCGCCGAGCGAATCACTCGGGCCGCGACGGTCGACCTGCAGATCGTCGATCCCCTGTCCGACGGGGCGCAGGTCGCCGTCGGCGCCTACTTCGATGAGCTCGAGCGACGCTTTCCAGCGGGCTATGACGCCGGCACCGATTCGGCAGCGCCGATGGACGCGATGGCTGCGCCGCACGGGGTGTTCCTGGTGGCGAGCGGGGATGGTGAGCCGGTCGCGTGCGGCGGCGTCCAGCGGATCGACGACACCACCGGAGAGATCAAGCGGATGTGGGTGCATCCCGACTGGCGCGGCCTCGGTCTCGGCGGCCGGATGCTGCGTCGCCTCGAACAGGAGACCGTCAGGCTGGGCTACGAGCGGGCCCGCCTGGAGACCAACGGCACCCTGGCCGAGGCGATCGAGATGTACGCCGCCGCCGGCTACGGCGCCATCGAGCGCTACACCGACAGCCCATATGCGGAACGGTGGTTCGAGAAGCGGCTGGCTCCTGCCTGATCGTCAGCCGGGGATGTGGCCGAGTCGCCCCTTCTGGAAGTCCTCGAAGGCCTGGATCACCTCGGCCTTGGTGTTCATCACGAACGGCCCGGCCCAGGCCAGCGGTTCGCGGATCGGCCGGCCACCGACCACGATCACGTCCATCGCGTCCGTGTTGCCGTCCTGTCGTGGGTCGGCCGCCATGGTCAGGTAGTCGCCCGCGCCGAAGACCGCCGCCTGCCCCATCCGGACGGGTTGGGAGTCGGTGCCGACGCTCCCCCGCCCGGCCAGCACGTAGACCAGCGCGTTGAAGTCGACGTTCCAGGGCAGGTCGAGGCGGGCGCCCGGCTCGATGGTGGCGTGCACCAGCGACATCGGGGTGTGCGTAGACCCGGGCCCGTGGACCTCGCCGACCTGACCCGCGATCACCCGGATCAGCACCCCGGCGTCGTACGACGTGGTCAGCGCGACCTCGCCGGAGCGGAGGTCCTGGTAGCGCGGCTGCGCCATCTTCGTGTCGCGGGGCAGATTCACCCAGAGCTGGAAGCCGTGGAACAGGCCACCCTTCTCGACCAGCCACTCCGGTGGCGCCTCGATGTGCAGGAGTCCGCTGCCGGCCGTCATCCACTGGGTGTCACCGTTGGTGATGCTGCCCCCGCCACCGTGACTGTCCTGGTGGTCGAACTGACCGTCGATGATGTAGGTGACGGTCTCGAAGCCACGGTGTGGGTGCCACGCCGTGCCCTTGGGCTCACCCGGCGCGTAGTCGACCTCGCCCATCTGGTCCATCATGATGAACGGGTCCAGTTGCCGCATGTCGATGCCGGCAAAGGCGCGCCGTACGGGGAACCCCTCGCCCTCGAAGCCCTGCGGGGCGGTGGTCACCTGCCACACGGGTCGCGGTACGTCGCCGAGTCCGGGGGCGCGCAGCCGCGGGAGGACGGTGAGGTCGTCGACGGTGACGGCGGGCATAGGACACCTGCTTTCGGATCACTTGGTCAACCTGGTTGCGAGATCAACTATTCCAGCTGCTCTTGGGCCGGCGTTCGTCGCAGCGGGGTCCGGCGTTTCGTTGGTCGAGCCTGTCGCAGACCAAGCGGATAGCGTGGATCGAGTGAAGTCCGAGCACAGCCGCTACGACGTGGTGATCGTGGGCGGCGGGCACAACGGCCTGACGTCGGCGGCGTACCTCGCCCGCGCCGGCAAGTCGGTCCTGGTCCTCGAACGGCTGGCGCGCACCGGTGGAGCAGCGGTATCGGCCACCTCGTTCTCGGGCCGTCCGGCACTGCTCCCCAGGTATTCCGACGTGGTCAGCCTGATGCCGCAGCGACTGTTGCGCGATCTCGACCTGGGCGTCGAGCTGCGGCCGCGGACGACGGCGTCGTACACACCGTGGCTGCGCGACGGAAAGGCCGGTGGGCTGCTCGTCGTCCGTCCCGACGGCAAGGCCACGCAGGCGTCCCTGCGCGAGCTGACCGGCGGCGACGATGAGTACGAAGCGTGGCGTGACTTCTACGCCCGGGTCCGGAAGCTCGCCGACGTGGTGCAGCCCACGTTGCTGAGGCCCCTCGTGTTGGAGGGGGCATTGCGTGCCCAGGTTGACGCCTCGACCTGGCAGGACTTCGTGACCGAGCCGATCGGCAAGGTGATCGAACGGACCTTCGCGAACGACGTGGTTCGTGGCGTGGTCGCCACCGACGCGCTGATCGGGACGTTCGCATCGCTGCACGCAGGGTCGCTAGTCCAGAACCGGTGCTTCCTCTATCGCCTCATCCGCAACGGGAAGCGGAGAGTGCCGGTCGGCGGCATGGGCGCGATCTCCGACGCCCTGCTTCGCTCCGCCCGCTCGGCAGGCGCGGAGGTGATCACCGAAGCCGGAGTGAGCGAGATCCGATCCGACGGCGAGACCGCCGAGGTGAGCTGGGACGACAACGGTCGGACCCGGTCCGTGACCGCTCGCCACGTGCTCTCCAACGTCGCGCCCTGGGTGCTCGGCATCCTGCTCGGCGACCCCGACGCCTCCGAGCTCAAGCCCTCCGGAGCGCAGATCAAGATCAACCTGCTGCTGGACCGGCTGCCCCGGCTCAAGTCCGGCCTGGACCCGAACATCGCCTTCTCTGGCACCGTGCATGTAGCCGAGACCTACCCGCAGCTCGAGACGGCGTACCGGCAGGCCGTCGCCGGCAAGGTGCCGAAACTGATCCCGGGTGAGGTCTTCTGCCACAGCCTGACCGACCCCTCGATCCTGAATGGCTTCCTGGGA
>CAVRBN010000003.1:0-62105 GCA_963719255.1 uncultured Actinomycetota bacterium | reverse complement strand
GGGCGCTCACTGAGCAGGCGCGGTGACCCGACCAGAATCAGATGGGCTGGCAGCGTGGCTGGATGCGTTCCGGTGAACTGCCCCGCAGCGGCTGGAGTTTCATCACGGTATGTAGCTCGGCCTCTGGTTCCCGTGCCGTGTGCACCATGGGAACCGGCGGTTGGCCTGCATACCGTGATGAACCTGCGCGACCAGGGATCAGTAGCCGACCGGTTTCCCGTCGAGAGTCAGCCAGTCGGAGAACAGCGTGTCGAGGTCGTCGCCGGAGATGCGTTCCGCGAGCGCGATGAAGTCCGCGGTCCGGACATTGCCGTGTCGATGCTCTCGCGCCCAGGCCTTGAGGATCCGGAAGAACGCCTCGTGGCCGACCCGTTCTCGCAACACCTGGAGGGTCATCGCGCCTCGGGTGTAGACGGGGTTGCCGAACAGGTCGGCGGGATCGGTGAACTCCGTCGGCGCTGGATGCCACAGGCCGTCGGTCTCGGGGGTCTGGTAGAGGCGGTCGAACCTCGCGGCCGGCGTGCTACCGCCATGGACGTGGCTCCACATCCATTCGGCGTACGTCGCGAATCCCTCGGCAAGCCAGATGTCGTGCCAGTCGGTCAGCGTGACCGAGTCGCCGTACCACTGGTGCGCTATCTCGTGCACGAGCGTGCTGGTGTCGACGCTGTACGGGAAGAACGGCCGGCTCTGGGTCTCCAGCGCATAGCCCACGTCGGCGTTGTCGACGATCATGCCCGAGGAGTCGAACGGATAGGCCCCGAAGCGACGCTCCTCGAAGCGGATCACCGACGGCAGGTCGCGTCGCGCGTTGGCCGCCGGGTCAAGTGTGGCGTCGACGAACGTCCAGATCGGGATCCGGCGACCGGTGATCGAGGTGGTCGAGGAGGGGAAGGAGTCGTACGTCCCGATCGACACGGTCGCGAGGTACGCCGACATCGGGTCCTTCTCCCGCCAGGTCCATGTGGTCCGGGCACCATGCCGGCTGCGATTGGCGAGCACGCCGTTGGCCGCCACCTTCAGCGCCGGACGGGACGCTGACCCGGAACGTGTAGCGCGCCTTGTCGCCGGGAGTGTTGTTCGACGGCACCCAGGTCATGATGCCGATCGGCTCGCCGAGGGCGGTGACACCGTCGCTAGTCCGGACCCAACCCTCCAACGACCCGTCGGGGTCGATGAGCTGGCGAGGCTTCCCGGCATAGGTCACGGTGGTCCGGAACGTCCCCCGCGCCGGCGTCCGTGGATGCACGACCAGCTTGTGGCCGTGCCGGGTGAAGGTCGCCTTCCGGCCGTTCACCGAGACTTTCCGCACGTGCATCCCCACGAAGTCCAGGGAGTACGACGCCAACGGGTGCTTCGCCCGGGCCCGGATCGTCGTGCGGGCGTGGAGGTGGTTGGTGGCGGGTCGATAGTGGAGCCGCACGAGATAGCTGCGGGCGTCGTACCCCGGATTGCCCTGGTCGGGGAAGAGCGTGTCGCCGGCAGGCTCGGCCGGACGCGTTGCCGTTGCGCCAGCCGTCGTGCTGAGCACCAGACCCAAGGCGGCCGCAACTGCGATGCACGAGAGGCGGACGCTTTGACGCAAGGACATGTCGGTCTCCAGGTCTTCTCGGCGGTGGCAGGTCTGACGTTATCCCCCGGCCCGGACACGTGTGCAAGGCGCAGGTTGTGCGGGACACTGGCGACGAGGAAGCCTGGTCCGAGACTGGGAGGGCCGATGACAGTGCTCAGCCGCCATGCGGTGGTGATCATCCACGGTGTCGGCGAACAGGTCCCACTGGAGACGGTCCGGCGATTCGTGGGGCGCAGCACGGTCCGCGCGAAGCTCGTCCACGAGGACGTCGGGGTGGTCACCGACGCCGACCGGGTCTTCTCCGAGCCGTCCCCGATCGGCGGGCGCACGGACGACCGGGCCTACCTCGTCACCTGGAACCAGACCGAAATCGCAGACCGGATCCGTGCGCTCGGCGACGGCTGGGCTCCGCAGGAGCGGTCCGCGATGACCGACTTCTACGAGTTCTACTGGGCGCCGCGCTACCGGACCACGTCTGTCGGCCAGCTCACCGGTTGGCTCACCCCGATCCTGAAGCGCCGTCGGAGCAGCTTCAGCTCGCCCCGGCTGGTCGGTCCGGGCGGGTGGGTGAGCTGGGTGCCGTTGGCCCTCCTCACGGTGGCCGTGGTCCTTGTCTGGCAGGGCGCCCGCGCATCACTGAACCCGGGCATCGCGGGCATCGGCGCGGGCATCCTGATCGTCGCGGCCACGCTGGTCGGTACGACGCTCGGCCTGATCAGCACCGCCCGCGTCCTCGCCATCGACGCCCTCGCGGCCGTCGCGATCTGTCTCGGGATCTGGGGCCTCGGGACGTTCGCGTCCGTGACCAAGACCGTGGCGACGTCGGCTGTCGCGTCGTTCATCCTGGCAGTGATCGCCGGCAAGGCCACTGCCGTGCTCGGCGATGCCGCGCGGTACCTCTCGGCGCGGCCGGACAGTGTCGAGGAGAACGACCAGATCCGCCAGCAGGTGCTCGACCTCCTCGAACGGCTCCACGACGCAGACGACTTCGACTGCAATCGGAAAAGGTACGACCGGATCATCGTCGTCGGGCACAGCCTCGGCAGCGTCATCGCGTACGACGCCATCCGACTGCTCTGGGCGAGACACTCGCGACAGCTGCCACTGCCCGACACCGACGAGGGATCCATCGCCGCCCAGGTCGTCAACAACCTGGAGGCCGCCGGCCGGGCCCTCGCGACGGCGGGTCCAAGGGTACCAAGCAGCAAGAGGCTGCCCGGGCGGCGTACATCCAGGCTCAGCGCGAGGTCCAGCTCGTCATGCGGGACCTCGTCGGCAGCGACGGGGCGCGCTGGGTGATCACCGACCTGGTCACCCTCGGCAGCCCGCTGACCTACGCCGACGCGTTCATGGCGACCAGCCCCGAGGACCTGGTCGACCGGTTCGAGGAACGCAGCCTCGCCGCCACGCCGCCCGTGCCTCAGCAGGTGCGCGGAGCGGAGCGGCATCCCTTCCGGCTCTGGGTCCCCGCCGAGCCTTCCGGTGCCAACGGCGGCACCCGCTGGCACCATGCGGCGCCGTTCGCCTGCGTCGAATGGACGAACCTGTGGTTCGAGCACGACATCGTCGGCGGTCCGATCGGGCCGCACTTCGGTCCGGGGGTCACCGACGTGTCGCTCGGTGGGCTGAAGTGGATGGCCGGGTTCGCCTTCGCCTACCCGCACTCGAGCTACTGGACCGCGTCGCGTCGAGCCCTGGTGCGCGACGGCAGCCTGACCAGCCTGCGGTTGCTCCGCGAGAAGGTACGGCGTCGGCCGACGCTCCTGCTGACCGCGCGCGCCCCGCTGACCGATGAGATCCGTGGCCAGATCGCGCGCCTGCTGCTGGGCGGCGACGGAAGCAGGCCGCTGGTCGATGTCCGGCTGTACGTCGGCGCGACGGACCCCGATCGGCAGGGGGCGTTCCTGCCGGTCGGACTCGCTCCCCTGCCCACCACCGACACGGCGCGAATCATCAAAGGCCTCTTGGGCACCGGTAGTCGCGTTGCGTTGCTGAGCTCACCGGACCTGCTTGCCGAACCGGCTGCCGAGCACGGTCCGGGCGACATCCGACCCGACCCGACGTCGCCCTCGCTGCACGGCGAGCAGCCCGAGGCCGACACTCTCGAGACCGTCGAGGCAGCGGACGGCACCGTGGGCGAGGAGGAGTAGCGCTCAGCCCGGCAGCACTCGCCGCAGGAACTCACGCGTCCGCGGCTCCCGGGGAGCGCTGAAGATCTCGTCCGGCGGACCCTGCTCGAGGATCCGGCCCTGGTCGAGGAAGCACACGCTCGTGGCGACCTCTCGCGCGAACGCCATCTCGTGGGTCGCGAGGAGCATGGTCATCCCGGCCTCCGCTTCAGCCCGGACGATTTCCAGCACCTCGCCGACGAGCTCCGGGTCAAGGGCAGCGGTGATCTCGTCGAGCAGCAGCAGCCGCGGCTCGGTGCACAGCGCCCGCACGACCGCCGCGCGCTGCTGCTGGCCTCCGGAGAGCGCATCCGGGTGCGCCCCCGCCTTGTCGGCGAGCCCGAACCGCGCGAGCAGCGCCAGTGCCCGCTCACGGGCCTCGGGCTTCGTCAACCCGTGCACCTTCACCGGCGCCAGCATGCAGTTGTCGAGCACGGTGAGATGTGGGAACAGGTTGTAGGCCTGGAACACCATGCCGATCTCGCGGCGTACGTCGCGGGGGTCGACCAGTGGGTCGGAGACCTCTCGGCCGGCGAAGGTGATCGTCCCGTCATCGATGGTTTCCAGCAGGTTGAGGCACCGCAGCAGTGTGGACTTGCCGGAACCGCTCGCGCCGATCAGGCAGATCACGTCGTGCGCGTTCACGGTCAGGTCGATGTCGCGAAGGACCACCTTGTCGCCGTACGACTTGCGCAGGTCCTCGACCCGGAGCAGCTCGGTCATCACCCGCCCCGTTCCCGCCGGCGCGCACGTGCGCTCAGCCAGTCGGTGAGCCTGGCCAGCGGCACGGTCATCACCACGAAGAAGGCGGCCGCGACGAACAACGGCGTGTAGTTGAAGTTGAAGCTGCCGTAGTCCTGGGCCGCGTAGAGCGCCTCGGTGACCCCGACTGCGGAGACGAGAGCCGTGTCCTTCTGCAAGGAGACGAAGTCGTTCATCAGCGGGGGTACGACGCGGCGCAGCGCCTGCGGCAGCACGACGTAGCGCATCGACTGGGCCCGGGACAGCGCGAGTGCCTCCGCCGAGGCGACCTGCGAAGGATGGACCGAGTCGATGCCAGCGCGGATGACCTCGGCGACGTAGGCACCGTAGGACAGGACCAGGGCGAAGGTGGTCAACCAGAACAAGCTGTTGGTGAGTCCCTGGAGCTCCAGCGCTGGGATCCCGAGCGCACACACCACGACCACCAGCAGGGTGGGGATCCCCCGGAGAAGATCGGTGTAGGCGACGGCAAGAACCCGCAGCGGCATCAGCCAGGGCGAGACAGTGTGCCGGGTGACCGCCACCAGGATCCCGATCACCAGGATGACCGGCTCGGCGATCAGGAACATCCGCACGTTGATCCAGAACCCGTCCCGCACCGCGGGGAACGCCTCCGTCGCGTGGTGCCAGCTGAAGAACGTGGCCTGCACCCGCGGCCAGCCGGGCGAAGAGGTGACCAGCAAAGCCGAGCAAGCCGATCGTGACGACGGTGACCGCGGTGGCGGTGAGGCCGCGTCGCCGCCGGATCCGGCGGGCGACGCTCTGGCGTTCCAGCTGTCGCGGGCTCGGCGACCAGTCGCTCACTTCAGCACAGGTACGTCGACCACGTCCGAGAGCCAGGTCTGCTGAAGCTGTTGGAGGGTGCCTTCCGACTCGAGCGTGCCGAGTGCCTCATTGACGCAGGGCAGCAGCTCGCTGCCCTTCTTCATCAGCAGGCCGAACTCCTCGGGCGAACCGGTCGACGCGAACTGGCCCGTGATCGCGCCCTCCGGAATCTCAACGGCGGTGATGTAGAACGCCGTGGGCAGGTCGGCGACGATCGCGTCGACCTGTCCGTTGAGCAACGCCTGTTTCGCGATGTTGGTGTTCTGGAACACCAACGGCGACTGGGTCGGCATGATGTCCTCGCGGATAGCGGTGAGGCTCGTGGTCCCGGTCTGGGCGCCGAGCTTGAGCATTTTCAGATCGGCCAGCGAGGCCGCGTTGCCGGCGTCGGCCTTCAGGGTGATGACGGCCTGGGCGGCGGTGTAGTAGCCGTCGGAGAAGTCGACCACCTTCTGCCGCGCGGGAGTGATCGAGATCTGATTGATGTCGAAGTCGAACTCCTTCTCGCCTGGCGCGTAGGACTTGTTGAACGGCACCTTGACCCACTTCACGTGGGCCTTGTCGAAGCCGAGCTGCTCGGCGACGGCGTACGCGACCGCAGATTCGAAGCCCTTGCCGTTGGCGGGCTTGTTGTTCTCGAACCACGGCGGGAACGCCGGCGAGTCGGTGGCGATCGTCAGCGTGCCGGGCGTGAGTACGGCGAGGTCCTCGGTCGCACACGAGTCCACTTCCGTGACGGTTTCCTCCTTCTCCTCCGGCGCGCAGGCGAGCAGGGCGAGAGCCAGGGGCGCAAGGACGAGGACGGGCATCAGTCGGCGCATGGGAGGCATCGTATTCCCGACTCCGGCTCAGTGGTGGTCTGGTGTCGCGGGTCGCGGCCCGCTCCATCCAGCCGGCTCGAAAACTCGGTCGCTGCTGAACTCCAGCACCCGGTCCACTCCGATGTCGGCCAGGAACGGCTGGTCGTGACTTGCCACGATCAGCGCTCCTTCGTAGGACGCCAGGGCGGACACCAGGGCGTCGTACGACGCGAAGTCCAGGTTGTTGGTCGGTTCGTCGAGGAGCAGCAACTGCGGCGCCGGATCGGCCAGGAGAAGGGCGGCCAACGTGGCCCGGAACCGCTCACCTCCGGACAGTGACCCGGCGGTCTGGTCTGCCAAGGCACCACGGAACAGAAAGCGCGCGAGCCTGGACCGCACGGCGTTCTCGTCGTGAACGGGGGCCTTCCCCGCCACGTTGGCGAACACGGACAGCGACTCGTCGAGCAGGTCGAGCCGCTGAGGCAGCAGCCCGAACGGCACTTTCAGCTCCACGGTGCCGGCCACCGGCTCGAGGTGGCCCGCCAGCGTGTGCAGCAGCGTGGTCTTGCCTGAGCCGTTCGGGCCGACCAGGGCGATCCGGTCGGGGCCGCGCAGGTCGAGATCGAGCTCCTGCCCGGTGCGAAGCCGGAGCCCAGAGGCCGTCAGCACCGTGCGACCGCGCGGCACCTCGGTTTCCAGAAGGTCGATCCGGATCTCGCGGTCGTCGCGCAACCGGTTCTCCGCCGACTCCAGCCGCTCACGCGCGTCGTCGAGCCGGTCATCGTGGACCTTGCGGTACTTCGACGCCGACACCTGCTGCTCGCGTTTGCGCATCTTCATCACGGCGCGCGGCTCTCGCTTGTTCTGGTACATCTTCTTGCCGTAGCGCTTGCGCTGCGCCAGCACCCGCTCCGCCTCGACCCGGTCCCTGCGCTGCTTCGTCAGGTCGGCGCGGGCGGTGACGACGGCCTGCTCGGCGGCTCGCTGCTCCGCCTCGACCTGTGCGTGGTACGCCGAGTAGCCGCCGCCGTACCACGCCACCTCACCGTCGCGGAGGTCGCCGATCCGGTCCATCAACTCGAGCAGCGCCTGGTCGTGGCTGACCACGATCAGGGTCCCAGCGAAGCTCGACACGACGTCGTACAACCGTTGGCGGGCTGGACCGTCGAGGTTGTTGGTCGGCTCGTCCAGCAGGAGGACCTCGGGCCGCCGGAGCAGCAGCCGGGTCAGCCCGAGCTGGGTGACCTCCCCACCCGACAGCTCTCCCAGCCGTCGGTCCAGGACGGATCCCGGCAGGCCCAGCCTGGCGAGCTCGGCCACGACCCGCTCCTCGATGTCCCAGGCGTCGCCGACCGTGTCGTAGTCGGCGGGGTTCACGGATCCGGCCTCGATGGCCCGGATCGCCCTGCGGATTCCGGCCACCCCCAGGTGCTCGTCGACAGGTTCGCCGGCGCGCAGGGTGAGGTCCTGGGGGAGTGAGGCGATCTCGCCCACCACGGACACGTGGCCACGGGACGGCTTCAGCTCACCCGCGATCAGGCGCAACAGCGTGCTCTTGCCGGCGCCGTTGGTCCCGACCAGGCCCGAGCGCCCAGTTCCGACGAGCAGGTCGAGACCGGCGAACACGGGTGTGCCGTCCGGCCACGAGAAGTCGAGAGAAGAGATGGAGACAGCGGTGTTCGTCATGGTTGCTCCAGAGTCGTGAGGGCGCCGGGAGCGGGGGCTCGAACCGGCAGAAGACGGGACACGACGTCAGAAGAGCAACGGACCACCTTGGGACGGGAACAGGAACAATCCCAGGCTAGGCTCCTCGCCCCGCCCCAGCCAAACGGTTTACGCGAGTCTCGCGCGCGCTAGTAGCGCCACGCGTCGGGGACGTCCTCCCCGAAGCGTTTGTGCACGAAGTCATACACCCGCGCCAACCGGTCGACAACTTGCGGCGGCGGCTCCGGCATCGACGCGGACCGCCCCACATTGGTCTGCCTCCCCAGGTCCCACGGCCACACCTCGTCTACGCCGAGGAACCGCGCGACCCTCCGCAGGGTCGCGTCCGCGATCAGGTCCTCATAGAACAGGTACAACACCCGGTCCGGGTTGAAGTGCCGCTCTACCGTCTCGATCGTCGACTGGTAGTCACCACGAGCCGCCCGTCCGGGATGGTTCGCCTCGAACGCCCGCAACCACGCCGCCTCGTCCTTGACCCTCATCCGCACCTCTGACCAGTCCCGCTCAAGCGGGTCGCGCATCACGAAGATCAGCAGCGGGTCGAGGGTGTCCCGTAACAACGCCATCCCCTCGTCACCGAGAGTCGAATAATCCGGCGTCGTCTCCCCAGCGATCAACGCCTCTCCGTCGGCGAAGCTGTCGAGATAGGCCCGGTAGCCGGCGGGGGGCTTGGCGGACAGGTCGAGCAAGTCGCACAGCAGCGCAATCTCGGTCGCCGCCCTCTGCGGCCGCGTGGAAATTTGCGCCGCCTGGGCGCGGATCCTGTTCACGTAGAGCGACTCGTAGGACGCCTTTAACCGACCAGGCGCAACCCGATCGAAGTAGTGCAGCTCCTTGCGCGGCGGCACCCCAACCTGCGGGTGCAGGGCGAGTTGCACGTGAAGCCACGAGGAACCCGCCTTCGCCGCGCCGATCCCGACGAAGTGACGCACCTACTCGCCCCCGCGCTCGCGCGCCGGACACAACGGCAGCCGCTCGTCCCAGCCAAACATCGCGCCGACGGCGGTCGTGGTTGATCGGGGGGAAGTCATCGCTGCTCCTGTTGCGAGGAAGGGAGCGGCAAGCCTAACCCGGTCCCCAGAGTCGCAATCTGCGCCGCGCCTACAGCTATGGGTGCCTAGGGTGGCGGCGGAACGTTCCTCTCTCGCTAGGCTTGCAACTTGTTGCATAGGGTGGCAGGGTGACCGCCGTGGCTCTCGAACACGCACTCCTCGTCTCGCTCAGCGAGCGCCCGGCAGCGGGTCTCGAACTCGCGAGGCGGTTCGCCAAGTCGATCGGCTTCTTCTGGGCAGCCACCCACCAGCAGATCTACCGGACGCTGGCCCGGATGGAGGCCGACGGCTGGGTGAGTGCCGAGCACGTCGTACAAACCGGTCGGCCGGACAAGAAGGTGTACGCCGTCTCACCCGCCGGTCGCTCCGTACTCGCCGAATGGTTGACCACGCCGAGCCCGCAACCGAACCCGCGCAGCGACCTCTCCGTGAAGATGCGCGGGGCCTCGTTCGCCGAGGACGGTGCCGCCGTCCTCGACGTCGTTCGCGCCGACCTCGCCGACCATCGGACCCGCCTCGTCCACTACGAGCAGCTGGCCAAGCACGACTACCCCGCGCCCGAGACCCTGACCGGCCTCGACCTCGACCAGTACCTCGTCCTGCGCGGCGGCATCCGCTTCGAGCAGTTCTGGGTGGACTGGCTCGAGGAGTACCTGCACGCCCACAAAGACCACTCGCTGATCGAGGCCCAATTCGCTGATCGAGCCCAATTCGCTGATCGAGCCTGTCGAGATCATGACCATCGGGAGCCAGAAATGACCTACGACCACCTCCTCGCCCCGATCACGATCGGCTCGACAACGCTGCGCAACCGGGTCGTCATGGGCTCGATGCACACCGGCCTGGAGGACCGGGTCAGGGACATCCCGAAGCTGGCCGCCTACTTCGCTGAGCGGGCCGCGGGCGGCGCCGGCCTGATCATCACCGGGGGCTACTCCCCCAACAAGCGTGGCTGGCTCAAGCCCTTCGGCTCCGAGATGTCCACCCGTCTGCAGGCGATGCGGCACCGCGAGATCACCGACGCCGTGCACCAGCACGGAGGCAAGATCGCGCTGCAGATCCTGCATGCCGGCCGCTACGGCTACCACCCCTTCACCGTGTCGGCGAGCAACCGGCAGTCGCCGATCACGCCCTTCAAGCCGCGTGCCCTGTCCAGTCGCGGCGTCGACCGGACCGCGACCGACTTCGCGAAGGCAGCGGCGCTGGCGAAGAAGGCCGGGTACGACGGGATCGAGATCATGGGCTCCGAGGGGTACCTGATCAACCAGTTCCTGGCCAGCCGTACCAACGACCGCTCCGACCGCTGGGGCGGCACTGCCGAGAAGCGGATGCGGTTCCCGACCGAGATCGTGCGCCGGACCCGTGACCTGGTGGGTTCCGACTTCCTGATCCAGTACCGCATCTCACTGCTTGATCTCGTCGAGCACGGCCAGAGCTGGGACGAGGTCGTGGCCCTGGCCAAGACCCTCGAGGAGGTCGGCGTCGACGTCTTCAACACCGGCATCGGCTGGCACGAGGCACGTATCCCGACGATCATCACCCAGGTGCCCCGCGGAGCCTGGCGATCCGCCACCGCGCGACTCAGGCCGGAGGTGGGAGTGCCGGTCTGCGCATCGAACCGGATCAACACTCCCGAGCTCGCCGAGGAGATCCTGGCGGCGGGCGACGCCGACCTGGTCTCGATGGCGCGGCCGTTCCTCGCTGACCCGGAGTTCGTGAACAAGGCGGCAGCCGGACGCGGCGACGAGATCAACACCTGCATCGCCTGCAACCAGGCCTGTCTCGACCATGCCTTCGTCAACCAGAAGGCGTCCTGCATGGTGAACCCTCGCGCCTGTCGGGAGACGTCGTTGGTCCTCACGCCGGTGGTTCGCAAGCGCCGGGTCGCGGTCGTCGGCGCCGGCCCAGCCGGGCTGTCGGCGGCGGTCTCTGCGGCGGAGCGCGGACTGGCAGTCACCCTCTTCGAGAAGTCCGACGCGATCGGGGGGCAGTTCCGCCTGGCGGTAGAGGTCCCCGGCAAGGAGGACTTCGCCGAGACCCTGCGCTACTACACCCGCCGGCTCGAGGTGCTGGGCGTCGACGTACGCCTCGACACCGAGGCAACCTGCGCCGACCTCGGCACGTACGACGAGGTGATCGTGGCCACCGGCGTGGAGCCGCGGATCCCGGCTTTCCCCGGAATCGAACACCCGAAGGTCGTGTCGTACGCCGACGTCCTCGGCGGCAAGGTGGCTGTCGGCAAGCGAGCGGCCGTGATCGGAGCGGGCGGGATCGGCGTCGACGTCAGCCACTACCTGACCCACGACCCGGCAGACACGCTCGACGACTGGATGCAGCACTGGGGCGTCGGCGACCCGACCCTGCACCCCGGGGGCCTGACCGAGAAGAAGCCCCGCACGCCGGCGCGTGAGGTCCATCTCCTGCAGCGCAAGTCGACTCCGGTCGGGATCGGTCTGGGCAAGACGTCCGGCTGGGCGCATCGCGCCGTCCTGAAGGACTCCGGCGTACGGATGCTCACCGGCGTCACCTACGACCGGGTCGACGACGCCGGCCTGCACATCACCGTCGTCGGCAAGGACGGTTCGACGTCCGCACAGGTCCTCGACGTCGACCACGTCGTACTCTGCGCGGGCCAGGAGTCCGTCCGAGGCCTGTACGACGACCTTGCTCCCACCGGGGCCAACGCTCACCTGATCGGTGGCGCCGACCTCGCCGTCGAACTCGACGCCAAGCGTGCTATCGACCAGGGCACCCGAGTGGCCGCGGCCCTCTGAGGGTCGATCAGCGGTTGTTGAACTTGCGGATTCCGCCGTCGAATGCGGCGAGGAGGTCCCCGGAGTAGTGGGCCCCGAATACCGTCCGGGCCTTGTCGACGTCTGCGGGGGGTATGGGGATTTTGATCGACCATGGCAGGTGGAACGCGTCGATGGCCATTCGCTCGAGTTCGTCCTGGGTCATGGTCATCCGGACGAAGTAGAGGTTCCCACGCCTCGCCGCCGCTCGTTGCCTGAGCTCGTGGGGAAACTGGTCGTAGAGATACTTCGGGCCGATTCCGACTGGTATCTCCTGAATCTTGAAGAGGTTCAGGTCGTGGTGCAGAACGAGCCGGGGTCCCCGGAGGTAGGGGAAGACGCAGAGCGTGTCCAGCAAGGGGAATGGGTGCTGGTGGTTCGCGTCGATGAAGGCGATGTCGAACTCCATCCCCAGCTCGGGAAGGTCCAGAGCGGTGGTGAACGGACGTTTGTTCACCTTGACCCGTGAACCCTGGTAGATCTCCTCGATCAGGTATCCGTTCTCCTTCGTTGGATCAGCGAAGAACGTGTTGTCGTGGTCGAGGGTCGTGAACGTCTCGCCGCCGTTCTCGTCCATCATGGTGCAGATCACGCCGCCAGAGATTCCAGAGGCCATGCCGACCTCGAGGAAGCTCTGTGGTCGCTCCTGTTCGATGAGGGACTGGACGACCATGAGCTCGTCGGCCGCGATCGAGGCGAAGCCCATGCGCCAGTGCTTCTCGTAGATTGCGTTGATCTCTTCGAGCTGCATCAAGCTCCCAAGTGCCTGGACTGTGTCGGGGGCAGGTTAACAGTTGGCGGAACGGCGTGAGCACGCCTGGCCGACCTGCGTCAGCCAAGGGGGCGCGCTCGATGGGGGAGCCACGTGTTCGTCACGTGATCGACGACGTGGACGCCTTCGGGAGACTCGATCCGGTAGACGCCCGAGATGTCGGCCCAGCCCCCGTTGCGGATGGCGACGTCGACCTCCCATTCCCGTCGCTTGCGTGGAGTTCGGGCGCTTTCGATGAAAGCGGACGGGTCGGTCCAGTGTCCGAACTCGTCGGCATCAAGCCACTTCAGCTCGATGCAGAGCCCTTCCGGCAGGTGCAGCCGGAAGGAGTCTTCGGGAAAGTCGCGCAGCTCCCACTCGAACGCCTTCAGGAAGGTGAACTCCGGCCCCATCGGATAGATCCAGGGCTCCCGGCCCTTCATCCCCAGGTCGAGGTAGCCGACCCGGTCGCTCTCGATCGTCAGGGGATGCCGGGGGATCAGCACGATTGCCCGCGCTCCCTCGAGCTGCCACGCGACATCGGCAAGCGCTGCCACGCCCTCACGGGTCAGCACCATGTCGCCGTCCCACTTCATCGAGAGCGCGGTCTGCACATGGGCGAACGACCAGTTGTAGAAGTGGGTCAGGCTGTGCACCGAGTCGCCCTCGGTGTGGAGGTGCTCGGAGCCGCACCGCGAGACGTCGAAGGGGTACGACGCCAGCGTGAACCGCTCCTCGGCCCCGACCTCTCGGGCCACCGCCAGCGCAACCTCCGCCGTACCGTCGTCGGACTGGTTGTCGACCAGGACAACCCGCTCCACAGCCTCGAAGATCGGCGGCAGCACCCAGGGCAGGTTCCGAGCCTCGTTCTTCACCCGCAGCACGGAGGTCAGGCCGGGGGCGAGTGGACCCGACCGCCAGGCCCAGGTCACGTCGTACTCCGGCAGCCCCTCGATGTTGACGATGTCCGGCTTCATGCGGCCGGCTCCCTCGAGACGACGTTGCGCTTCACCAGCGGACGCGAGGCCTGCGGCAGCCACACCTTCGTCACGTGGTCGACGATGTGCGATCCGGGCGGCGCCTCGATCCGGTGCAGACCCTCGTGGCCCTGCCAGTTGCCCTGCTGCAGATCGGTGAACAGCGCGTACTCACGACGCTTGCGCGACGTGCGGAAGCTGGTGGCGAACGCGTCCGGCGCCGTCCAGTGCGCGAACTCGTCGGAGTCCAGCCACTTCAGCTCGATCGAGCTGCCCTCGGGCAGCCGCACCCCCCGCGCGCGGTCGGGATAGACCCGCAGCTCCCACTCGAACGCCTTGACGTGCTTGTAGTCCTCGCCCATCGGATAGCCGAACGGCTCGGCGTTGCGCAGCCCGAGGTCGAGGTAGCCGAGAGAGTCGCTGGCGATGTAGAGCGAGTGCCTCGGCACATACAGCACGACCTCGTTGCCGGGCAGCTGCCAGGAAAGGTCGCCGAGCAGCGCCGCACCGTCCTCGGTGAGCACCATGTCCCCGTCCCACTTCATCGAGTACGACGTGCGTACCTGCGCGAACGACCAGTTGTAGAAGTAGGTGAGGCTGTGCACGGAGTCGGCGTCCGTGGAGAGGTGCTCGGGCCCGCAGCGACTCACGCGGAACGGGTAGGAGGACACGAGCAGCCGCTCTGACATCCCCAGCTCGTCGGCAACCCCACGGGCGACGTCGGGAGTGCCGTCGTCGGACTCGTTGTCCACGAGCACGACAGCCTGGGTGGCGCGCAGGAGCCCAGGGAGCACGAACGGGAGCGATCGTGCCTCGTTCTTCACCCGAAGCACCACCGTGGTCCCGGCGGCGAGCCGCTCGTGCCGCCACGGCCAGCTGATCCCGAAGTCGAGGTCGCCCTCGAGGTTCAGCAGGTCGAACTTTGTGGGGACCTTGGACACGCAGGCTCCAGTCAGCGCCCGAGCGCGCGGAGTACGGCGCGGCGAGCCTTCGGCGGGATCTTCGCGCGGATGCTGTGCGGCACCCGGGCGGCAAGCCGCTGGGCGGCCGATCCAGCTGCCGGAGTGGCTGCCGGAGGCGCGACCGGGCGACGTTCCTGGGAGCTCTCGCCGCGAGCAGCGACGATGGAGGACTTGCTGATCGCCTCCGCGTCCGCGTAGTACAGGGAGTACGCCGCCCGCAGGTCGTCGAGCGTCTTGTGTGCCTTGTTCTCGTCGCCACCGGTGTCGGCGAGCCCGTTGAGGGCCTCCCAGCTCTCCTCGGCGATCTCGCGCAGCGACTTGGGGACGTCGATGTCGTCCCAGCTCAGAGCGACCCGGCGCGGTGTCGGATCGATGAAGTTGTGCACCAGCCGGATGTCGTTGGCCGTGGCGGACTTCACCGAATGGAGATCGAACAGCTCCCCCAGCTCGAACAGCGGGACGGTCCAGTCCCTGAGCAGGTCGCGATAGCGCACGAAGGCGCGCTGCGAACCACGGGTGGCGCGTTCGGTGTGCAGCATGAGGTTGACCCACGCGGCAGTGCGGCTGACCTCATCGAAGCGCTGGGCGTAGTAGGGCTGCTTGCTGCCGACCACCTCGGTGACCGGCCTCAGCATCGTGACGTACGTCGGGGTGGCGGCGCAGCGCAGCGCAGCCGAACGCCACAACCCGATGAACCAGGCGAGCCGCGGGTCCTTGAGCACGATCTCGTTGGGCCCCTCGGCGAACTGGCCGCCCAGCCAGGAGTAGAGGTTCTCGCGGACCTCCTCGTTGGTCGCGAGCTTGCCGGCCTCGAACCAGGCCTGCGGGCGGGCATCGGAGACCTGGACATTGCTCCGTCGCAACAGCTGCTCGTGGAAGTCGACCACCCACCGCGGTTCTCCGAACCCCTTCGGGTTCGTGTCGTCGGCAGACACCTCGGGCTGTGGCACATGGGCGCCCAGGGCCTGCAGGGTGCCGGACATGGTGCCGGTGCCGCTCCGGCCAGAGCCTAGGACGAAGATGGCGCGCCGTTGGCTGTCGGCAACCACAGCCGAATCCTGGCTCCTGTTGGGGGCCGCCGCTGACTCTGCGGGGGACGTCGACATGGCGCCCACCCTACGACAGCCGCTGTGCCGATCCCGCGCCCATCCACCTTCGACCAAGGGCGATCCGCGACCCCTCATCCCAGGGAGTCCAACAACGATTTCCACGCCATGGCACGTCATGGCACGTCGGCCTGACACCGACCCGTGGTTGGATGTCCTTTGGTCGTCCCGGGACAGGAGTTGCATGAATAGTCGGTTGCGCAACGCCGGCCTGCGGCTGCCCCTGTTCGGACGCATTGTCGCGGAGCGGGATCGACTCCGCGACGAGGTCCGGCTTGCGCGAAAGGAAGTCAGGCGCGGGCAACGCCGGACCGCTGCCGCTCAGATCGCCACGCGAACCACCACGAAGTCCGCGGCAGACCGAAAGCTCGACTTCGTCTTCATCGTCGCCTACGGACGATCCGGGTCCACGTTGCTCCAAGGCGTCCTGAACTCGACTCCCGGCTTCCTCATCCGCGGCGAAAACCGAGACGCCCTGTGTCACCTGTTCCTCTTCCATCAGACCTGTTCGACGGAACGGGCGCGGGTCCGGATGGCCGGTCGCGCGCTCGACTCCACCCACCCGTTCTACGGGATCGACGGGTTCCCGCCAAAGACCTCGCTCCGGGACATCCGGCGTCTGGCCATCGACACGGTCCTCCGTCCGGCGCCCGAGACCAGGGTGTCCGGCTTCAAGGAGATCCGGTGGTACAGGTCAGACCTCCTCGACTACGTCACCTTCCTGCGCCAGGTTTTCCCTGGAGCTCGTTTCGTCATCAACACCCGCAACCACGCCGACGTGATTCGCAGCAAATGGTGGGCCGACCTCGAGGATCCCGCTGGTGAGCTCGCTCGGATCGAGAGAGGCTTCAACCGTCTGGAGGGAGAGCTCGGCGACGCGGCGTATCGCGTGCACTACGACGACTACGTTCGCGATCCAGATGCTCTGGCCGGGCTGTTCTCCTGGCTCGACGAGAAGTTCGTCACCGACCGGATCACCGCCGTGTACTCAATCCGCCACTCCACCTAGCCGACCACCTAACCGAAGGACACGAATGCGTAAGCAAGTCCTGTTCGCAGGGATCGCGGCGACCGCCCTCGCCGCCGGGCTCGGGTTTGTAGTCGTCAACTCGTTGACGGACACCGACTCCGACCCGGACACCCGCACGGACACCAGCAATGACCCCAGCACCGACGATCAGGCGCTACGTCCGCGAAGCTACGAGTACGCCCTCCGATCGTCCAGCCGGGGCCGAAGGCCGCCCCGGCTGTTGATGCCGACGTCGCCATGACTGCGCAGTTGAAGCCGGTGAACGCCGATGCCGAGGTCACCCTGGAGCGGCTGGACGGCAGCACGTGGGTGGAGGTCGCGACCCGCCCCGTGAACGCCAGCGGCGCCGCCGACTTCACGGCACCCAGGGAGGTGGACGGCGAGGTCGCGACGTACCGGGCGAGCGCCGAGGCCGGAGACGACGATGACGTGACCAGCCCGGAGGTTAGGTCCATTAGATGGGGCGAGCCGGACTTCAGTGACGAGTTTTCGGGCACCAAGCTGAAGGCCCACTGGGACCAACGCGGCCAGGAGCACAACCCTGAGGCCAAGCGGGCCTGCTCGATGGGCTCACCCGATGCGGTCGAGGTCAAGGACGGCACCGTGCGGCTCTCCGTGCTGGAGGACCCTGCCAAAGCAGGCACCAAGTGCGAGGCTTTCAACGATGAGGGGAAGCCGCTCGGGGAGTACGACTGGCGGCTCAACGGACACATCTCGACCGAGAACACGCTGTCGTTCCGCTACGGCTTCGCCGCCGCCCGGATCAAGTTCCAACCCCTCCGCGGTCAGCACGGCGCCTTCTGGATGAAACCCGCGGACCCCCATCAGGTCTTCAACGACCCGGACAACTTCAATGACCCGAAACGCTCGGGTGCGGAGATCGACGTGACCGAATGGTTCGGGAACGACCACCCCGCCGGCGGGCTGACGAACTATGCGTACTACCCGGGACGCAAGGGCGAGCCCGTCAAGGTCGGGACCTGGCTCAAGAAGCCGTCGCGATTCCTGAGTGGGGCCGACGACTCCTGGTCGAAGCAGTTCCACGTGTTCTCTGTGGAGTGGACGCCCCACTACTACGTCTTCCGCATCGACGGGCAGGTGACCTTCCGCACCCAAAAGGGCGTCTCCGGCCAGCCCGAGTTCCTCATTCTGAGCCTGCTCAGCTCCGACTTCGAGCTGCAGCACCTCAAGGACGGTGGCCTCCCGCAGACCATGGAGGTTGACTGGGTCCGTTTCTGGGAGCGGCCGTAGCCGGTTCGGTTGCGCGTCATGAATGCCGCCGAACGGCGTCTCTAGTGCAGGCACGCCTTTCTGCCCGGCAGTCAGCCGGTCCGCGCGTCCAACCCCAGTCTGAGGATCCCCATCCATGTCGAAGCTGCGTAGTCTCCTGTTCCTTCTCGTCGGGGCGCTCGTCGCCGCCCTGGCTGTCAATGTCTTCGAAGCGCCGGCTGCCACCGCAGCCCAGCCCGGGTTGACGGTTCGACCGGCGGTCGCGATTCGGGGCGAGTCCGTCGCCGTGTCGGGACACTTCTCGACTCGGTTCAAGCGGGCCGTCCAGCTCCAACGCCAGGCCGGCACCTCGTGGGTGACCGTGGGCAAGGCCTCCACCACCGCCCGTGGGGCATACAGCTTCACCGGCACGAAGGTCTGGAAGGCGACCACCTTCCGCGCCCTGGCGCCGCCGACCAAGCGCGGACGTCACAAGTACCCGAAGCTGGTCTCACCGACGAAGCTGGTCACTTCGGTGAACCAGACCGCGGAACTGCAGATGATGCCCCAGATCGCCCAGCCCGGCCCGGCTGTCTCGAACCCGGCCAAGGCCAGCAGCGCCGTGGCCGCGCAGTTCACCCCGGTCCGGGTCGGCCGGCCGGTCAAGCTCCAACGCCAGAGCGGCTCGTCGTGGCTGAAGGCCGACACGAGCATCCAGAACGCACAGGGGATTGCCGAGTTCACCGCCCCCGCCCGGGTCGACGGCGAGGTCGCCGTCTATCGGGTGGTCACCAAAGCGGCCAAGGGCGCTCCGCGCCTTGCGACGGCCGCCGCCGGAACAGACACCTGGGGAGAGCGCCGACTTCAGTGACAAGCTTCGTCGGGACCAGCCTGGGCGCGGACTGGGTTCAGCGCGGACAGGACTACAACGCCCAAGGCATGCGCAAGTGCTCGAAGGGCTCGCCCGACGCGGTCAGCGTCGCAGACGGAGTCGTCACGCTCAAAGTGATCGCAGACCCCGCCAGGCTAAAGAAGTGCTCGGCGTACCGCGCCGACGGCACGTTCCTCGGCAGGTACAAGTGGCGCCTCAACGGACACATCGCCACCCAGCAGCTGCACTCGTTCCGCTACGGCTTCGCCGCCGCACGGATCAAGTTCCAGTCGCGACGCGGCCAGCACGGGTCCTTCTGGATGAAGCCGCAGACGTCCGTGGACGCACCGGGCAACCCGACGCTCACCGGTGCCGAGATCGACGTCACGGAATGGTTCGGCAACGGCCACCCCGCGGGCGGGATGAGCAGCTACGCCTACTACCCCGGCAGCGACGGGAAGACCGTCAAGGTGGGCTCGTGGATCAAGGACCCCGCCCGATTCCTGAGCAGCCGAACCGACGGTTGGGGAACGCAGTTCCACGTGTTCTCCGTGGAATGGACGCCGACCAGCTATGTCTTCCGAATCGACGGCAGGGAGACGTTCCGCACCAGCCAGGGCGTCTCGGGCCAGCCCGAGTACCTCATCTTGAGCCTGCTGAGCTCCGACTGCGAGCTCGGCTACCTGGGTGACGAGAAGAAGCTCCCGGCCAGCATGTCGGTCGACTGGGTGCGTTTCTGGCAGGCGTGACCGCGGACGGTGGGCTCGCGGCTCCCGCGCACGGCAGGGACGGATGTGCCTATAGTGGCGTTCGCAGAGCTGGTCTCCAACTCAGAACGCGAGCCCCAATGCCTTCCCTTCGCTTGATCATGACCGTCGTTATCGCCGCCCTGGTGGCGTCCGTCGCCGTCAACGTCGTCATGCCCACCGACTCCACCTTCGCCCGTTCGCAGGGGACGTCCTTGACGCCCCCTGCGTCCGCTACGGGTGCAACCGTCGTACATCTGAAGCAGAGCGGGCGGCTGCGGATGCTGCCCCAGATCGTCCAGCCCGGCCCCAAGGTCCGGTCCGCCACCGTCGCCCGGAGCGCGATCATCGCGAAGTTCAAACCGGCCCGCGCCGGACGCGAGGTCGTCCTCCAGCGCCAGAGCGGCACGTCGTGGGTCAACGTCGCCACCGACCGCCAGGACCGCCACGGGTTCGCCGAGTTCAAAGCCCCGGCCAGGGTCGACGGCGGCGTCGCCACCTACCGGGTCTTCGCCCGCCGCCTTCCGCGGGGCACCGCGCGTGGTCAGTTCTTCCTCGCGCACCGATGTTTGGGGTCAACCCGACTTCGACGACGCCTTCAACGGCAGCTCCCTGAGCTCCAACTGGTCCAGCCGGGTCACGGAATACAACCCCGAGGGCCTGCGAAAGTGCTCCAAGGGCTCGCCGAAGGCAGTCGACGTGAGGGGCGGCGTCGTGCGTCTCAGCGTCATCAAGGATCCGGCCAGACGCCACACCAAGTGCCGGGCGGTCGACCAGCGCGGCAAGTTCATCGGCCGGTACAGCTGGCGGCTCAACGGACACATCTCCACCGGCGGCGAGAGGTCCTTCCGCTACGGCGTCAGCGCCGCCAGAGTGAAGTTCCAGCTACGTCGTGGCCAGCACGGGTCGTTCTGGATGAAGCCTCAGACCCCACGGAACATCCCCGGCCGCCCCAAGCTGGCCGGGGCCGAGATCGACGTCATCGAATGGTTCGGGAAGGGCCACCCTGCTGGCGGCCTGAGCACCCATGCGTACTACCTGGGCAAGGGCGGCGAGAAGGTGACGGTCGGCGACTGGATCCGCAACCCCAATCGGTTCCTCACCGGCGGGGGAGACTCTTGGTACTCGCGGTTCCACGTCTTCTCCTTGGAGTGGACGCCGTCGCGGTACGTCTACCGCATCGACGGCAAGGAGGTCGCGCGGACCACCCGTGGGGTCTCCGGTCAGCCTGAGTTCCTCATCCTCAGCCTGCTGAGCTCCGACTGGGAGCTGCGCGTACCTCGGCAGGGAGTCGAAGCTGCCGGAGACGATGAAAGTCGATTGGGTCCGCCATTGGCAGAGGTGATCCGCAAGGGCGCCCGTGATCTGATCCTGACCTCGAGCCTGTTCGACCAGGCTTGGTACGAGCTTGTCGCAGGCGCCCGCTTCCGGTCCCGCCGGGCGGCGGTGGAGCACTACCTCCGCCACGTCGACCGTGGCTGGTCACCGCATCCGCTGTTCGAGGCGGTGTGGCTCTTCCCTCAAGGCGGCTGGCGGCGGTCCTCCGCCGACCCGTTGTCGCACTACCTGCGCACCGACGCCCGGCTCCGCCGGTCGCCACATCCGCTCATCGACCTCGACCGGTTGACCGACCGACCTCGACCGACCCGGCCGCCCAGCGCCCGAGGACCACGACCTCGGGCCGGTGGATCGCTGGTTGCGGACTGTGGCTCCGGAGTCGCCGCTGCCAGTGCCCGCCGGCGCCCGCCCGTCAGCTGGGGCGAACTCCGCCGTGCTCTGGAGACGGCGGAGTCCGATGCCGTGGCGGTCGCCCCGGAGCGGCCGGAGCAGCCGGAGCGCGCCGCGCGCCACACGCCGGACGGGTGTCGGTCGTCCTTCCGGTTCATGGGGCGCCCGGGAACACCGTGGGCTGGATCCGGAGCCTGTTCCGCGAGCATCCCGGGGTCGACCTCGAGGTGATCGCCTGTGTGGCGGATGGGCGTGACCATCGGGCGCTCGCGACCGCCGTGGCCCTGGCCGCGCCGGCAGCGAGGGTCGTGGGTCTGCCCCGGGACAGCACCTGGGCCGAGGCGGCCAACCACGGGCTGGCGGAGTCATCGGGGGAGACGGTCGTGTTTCTCAGGGCCTCGGCCGCGCCGACGTACTGGTCGTGGCTCGATCCGCTGCGGCGGCGGCTGGACGACGAGGCCATCGGCACGTGCCAACCACTCCTGCTCTCCGCGGATCGCACCATCGCGGCCGCGGGCGCCTCATTCCTGACCTCCGTGCTCGACGAGACACCGCTGCTCCATGCCCACGCCTCGGCTGACGCGGCCAGGCTGCGCAACGGCGAGATCCCGGCGGTGTGGGCGGTGCTCGCCTGTCGTGCGGCTACTGCTCGGGCCCTCGGTGGGTTCGACGTCGCCGTACGAGCCGATCATGCCGAGGTCGATCTCAGTCTGAGGGCACGGCGCGAGGGATACGGCGTCGCCGGCGTCGTCGCGGAGTCAGTGCTCATCCTGCGCGACGACGACCGGTTCGAAATGCACCCCGGCCCCGCATCCTCGGCCGCTCCCGCGGCGCCCGAACTCGTTGGCGCGTCCACGGCTGCCTGGGCCGAGGCCGGCTACAGCGTGGCTCCTGGCGCGACGAGTCAGGGCGGACTTCGCGTTGTCCCTCTCCGACTCGCGAGCATTCACGAGCAGCCACCGAGGCTGCGTTGGACGATCGACACCGCCGCCACCGGCGGCCGGTGGAGTCAGTTCTGGGGTGACTGGCACTTCGCCACTTCCCTGGCCTCCGCGCTCGAGCGCATCGGTCAACACGTCACCGTTGATTCCCGTGAGTCCCGCGAGCGATCCACGCGTGATTTCGACGACGTCGTCGTAGTGCTCCGCGGACTCGACCGGGTTACTCCTCGCGGGTCACCTCTCCATGTGCTGTGGGTGATCAGTCATCCCGATCTGCTCACCGCGTCAGAATGCCGCGAGTTCGACCTCGTGTTCGCCGCCAGCAGCGCGTGGGCTGCCGAGCATTCGCAGGCCTGGCGTCTTCCGATCACGCCGCTCCTCCAATGCACGGATCCGAGGCTCTTCCACCCGGCCAGCGGCGAACCGGACACCGGTGAGCCGGTGGTGTTCGTCGGCAAAGCCCACGGCGGCATGCGCCCGGCTCGTGGAAGCTGCTCTCGCGGCCAACTGCGATCTCGCCCTGTACGGCGCGGACTGGGAGGACCTGGTGCCGGCCTCGGTGATCCGCAGCACCCACGTGCCCAATACGGAGGTGGCCCCTCTCTACGCCTCTGCCGGCGTGGTGCTCAACGACCACTGGCCGGACATGCGCCGCGCCGGTTTCGTGTCCAATCGGGTGTTCGACGCGGTCGCCTGTGGTGCCCGAGTGGTCACCGATGACCTGGCCGGCATCGAGGAGCTGTTCCCGGGCTCGGTACGGCGGTTCGGCAGCCCAAGCGAGCTGGCCGAGCTGGCGACTCCCCCCTACGCCGGGTTCGCGGGCCGGGCACGCCGCCTGGCGAACGCCAAAGCAGCGGCGGTGGACCACTCGTTCGACAAGCGAGCCTCCCAACTGCTCGACGCAGTGGCACAGCGCGTCCTCGGTCCGAGCCGCCACGGGCCCGCCGCGGCGGCTCCTAGAGTCGCCAGGCTCCGGGGACCGCGTCGCCGAACCGCTCTCGAACGAAGTCGTACGTCGGTTGCAACGTGAGGATCAGTTCTGTCGAAGGGTCCGGCATCGGATGAGGCTTCCCGAGGCGGGACACCTTGTCGAGCTGCCAGCTCCATTCAGGTTCGACTCCGAGAAAGCGGGCAACGCGACGAAGCGTCGTTGCAGAGAAGAGTTCCTCGTAGAACAGGTAGAGGACCGCGCCCGGATCGAACTGGCGGTCAAGTGCCTCGATGGTGGCACCGTAATCGCCGCGGGCATGGTTGCCCGCCCGCTTGAACGCCAGATGGAAGCTGACATCGAGCTTTGCCGGATTCCGCTGCGCCATCCGAACCGCCGACCAGTACCGATCGAGCGGATCTCGCATGATGAAGATGATGCGGGGGCCATGCAGTGTCTCACGCATGAGCGCGAAACCTTCGTCTGTCAAGATCGCGTAGGCCGGTGTGATCTCTCCCGCGACAAGCGAGTCCTCGGTCATCTCTGCCTCGAGGAACGCGCGATACGACGCAGGTCCTTGCGTAGGACATCTCGAGCAGGTCCATTCTCGTGTCAGCACCGGCCCGGTCTCCACGGTCCAATGCCTCGCGCAAGATGTGCACGTGGCGGATTCCGAATGATCTGACCTCCGCGGGTCGGACAGACGGTGTCGAAGAAATGCAGCTCCTTGCAGGCGGGGAGCGCAACCTGCGGGTGCAGTTCGAGCTGGTCGTACAGCCACGTCGTTCCAGCCTTCTGGGCCCCGATCCCAACGAAGAACGCGGTCACGAGAAACGACTCATCCTAGGTCCTTTGCCACCCTCTGTCTTGCATATCCTGTCCCACAGCTGCGCCAGGAATGACTGGAATCCTGCCCGCTCAGCCGTCAAGGAAAACGCAGGTGTACTGCGGTAGCCGGCGTCACGAAAGGCGTCAACCTCGACGGGGTCCATCTTCTCGATCGAGCGAAGCGCCTCCACATACTGGTCCTCTGACTCGTAGCCCACGAGCAGACAATTCTCGTCGGGAACGCAGTACTCCATGTTGCCACCCGCGTCAGGAGTAATCACGAGGCAGCCTGCGGACATCGCTTCCACACATGGGAGGTAGGGTCCTTCTTCGGGGCCGGGGCTCGCCAGGAACACGTCCGCCCAGTGGTACAGCTCTCGTAGCGGACCCCATTCGACCACTTCGGTGATCGCCTTGAACTCGAACCGCCGGTCGCCGTCGAGCTGGGCCCGGACCCGGTCACCCAGGTCGGATTTCCACGTCGCATAGGCAACCTTGATCGGCTGGCCGATCGGTTCGGAACGAATCCGCGCGAAGTAGTCAACGTCGTGACCGATGGGAATGACCTCGTGGAATCCGCGAGGGTCGAGCCATTTCTGAATGGCATCGCCGACCACGCCGTTGACCGATATTCTCGCCGCGGGACGGGTCAGCAGCCGGAGCGGATAGCCGCCGCGCCACGTCGGGTTCGCATGCCGAACGTTTTGGACGATGTGGATGATCCGCTCGGGCGACATGCCGTGCGGGAGTGATCGGTAGGCCATCTCGAAGTCGTCCGGCAGCGAGATGAAAACCAGATCACGCGACCGGATGGCTAGGGCCCTGCGACGGTGGAACTCGACGTCTGGGTTGTCGATCAGGTTCGCGAACCGGTCGATTTGGAAAAGCGGAAGGGAGTCAGCCGCACTGTTCCGGGGAAAATATGGAAACCGCGAATCCCGCGTCCAATGCATGGGTCACGTAGTCCATGATCTTCACCACGCCGCCGGCCGGACGGTACGTCGGCGTGATGACGTGCAGAGTCGGATTGCCGCTCATAGGTGGCTCTCGATGAGATGGTGCAACGGCTCGGTCGCCACGGCCGGCGACAGCACCTCCCGCCCGAGAGCCGCAGCACCCGTTCGCCGTAGCGCGAGGGCGTGTGGCTCATTGATAGCGGAATCGATCGCACGCGCGACTCCCTCGCCGTCGTCACCATCGACAAGCCAGCCCGCGGAGTACCGCTCCACCAGCACACCAGACTCGGTGAACGGCACATGGATGACCGGAAGCCCACAGGCCACCGCGACGAGCGTGCGCGTCACCATGGCAAGCTCCCGCTCGGGGTTGCGTTCAAAGACATCGATCGCGAGGTCACAACCCGAGAGCGTCTCACGGAACCTCGCCGAACTCCATCAGGCCATGGGTGATGACGCCCGGGGCTTCGGTCAGCTCGGTGAACGACTCGGGGTACTTCTCGACTCGGTCACCACCCCAATGCTTGGCCAGCAGGAGATGCAGCACCAGCGACCCGTCAGCAAGGCGGGGCAGCACCGACTTGGCCCACGCGCCGGGCCGCGACCAGGGCTGGAGGTATCCCGACACAATGGCGTGAAGCGGGCCGCCCGTGCCGCGTTGCTCGCGCGGGGTGACGGGTACCGGCATGGGTACTAAGGCCGTGGGCACTTCGCCAGGGCTCCGCCCAGCCTGCTTGAGCCAGTCCTCGACGTACGGGACCTTCTTCTCTCCGTTGATGATCACTGCCCGGCAGGTAGCCAAGGCAGCGAGCTTGCGCGCCCTCAAGTCGGAAAGCGCAGCGGCCGCGTTGTCCGCCGGCTCATGCTCTGCAAGTTCGAGCATCTTCGGAGCGAAGAAGTCATAGATCACCGGGACGTCCCCGACGTCGCCCAGGTTCGCGAAGTGGTTGGAGTTCGTGAGAATCACGGCTCTCGGCCGACGGGAGCGGACCAGGTCGCCGGCTTGGCGGCCGGACAGGAGCAGAGTCCCGGCAGGGCGCGGCGCAGGAAGCTCCCGCGTCCAAGCACGCCCAGCCACATGATCGTCGACCACGAGCGTCACGGGATGGCCCTGCGCGCGAAGCCCCAGAGCGATCCCCCACGCACGCAGCCCTGGAGCCGCCACCGGGAGACCCATCCCGGGGACGACGTCGTTCGCGACGACCACGATCTCGCGCTTGACAGTCATTGAGCCCCCTCGGGGACGACGAGTGACGTCGCAGTGATCAGGACCCCACGGTGCAGCGGTTCGTTGGCCCATCGCAAGGCCCTCAAGTCATCGACCTGAAGGGACGTGCCGCTTGCCCGCTGAAGGTCCTCCATCAGCTGGCTCATCGACGGTGGGGAGTCGTCGGATCGACCTGTCCTCACCACTGTGGCGAGCAGCAGCAACCGCCCGGCGGGCCGCAGCACCCTCATCGCCCATTCCAGCTGGGCCATCCGGAAAGGCTGGTCCTCGGCTCCCGACAAGCACACCGCGACTGCGTCAACAGACTGTGCGGGCAGCTGCGGCGTCCGCCCCGCCTCGAAGGCCGCGACCCGCCAGGGCAGGGTGCGGTCGAGCGCCCGCGCATGCGAGGCGTCTTCGGCCAGCACCCCAGCCTGAACGCCGTCGACCTGCAGGCGGCCAAGTGCGTCGACGAGAGCGACCCGGAGCGCTTCGGTCACCTGCCTCCACACCGCCTTCTTCGAGCGAGTCCTGGAGTCCGGCAGATCCGGAAGGAAGACCTCACGCATACTCGAAGCTTCCGCTGAGTTGGATCCCGTCGAAAGCGGTCGACTCATGCGGGACTGCCAGGACGTCAAACAAGGGATCGGGACTACTCGCGAGAGCATCAAGCGGCTCGAGCTCCCAGTTGGGACCTGAGAAGTTGCGCTCTCCGCCTACGAGGAACAGCCGATACTGGTGCTGATCGAACCAGCTCTGCAGCATGTGAAGACTGGCCCGATGGGCTTCGAGCTGAGCCGAGGACACCTCCACGAACAGAAGCGGGCGGTGTGCTTTGATCGTCTCCTCTCCACCTGTCAGCACGGCGAGCTCATGGCCTTCCACGTCGATCTTGATGAGCGTGGGGATGAGATCAGGATGGGTCGATGCGACACCGTCAAGGGTCGCGGAGGCGACCGCAAGCTGACCTGCCGTACCCAAGTGGTCAAAGGCGGTGGTTCCGGCGTTCGAGGTCGAATGACGAGCCGTGACCATCTCTCCAGGCGTGGCCGTCAGGACTCGCGACAGCGCGACGACCCGATCCGAGACACCATTCAGGGCGACATTCCGTCGCAAGATTGCTGCGGTTTGCGGGTTTCCTTCGATCGCGAGAACCTGGCTGACTGAGCCCGCTTGAACCAACGGGATGGAGACGGTTCCGATGTGTGCGCCGACATCCCATACGACGTCGCTCCCATTGACCAGCGAAAGCAACAGGTTGAGCGCGCCACGCTGGTGCGCTCCGAACTCAACGAGCTGATCGGTGATGACGTCAGTGCGCGGCGTGACGAACCGTCCGAAGGGGGTGTCGACCTCGATCATGGTTTGGTTGCTGCGCACTTCAAGGGCGTCGAGCACCGTGTCCGGATCGCCGTTCGCAAGGGGAAGCCAATTGGCGGGGTCGAGCGACCACTTGTCGTGAATGCGCTTACGGACGGCCGACCGCGCCTCGAGCAAGCGATCATGCGGTGTGACGTGGTCAAGAAGACTAACTGCCGAGGGTCAGCTCGATCGTCTCCAGATCCAGGTCTTGCGGGAGCAGGACCACCAGAGGGATATCGCGATCCGAATCGCGGAGGCCGTCCCATGGAAAGCTCAGTGGGTCGAGGATCAACAGTTCACTCGCCTGCGCCATGGCCGAAAAGAGTGAGGTACGGTCACACGTCCAGCCGTCCACGCCGTTGATCGGCCCCCAGCTGGCCCGACCGTTCCACACCAACCGTCCACCCTGGACGTGGCGGGCAAGTGGCGCGTCGAATGTTCCGTTCATGGCTGGTGCGGATAGCGGGAGAGAAGTGTGCGGAAACCCTGCTTGCGACGCAGGAGGAATCCGAGCGAAGACTCATCGAGCCGGCGCAGCAACCAACGGAGGTCCTCTTCTGTCTGGCGGTGGGCTTCCTCCACGGCGACGTGTCCGGCGCGACTTTCGGGTTTCGACGCGGCCTCGGCGGGCGTTAGACGATCCTTGGCGGCAATGGGCGTCGTAGGCGTCGCCACCTTCGCAGGCGCCGCCACCTTCGCAGGCCCCGCCACCTTCGCAGGCGTCGCAGGCTTCGCGGGCGTTGCCAGCCTTCGGAGGCGTCGCAGGCTTGGCGGCGGCTCGTTGAGCAGCGGTGGCGTTCGCCAGCGCGCGCTCCGCGGACGCCACCCGGGCCCTGAGAAAGCGGATCTCGTGCATCAGCAACTCGTTCTCCATCTGCAGCGATGCGAGATCGTCGATACTGGATTGACGCAGCGGTTTCACGCCGGAGCCTCCGTCAAGTTTGTGAGCTCCACGAGTTCGTTCCAGACGCGCTGGGTCACCCGATCGAGCCCGGGCGTGTGGAACCACTGCGAGTAGTCGCGTGATCCGGTAGCTTGCGCGTCGAAGACCGCCTCCGTCGGCAGCTCGTCCAGCTGGCTACCAAAGCGTTCGTTGATTTGTCTGACCACTGGATACCCCTCGTAGAGGTCGGTCAGGGGAAGAACGAGGCAGTCGTCCTGGTGCTGACGAGCAAAAGCGATGACGGCCTGGTAGTGGGCCGTCCAAAGATTTAGCCCGTGGTCAGGCTCGGTGAAGAAGCGCAAGTGCGATTCGGAAGGGCCGGCAGCCTGGAAGTATTCGGCTGCTTGCCGCGTTTCCAGGGACTTCACGCTGTCCGCAGGATCCCGATAGATGACGACAAACTTCGCTTCGGGCAGCAGGTACTTCCAGGCGCCGAGGAAGAAGCAGACGCGAGGATCCTTAAAACCCCAGTCGCTATGCTGGGCGTCTCGCCGTTGCGCGAACTGTTCCATGCGCTTCCACTGAACGCGGTTGATTCGAAACAGTTGGGGACCGTCCACCTGCCAGGAGACCCCGTGGTCGTCCATCACCTGCCGATGCAGCTCGAGCACCTCTCGGTCCTCGAAATGCCCATAAGGGTTCGAGGGGAGGGCTCCAAGTAGCTTTTCACCCACGAACAGCCCACCGGCGTGCAGCAATTGGGTCAACAGCGAGGTGCCACTCCGGTGGAATCCAACGACGATGAGTTGCACGTAACACCTCCCGAGTCGGGATCAGGACCGGGAACTCCAGTCAACCCCGCCATACTTTAGCGGAAGTTTTGTTTGCAACCTGCACGATGCCCCCCGTCTCGGCCATCACGCCCGCCGCCCGACCACACGCGGGCCGTGATACCCCTCGGAGGGCCCAACCCGCGACGCCAAGATCATCCACATCGAAGAGAAGTCCTCGAGCCGCTCGTCGTACTGCCTCGATTTCGTTGAGCCCGAAGTAGTTCCGCGACACGGTTTGCTGGAACAGCCGCCAACCCCGGCTCTCGAAGTAGTCCCAGAACTGTCGGAACGACTGGCCCAGATGACCCTGGTGGCCGCCGAACTCGAAGAACACGTTGTCGACTCGGCCGTCATCGATCGCGCCCGTCATGCCCGCGATCACGTCCCACTCGTACCCCTCCGTGTCGACCTTCACCAGGTCGACCGGAGCGGTCAGGACATCGTCGAGTCGGACCTGCGGAACGACCATCTCGTGACTGTTGTCGATCGTCAGGTTCCGCCACTTCATGTAGGAGACCACCACCGAGGCGAGGGTGGTGACGTCCTTGTCGTAGTGGATCGTGACGTCGCCAGCGCTCGCACCGGCACAGGCAGCGACCAGTTCGACGTCCGCCGTCGGCATGTGCTGGGCAAGGCGGCCTTCGAACTTCGCGAGGTTGCCGGGCATCGGCTCGAACGCCCGGTAACTGCGGATCCGGTGACCGAAAACGTCGTGGAAGGCCTCGCACCACAGCCCAGTGTTGGCGCCGACCTCGATCACGTCGAGCTTCTCGCGGCCGTGCAAGAACGGGTACAGAGGGAAAACCTCGAGCAGCTTCAACTTGGTCACGTGGAACGACTTCTCGATCACCCGCGCCTCATTCATGTCCGGCACCCTAGCCGCATCGGGTGACTGCCGGGCGGAGAACCAGCACGGCAGAGCCCGCTAGGCGCCTGACCTACCATCAGGGCATGCGAATCACGGTTATCGGCTGCGGCTACCTCGGGGCGACGCACGCGGCGTGCATGGCCGAACTCGGCCACGAGGTCTTGGGCGTGGAGACAGAGGAAGCCCGCCGGAAGTCCCTCGCGGCCGGATCGGTGCCGTTCTTCGAGCCTGGCCTCGATGAGCTCCTCCAGCGTCACGTCGACTCGGGGTCCCTGCGGTTCACCGACTCGTCCCGAGAGGCCGCCGAGTTCGGCGATGTCCACTTCGTCTGTGTCGGCACTCCGCAGCTCCCCGACAGCATGGCCGCAGACGTCAGCCAGCTCGAAGCAGCGATCGAGCAGCTCGCCCCACACCTTCGCGATGGGGCGCTGGTCATCGGCAAGTCGACCGTCCCGGTTGGGACGGCGGCCGCGCTGGCGCAGCGACTCACGGAGCTGGCCCCCGGGACAGCGGAGCTGGCCTGGAACCCGGAGTTCCTGCGCGAGGGATTTGCGATCCAGGACACTGTCCGGCCGGACCGACTGGTTTTCGGCGTGACGTCTCCCGGGGCAGAAGCCCGGCTGCGCGACATCTATGCGGCGGCCATCGCCGCCGGCAGCCCCGTTGTCGTCACCGACTTCGCGACAGCCGAGCTCGTGAAGGTGTCGGCCAATGCGTTCCTGGCGACCAAGATCTCGTTCATCAACGCCGTGGCCGAGGTGTGCGACGTCGCCGGCGCGGACGTGGTCGCCCTCGCCGACGCCCTCGGCCACGACGGGCGCATCGGCCGGAAGTTCCTCAACGCCGGCATCGGCTTCGGAGGCGGCTGCCTGCCCAAGGACCTCCGGGCGTTCGTCCACCGTGCCGGCGAGCTCGGCCTCGAGAACACGGTCGGGCTGCTCCGCGAGGTCGACAACATCAACCAGTTCCAGCGGCAGCGGGTCGTCCAGATCGCCTCCGCGATGGTGGCCGACCTGCCGTCGGCCCGGGTGACGGTTCTCGGCGCGGCGTTCAAGCCCAACAGCGACGACGTGCGTGACTCGCCCGCCCTGTCGGTCGCCGGTCAGCTGCACCTCGCCGGAGCCGACGTACGCGTCCACGATCCGAAGGCGATGGACAACGCGCGACGCAGGTTCCCCACCCTGACCTACGTGGAAGACGCCCGTGAGGCCTGCCGCGGTGCAGATCTCGTGCTGCACCTGACCGAGTGGTCCGAGTACCGCGACCTCGACCCGCACGACCTGGGCGACCTCGTCGGACAGCGCGCCATCCTCGACGGACGCAACGTGCTCGACCCGGCCCGTTGGCGAGCCGCGGGCTGGACGTTCCGTGCGCTCGGGCGGCCCTGTCAGGAGCCCTCGACCTGATGCGGCTGATTCAGGCGTGCGGACGGCGCCGGCCGAGCCACCGCACCGATCCACGCTGCGCCGACGCGGCCGGACGCTCGTCGCTGGAGGCCCGGTGGGCTGGTCGGTAGTGCTCGCCGGCCAGGTGCTGACCGCGGGGTCGCAAGCCGTGAACCCGGCTTCGGCGGCGCTCGTCCGCGTCACCCCGTAGACCTCGGCCAGCACGTCGTCGAAGGCTTCCGCCGGGCGCGCGACTCGACGCGCTCGCTCGACCGCGGCCGTCCGTTCCAACCGGGCAACCTGGCCGTCCAGCAGCTCGATCAGCATCGTGCCCTCGTGAGTTCGCTCCATGCGCTTGAGGAGCTGTTCGAGTGCGGCGCCGGCCGGCAGGTAGTCCGGCCCCGGCAGGGTCAGCCGGAAGGTCGCCGGGGACCGCCCGGCCGGCAGCTCCTCGACCCGACGGACCCGCGCGTCGGTCAGGTAGAACGCTCGCAGCAGTCGCAGGTTGAGCCGCTCCTCATCCAGCGGAGAGCGGCGCTCCTCATGCAAGCACGCCCCAGTCAGCCACCAGCGTGACGAGTACGTCGGGAACCGTCGACCCGAGCAAGGTGTCGACCACGACGCTGGCCGCCTCGAGCGACAGGGCGGTTGCGTCCAGGACGACCTCGACGTAGGGCACGGCATACGCCCGTGGGTAGGGCTTGCGCATGCGCCGGAACTCCGGGACCCAGTCGGCCAGACGGGGGCGGTTGTGCCGGTTCACGTCATCCTGACGCCGCATGACGTTGGAGGACCCCAGATGCAGGCTGCGGGCCTCGCGGTCCGGGATGAACACGGCACCGCACTCGCGCAGCCGATACCCGAGCTCGATGTCCTCGCCCAGAACCATGTCGAGGTTCATGCCTCCAGCGGCGTCGAGGACGTCGCGGCGCACAGAAGCGCTCGATCCCCACGTGCACGCGCATGGCACGCGGGCCCGGCCCTGCGCGAGGTCCTTGGTTCGAGCGAGAATCACCTCGACCCATTCGTGCGGCGTCAGGTCACCGCGAGCCAGCTCCTCGAGAGCCCCCGTCGCCGCGGCCTGACGCAGTTGCTCGGGTGACCATGCCGAGAGGGCGTCCTCCTCGGCGTACAGCTTGTGGCCGAGTACGGCGGCGTAGTCGATCAGGTGATGCCACCGCAGCTGCGCCTCGACGTGGTCGCGGTGCAACACCATGTCGGCGTCAAGCCAGTGGATGACCGCGCCGTCCGACGCGAGCACGGCCTGCTGACAGGCCATCGGCTTGCCCCAGCCTCCGGAGACGGTGAGCAGCCTGGTGTTCTCCGGACGCACGCTCGGGCAGCTCCAGCGGCGGCTGTGAGCCGTCGTCGGCCACCAGCACCTCCAGAAGGTGCGCGGGATACGACTGTGCGGCCAACGCCGCCAGCACGAACGGCAGCGTCGGGCCCCTTGATGCGCCGGGATGACCACGCTGACCGGCAGGGTCGGCAGCCACGACCCCACAGCCGGAGCCTCGAGGCTCGTCCAGTTGTTGCGACGCACCCGGGGTTGCGAATCGGCGGGGCGCGCGGTCACGGCACCTCGCCCGGGTCGCGCTCGGGCAGCTCGTCGTCGCCGTGGACGAGGAGCTCGCTGGTGACGAAGCCCTCCCACTGGTCGGCGATGCGCTTCGGATTCAGGAAGTAGTCGAGGTCGGCCTGCCACGTGTGTCCACCTGCGCTCCTGCGCATCACGTAGCCGAGCCCGTGGGTCCGGTAGACCAACGCACCGGCGGCATGTGCGGACGCCAACAGCGACGCGTCGACGTACTTGTGCACGCTGCGGAAGCCACCGAGCGAATGCAGCGTGGAGCGGTCGAGCATCATCGTGCCGCCCGCAACGAACCTTGCCTCCCGCTCGGCCTCGTCGTTGCGACGGATCATCCGCCACGCAGGCTCGAGGAAGGTGAACTCCGCGGTGCTGCCGACGAGGTCGGCTCCGCTGTAGTTGCGGGCCAGCAACAGGTCACTGACGACGTCCGGGCCGTACCAGTCGTCGTCGTCGAACTTGAGGACCAGCTCACCCGAAGCTGCCGCGGCCGCTGCATTGAGTACGTCGCCGAAGCTGGTCTCCTGCTCGAGCGAGAGGATCGTGACGGCGGTGTCGCCCAGCACCGCACGAACCCGCTCGGGGTCGGGCGTCCAACCGTGGGCGGCCAGCACGAGCTCGAGGTCGGCCCCCTGTTGCTTGACGATCTGCTTGAGCGCGAACTCCAGCTGATGTGGGCGCTTGGTGGCGAGCAGGATGCTGACGGACGGATAGGCGTCGTAGTGGACGCCGGCCGCGGCGGCCACCCGCTGGCGCCAGGCCACGACCGAGTGCTCGAGCAAGCGCCGCGCGGCGCAGGCGGACGCTGTGCTCCTCCCGACGCAACGGCGACGTCAGGTCCGCCGGCGTCTCCAACACGCGCGCAAGCCGCTCACCGAGGACCTGGCGGGCCGGACCGGGTGCCGGTCGGGCCGACCAACGGCACGCCGGCCATCGCCAGTCCGGCCACCACCCGCGCGTGGTCGGCGACCCCATCCTCGGGCCAGGCGACCCGGACCCCTTGGGCCCGACGGAGCCTGCGGACGACGCGTTCGGTCGCCCCTCGGGCACCGTCGAGCACGAGTTCTCCATCTTCGGTGCTGAGGGCAAGACGGCCAGGGGCGACCGGCCGCAGGTCGACGACCCCCTCCACCCAGTCCCGCCGGAAGTGGCGAGGGTTGATCACCACTTCGTCGATCGGCGCCCCGAAGGCTCCCTCGGCGACGAGAACCGACGGGTGCGCGGTTGATGACGTGATGGACCGGCAGGCTACGATCCCGGCGCCGCCCGGAGCGATGAGCACCAGATCCGGGTGGCACGTCGAGCTCGGGGTCCGCTGCCATTTCGGTCGACTCCACGACCATGGTGCCCGGGTCCGCCGGGGGCGCCCGAGCCAAGCGCCCGGGCGTCGGTCGCCACGAAGATCCCGCTGTTCCCAGGGCGCTGCTCCGGCGCCGCGCAGCGAGCCAGCTCGGTCAGCACGTTCAGCCCGGAGACCTGCCGGACGAAACGAGCCGTGGTGATGGCGGAGCCACCCAGCGCCTTGCGGGCGTTCAGGACGGTGATCTCGGGCCAGTCCGCCCTCGGTCGCAGGAACACCGGCTGACTCGCCTCGGCCAGCCAGCAGGCCACCGCCTTGACCGGCCCGATGACCGGAAGAAACGATGCGCACCGGCGCAGGGCAGCCCGGTCTGGAACGGCGAGCAGTACCGGCGGCCCAGCGCTCACCCGGCTCGGGAACCCAACCCAAGCCGTCGACGGGCCGGATGGTCACGTTGCGGCCCGCGAGCGACGCGACCAGGTCTGGAGCACCGGGATCATGGAGGATCAGGACCCGACCGTCCTCCTCCTCGAGGAACTTGCGCATCGGCAGGGTACGACGGTCCGGCTGCGTCGCCTCCTCGGAGGCGCTTGTGATGCCTACGTGCATGGCCCGCCCTATGTGTTCGCTGGCCACTCATCGACCACCTTCGGAGATCCCAGACTACATACTCGGGTTTCCCGGCTTGAACCGGCCGAAGCGCGCCCTACACTCGTTTACCATGGCCGCGACCACGCCCGCGACGGTTGCGGTTCCCCCTCTTCCACCGACCCAGTTCCGCATGGGCGGCGACCATTTCCGCGCCGACGAGGACTTCATCGGGGCAGGTGTTCGCGACGTCCGACAGCTGATCGAGAAGGCCGGTCTGACCTCGGAGTCCAGGCTGCTCGACTGGGGCTGCGGGGCCGGCAGGCTCGCCGTCGGCGTCAAGGTCGAGCTGGGTCAGGTCGCCGACTACCAGGGCGTCGACGTACAGCCCGCCTGCTCCTGTGGGCTAGTCAGAACCTCGCGGACGAACACACCCGGTTCACGCTGGTGGATCAACACAACGAGCGTTACAACCCCGACGGACCCCGCGCGCTCGAGATTCCCGCGGACCCCGACAGCGTGGATGTGCTCTACGCATACTCGGTCTTCTCCCACATGCTCGCGGCCGACGTCCGCGGCTACTCGGCGAGCATGGCGCGGATCCTCAAGCCGGCCGGGCGTGCGCTGCTGACCGCGTTCGTCGAAGACGGCGTCCCCGACTGTGTGGAGAACCCGAGCGACTACGCCAAGCTGCCGTGGAAGGGCCGCCTGCACTGCGTGCGTTACGGGCGGGCCGCGTTCGAGGCCATGCTCCTGGACGCCGGACTCGCCGTCGACGAGTTCGTCTACGGCCGCGAGACGGACGGGCAGTCGCTCTACGTCCTGCGTCGGCGCGACTCAGCCACGCCGTGACGCGTGTCGTCCGAGACGTCCCGGTTGACATCCGCCGTGCCGGTGACCGGTTCCGCAGCGATGGCGACGGTCGCTCGACGGCCCACTCGTTCTCGTTCGGGCCGCACTACGACCCGGCCAACACGGCCTTCGGTGGGTTGGTCTGCCACAACGACGACCGGGTCGCACCGGGTTCCGGGTACGCCGACCATCCGCACCGTGATCTCGAGATCGTGACCTGGGTGCTCTCGGGCGCACTCACCCATCGCGACGCCTCGGGCGCGTCCGGCGTGGTGACACCGGGGCGGGTCCAGGCGATGTCGGCGGGCTCCGGCATCGTGCACTCGGAGACGGTGGCTGCCGACGCCGGCCCGACCCGGTTCATCCAGACCTGGGTCCTGCCGTCGACGCCCGGCGGGAAGCCGACCTGGTCGCAGGCCGACGCAGACCTGGTGCCCGACGAGCTGACGCCGCTTGCGTCGGGCCTGGAGTCCGACGCGCTGGTGCGGATCGGCGCACCGGCGAGCCTCTTCGTCGCCCGGCTGGAGTCGGCGCTGGACCTTCCCGATGCCGGGAAGGTGCACGTGTTCGTCGCCAATGGATCTGTCAGCTTGGCGGGCTCGACGCTGGCCGAGGGCGATGCGGCCCGGCTCGTCGACGCCGGCGGGCTCCGGGTGACCGGGCGGGCCGAGCTGCTGGTGTGGGCCTTCAGGGGATGAGCACGCCGGGGTTGAGCACGCCGGTGGGGTCCAGCTCGGCCTTGACGGCGCGCAGGATCGAGACTCCGAGCGGGCCGATCTCCTGCGCCAGCCACGCCTTGTGGTCGCGGCCGACCGCGTGATGGTGGGTGATCGTCGCACCGGCGGCGATCATCGCGTCGCTGGCCGCGGCCTTGGCGACCAGCCACTCGGCGATCGGGTCGTCGCCTTCGGGCGCGGCGACGGTGAAGTAGAGCGAGCAGCCGGTCTCGTAGACGTGGCTGATGTGGCAGAGCAGGATCGTCTTCTCACCGAGCTCGCGGGTCAGCGCCGCGCGCACGCCGTCGTACAACGCCTGCCGGTTGGACCAGAAGGTCGCGGTCTCGAGGGTCTCCACCAGGACTCCGACGTCGAGCAGCGAGTCGCGCAGGTACGGCGCGTGGAACCGACCCTCGACCCAGTCGGCGCCGCGCCGCTCGCCGAGGTTGGTGCCGCCGGACCTGGTGAGGACGGCGCTCGCGGCGGCTCGCTTCGCAGCCACCTGTTCGGGATCTGCACCCTCGTGACCCACGATCATCAGGCAGCCGGTCACGCCGGAGCCGCCGACGTCGTCCTGGCTGGCGAGGTTGAGCGCAGTCTCCATCTCGTCGCTGAGCCGCAGCACCGTCGGCAGCTGACCGGTCTGGGCGAGCTCGCGCATCGCGTCCGAGCCGTCGGCGAAGGAGTCGAACTGCCAGGCTTCGTAGACCTTCTCGACCGGAAGCCGGCGGACCCGGACCTTGACCGCGGTGATGACGCCGAACGCGCCCTCGGACCCGAGCACCAGCTGCCGGAGGTCGGGGCCGGCGGCGTTCGCGGGCGCGGTTCCGAGTTCGAGGGTTCCCTGCGGCGTGGCCACGGTGAGGCCGACCACCATCGCGTCGAAGCGGCCGTAGCCCGCGCTGGACTGGCCGCTGGAGCGGGTTGCCGCGAAGCCGCCGATGCTCGCGAACTCGAACGACTGCGGGTAGTGGCCCAGCGTCATTCCGTGCTCGGCGAGCAGCGCCTCCGCCTCCGGGTCCGCGCAGGCCGGGCTCGAGAACGACGGTCATCGAGGCGGGGTCGACAGCGCGGATCGCCTTCATCCGGATCAGGTCGAGGCTGACCACCCCGGCGTACCCCTCCCGACGGGCGACCAGCCCGCCGACGACGGACGTGCCTCCCCCGAACGGGACGACGGCCAGGTGGTGGCGGACTGCCACGGCGATCACGGCGGCGACCTCGTCGTGAGTGGCGGGCCGCACGACGACGTCCGGCGCATCGGTGAGGTCGCCGCTTGCGGGCCCTGAGCAGGTCGGGGGTCGACTTGCCGCGGGTCCGGACGCGGCGTACCTCGTCGTCGGTGAGCACGTTGCCCGGACCCAGCAGCTCGACGAGCTCGGCGAGCGCCTCCGTCGCAACCTGTGAGGGCGGCACCGAGACCTGGTCCACCGCCGGGGTGTCGTGTACGCCGAGCGCCAGCTCGACCAGGCCGCGGGTGGCGTCTGGAAGCGGCGCGGCAGCTGCCGGGTCGCCCCAGCGCGAGGGATGCATCTCGAGGGTCATGTGTTACAGTGTTACATATGACGTCACTTCGTCACAATGGGTATCTCGATGCCGCTCGGGACTCCCTGCTGGACGTCGGCTGGAAGCGCAGCACGCTCACCGACGTCGCCCGCCGGGCCGGGGTCTCCCGAATGACGATCTATCGGACCTGGCCGGACATGCAGTCGTTGCTCGGCGACCTGATGGCCCGGGAGTGGGCGGAGGTGGTCACCACCGTCACGCTCGACGCGGCGTCCGGTCAAGCGCCTGCGCCGGAGCGGATCGCCGACGCGGTCATCGCGATGGCCCGCGGGCTGCGTGCCAACGACCTGTTCCGGCGCATCCTCGACGTCGATCCCGAGCTGCTGCTGCCCTATCTCCTCGAGCGCCGGGGCCGCTCCCAGGCTGCGATCCTCGAGATCCTGGTCGACCGAGATCCGAGCCGGCCAGTCCGCCGGGGAGGTGCGCGCGGGCAGCCCGGACGTGCTGGCTCGCACCGTCCTGCTGGCGGCCCACGGCGTCACCCTCTCCGCGCGCACCATGACCGGCGACGGCGTCGACGTCGCGGACCTGGAAGCCGAGCTGGCGACCTTCATCGGACGGGGCCTGGCCGCGTGACCGCCCGGATCGGGCACGGACTCGCCGGCGTTCCTGGCCAGGTGGACACCCTGGTCGTCGGGCTGGGAGTGACCGGCGCGGGGGTGGCCCTCGACGCAGTGACGCGCGGCCTGTCGGTCCTCGCGGTCGACGCACACGACCTCGCCTTCGGCACGTCTCGCTGGTCGTCGAAGCTCGTGCATGGCGGGCTGCGCTACCTGGCCACGGGACAGGTCGGGATCGCTCACGAGAGTGCCGTCGAGCGCGGCATCCTGATGCAGACCACCGCGCCGCACCTGACCCACCCGCTCGTCTTCCTGATGCCGTTGACGTCGGAGGTGACCCGGACGCAGGCAGCTCTGGCCCGGATCGGCCTCTTCGGTGGCGACGTACTTCGTCGGGTCGCCCACACCAGCTCCGACCTGCTGCCCCGCCCGCGCCGGGTGTCTCGGCACGAGGCGTTGGCGTTGGCGCCCGGGTTGCGCGAGCAGGGGTTGCGGGGTGCTTTGGTGTACGTCGACGGGCAGCTCGAGGACGATGCCCGGCTCGTCACCTGCCTGGCCCGCACGGCCGCGGACCACGGCGCCGACGTACGCACCCGGGCCCGGGTCCTGTCGGCCAGCTGGCACGTCGGCGACAGTTCGCGACGAGCTCACCGGCGAGACCCGGGTGATCCGGGCCCGCGCGGTCGTCAACGCCACCGGCGTGTGGGCAGGAGGGCTGGTCGATGACGTCCGGCTCCGCCCGAGCCGCGGAACCCACCTGGTGCTGCGGCGTGACCTGTTCCCGGGTCGGGCCGCGGTGACGGTGCCCGTGCCCGGCGCCGCCAATCGCTTCGTGCTGGTGCTCCCCCAGCCAGACGGCACCTGTTACGTCGGCCTCACGGACGAGGCAGTCGACGGTGACCTCCCGGACGTGCCCGAGCCGTCCGAGTCCGAGATCGACTTCCTGTTGGATGTCGTCACCTCCGCCTTCGACCGGCCGCTGGGTCGCGCGGACGTCGCCGGCGCGTACGCCGGCCTGCGACCCCTGCTCGACAGCGAGGGCGAAACCGCGGACCTGTCCCGCCGGCACGCCGTACTCACCTCTCCGACCGGGGTGGTCACGATCGTCGGAGGCAAGCTCACCACCTATCGGAAGATGGCCGAGGATGCCGTGGACGCCACCGGGCTGGCCGAGGGGCGCTGCGTCACTCGGCGGCTCCCGCTGCTGGGGGCCGCTCCGCGCGCCGCCCTGGCCCGACTCGACGCCCCCGCGCGGCTGGTCCGCCGGTTCGGCACCGAGGCCGGTCTCGTCCTCGACAATGCCCGAACGGTCACCGGCCTCTCGGACGCCGAGCTCCTCGCCCCCATCGCGCCCCACCTGCCCGCCACCCTTGCCGAGCTCGTCTTCGGTGTCACCCACGAGGGCGCGCTCGATGTCTCTGATCTGCTCGACCGTCGTACCCGCATCGGCCTGATCCCCACCGACCGCGACCTGGCGCTCCCCTCGGCTCAACGCGCCCTCACCCTCGCCGAGTCGTCGTAAGTTCCGACCGAGATGCGTCGCGGAAGATGCGACGACTCGGCGATGAGTTTCGGGGTCGACGCGGGTCAACCTTCACGGCAGACTGGACGTCGCGGAGGAGGCAACGGACCCAAATGACGACCGAGAGCACCGTCGAGAGCACCGTCTGAGAGCACCGTCGACAGCACCGTCGAGCTGGAAGCGCCACCCACGGCGGACGAGTTCCCAGAGGTGGCGCAACGTTACCGGCGAGAGCTGCTGGCCCACTGCTACCGGATGACCGGCTCGGTCTACGAGGCCGAGGATCTGGTGCAGGAGACCTATCTGCGCGCGTGGCGGTCGTACGACGGGTTCGAGGGCCGTTCCTCGGTCCGCACCTGGCTCTACCGGATCGCCACCAACGTGTGCCTGACCAACCTCGAGGGCAAGGACCGGCGACCGTTGCCGACCGGACTGGGCACCGAAGACGCCCGTCCCGGAGACGAGCTCATCAAGGACACCGAGATCACGTGGCTCGAGCCGGTCCCGGACACGGCGGTGATGGTGGCCGAGCGCGACTCCATCAGGCTCGCGTTCATCGCGGCTCTGCAGTACCTGCCGGCCCGGCAGCGCGCCGTACTCATCCTGCGCGACGTGCTCCGCTGGAAGGCCGCCGAGGTCGCCGAGGCCATGGACACGACGACTGCCGCGGTCAACTCCGCGCTCCAGCGCGCCCACGCCATCCTGGCTGAGAAGGAGCTCACCGAGGAGACGGTGACCCGCGACCTCGACCAGCGGCAGGAGGCGCTGCTGGAGAAGTACGTCGCCGCCTTCTGGCGCAAGGACATCGACCAGATCGTGAGCATGCTGACCGCCGACGCGATCTGGGAGATGCCGCCGTTCACCGGCTGGTACCGCGGCGCCCAGACGATCGGCAAGCTCATCGACACCCAGTGCCCGGGTGGCGCCCACGACATGCCGATGGTCGCCACCACGGCGAACGGCCAGCCAGCCTTCGGCCTCTACATGCGCGCCCCGGAAGGCGACTTCGTGCCGTTCCACCTCCAGGTCCTGACCCTGGACGGCGACCGGGTCAGCCATGTCGGCGCCTTCTTCGACCACCGCCTGTTCGCCACGTTCGGGCTCCCGGCGCGCCTTCCAGCTCGATGAGTGTCGCACTCCAGCCCGCCGTCGGACTCCTCGAACGTGCGGTCAACTACACGCGGCTGGCGCTCGCGCACGTCACTCCGGACACGCTGGACAACCCGACCCCTTGCCGCGCGTGGGACCTCGGCCAGCTGCTGGCGCACATGGACGACGCACTCGATGCCTTCACCCAGGCGAGCGCGGGCACCGTCGACCTGACCACCTCGCGCGCGAGCGGTGACGTCCGCGAGCGCATCCGGACCAAGGCATGCGCGCTCCTCGGCGCCTGGTCCGACGCCGACCAGAGAGCAGTCCTGATCGGTGACCAGCGACTGAACGCGGACGTCGTCGTACTCGCCGGAGCGCTGGAGATCACCGTCCACGGCTGGGACGTCGGCCAGGCCACCGGACACCCGTCCCCCATCCCCGACGACCTCGCCCGGCTGTTGCTGCCGATCGCCGAGGAGCTGGTCACCCCCGAGGACCGACCGGGCCGCTTCGGAGCCAGGGTGCCCCAGTCTCCGACCGCGTCGTACGACGCCGAGTTGCTGGGGTATTTGGGCAGAATTGTCTGACAACCCCACCGGCACCACCCCCAGCTAGGGAAAACACCACCCACTTGGGCTATGGTCACTGGTTCCTAACCGTCAATTCGCTGACCGACTGGTGCTTTCCCTAGTCCCTTAATCTAGGTTGGCCAACATGGTGGGGGCCTACGTATTAGAACGCGACGCAGAAACCACTGTCCTGGGGAGATTGATCTCCCGTGCCGCAAGCGGTCGGGGCAGTCTGGTGGGTATTGAAGGGCCGGCGGGGATCGGTAAGACCCGTCTTCTGGCTCATGTCCGGCAACTTGCGACCAACTCCGGTTGGCGCGTGCTGGACACACGGTGCACGCCGATGAGCAACACCATCGGCTTCTGCGTGCTCCGGGACTGGTTCGGCATGCTGGCGCACCGCGCCGGCGCCGGCGTGCATCCGTTCGACGGACCCGGCCAGGCGTTGCTCTCGCTGGCCGACGGCAACGAGCCCAGCATCGGAGATCTCACGTACGCCGTGCGGTGGGTGCTGGAGGACCTGACGACCGATCAGCCTGTGCTGCTCGTCGTCGACGACCTCCAGTGGGCCGACACCGCCTCCGTGGAGTCGCTCGACCTGCTGGCCAACGCGGTGCAGCAGCTGCCGTGCCTCGTCGTGTTCGCCGTCCGCTCCGGTGAGCCGGTCGCCGCGTCCGAGTCGCTCAACCGGCTCCTGGCCGCGAGCACCGTGCTGAACCCCGGGCCACTGTCGCGCGACGCCGTCGCCGAACAGGTCCGGGCGGTGCGACCGCGCGCCGGAGACGCCGAGATCGACGAGATGCACCGCACCAGTGGCGGCATCCCGTTCTTCGTCAACGAGCTGCTCACCGCCGAAACGGGCACGCCCGACACCGTGGTGGGCTCCGTGGCTGGTCGCCTCAGTCGGCTGACCCAGACCGCCACCATCACTGCTCGCGCCGTGTGCGTCCTTGGCCAGCAGGCCAACGTCGGCATGGTCGCCGAGCTGACCGGTCACCCGCTGGCCTCCGTCGCCGACGACATCTCCACCCTCGTCAGCGCTCAGATCCTCACGCCTGACGGCAGCTCACCTGCGCGGGACGCAGCCGCTCATCGCCGATGCCGTGCTGGCACCGATGACCTCGCACGAGGCGTCGGAGCTGCACCACAAGGCGGCGATCGTCCTCATGCGTCGCGGCACGTCCAAGGCGGTCATTGCCGATCACCTGCTGAACACGCTGCCAGGCTCGGACCCGGCAGATCCGGGCCCGGCTACAGGAACGCGGCGAGCAGGCCCTGAGCACCGGCTCCCTCGAAGAGGCCGGAAGGTATCTCACCCGCGCCCTCGCCGAGGGGCCCGTCGGCGCCGCCGAGGTCGACCTGCTGTCGGCCACCGCGCGGGCGCTGTCCGGTCAGCGCCTCCTCGACGAGGCGCTCACCATGTGGGAACGGGCGACCGAGCTCGCCGAGGACGACCAGACCCGGGACCGGCTCCGCGCCGAGGCCGGTGACGCCCTGATGGTCGCCGGCCGGCACCGCGACGCCCAGGAGACCTTCGGGTCGCGACTGGACCCCGAGTCCGGCAAGCAGCGGTTGTTCGCCCGGATGGTTCTCGCCGGCTTGCTCAACGGGGTCTCGCTCGACTACCTGCACACGCAGGTCGACGAGGTCCTGACCAGCCCGCCGCCAGGCGTCACCCAGGAGGAGCGGCTCAGCCTTGCCGCCGCATCGGTCGTGCTGTCCTTCGAATGCCGCGACGGCGACCTGGCGCGCGATCTCGCGATCCGATCGATCGGGAGTGGAGCCATCCTCGAGGACGAGACCTCCGAGGGATCCATGCTCTACCTCGCGACCAGCGTCCTGCACTGGATGTCCGCGTTCGGGGAAGGCGACGCGATCCTGTCGTCGGCCGTCGACGACGCGAAGGCCCGCAACTCCACGATGGCGCTGGCGACTGCGCTGGTGTGCCGGGGCACGATCCGGATGCACATGGGCATGATCTCCGAGGCGATCGTCGACCTCGAAGCCGCGCTCGCCGAGCGGGCGAACGGCTGGAACGCGTTCCTTGCACCGCTCCTCGCGGCGATGGTGGAGTGCCGGATCGCCCGCGGAGAGCTCGACCGGATCGCCGACCACCGCGACGAGCTCGAGGAGCTGACCCACGCTCCCGGTCTCACCGGCGCGTTCGCGACGTACGCCCTTGCCGACCTGGCGGCCGCGCAGGCCGACCACGAGCAGGCTGCGCACCACTACGCCCAGGTCGGCCGACTGGTCGAGGGCCGCATGGACAACCCGGCAATCCTGCCCTGGCGCGCCGGCGAGGCGCTGTCCCGGATCCGGATGGGTCAGCCCCGTGAGGCCGTCACCCTGGCCCGGGAGAACGTCGACCGGGCCCGCGCGTTCGGGTCGCCGTACGCCGTTGCGCAGGCACTTCGCACCCTGGCGGCGGTCGACGCAACCGGTGACCGGGTCACCATGCTGCGTGAGGCCCTGGACTCGCTCCAGCACACCCAGGCGCCGCGGCTCGAGGCGCAGGTCGCCACAGATCTCGCCGGGAATGCTGCTGCTCACCCAGGGCATGGGCGACACCAGGGAGCCGGTGGTGCTGCTCCGCAGGGCCGAGTCGTACGCCGCCTTCCAGGAGCTGCGGCCGCTGGGCGACCGGGTGCACCGGATCCTCGAACGGATCGGTGAGCCGGTCAAGCGGACGACGACCGAGAACCTCACGTCGCTGACCGTCTCCGAGCGCCGGGTCGCCGATCTGGCGGCTTCCGGACTCTCGAACCGGCAGATCGCCCAGCAGCTGTTCGTCACGGTCAAGGCAGTGGAATGGCATCTGTCGAACGTCTACCGCAAGCTCGGTATCCGTTCCCGCACGCGGCTGCCCGGACTGCTGAACCTGCCGCCGCAGCGGCCGGCTCCGTCGCTCTCGCAGCGGGCGGTCTAGGCCGCAGTCACAGCCAGAGTCACAGCCAGGTCATCGACGCGCCGTGACCGTGGGTCCAGGCCACGGCCCGGCCGTCGATCGCCAGCACGAAGGGCGGGTCGTCCTCGGCGGCAGCCGGACCGGTGGCGGTGATCTCGGGCAGCACTCGCTTGCCCTCGTTGGAGATCCAGTGGCAGGCGCCCGTCCGCGACCAGGCCGCGCATCTGCTCGTGGAATCGCTGCCGGTCGTCCGGTTGGAGGTAGGCGATCACGGCGCTGTGGAACACCACCGGTGAGCCATGCCGCCTGCGCCTCCTCGAGTACGACGGGCAGCCGCTCGACCAGGTCTCCCCGGACCAGGAACGGCGGGTCGGCCCGGGCGACGGCGATGGCCGAGCGCAGCCGGGCGCGGCGGTCGTCCTGCTCGGGCCAGACGAGGTTGGTCAGCCAGGCCATCTGGGCCTCGTCGGCGACGTCGAGGGGGTTGAGGTCGATGCCGCCACGCCAGGCGACCTCCGGATGTCGCGACGGGACCGGCAGGTCCCCGACGGTGGCGCAGCGCAGAGTGGGCCCGCCGCTGCCGACCAGGGCGCCGCCGGTCCACCGGTAGTCGTAGCGGTCGGGGTAGAGGCACAGCCCGGCGCTGGCACCGACCTCGAGCAGGCTGAGCGGGCCCTCGAGCAGGCTCCCGAGCAGCCCCAGCGCCGGCATCAGCGTCGCCAGCCGGCCCACCTCGTTGGTCTGCGTGGACCGGCTCAGGATGGTGTCCCGGATCGCGCCGTCGTCGCCGAGCAGGGCCGCGCGCAGGTCGGCGTACGGTCCGGGGGCCTTGACGCCGTGCCACCGGGCCGCCGCGAACACGAGGTTGGGCTGTCGTTTGACGGGCGGAAGCTCCGTGAGCCATGCCTGGACCTCGTCGTCGTCGGCGACACCGAGCGCCCAGGCCTCGAAGCAGGGCGACTCACCGTGGGCGTAGCCCGCGAAGTCGCGGTAGTCGTCGGCGATGTCGCCGTACAGCTGCATCGGCGGGTCGGCTACATCTTCTTTTCGCGCCACTTGCGTTCGAACGGCAGTCGCCAGGCACGTGGAGCGATCAGCTGGTGGATCTGGTTGGGGCCCCACGAGCCGTCCGGGTAGGTGCGCACGGGCGGCGGGCTGTCGAGCAGCGACTCGGAGATCTCCCACAGCCGCTCCACGCCCTCGGCCGTGGTGAACAGCGTGTGGTTGCCCTTGACGGCGTCGAGGATGAGTCGTTCGTAGGCCTCCAGCACCGATCCCGCCCACGCGCTCTCCTCCACGGAGAACTGCATCGAGAGCTTGTCGAGCCGGAAGTCCGGACCCGGCCGCTTGCCGTAGAAGGACAACGACATCTTCGAGCTGTCGGCGAGGTCGAAGGTCAGGTGGTCGGGGCCCTCCTGGCCGATCCCGGACCCCGCAGGGAACATCGACTGGGGTGGCTCCTTGAAGGCGATCGAGATGATCCGCTGCCCCTCGGCGAGCTTCTTGCCGGTGCGCAGGTAGAACGGCACGTCGGCCCAGCGCCAGTTGTCGACGTAGCACTTGAGCGCGACGAACGTCTCGGTCTCCGAGTCCGGGGCCACGCCCTCCTCGCGACGGTAGGAGTCGTACTGGCCCCGGACGACGTCGCCCGGGTTGATCGGCAGCATCGACCGGAAGACCTTGTTCTTCTCCAGGGTGATCGCGAGCGGGTCGAGACCCGTCGGCGCCTCCATGGCGGTGAAGGCCAGCACCTGGAACAGGTGGGTGACGACCATGTCGCGATAGGCACCGGTGTGCTCGTAGAAGCCGGCCCGGCCCTCCGACCCCGAGCGTCTCGGGGACGTCGATCTGCACGTGGTCGATCATGTTGCGGTGCCAGATCGGCTCGAAGAGCCCGTTGGCGAACCGGAAGGCGAGGATGTTGAGGGCCGCCTCCTTGCCGAGGAAGTGGTCGATCCGGAAGATCTGCGGCTCGTCGAAGACCTCGTGCAGGGCCGCGTTCAGCGCCACGGCCGAGGCGAGGTCGGTGCCGAACGGCTTCTCCATGACGATTCGGGTGCCCTCGACCAGGCCCGGCATCCCGGAGGCAGGCGACCACCGCGAGGGCGCCCTTCGGCGGCACCGACAGGTAGGCCAGCCGGGCCTGGGGTTCCACGAGCCCGGCCTCGGCCTCGGAGACCGCCGCCCTCAGGTCCTCGGCACCCGGGCCGGCCCAGTAGAGCAGCTTCGCGAACGCGTCCCACTCCCCCGCGGCCACGTCGTCGCCGAACTCCTCGACGGCGGTCCGGGCGAACGCGATGAACGTGTCGCGGGTGTAGTCCTCGAGCGAGGTGCCGACGATCTGCATCTGGGGCAGCAGACCTGACCTCATCAGGTGCAGGAGGCCAGGCAGCAGCTTGCGCCTGGAGAGGTCGCCGGTCGCGCCGAAGAGGATGATCGTCGTCGGCGGGCCGGGCGTGCCGAGGGCGTGCCTGCCTGCGGTGGTGTCCCGTCTGGCCCTGTCGTCCCCCATCGCTCCCACCTTCTCGCTAGCGCACAGAAGTCATCGTTGCACCGCGGCCAAGGCGTCGTTCAGCCAGCGGAGATGCCGACGTACTTGGTCTCGAGGTACTCCTCGATCCCCTCGAAGCCGCCTTCTCGGCCGAAGCCACTGGCCTTCACGCCGCCGAAGGGAGCGGCCGGGTTGGACAGCAGACCGGAGTTGATGCCGACCATGCCGTACTCGAGGCCCTCGGCGATCCGCAGGGCGCGGTCGAGGTCGCGCGTGTAGAGGTACGACGCCAGTCCGTACTCGGTGTCGTTGGCCCGCTCCAGCGCCTCCTCGTCGGTGGCGAAGGTGGTGATCGGCGCGACCGGCCCGAAGATCTCCTCCTGGTTGATCCGGGCGTTGGCTGGTACGTCGACCAGCACCGTGGGCGGGAAGAAGTGTCCCGGCCCGTCGATCGGCTTCCCACCGACGACCAGCCGGGCGCCGTCGTCGACGGCGTCGGTGACCAGTTCGGCGACCGAAGAGACGGCCTTGTCGTCGATCAGCGGGCCCACGTCGGTGCCGTCGTCCTGGCCGCGGCCCACCGTGAGCGCCCCCATCCGCTCGGCCAACCGGTCACCGAAGGCGTCGGCCACCGACTCGTGCACCAGGAACCGGTTCGCCGCGGTGCAGGCCTCGCCCATGTTGCGCATCTTGGCGATCATCGCGCCGTCGACGGCGGCATCGAGGTCGGCGTCCGCGAAGACCAGGAACGGCGCGTTCCCACCGAGCTCCATCGAGACCCGCTGAAGCTTGTCGGCCGACTGCTTCACGAGGATCTTGCCGACCAAGGTGGAGCCGGTGAAGCTGACCTTCCGCAGCCGGTCGTCGGCCATGATGGCGGCACACACCTTCGCCGAGTTCGAGGTGGTGATGACGTTGAGCACGCCCTTGGGCAGGCCGGCGTCGGCGAAGACCTGGGCGAGCTTGAGCATGGTCAGGGGAGTCAGCTCAGCGGGCTTGATGACCATGGTGCAGCCGGCGGCGATGGCCGGCCCGATCTTGCGGGTGCCCATGGCCAGCGGGAAGTTCCACGGCGTGATCAGCAGGCACGGGCCGACGGGCTGCTTCATCGTCATCAGCCGGCTGCCGCCGGCAGGTGCGGTGAGCCAGGTGCCGGAGATCCGCACCGCCTCCTCGGCGAACCAACGCAGGAACTCGGCGCCGTAGGTCACCTCACCCTTCGCCTCCGCGAGCGTCTTGCCCATCTCGAGGCTGATCAGCTTCGCGAAGTCGTCGGCCTGGTCGGTCACGGCCTCGTAGGCGCGGCGCAGGATCTCGCCGCGTTCGCGTGGTGCGGTCTTGGCCCAGTCGCTCTGCGCAGCGACGGCGGCGTCCAGTGCGTCGAGCGCGTCGACCACGGCAGCGTCGGCCGCCGAGTCGATGGTCGCGCCGTCCGCTGGGTCGCGTACGTCGAATCGTTTTCCGCTCTTGGCCTCGCGCCACTCACCGTCGATGTAGAGGTTCATGGCCACAGCCTCGCACGCCGGAAGTCGCCTCACCATGCCTGGTCCGCCGTCACCCGGGAACCTCACTTCAGGTCGGCGATGACCAGCTTCTTCATCCCCAGCATCGCCTGCACGGCCTCCGGGGTGGACAGCAGCTCGGACAGGTTCTTCGGGACGATCTGCCAGCTGAGCCCGAACTTGTCCTTGACCCAGCCGCACGCGTCCTCCCTGCCCCCGTCGGCGGTCAGGGCGTCCCAGTAGTGATCGATCTCGGCCTGGTCCGCGCACTCGATGACGAAGGAGATGGTCTCGGTGAAGCCGGCGTGCACAGGGCCACCGTTGATGCCGGTGAAGCCGAGCCCGTCGAGGTTGAACGAAGCGGCCAGGACGGTGCCCTCCTGGCCGGGCTGGTCGGGTCCCCAGCGCTGGACGTCGTCGACCGAGCTGTTGGGGAACAGCTTGGTGTAGAACTCCATCGCCGCCTCCAGGTTGTCGTCGAACCAGAGCGAGGGCTTGATCGTGGGCATGAGAACTCCTTCGTACGGTCGGGATGATGTCTGTTGAGACGACCAGCGTCGCCCAAACTCATCGAAGGCGACTCGACGACAACAGAGCAAGGCGGCCGCCACCTTCCGGTGGCGACCGCCTTGCTGAGCTGACCGTCCGCTAGCTGACGTTCAGCGCGGTGTCATCGACCACGAAGCTCGTCTGCAGCGACGAGTCCTCGTTCATCAGGAACTTCACCGAGATCGTCGAGCCCTTGAACGACGTGACGTTGAAGGACTTCTGGACGTAGGTGGAGTTCTTGTTCAGGTTGGAGTAGGTCGCCAGGGTCGTGGTGACCCCGTTCTTGACGATCTGCGCCTTTGCCGTGTCGTACACGGTGCTGGTGGTCGTCTCGGACGAGTCGATCCGGATCCAGAACGTCAGCGTCGCGGCCGTCGCCGACGCCGGGATCGTGACGTTCTGCGCCTCGGTCTCCGTCGAGGTGACCCCGTTGCCGCCGAGCCACATCTTCCACGTGCCCGTCCGCGCCGGACGACCCGAGTTGTTGGTGATCGGGCCGGCTGTCCCTGTCCAGTTCACCGCACCCGACTCGAAGCCCGGGTTGAGCAGCAGCTGGCTGCCGCCACCGCCGCCACCGATGGTGAAGGTGAACGACGTCGAGCCGCTGCCGCTGCCGCCGCTACCGGTCGCCGTGGCGGTCACGTTGTAGGTGCCCGCCGCGGTCGGCGTACCGGAGACGGTGCCGGTGGACGACCCGATGGTCACGCCCGCGGGCAGACCGGTGGCCGACCAGGTGTACGGCGCGGTGCCGCCCGAGGCGGACAGCGTGAAGGACGCGATCGGGCTGCCGACCGTGCCGGACTTGTTGCCCGGGTTGGTGACGGTCACGGTGCCGGTCGAGCCACAGGTCGGGTCCGCCGCCTGGGCCGGACACCGAGACGGCGTTCCACGCGGCCTTGGTCTTGTTGTAGAGGTTGCAGCTCGCGTCGAGGTTCTTCGCCGCGGTGAGCGTCCAGGTGCGGTACTTCAGGTACGACGACGACGAGGTCTTCATCAGCATCGCGTTGTACATGATCTTCTGTGCGTTCTGGATGCCGATGCCGGTCAGCGTCGAGCCGTTACAGGTGGGGCTGGTCGGCTGGCCATTGGTCGGGTTCGTGCCCTCGGCCAGGAGGTAGAACCAGTGGTTGCCCGGCCCTGCGGCGGCATGCACCTCCATGCCCGGGATCGAGCTCGAGTAGCAGTTGGGGTCGCCCACCGCAGACGGGTTGTACATGTTGCGGATCGGGCCCTGGCCGACCAGGTTGATCTCCTCGCCGACGAGGTAGTCCGGAGCGTCGGCCGGGTTGTTGGAGAACCACTCCGTCGCGGCACCGAAGGTGTCGCCCACGAACTCCTGGGTGCCAGCGCCCGAGATGCCGCCCGGGGTCATGTGGTCGACCCCGTGGCCGTACTCGTGCGCGATGACGTCCATGGAGCCGATCCACTTGCCACCGGTCTGGGTGTGGCCGATCTGCACCTGGGTGCCGTCGTAGTAGGCGTTGACGTCGTTGAGGCCGACCCGGGTCGGCACCCAGCCGCCGGAGCCGTTCATGCCGTTGCGGCCCAGCCACGTCGACATCATCTGGCGCATCTTCTCGGCCGAGTAGAACGCGTCCACGCAGCCGGTCTCGCGGTCGGTCGCGCTGCCGTTGCCCCACACGTCGTCGGTGCCGGTGAACGTGACGTTGCCCGAGGAGTTCTGGCACTTCAGGGTGGAGGCGTTGCTGTTCGTCATCGAGAACGACGTGCCGGAGCCGCTCGTCGGGATGGTGACCGCTGCCCTCCCAGTTGCCGTTGCCGGTGCCCTCGGCGACGTGCTCCTTGCTGCCCAGCAGCTTGCCGGAACGCGCGTCGACGTAGACCGACTTGATCGAGGGGCTGCCGTGGTCGCGGCCGGTGACCTTGCTCTCCCAGGCGAGGTGGGAGTTCTTGCCCTGCCAGACGACGAGGCGCGGGGCCTCGGTCGCGGCGACCTTGTCGACCTGGCCGCGGCTGACGCTCAGCGCGCGGGCCTTGGCGAGGCTCGGTCGCACGGACGCGAGGCTGGTGGGGCGGGACTGGGCGACGGAGGTGTTCAAGACGTGCCCGGCCTTGTCGGTGACCACGACGAAGTCACCGCCGATGACGGGCAGGCCGCGGTAGGTCCGCTCGTAGGGGGCGTACTGCAGCCCGTTGCCGCCAGACATCACCGGCTTCGCGACGAACCCGTCGTGGGCGCCGATCTTGAGCTGCGGTGCCTTGCTCTCGATCAGGTTCTCGGCCGCGGCTCGGGCGAGCGTACGACCGTCCTGGGACGAGGCGGCTTGATTGGGCGTCGCGACGGCGCCGGGGGGCACCGCGGCGATCGCCGTGGCGGCCAGTATGGTGGCGAAGAGCCCACCTAGATACCTGCTTTTCACTCGAGACACACTCCTGTTGTCGAAGGGCCCGGTGGAGCCCGGAGGGGTGGATGGCACTCTCGGGGGGTGTGAGAGGGCCGTGGGGAAGAGTCGCAAGTGCGCTCGACCCGGTCAATGCATTCGCGGCCTCATGTTCTTGCATTGCACGAACTTGCAGGCGCCTCGGATGCTCAGTGCCGCGCAAGCCAGCGGTCCAGGTCGATCCCGGCTCGGCGTGCGGCGGCCCGCGCTTCCGGCGTCGTCAGATCGGGTCGCTGGAACGATTCTGGCGTGATCCGCGCGTCGGCCTCGGCGTACTGGCGTTGGGTCGCAGCCAGTCCGGCTGAGGACGCCCGCGCCGCGTCGACGATGGCCGGGCTCACCCTCAGGGCGGCGCCGGTCAACACCGGGCTCACGGTCGGCGAGTAGCCGGAGGCATGCCCGCTGCGGTTCGGGTGGAAGCTCTCCGAGATCGGGTTCGAGAGGCCGTTGAGGTACTCGACGTCGTCGCACACCGCATGGCCGACGAAACGCGTCGTCGGATTTGCGAACGAGAATCCGCGAGCGCTCGCCTGAGCGGAGGTCCTGCTGTTGATCAGGTCCGCGGTCTGGTTGAGCCGGGTCTCCTCGGCCGGGCTGAACCAGGTGAAGGCGTTGCAGTCCTCGCCGTTGAAGATCCGCGGGTAGCCGACCACCACGACCTTCGCACTCGGTGCCCTGCTCCTGATCGACGCGTAGAGCGTCGACAGCCGACCCGGCAACGTGTTGTTGATGAACGCCTGCGCGTCGTCGATCGCCCCGTTGCAGTCAGACGCCCACCACGGCAGCGCACACTCGGTGAGCACGTCCGCGAACCCGGCGTCGTTGCCGCCCACGGAGATCGTGACGTAGTTGGTTGCGGACGTGAGCGCCGAGAGTTGACTGCTCGTGACTGTGCTGACGGTCGCCCCCGAGCAGGCGCGGAAGTTGAGGGAGTAGCCCCTGGCCACCGCGATCAGCGACGGATAGGCGAGGGTAGAGCGCTGGCAAGAGGTCCCGTCGTTGATGTAGGAGCGGGTGCCCGTGCCGGAGGAGTACGAGTCGCCGAGGGCGACGTACGCCGGGGCTGCCGCCTGGGCCGTAGGCACCGCGGCCAGACTGCCGATGACGGCACAGAGTGCGGCTGCCGCCGTTGCGAGGGGTCGAACGAGCTTCGCCATGAGATCTCCCGAGATCGATGGCTGGGTCACCACGAACGTGTTGTGACCCGTGTCACAGTAGTCCCCCTCGACGGGTTGTGGTCTCGACAAGCTCGACCACCGAAAGCCGGGGCTGCCCAGCGCGCCGTCCGTAGTGCCACGCTGGCCCCATGACGTATCCAGACCCGACGTACTTCGGCGAATCCGGCGAGGTGTCGGCGCGACTGCGCCGCAGCGACAAACCATCCGATATCAGCTACCCGAGCGGCACGACCGTCGACTACCTGGCCACGGGCGCCGACACGGGCGCCAAGTTCGGGCTGTACCGCTGGAACATGTCCGGCGAGCCCGGCGGCGCGGCGTTGCACTTCCACCGGACCTTCAGCGAGTCGTTCTTCGTGCTGTCCGGGACCGTCCGGCTGCACAACGGCGACGAGGTGACAGATGGTCACCCCGGCGACTACCTCTACGTGCCCGAGGGCGGACTGCACGGGTTCGGCAACGAGAGTGGCGAACCCGCCTCGATGCTCATCCTCTTCTCGCCTGGTGCGCCTCGGGAGGACTACTTCGAGGGCTTGCTCAGGATGCGCACCGGCTTGGTGATGACCGACGAGGAGAAGGACGCCTTCTTCGTGGCCCACGACAACATCTACGTCTAGGGCTCCTACGGGATTCCCGCCAGGCGCAGTCCGGCGGCAACGGCCGCCGCAACGACGATCACGACCACGAACGGTGCCCGGCGCCAGGCCAGCACCCCCGCGACCAGGACGCCGGTCGGGCGCGCCCAGCCCGCGAACTCGTGGCCCTGGGTCAGGGCGGCCGTTGCGGTCAGCGCGACGAGCAGCACGACGGCGGCGCGCGACATCAGCTCCTCGACCCGCTTCGACATGCTGACCTGCGATCGCAGCACCGGGCCGGCGACCCGGAATGCGTAGGTGCCGAGGCCGAGGACGGCGCCGGACCCGATGATCGCGGCATCGGAGATCATGTCTCGCCCCGTTCGCGGCGTACGACCGACCAGAGGAGCCCCGTGAGGGCAAGCAAGACGGGCAGTCCCACGGGCAGGAACGGCGTGCTGGCGACGGCGACGACCGCGCCGACCAAGGCCGGGTTGCGGTTCGCCGGGTCGCGCAGGCTGGGCAGCACCAAGGCCAGGATGATGGCGGGAAACGCCGCGTCCAGCCCGTAGCGGTCGGTGTCATCGATGACGGATCCGGCCATCGCTCCAACGAGGGAGCCCAGCCTGCCAGCAGATGAACAACGAGACGCCAGCGACGGCGTAGGTCCACCGCTGCCGCTTCCGGTCGGACTGGGCCAGCGTGAACGCGACCACCTCGTCGACGAGCACGTAGCTGCCGGCCAGCCGCCGGTACCACTTCTCACCGAACACATCGGCCAGCGCGAAGCCGAACGGCAGGTGTCGCGCGTTGATGAGCAACCCGGCGAGCACCGCAGCCGCCGCGCTGCCGCCGGCGCCGACGATCCCGGTGAAGAGGAACTGGGAGGCGCCGCCGAACACCAGCACCGACATGACGGTCGGCGTCCACCACGGGAAACCCTGGCTGACGGTGATGGCGCCGTACGACGCCCCGACGACACCGACCGCGAGCGCGACCAGAGCGACGTCGCGCGTCAGTCCCGGGCCGAGGTGCTCGCGCACCGTTCGCCAGGGACCCATGGCGTCATTCTGGGTGATGCACCCGCAATCTCAGCACTGGTTTTGCGTCGTCGGGCGAATGGTGGACTACTCGATCGGCGGCCCTCGAGGATCGGTTTGAGCGCGCTGCGTTCGTTCACGCCGAGCTTGTTGCAGATGCGGTAGAGGTGCCCCTCGACCGTGCGCACCGAGACGACGAGTCGGTCGGCGATCTCCCGGTTGGTATGGCCCCGGGCAGCCAGGGTGGCTATCTCGCGTTCGCGCTCGGTCAGGGGAAGCGGACGCGCCGCGGCGGTCAGTGCCGGCGTGTGTGCGCCTTCGCAGGCGTCTCTCAGCCGCTGTGCCCGTGCCACGGCCGTCGAATCCGAGCCCCGCCGACCCTGCCGTCGGAACACCAGAGCGGCGCTCGCGGCCGCATCGGCGGCCGCGAGTGGTCACCAAGCTCCTCCCAACGGTCGGCCGCCGCGAGCAGCCCGTCACCGTCCCCGGTCGCCAGTGCCTCGGCCTGCATCGCGGCGGTGGGGGCACGCTCGCCCTCCACCGTCCCCGCAAGCTCGAAGAGCCGGGCAGCGACCGTGTGGTCACCGAGCTCCAGGGCGGTATGCAGGGCCAGCACCTCGTACGCCGGTGACGAGCCACGGCGGGCCACGTCGGCCGCCCCGTGCGCGGCAGCCACCGCCTCGGTGGTTGAGCCCTCCGACGCGGCAACCCAGGCCCGCGCGAGCAGGATCTCGGGCTCCATCAGCGTGTACGCCGGATGGCGCTGCGACTCCAGATCCGTGAGCAAACCTCGGGCCTCGTCCGTGTCGCCGAGGAGAGCAAGCACCTGGGTGAGGTGCATCCTGCAGCGGTACCGGAACTCGTGCCCGGAGTCACGCAGGCCTGCCCAGGCCTCGCGCAGCAGCCGCTCGGCCGTCCGGACCCGTCCCCTCGCCAGCTCTCCGTGGCCGAGCAGCACCAGGCCCATCAGGTGGGCCGGGCCGAGGACGTCTACGGTCTCCCCGCCCACGCGCCGGGCAACCTCGTCGGCACCCTTCACATCCCCGGAGAGCCTCAGCGCGAGGATGTGCCAGTCAGCCAGGCCGAACCTCGGGATGCCGCCCTCCGCGGACTTCGCCGCGGCGTCGTACCCCCGGACCGCAGCCTGCTTGACGACCTCCACCTGGCCCAGGACGGCACCGCTGGCGGCCACTCCCAAGGCGGCCATGAGCACCGCGATCGCCGGCAGATCGGGGTCGTCCAGGAGCGCGAGTCCGTCGTCGTACGCCCGTCGAACGCGTCCGAGGGAGGCGTCGAAGGCGACCCGGAGCGCGGTGAAGAAGGCGTGCAACGGTCCCTCGACGCCGGCGAGGGTCGCAGCAAGGAGCCGCTCGGCCTCGTCGGTCCGGCGCAGCGTCCAGAACAGATTGCCCAGCCGCCCCCCGGTCACCAGGGGCAGAACGGGCGCGGCGTCCCTCTCGTCCGCGAGACCGGCCAGGATCTCCTCGGCCTCCTCGCCCCGGCTGAGCCAGGAAAGCGCGAACGCCTGCGCCAGGCGGGCGTCCACCCCACCACCGGACTCCGCAGCCGCGCGAGCCAGCCGCTCCCCAAGCGTGAGGTCGAACAGCCCCACCGCCTGGTGTGCGGCCGCGAGTAGGCGTCCGGCGTCGGGCCGCAGGTCGGAGTCCAGGGTGAGCACTGCGCACCGCAGCGCCTCGGCGGGTGACTCCTCCGTGGACAGTGCGGTCGCCACCAGACCCCGCAGGCGGCGGGCACGAACCTGCCCGATCTCGGACCGCCGCACCTCGCCGTAGAGCGGATGCGCCAGGCGCAAGGTGAGCCGAGGAACGGTGACGGTGCGCACCAGCCCGCGCAGCTCCGCCTGCTCCAGCGCGGCTGGCGCGGTCAGGGCGCTCATGGCATCGAGCGGAACCGGCTCACCCACGGCCAGGAGGTCGACGACGTCGAGCACCTCCTCCGGGAGTTGACCCATCTGGCTGCGCACGATCTCGGCCAGCTGGGCGCTGAGCGCCGGGGCCTCGGGCCACTGCCAGACCCCCGCCACCTTGCGGAGCCGTCCGGATCGCAGCTCGCCGTCCACCAGGTGGCGCAGGTAGAGCAGGTTGCCCTGACTCAGCGACCAGAGCCGATCCGCCCCCGCCGAGTCGAGCGGAGCGTCCAGCACGCGGTCTGAGAAGTGTCCCGGTCTCCGCGACGGAGAGAGCCTGGAGTTCGAGACGCGGCAGGTGCTCGTCCTTCCACAGCGCCGTGACCGCGTCCGGCGCCTGTTCCCCTGAGCGGAGTGTGACGAGGACTGTGGCCGCCCGCCTGACCACCAGGCTGTGCACCACGATCGCGGAGAGCTCATCGAGCTCGTGGGCGTCGTCGACCACCACCAGCGGCGGAGGCCCGGACGACGCGCCGAGCGCGGTCACCGCGCGGCGCACGCGCTGAGCCGGGTCGGAGCCCAGGTCCCCGAGCAGCCCCTCGAACGCCCCGAGGGGGGTGGACCGGGCGGACGCCGTCGCGTAGGCCCAGCGGACCGCGGTCCCCTGTGGTGCCGCGCGCTGCACCGCTTCGCGGGCCAACCGGGTCTTCCCGACTCCGGCCGCGCCGGCGAGCACGACTCCGCCGGGCGACTGTTGCGCACGCAGCGCCGCCGCCACGAACCGGAGCTCCTCGTCCCGGCCGGCGAGCGGCCACGCCAGAGCCACGGCACGAGGCTACAGCGAGCCCTCGCGGCCGAGGATCTCCGCGAGCTTCGCGGCGGCCACCTCCAGGAGCGGCCCCACAGCCTCTGGCTCCATCCCCAACACCCGGGCGATCCGCTCCCGGGGCTCGCCCTCGTCGCTGAGGCGAAGCGCCAGCGCGTGGACCGTGGGGAGTGCGGCCAGCGCGGCAGCCCGGCAGGAAGCATCCTCGGTCACCGCCACATCGTGACCGAGGCGGGTACCCGCAGATCGAGTAGCCGACTACGCAACCCGCCAGACCAGTCCGGCACCAGGCTGGGAACATGAGTACGAACGAAGCTGCTAGGTCCGTCCTGGCGTCCACCGGCGTGACGGGTGGAGCATCGTGAACAGCGTGGCCCAGATCGCGGCGCTGGTCGGTGCCGTCGCCTACATCGGTGCTGCGCCAGCCGAAATGTTCTTCTTCCACCACCCTGCAGCGCGGAAGTTTCTCCACGTCGAGGCCGACAACATCGCCGACGTACAGATGTGGGCCTTTGTCGTCGGCTTCCGGAACATGCTCGCCGGGATCGGCACGATCGTCGGGCTGATCATCCTGCACACGGGCGACGAGGCCATCGGCAGGGCGGTCGTCCTGACGGCGTGCGCCTACATGCTGCTGGCCAGCCTCGCCATGGGCATTGCAGACGCGCTCGGCTACTGGCGCCCGCGCGGTGGCAGTGTGCTCGGCACCGTCGGCTCGAGCCTGCCGCCACTCGTTGCCCTGGTCGCAGCGGCCGCGTAACGATCCGACCAGAGAGCGAGAACCCTCATGGACCGGTGGTGGCGCGCGACCAACGACGCACAGCGCGAGGAAATGACCGTATGAACAACGCAACGACCCGCCACCGAGGGTGGCGGGTCGGCCCTGCTGCGGGGTTCAGGCAGCGTGCGGCTGCGGCTTGTGCGCGGGCGTGGCTGAAGCGGCCCAGCGGGCCTCCATCCGGACCCGGCCATTGGCGTCACGAACTGGCACCCAGGTCATGGTGAGACCGGTCTTGGTTTCCTTGAGGTCGCGCATGGGACACCTCCTGTTCACTTTCCGTTCATGTTCAGTCTGCCATGACTTTGCCGAAGACGCGACCTCATCCCCACTTTGGCGCGAAAATTTCCGTCGACACGCCCGAAGTCGCCCCACTCCGTCGGCGATTCCGCGGCCGCTGGCCGGGATCCGGCCCACCCACGGCGCACTGGGCCCTCCGAGGCGCGCGGCTAGGACGCGAGGCCGGCTTCGTCGGCACGTGCGCCGGCGACAACCTCGGCGACGAAGGACCCGATTCGGTCGAGCGCGGCGCGGCTCTCGGGCAACAGATGTGCCAGGACCGGGAAGGCGTGCACCTGGCCCTCCCAGATGTGCAGTTCGACCGGGACCCCAGCCTTGTCGAGTCGCTCGGTCATCAGCTCCGCGTCGTACCGCAGGACCTCCCCCGCGGCACAGATGATCAGCGAGGGCGGGAGCCGCCGGAGGTCGGCGTTCACCGGCGACATCGACGGGTCGATCTGACGCAGCCCGGTTACCCGCTGGGCGGCCCTTCTGGAGGCGGTAGGTCGGGATGCAGTCATCACGCCGGGCGTTGCGGTGTCGGCGGCGTACGGAGTTGTCGAAGTCGAGCCAGGGAGACAGGGCAACCACCCCCGCCACCCGGATGTCCTGTTCGGCCGCGGCCAGCGCGACTGCGAACGACAGGTGCCCACCTGCAGAGTCGCCCGCCAGCACCAGCTGGGTGGGGTCGTAACCGCGGTCGATCAGCCAGTTCACGGCTTCGACGCAGTCGCTGATGCTGGTGGCGACGTAGCCCTTCGCGCGCTGTCGGTACGCGACCGACAGCACGGGCAACCCGGTGCGCTGGGCCAGCCGTTCGGCGATCCGCCGGTGAGTGGCCAGCCCGCACATCACGAACGCGCCGCCGTGGAAGTAGACGATGGCCGCCTGGCCGGGGACCGAGTCCTTTGCGCTGACCAGCTCGGCCGACCAGTCGCCGCCGCTCACCTTCTCGACCTGGGTGGAGGGCAGCCGAGGGACCGCGCGCATGCCCAGATCGACCAGATCGACGAAGGGCGCGGCAGGACCGATGGACGGAAAGAATGTGAGGACAGGTCGCACGAAGGTCCGGGAGCCGATCCGCACGAGCTGGGATCGGTAGCTGCTGCGCGCGATGGACCTCGATCACCGGTTGCCTCCTGCGAAGAGCGGTCGCGTGACTGTAACCGACAATGTGCCCCGCGTCACGTTCATTGAAACGCGAATGAGACAGCGATTCGCCAGACAGGGTTGGGGATTCTTGGCGGAGTGAAGGCTCAACCTGTCACTCCCAGCTCTCCCGTCCCGCCGCTGAGGTTCAATGGACTTCGTGCTGGAGCTGGCGGCGGACTGTTCGCGATGCGCCGGTCTGTGTTGCGTCGCCCTGCCGTTCGGGCGGTCCGCGGACTTCCCGGTCGACAAGGCCGCAGGTGATCCCTGCGGACACCTTCGCGGCGACTTCCGGTGCGGCATCCACGACCGGTTGCGCGAGGAGGGCTACCGGGGTTGCACCGTGTTCGACTGCTTCGGCGCCGGCCAGCAGGTCACCCAGGTCACCTTCGGCGGGAAGGACTGGCGGTCCGGTGAAGGCATCGGCGCGCAGATGTTCGCCGTGTTCGCGGTGATGCGCCAGCTCCACGAGCTGCTCTGGCACCTCGACCTGGCGTTGACCCTGCCCACGTCGGCCGGTCTCTCTTCAGAGCTCGAGTCGGCCGTCCGCGACACCGTCGCGGTGACCAGCCAGGACGCGGCAACGCTGGCGTCGTACGACGTCGAACCCCACCGACAGACGGTCAACCCGCTGCTTCGTCGGGCCAGTCGGCTTGCCCGACAAACCGCTCCCGGGCCGGACCTCGACGGCGCGGACCTGATCGGGCGCGACCTCCGCGACACGCTGCTTGTCGGCGCCAGCCTGCGAGGAGCGCTGCTGACCGGAGCCGACCTGCGACGGGCCGACCTGACCCTCGCCGATGTCACCGGTGCCGACCTGCGAGGCGCAGACGTCTCCGGCGCCGACCTGACCCGCACGCTGTTCCTGACCCAGGCTCAGGTCGACGCCGCCCGCGGCAGCTCCAGCACCAAGCTTCCAGCCCGGCTGTCCCGTCCAACCTGGTGGCGCGGTGAGTCGTCGTAACTTACGACGACTCACCGCCTCAACGAGCCTGCCGAGTCGTCGTAACTTACGACGACTCACCCGTTGACTACATCGAGTCGGGCAGGATCAACGGCAGGCCGAACGCCTCGAACAGCTGCGGACCGAACGTCGTGATCTCCACGATCGACTCCCCCGAGATCCGCAGCACGTCGAACTTGAATGCCCGGAACTCGGTGTCACCCGGGATCCGAAGGTACGACGCGGCCGTGGGCTGGCGATTGGCCATGGTTGGCACCAGGCGCCAGTCGCCGGCGCGGTCCGGGCCGAACGCCCGCTCCATGAGTGGCGCGATCTGGGCGAGGCCGTCGAAGCACATCGGGAACGGCGGCATCGTGATCCGGATGTCCTCGGCGGCTGCGGAGATCGCCGCCTCGGCATCCATACGTTCGTGGGCGTCGATGAACCTGGCCAGCAGGGCCCGCTCGGACGCGGACGGCTCGTGTGCGCGCCAGTCGCTGCGGTGGGAAGGCAGATGTTGCTTCATCGTCTCCCTGGCCCGTTGCAGGGCAGAGTTCGCCGCCGCCACCGACGTGCCGAGCATCGATGCGGTCTCGGCCGCCGGCAGTCCGAGCACCTCGCGGGCCAGCAGCGCCGCCCGCTGTCGCGGCGGCAACACCTGGAGTGCGGCGAGGAAGGCCAGCTCGATCGTCTCCCGGGCCACGGCCACGTCGTCCGGCGCATCGGAGCCGGAGGGGATCTCGTCGAGCAGGTTGTCAGGGTACGGCGACAGCCACGGCACCTCGGCGTACGACGTCATCCGCGGCACCTGCCGCTTCCGTGCCCGGATCGCGTCCATGCAGACGTTCGTGGCGATCCGGTACAGCCACGCCCGGACGTGCTTGCCCTCGAACGTCTCGCGGCTCCGCCAGGCCCGGAGATAGGTCTCCTGGACGGCGTCCTCGGCCTCGTCGTACGACGCGAGCATGCGATAGCAGTGCACGTGCAGCTCGCGCCGGTGCTGGTCGAACGCCGACTCGATGACGGTCGTCATGTCAGCGCACGTGTTCCGTGATTTCCTGCACCGCCCAGGACGACCGGGAAGTCGGGGCCTCCCTGGTGGTCAGTGTCGAGCCGGAACCCGAGCTGGTCGACGTAGAACGCGCGGCTGCGCTCCACATCGCTCACGGGGACCACAACGGCTTCGAGCTTCCAGTCCATGATGGCTTCTCCTGAGGAATCGCTGGTTGATCCTGACATCAGGTGGAACGACGGCGGTCCCCGGAACTCATCGGTGAACCGATGAACACTTCCTAGACTCCCCACATGAGCGAGCCGCAGCACCACCACCGGAGCCAGATGCTGGGCCGGGATCCGCACGAAGCCCACCGGGCGGTGACGCCACTGGAGCTTCTCTTCGACCTGACGTTCGTGATCGCGTTCGGGACCGCGGCCGACGAGCTGGCGCACTTCCTCGCCGCCGACCACATCGGTCCGGGGATCGGCGGCTTTGCGTTCGCCACGTTCGCGATCTCATGGGCGTGGATCAACTTCTCCTGGTTCGCGTCAGCCTTCGACACCGACGACTGGATCTACCGAATCACCACGATGGTGCAGATGGTCGGCGTACTGATCCTGGCGCTCGGCCTGCCGGACATGTTCGAGTCGCTCGAGCACGGCGAGCACGTGGACAACAAGGTGATGGTGCTCGGCTACGTGGTGATGCGGGTGCCGATGGTCGCCCAATGGGCTCGGGCAGCCCGGCAGGACCCGGCGCGTCGGCGTACCTGCCAGACATTCATCCTCACCATCCTGACCGCCCAGGCCGGCTGGGTCGCACTCCTGCTCGCCGACACGAGCATTGCCGTGATGTTCCTGTGCGGCGCCGTGCTGATCCTCATCGAACTGGCCGGTCCGGTCTTCGCCGAGACCCGCCTCGAGGGCACGCCGTGGCACCCCCACCACATCACCGAACGCTACGGCCTGCTGGTCATCATCGCGTTGGGCGAGGGGATGATCGG
>CAVRBN010000002.1:0-34064 GCA_963719255.1 uncultured Actinomycetota bacterium | reverse complement strand
CGTGACTTCCTCCCTCGCCCGGTGACGTTTCATCACGGTATGCAGATGAACCGGAGGTTCCCATGGTCTGTACACCATGGGTACCTCCGGTTCGGCTGCATACCGTGATGAACCTGCCACCAGCCAACGCCTTCCGGCCAGCTCAGTCCAGCTCGGTCACTCCGACCGGCTCGGAGCCCTGCTCGACGGCCCGGCGCGGAGTCCGGGGCGGCCGATGCATCGTGGCCGCGACGACGGCGACCAGCAGGATCAGCCCGGCCGCCACGAGCAACGCGGCCTCGGCACCGGCCAGGAACGTGTGCCGCGCGGCGGCGGCGCCGACCAGGGTCCCGTCGCCCGCCGCGTGCCGGCTCGCCGTTGTGAACACCGTGACGAGAATGGCCAGTCCGAGTGTCGACCCGACCTGCTGGGCGACGTTGACCACGCCCGACGCGGCGCCGGCGTGCTGCGGTTCGACCCCCTGGAGCGCCGCAGCCGTCATCGGAAGGAACACCGACCCGTTGCCGAGCCCCATCAGGAACAGCGGGATCCCGATCGACAGGTATGAAGGCGATTCCGAGGTCCGGCTCAGCCAGAACACGCTCGACGCCGAGACCAGGGCAGCCGAGGACCATGACCGCCCGCGGGCCGATGGCATCGACCAGTCGCCGGGCCGCCACCTGGGAGCCGATGAACACACCCACGGTCACCGGCAGGAACGCGAATCCCGTCTCCAGCGCGGAGTAGCCGAGGACGTTCTGCATGAGCTGGGTCATGAAGAAGAACATCCCCATCATCCCGGCGACGAGCAGGATCCGTCCGACGTACGCCGCCGCTACGGGTGCGGTCGGCGAACAGGCCGAGCGGGGTGACCGGGGCCTCGGCACGTCGCTCGATCCGGACGAAGGCGGCCAGCAGGACGACCGCGGCGAGGAACGACGCCGACGGTGCGGCGGTCGAGCCAGCCGAAGTCGGCGGCGCTGACGAAGCCGTAGACGAGAGCGGTCATGCCCAGCGTCGAGCTGACTGCGCCCGCGACGTCGACCCGACCCGGTCTGCCGCGGCGTCTCGGGCAGGACCAGCGCGGCCGCCACGAGCACCCCGATGCCGATCGGGACGTTGACGAACATCACCCAGCGCCACGACACCCACTCGGTGAGCATGCCGCCGGCGACCAGGCCGATCGCGGCCCCGCCGATGGAGATCGCGGTGAACAGACCCAGGGCGCGGTTGCGTTCGCGGCCCTCGGGGACGCCCACGGTGATCATCGCGAGCACCGCGGGAGCGGCCATGGCGGCACCGATGCCCTGTACGGCGCGGGACGCGATCAGCCACTCGCCGGTGGTCGCGAAGCCACCGACGAGTGAGGCCATGGTGAACACCGCCATGCCGAGCATGAAGATGCGCCGGCGACCGAGGAGGTCGCCCGCCCTGGCGCCCAGCAGGAGCAGGCCACCGAAGGCGAGGGTGTAGGCGTTCATCACCCAGGACAGGCCGGTCTGGCTGAATCCGAGGGCGTCGCGCATGTGGGGGATGGCGACGTTCACGATGCTCGCGTCGAGGACGACCATGAGCTGGGCGATGAGGACGGTGCCGAGGATGAAGGCAGGGGAGGCGGCGAATCGGCCGCCCGGGCGCGGCGCGGTTGCCGCGGCTGTGGGAGGTGCGGAGATCTGCACTGACACGGATTGCTCCTTCGAGGTACGATCGGAGGAGAAGTGGATGGTTCCTCCGGTTAACACAATACGGAGGGTGCCTCCGCTTAGCAAGGCGGTTTCGCAAATTTCTTGAGGAGTAGTGACGACGTGGCCTCCGTGAATCCGGCGCCGGAGCTGGACGACTACGACGGCGCGCCGAGGCGACCGATGCGGGCCGACGCCCGCCGCAACTACGAGCGGGTCGTTGCTGCGGCCCGCGACACGCTTCGCGAGTCGGGCCGGGAAGCCTCCCTCGAGGAGATCGCCCGGCGCGCGGGAGTCGGCATCGGCACCCTGTACCGCCGGTTCCCCACGCGGCTGGACCTGCTCGAGGCGGTCTACCGCGAGGATGTCGACACCCTGCGGGTGGCGACCGACGAGCTGGTCGGCAGCGTCTCGGAGTGGGACGCCGTGGTGGGCTGGGTCGACGGCTTCCTGGCCTATGCCTCCACGAAACGGGCCCTGTTCGCCGAGCTCGTCGACGCCATCGGACGGGACTCCGAACTGCTGACCTACTCGCGTTCGGTCATCACCGAAACGGCCCGCCAGGTGCTCGACAACGGCAAGCGGGTCGGCGTCGTACGAGACAACGTCGAGCCGTCGGACCTGCTTCGCCTGATCGGTGGCTGCTCGATGATGGGTGAGCTCGACGAGGCCCAGAGCAAGCGCGTGGTCGAGATCGTGCTGGCCGGCATCAAGGCCTGACGCCTCTCGAGTTCACCCCCGTTGAATGGTTTGGCGGATCGGGCCTGGGTCTCTGCGAGTCTGTTCTCGGGACGCTCTTGGGACTACCAACTTGCAGAGAATCAGCGCGTGTGACCGGCCGTCAGAGCGAGGCCAGGGCGCGATCCACGGCTGCGGTGGTGCGCTCGGTGTCGCCGGTCGCGAGGAGGTCCAGCAGGGCTCCGCGCAGGACGGCCAGGGCGAGCGTACGTCGCTCGGCTCCATCTGGCGTGTCGCGTTCGTCGGTGGACTGGGCCAGGGCGAGAACCTCCAGCCAGTCGCGAACTGTGGCGCGGGCGAAGTCGGTCCAGGCGCCGTCCGGGTCGACGAGCGAGCGCGCATAGCCCTCGAGCCACAAGGTCAGGAGCGGCCGGTGCGCAGGATTCGAGAGCCAGGACCAGATCTCGGCGCACGCCGCGCGCAGGCCGGGTGGGGCACCGTCGTCGGGCGCGCGCAGCTGCTCCAGGGCGGCGAGCTCGTCGGCGCGGGCGCGGGCGAGCAGGGCCCGGACCAGACCGTCCTTGTTGCCGAACAGGAACATCAGGACGCGAGGACTGGAGCCGATCGCGGCGGCCAGCGGTCGTAGCGAGAGGTCGGCCAGCCCGTGCGTCAGGGCGTAGGCGTAGCCGGCTTCGAGGAGCTCGGCCTGGCGTGCCGAGGGGGGTGGCTGAGCACCGGTCATGGCGCTACCGTAGTCCTACTGAAACAGTCGTGTCAGTGACGGAACGGAGGCGGCGATGACGGATGATCGGCGTACGGTGATCCGGCCGATGGGGAAGCCCGGTGATCTCGGCTGGGTGGTGCTGGCCCACGGCACGATCTACGCCGACGAGTTCGGCTGGGACACCGACTTCGAGGCGCTGGTCGCCGGGATCGTGGCCGACTACGCGGCCTCCCACGACCCGGCTACCGAAGCGGCCTGGATCGCCGAGGTCGACGGAAGCCGAGCAGGGTGCGTCCTCTGCGTCGCCGGGGACGAACCGGGTACGGCGAAGCTCCGGATCCTGCTCGTCGACCCGGTTGCCCGTGGTCTGGGCCTGGGGGCCCGTCTGGTCGAGACCTGCCTGGACTTCGCCGAGCGGGCCGGATACCACCGGATCACCCTGTGGACCAACGACGTCCTCACCTCCGCCAGGCGCATCTACCAGGCCGCCGGCTTCGAGCTGGTCAGCGAGGAGCCACATCACAGCTTCGGGCACGATCTGGTGGGTCAGCAGTGGAGTCGCCCGCTGTGAGCGGTCCCCAACGTGTCAGCATTCGCGCAAATGGCACTGGCACGATGGTCGCGGTGAGGAGGTGGCGGACATGCCCGAAGAGCAGGATGGTGGCGGCACATCTCGCTGGGACCCGTTCGGCCTGAGGCACCTCCTGTTGCCTTCGGCGGCGCAGGTGGCGCAGGTGGCCAGGTGGCAGGTCCGCTTGCGATGCACGCCGGAAACCTGTCCATGCTGGGGGCCGGACAGCCCTCCAGGGACTGCTGGGGGTGGTGCGGGCCCGGCTCGTGGGGCGCAGGCTCACCTTCGGCTCCGGTGCAGACGCCCTGACTCTCACCCTCGAGGACGTGGCCGCGAACGCGGACCCCCTCCTCCTGGCCGTCGGCCAGCTCGGCGACGTCACCCTGACCGCCACGCAGGTCCAATGGCGCGACTTCGAGTTCGACTCCGCACGCGCCACGGCGCACAACACCCACACCAGACCAGGGACCCGGCCCCTCCTGATCGCCGCGCCCGTCGACCTCGTGGTGACCGTCTCCGACGCCCAGCTCAGCCGCCTGGTCGCCGAACGGTCGCCCCGGGTCGAGCTGCAGATCACCGACGACGCGCGGGTCGTGGCACGTCTCCGGCGACATCCAGACCTGGGGATGGGTGGAGGTCGAACCCTCGGTCGAGGGCCGCCGCGTCACTGTTCCGACCCGTCCGGCTCGGCACCTCACGGAAGGCCTCGCGGATCCTGCCGACCCTCCCGCATGTGCATTTCGCCCTGCCACTCGGCGACGGCCTCCAGTCACCCGGCTCGAGGTGGGATCGGGTTCGCTCGACGTCCACGTCCGGATGAGCGAATGGCGGCTGGACTACCTGGACTCACTGTCGTTCATCAACTCCAGTAGCTCGGCCGCACTACGTCGGCATCCGGCGGCTCGTCAGTCGTGCAGGAGCGTCACGAGCTCGTCCAGCATCCGGCCGATCGCCCCGACCAGTGACCGACAGGTGGCCCTCGCCGGGCTCGAGGTGAGCCGTGACGTTCGGCAGGTTCGCCGCGAGCCAACGGCCGTGCGCGACAGGCACCACCAGGTCCTCCAGGCCATGCCACAGGAAGGTCGGGACAGTCACGTCCGCGGGCGCGAAGCCCCACGGCTGGAGGAACGCCAGGTCGTCGTCGAGCCAGCCCTCGATGCCGTTCACGACCGCGCCGCGGAAGCTGGCCGCGAGGTCGTCGGCGAACTCACCGGTGAGGGCCGCGATGTCGACCGGAGGCAGCAGCGTCGCCATGGACCGGCTGATGTCCTCGCCGGTGATCTCGACCTTCCCGCCACCGGCGTCGTCCAGATAGGGGCGCAGGGCAGCCTCACCGCGCGCCGCCGCTTGAACTCCTCGACGTTCTCATCCCCCATCCCGGCCGACCAGTCCAGGCCCTCCGCGTCGTACGGCGCGACGCTCGCGATCGCCAGCACTCCGATCACCCGGTCCGGGAGCAAGGCACCACAGGCAAGGGCGTGCGGTCCGCCGCCGGACCAGCCGGCCACGAGGCAACGATCGGCGTCGAGATGATCGAGCACCGCCGCGGTGTCCGCGGCGACGTCCGCGACGCTGCGGCCGGGCAATCGGGTCGATCCGCCGTACCCGGGACGGGACCACGTGACGAGCCTCAGCCCTCGATCGGTCACCGCTCGCTGGATCGCAGCGAACTGCGCGGCGCTTGCCGGCGTGCCGAGGTGGAAGACCAGCGGCACGCCTTCGGCTGGGCCAGTGACGATGACTTCCAGGCTGCGGCCATCCGGGAGTACGACGTCGGTCATGGGCTCATTCCTACACCTGGCCTCGGGCGCGCCTCTCCGCGAGACGGGTCAAACCGTGGGTGCCACGGCCTTTAGGCTCGACCGCGTGACCGAATACCAGGTGACCTCTTGGCGTGATCTCCCATCCCTCGTCGTCGCCAGGCAGGGCGAACAGGTGGTCAAGTCGCAGCTGTCGCCACGTTTCCAGGAGGCGATCGACGAGGCCGCGATGCGGCTGGGCGAGGTCGGGAGCGACGACTATCTCGCGGGCTGGCGCCGCGGGGACTGGACGCCTGCGGAGGGTGACCCGAACGACGTCGTCGAACGCGTCGTCAGCGAGCTCGAGGAGGCGTGGCCGAGTCCGGCTCTCGCGGCCTATCTCGACGAGCTGAGGGTCTGAGAGCGCTCAGCGGTTCACGTCGTCTCTCGACGAGTCCAGCAGGGTCTCGAGCTCCTCCAGCCTCGGGAGGCCCTGCCAGTCTCCGTGCGTCGACACCGACCAGGCGCCCATGAGCGCGGCCCAGCGAAGCGCCTCGGTGGCGTCGTGCCCACGGATCGACGCCGCGAGGTAACCGGCAGCGAAGGCATCGCCGGCCCCGACGGGGTCCACCGCCACGACGGGCACCGCTTCGACGATGTGTTCCCGGCCCCCAATGGAGGCCACGGCCCCGAGCTCGCCCCTCTTCACCACGGCATTGCCGCCGCCGAGCGAGGCCAGCTCGTGGGCCATTGCGGTCGCATCGGAGTGCGTCGCAGGCGATCCGCGCCTCGCTCTCGGTGGCGAAGACGATGTCGGCCTTCGATGCCAGCAGGCGAAACTCCCCACGCGCCTCCGCCTCGCTCCACAGGGCCTTGCGGAAGTTGAGGTCGACCGACACCAGAGTGTCCGAGGCGCGGCAGATCTCGATGCCCTTGTGTACGGCGTCCATCGCGGTCGAGCTCAGTGCGGACGTGATCGCACTGGTGTGGAAGACCTTGGCATTCCTCAGCACGGCGGCATCCACGTCGTCCGGTCCGAGCGCGGAGCCGGCGCTGTCCTGGCGGTAATAGATCACGTGTGTCGACAGGCTGGTCCGGGCGCCCTTGATCATGATGGCGGTCGGTCTGGACGGATCCACGGATGCGTAGGTGCGCACGCCCTCCGCCCGGAGCTCGCGCACCACCATCCGGGCGAACTCGTCGTCACCGACCCGACCGATCCAGGCTGTCGAGATCCCCAGTCGCGCGGCCGCGATCGCGACGTTCGACTCCGACCCACCCACGCCCAGGTCCAACGACCGGGCATGGCGCAGCGGGGTGGAGTCTTCGTGGGTGAGCAGCGCCATCGTCTCGCCCATCGTGACCAGCTCTGGGTGGTCCCTGTTGTGGTCCCTGCTCTGATCCGGGCTCTGCTCACTCATCCGATGTCTGCTTCCAGTCCTGGAGTCTGCTGAGAAACCCTGTCACGCGTGCGCGGAACGCTTCGTCGGGCCCGTTTGTCAGCGCCTCCCCGATCAGGGGTGAGCCGACGCCGACCGCCACCGCGCCGGCGGCCAGGTAGTTGACGAGCTCAGCATCCGTCACGCCGCCGGTGGGAACCAGCAGCACCTCCGGCAGCGGGTCGCGCAGCGCGCGGACGTAGGCGGGCCCGCCCAACTGGGCCGCGGGGAAGACCTTGACCGCAGGCGCGCCGGCCGTCCAGGCAGTCACGACCTCGGTCGGGGTGGCGGCGCCGGGAATGTGCGGCGTACCCAGTTCCTGCGCCCGGGCGAGGACCCCGAGGTCGAGGCACGGCGCGACGGTGTAGGTGGCGCCGCTGTCGGTTGCCGCCTCCAGGTCCGCGAGCGTCAGCACGCTGCCGGCGCCGATCTCCGCGGAGTCACCGAGGACCTCGCGCAGCCTGGGGATGATCGCGAGCGCGCCGGGCGTGGTCAGGGTCACCTCGATGCAGGTGACGCCCGCCTCGTGCAGCGCAACGGCAACCGCCTCGAGATGCGTGCTCGTCCGGGCCCGCAGCACTCCCACGATGCGGGTTGCGGCGATCGCAGCCGGCAGCGCTTGCCGAGGGCCAGGCGGGATGAGCATGAGCCGGCGGTTCTCCTTGTCTGCGAGTTGTCGGCTTGAGCTGTCGGGGGGTTCAGAAGTAGGTCGTGACGGAGCCGGTGACGACGTACCTGTCGTCGACCAGCGGGATGTGCCGCCACTTGTCGAAGGCCGTGCATGGATGCGAGATGCCACATCCGATCCAGTCACCGGGCTCCAGCGGGTCGTCGGCGCGGAGCGAGAGGTAGGCATGCTGGTCGTTGAGCGAGGTGATCGTGATGCCCTCGGCCGGCCGTCGGTCGCGCCCGTCGTGGCTGCGGACCTCGTGCACCACCGGAAGGCCCTGGTCGAACGGCACGTCGCGGCGACCGAAGTCCGCGAAGGCGAGCTCGGCCTCCGGCCGGGAGAGGATGCGGCCCCAGATCTCGAGAGCGGGTTCGAGGGTGTGGACCGAGCCCGGCTGGGCGAAGGCGGCGATCCGCTCGTAGAGACCCTCGTCGTGGGAGATGTAGCTGCCCGAGCGGATCAGGATGACCGGTCGCGAACGCGGCAGCGTGGCGGTCTTCAGCACGTCCACGACAATGTCGAAGTAGGCCCCACCTCCGACGCTGAGGATCACCTCCGGGCGACCGAACAGCTGCTGCTCGTCGAGAGCCGCGGCGACGTCGGCGACGTGGCGGCAGTAGGACGGCGATCGCCTGTACGGAGTCGTCCCGCCGGTCCGAGGCCAGGGCACCCTCGTAGCCGGCAACGCCCCGGACATTCAGGTACGGCGACTCGGATGCCGCCCGGGCAACCCGCAACGCATCGTCAAGGGTTCGTACGCCGGTGCGTCCTCGCGATGTCGAGACCTCCACCAGGACGTCCAGCATCAGGTCGGCCCCCAACCCACCGAGGACGTCTTCCATGATGGCCACCCCCCGGACCGAGTCGACGTAACACAGGAACTCGCGTTCCGGGTGCGCGGCCAGCTGCTCGGCGATCCACGCAATGCCGGCCGGGTCGACCAGCTCGTTGGCCAGCACGACTCTCGGCACGCCGAACTCCCAGAACGCCCTGACCTGAGCGGGGTTTGCCGCGCTGATCGCCCACGCTCCGGCGGCGAGCTGGGCGCGGGTGAGCTCGGGCGACATGGTCGTCTTGCCGTGTGGGGCCACGAGCACCTGCTCGGTGTCGCAGTACGCACGCAGCGCCGCGATGTTGTGGGCGACCGCCGCGTGCTTCAGCACCATGACAGGGGAGAAGACGGTCCCCCCAGTCAGCACCTCGGTTCCCAGCGGGATGGGCTCGTGACCATCGGCCGGTGCGGACTTGAAGTACGGGTCGTGTCCGGCCAGGAGGCTCATCAGTGGTCCGGCTTCACGCTGACGACCAGCTCGACCTCGACCGGCGCGCCGTACGGAAGCTCGGCCAGTCCCAGCGCCGATCGCGCGTGCTTCCCTCGTTCGCCGAACACCTGTTCCAGCAGGACCGAGGCGCCGTTGATCACCGCAGGGTTGGTCTCCGAAGCCCTCCGCCGAGGCGACGAAGCCGGTCAGCTTCACGACGCTCTCGATCGCGTCGAGCGTGCCGAGCTCCTGCTGCAGGGCCGCCAGGCAGTTCAGGATGGACAGGCGCGCGGCCTCCATGCCCTGCTCCACACTGAGCTCGCGGCCCAGCTTGCCCTTCAGCAGCAGCTCGCCGTCGCGCGTCGGGGTCTGGCCGGAGGAGAACACCAGGTTCCCCACCCGCCGCGCCGGGACGTAGCTCGCCACCGGGACCGGGACCGGTGGGAGCTGTATCCCGAGCGCGGCCAGGTTGTCGGCAGTGGACATCTCAGTCACCTCTCTCAAGGACCCGCTCGCGGGCCGCTCATATTTCCTGCACTCGAGACAAGAACTGCTGGGTTCGCGGGTGCCGGGGATTCTTCAGGACCTGTTCCGGCGGCCCTTGCTCGGCGATGACGCCGTCGTCCATGAAGACCACCCGGTCCGCGGTGCGTTGGGCGAACCCCATCTCGTGGGTGACCACGACCATGGTCATCCCGTCGGCAGCGAGGCTGCGCATGACCGAGGTGACCTCGCCAACCAGCTCGGGGTCCAGCGCCGAGGTCGCCTCGTCGAAGAACATGATCCGGGGGTTGACCGCCAGCGCCCGAGCAATGGCGACCCGCTGCTGCTGACCGCCGGAGAGCTGGGACGGGTAGTTCTCGCACCGATCCCCCATGTCCACCCGGTCGAGGCACCGCATCGCGACCTTGTGCGCCTGGCTCTTGCTCATCTTGAGCGCCTTGCGCAGCGCGAGGGTCACGTTGCCGAGTGCGGTGAGGTGCGGGAACAGGTTGAACTGCTGGAAGACCATCCCCACGTGTCCGCGGATCTCCGGGGCCCGCTTCGGGTCGTGCATCGGAACGTCGCCGACGACGACCTCGCCGGCGTCCGCAGTCTCCAGTCCGCTCATGATTCTCAGCAGCGTGCTCTTGCCCGACCCGGACGCGCCGATCAGGACGACGACTTCGCCGCTCGCGACGTCGAGGTCGACGTTCTTGAGGACCGGGACGGCGCCGAACGCCTTGGTGACGGCGCGAAGGTGCAGGCTGCTGCCGATGGACCGGTCGTTTGCCGGGTTCGGTGGTCACGCGGGCACGAGCTTTCTCTCGTTTCTGCGCACCCACAGCGACAACGGGTAGCAGGTGATGAAGTACATCAGGGCGATGGTCAGGTAGATCGGAACGGGCTCCGCGGTCCGGTCGACGATGGCCTGACCCGCTTTCACCACCTCCACCAGGCCGATCACGAACGCGATCGAGGTGTCCTTGATCAGGGAGATGTACTGCCCGACCAGCGGCGGGAGCACGATCCGGCGCGTCTGCGGCAGGACGACGTACCAGAAGGTCTGCATCGGCGACAGGCCCAGAGTCTGAGCGGCCTCCCGTTGACTGGCCGGGACCGCCTCGATCCCCGAGCGGAAGATCTCGGCGACGTAGGCGCCGTGATAGATGCTCAGGCCGATCGCTGCCGCCATGAACAGGCTGGAGCTGTAGCCGAGGTAGAGGGCGGCGCCGAAGTAGACGAACATCAAGGTGATCGGCAGCGGGGACCCGCGGAAGATCTCGACGTACGCCCGGCCGATCCACGAGACCACCCGGAACCGGGACGTCCGGATCCCGCCCACCAGCAGCCCGATCGCCGTACTCCCGATCATGGAGACGGCGGACAGCTCCAGCGTCACCAGAAAGGCTCGGAGCAGCTGGGGCAGGTTGTTCCAGACGAGTTCCAGGTTCACGACCCCTCCTCCCCCACGGCTATCGCGACCGGCCGGAGCCGGTTGCGCAGACCGGGCCGGGCCTGGTGCAGCGGCGGCTTGAACAGGACCCGACCCAGCAGCCCGGCCGCGAGCGACAAGGCATTGCTGAGCACGAGGTAGAGCACGATGGCAATGGAGAACACCTGCACGAACAGCAAGGTTCGCGCATTGATGACGGTGGCCACCCCCGTCAGCTCCGGTACGGCGATGGCGGTGAGCAGTGACGTGCCGAGCAGCACCTGGATCAGGTAGTTGACGGTTGCCGGATAGACGTTGCGGAGCGCCTGCGGAGCGACCACCGAGACGAACGTCTGACGAGCGGACAGGCCGAGCACCTGGGCGGCCTCGCTCTGGGCCCGGACCACCGACGAGATCCCCGCACGGAACACCTCACACAGGTACGCACCGACGTTCACCCCGAGCGCCACGACCCCTGCCGTGACCGCGTCCAGCCTGAGGCCGAAGGACGGAAACGCGAAGAAGACGACGAAGATCTGCAGCAGCACCGGCGTGTTGCGGATGAGCTCGACGTACGCTCCCGCGACCAGCCGCAGGACCAGGAACCTCGAGTTCCTGGCCAGTGCGGCCACCAGACCGCACCCGAGCGCAAGGGCGAACGCGCGCAGGGTGATCCACAGCGTCAACCACATCGCTCCCAGGAAGTCCGGCAGGTATTCGAGAACCGTGCGCCACTGGTAGCTCACACGCGTCTCCTCTCCGGTGGCTGGCGCGCGGCCGGATGCCTTTCAGTACTGGGGGTTCAGCGGGTAGGTGGGGTCGACTCCGAACCACTCGTTGTAGAGCCGCTTGTTCTCCCCGAGGCGTTCAGCCGGAAGAGGAACTGGTCCAGGTAGTTGGTCCACACCTGGTCGCCCTGCTGGACGCCGAACGCGTTGTACTCCAGGGGCACCAAGGCGTCACTGGTGACCTCGAGCTTGGGGTTCAGCTTGGCCTGGTAGGCGAGGAAGTTGGAGTCCTCGATCATGGTGTCCGCCTGACCCTGTTTCACTGCCAGGATCGCGGCCTGGGAGGTGTCGTACTCGTCGGTCTCCACGTCGATCCCGAGGTCGTTCAGCACGTCCGCGTTGGTCGATCCCTTCACGGTTGCGACAGTCTTGCCGGGCAGGTCCTGAACATTGGTGATGCCGCTGCCCTTCTGGACGAGCAGAGCCTGGCTGGCCACGACGTACGGATCAGTGAAGTCGATCTCCCGGTTACGCTCACCGTTGCGGGTGAAGTTGCAGAAGACCACATCGACCTTGTCCGTCTGCAGGTTGGGGATCCGGTTCGCCGACGTCGTGTCGATCACCTCCAGCTCCACGCCGAGGTCCTCGGCCAGCAACTTGGCGATGTCCACGTCGTAGCCGGCCGGCTCGCCGGCGTCGTCCTTGAAGCCGAACGGCGCGAACGACAGGCAGTCGCCCACCCTGACCTTGCCCGCTTCCAGGACCTGCTTCAGTGTCGAGGAGCTTGCTGCTCCTTCGAACGAACCCTCGTCCGAGCCGCTGTCGCCGTCGGGGGTGCAACCAACCAGGGCAGCGCTGGCCATGAGACCTGCAACTGCTGCAGCGATACGGGTGATGCGCACTGTCATGATGATCGATCCTTTGCTAGACCGGAACTGGATTCCGAATGGGGTTTGGTTGCAGTGCGAGCCCCGAGCTTCTCTGAGACGTGCGTGGCCCCCGAGACGATCAGTGCGGTGAGCGCACCCAGGTTCGCTCCGACGCGCTCCGCCGGACCGGAGACACTGATCGCCGCTACGACGTCGCCGTTGTGGTCGAACACGGGGGCGGCGACACACCGGATGCCTTCCTCGTTCTCGATGTCGTCGATGCTGTAACCCCGCTCCCGGACCCGGCGAAGGTCATCAGCGAGCTGCCGGGCCGTGGCCAGGGTGCGTGCCGTGTGTGCCGGCAGTCCTGCCGCGACCACACGGTGGAACTCCGCGCTCGACAGATGCGCCAGAATCGCCTTTCCGGACGCCGTCGAGTGGACGTCGGCCCGGTCGCCCACCCGGGAGGCCATCTGGATCGTCGACGAGCCCGTGATCTTGTCGACGTACACCACCTGAGCCTCGTTGTAGACCATGAGGTGCACCGTCTCCCGGGATTCGGCAGCCAGGCGGGCGAGCACCGGCTGAGCGACGGACCGCAGGTCGAGGTTGTTCAGGTAGGCACTGCCGAGGGTCACCGCGCCCACCCCGATCGCATAGCCGCCGTCGCTTCGCTGCTGAACCAGGCTGGCCTCGAGCAGCGGCGCCAGCAGCCGAAGGATCGTGCTCTTCGAAGCGTCCACGCTCGTGGCGAGCTCGGTCAGCGTGAGCCCCGCCCCGCCGTCCCGGTGCGCCAACACGTCCAGGATCGACAGCGCTCGCCTCAGCGACGAGGAGTTGTTGCGAGGAGCGGAGGTCATCATTCCTCGATTCTGCATTGCACAATTGCATTCTGATATGCACCACGCTAGGCGGCACCATCGACGGCGTCAAGCCACACTGGGGTCGACCCGAGTCCCGGATGCCCGGGTGGGCTATCCGCGGGATGTCGCCGGAGCCCGCGCTCCAGCCCTCAGTCCGGCCGGCTCCTCGAGCTCCGTCGTGGGGCCGCTGCCGCAGGCGCACACCGCAGCGACGCCGGCGAGAACGGCCGCGACGATCCAGGAAGTGCGAGGCTGGAATGAGGTCGCGACGACAAGTATCAAGGCCGTGCCGATCGCTGCGCCGAGTTGGGCGGAGGTGTTGAGCACGCCTGCCGCGGTGCCCTTGATCGCCTCGCTCACGGCGGTCCCCATGTCGTTCGCGGCGACCGACCCGATGCCGATCCCGAAGCCACACAGCCCGGCCCCCGCGCCCACACCGATCACCTCCGGCCAGGCGACGAGTACGACGTTGCCAGCCGCGATGATGCCCAGACCGCAGCCGAGGGCAGCTCCCCAGCCGAGCCTGCTGATGACCTTCGGCGCCGCAATCGCGCCGAACACGGCGAGGATGCTGCAGCTCACGAGTAGTGCGGCCGCGCGCAGCGGTGTCTGCCCGAGCTCGTGCTGCAGATAGAGCGTCGCAACGGTGATCGAGGAACTCGTGGTCGCAGTGTTGAAGAACGACCCGATCGCGCCCCAGCGCAGCACTCGGCGAACGCCGGGCCGCGGGTGCCACCAGCGGATGGCTGGCCCGCCGCTCGACCAGCGCGAACCCACCGACTGTCAGGACGCCGACAGCGGTCAGCACACCAGCGACCAGGACGGATTCCTGTTCACCGAACAGGGTGGTCCCCGCGACTATGCCCATGGCCCCGGCGGTGAGCAGGATTGCCGACGGCCAGCCGATGCGAGTGGTGCTGGGGACCGGCAGGGTCGGGAGCGATCAGGCGCACGACGGCGCCCGCCAGCAGCACCGCGAGCCCGATGTTCATCCAGAACACCACTCTCCACGAAGCAAGCTCGGTCAGCACCCCTCCGACGACGAACCCGGCCGCTCCGGCCGTGGCTCCGGCAGCACTCCAGCCGGCAACCGCGCGCCGCCTGGCCGGGCCCTCGGGAACGACGGTGGTCAGCAGCCGAAGCGCCGACGGCACCGACGCCGCAGCCGCCATCCCCTGCGCTGCTCGCGCGATGGCCAGGACCGACACGGACTCCGCCAGTGCACCGACAGCCGAGGCCGCGGCAAAGAGGGCCAGGCCGGCGAGGACGACGCGGCGGTGGCCGAGGCGGTCACCGACCCTGGATCCGACCATCAAGAGACCGCCGAAGAACAGGGCGTAGGCGGTCACGACCGCCGTACCGCCGGCGGAGGTCGCATCGAGGTCTTCGAGCATCCGTGGCAGCGCCGTGACGACGACCGTCACCCCGAGGACATCGACGAACTGAACCCCGCAGAGGGCGACCGCGGCCGAAGTCTGCCTTGCGGTAGCACCCGGCTCGGCCGGGCGTGTGGTCGCCAGCGAAATCCCGCACACCCAAAACGCTGTCAGGCAGTTGTCGTGCTGGTCAACGAGACGTCGACCCGACCTCACGGCCGCCCGACCCACAGGACATGGCAGTGACCCCTTCGCCGGTCAGCGAAGGGGTCACCGCCATCGGGTGGCCGAAAGGAACGTCAGATCTCAGCGTCGGTGCGGATGCTGACCGACGCCAGGGTGGTCACGCTGGTGTTGTTGACGGCGCAGACCTTGTAGTAGCCGGCGCCCGGGAAGGTCCCCCACGAGCTGCGCAGCTCGCTCACGAAACCGGTCGAGCCCGGGTAGGACTGGATGGCGACCCCGTTGCGGAAGACCCGGAAGTGGAGCGGCTTCTTCGAGGTGCCGTCGACGCGGACCTGGTAGCCGGCGTACTGCTCCGCACAGATCTGAGGCGCCGGGGGCGAGCTGCTGGCTCGCCGACTGGGCCGCGTTGGCGGGACCGGCGGACAGGACGGCGGTGGACACTGCGGCGCCGACGATGAGGCTTGCGACACCGGCCTTGGTGAGCTTGCTGGACATGGTGAAACTCCTTGGTCATTGGGTTTGGATGATTGGCTTGGTGCCCCGCCGAGGGCGCCTCTGCGGCGGGCACAACCAAAAGGTAGGTCCGGACAATGACCACTTACGAGACCGAACAACAGCCAATAACTGTCCAGTTTCCGCTCAGCTGACCAGCCCGCGAACCGGGACCGTCAGGACGTCCGCTGGCCGCCGTCGTCCCGCTCGTCGACTCGCAGGATCTCGGTGAGCCGCTCGATGCCCGTCGCGAGGTGGCGCCGGTAGGTGCTCATCGGCAGGTCGAGCAGTTCGGCGGCCTCGACCTGCGTCGGCGCCGGCTGCAGATAGGTGTGGTGCAGCGCGCGATACGCGCGGCGGTCGCGGGGCGACGCCTCGAGCCGGGCCGCGGCGTCGCGGATCCGGTCGCGCAGCAGGTCTGCGCGCGAGCGCTCGTCAGCGTTGGCGGGGAGGTGTGAGGTGACCAGGGCGGTGTGCAGCAGCGGCGAGGAGCGCAAACCGCCGGCCCGGCTGAAGCCCTTCAGTGCCTTCTTGACCGCGACGGCGAAGTCCTCCTCGGAAAGCCGTTGACTGGGCACCACCGGAGGCGCCGCCGCCTCTGTCTGTACGTCGAGCGGCTCGCGCGCGACCTCTCGCTCGCCAAGGACCTCCAACCAGGCCAGGGGCGGTCGGCGCTTCCAGTCGTGCCAGTAGACGCCGTACTCGCGACCACCGACGGCGAAGTCGGCCTGAGCCAGCCGCGCCACGTCTGCGTAGGCGCAGATGTCGGCCCACAGGTCCGGATCGGAGTAGTAGACGAAGGAGTACGCGAGTCCGGGGGTGGACATGTAGTAGCGAACGAAGTGCAGGGTGATGAACATCTGCACAGGGCCGAGCTCCTGGTAGCCGTCCCGCTGCATCCAGAACCGGAAGAACCCGGCAACCTCGCCGGCCGCGAGCTCGGGCAGCGTGTCGAGGACCGCGCAGACGTTGTCCACCGCCACATCGCGGCGACGGTCCTCCGGCGTGGCGTGCTGGAGGGCGAGCGTGGTGACGAGGCCGAGGACGTCGCCATCCGGGCCGCGCACCAACAAGGTGCAGCCGGGCTGGCGGTCCATCCAGAAGCCCAGGAGCTCGGCCGACTCGGGTCCCTCGAACCGCTCGACGATCTCCGCGGCCAGGGGTCGCTCAGCCTCGGTCACCGGCGTCGCGACCAGGCTCCGCAGATCCATCCCGGATCCGGCGCTGCCCGTGACGAACGGGCCGAGAACCGGATTGTCGCGATGCAGGAAGACGTAGTCGACGAGCACGCCCTGCTGCTCCGCTGGAGGAACGCTGTTGAACTGCTCGCGGTAGTAGGCGCCGGCCCGCTGGTGGATCTCGGCGTACTGCTCGGCATGCCGCCACCGCAGCTCGGCCACCAGCGCGTCCCGGGCGACGTCATGCGGGAACAGGCCCCGTGGGCCGGTCTCGACGATCGACAGCCCGCGAAGCCATTCGAACAGCTCGTGGGCGTCCGGCAGCCCCAACAACGAGGTCAGCAGCGACTCGGTGGTGGTGAGCACCTGAGCGCACGCCTCCAGCGCTCGCCGATGCAGGGCACTGGGGACGGTGTCGACCAGACACGCCAGCAAGGCGCCCACCACCTCGGGCGTCGCGGCCGGCTCGAACGGCTCGGCGCCCTGCGCCACGACGTCGGCGACCAGCGAAAGCGCAAGCGGGTGACCACGAGTGAAGGCAAGCGCCTCAGCCTGCCGTCCTTCGGGAACGCCCCTGCGATCCAGCAGGCTGCGGCTGTCCGCCGGGCTCAGGTTCTCGAGCCGGATCGCGTGCACCAGTCCCCGCCAGCCCGGGTCCGTCCGCCACGCCATCGTCGGTGGCTCGCGTCCGGCGAGGACGGTGAGCGTGTCGGCACCGAGTCCGGGCAACAGATCCTCCCGAAGCCATCGCTCCAACGGCGTCAACAGCTCGGCGGTGTCCACCAACAGGAGCAGACCCTTGAGTCCGGCGAGCGCAGCCGTGGGTTCCTGCGCGGGATCGCAGCCCGCCGCCTCGGCCAACTGCCGCGAGGAACGTGGACGGGATCGGGGCGAGCTCACGGCCGTCGAGACGTACGACGTGCCTCCCGACCTCCACGCCCAACTGCTCGAACTGGCGGAGCAACGTGGACTTTCCGACTCCGCCCGGACCCGACACGAACACGACCGCGCCGTTGTCACCGTCCCGTGCCAGGTCGGCGAACAGCGCCAGCTCGGCCGACCGGCCGACGAACTCTTGTCGCCGTCGCGCCTCGAGCCGCTCCGCCATCCGCTCCACGCTGACGACTCTCCCTCCCGACCGGAACGTTCGTCGAGTCATTGACGAGTCTGGCACCGGATCCGTTCAGGAGATCTCGACACGACCAGATGACTGGGGTCAGCTGGCACAGCGGGCTCGTGAGGCCACCGGGCAGGACTGCCCGGTGGCCTCGCAGCCGTCAGCTGCCGTCACGGGCCGTTATGAGCCGGCACGTAGGTCAGGTTGAGCACGCCGGTCTTCAACGTGCTGTGGGCGATGAGCTCGAGCTTGTGCGTCGGCGTGTCCTCGAACAGACGCTGGCCCTGACCGACCGCGATCGGGTGCACCAGGAGCCGCAGTTCGTCGAGCAGCCCGTTGGCGAGCAGCCAACGCACCGTCGTCGCGCTGCCCGACAGGACGATGTCGCCGTCGATGCTCTCCTTGAGCTGACGAACCGCGTCGACGTCGCCCGGGACCACCGTCGTGTTGTTCCAGGCCGGGTCCTCCAGCGAGCTCGAGATCACGTACTTCGGGATGTCGTTGAAGAAGGTCGCGAACGGCTCGTCGGTGCTGTCCGGCCAGTACGCCGCCCACTCCTCGTACAGCTTGCGGCCCATCAGGAACGCCTTGTTCGTCTCCATGCCGGCGCCGACCACGGCGCCCATCTCGTCGTTGAAGTACGGGAAGTGCCATTGGTCCGGCGCCTCGACGACCCCGTCGAGGGAGATGAAGAAGTTGGAAATGATCTTGCCCATGGTTCTCTTCCTTTCTGTGTGTGTTGTGGACGTGCTGCTTCCGTGGGGTACGGTACTGTTCCGTACCGGACATTGAGAATGACTGCCCGGGTACGAGGAACTCATCGCCCGCACGTGAATTCTTTGCAGAAAGTTCTGAGGAGCGCCGATGGCGACGAACGTTCGGGCAGAAGCAAAGCGCCAGGTGATCCTCGATGCCGCGACGATGGTCTTCAGCGAGAAGGGGTTCGTCGGCGCGAACCTCGACGAGGTCGTGGCCGCGGCCTCGGTGTCCAAGCAGACGCTGTACAAGCACTTCACGGACAAGGTCGGCCTGTTCCGGGAGATCGTCCTGGAGATCGGGAACGAGGTGGACGGAAAGTTTCTGGACCTGCCCGAGCCGGATGCGATCGAGGACGTGGAGGAGTGGATCCACACTCTGGCGCTGCGGTTCAGTCGAGCGGTCATGGACCCGAAGGTTCAGCGCATCCGGAGGCTGGTCATCGCCGAGGCACCCAGGTTTCCCGACCTGGCGTCTGCCTACTGGGAGCACGGTTTCCGTCGGGTCTTCGGCACGGTGGCCGAGCACTTTCGAGAGCTCGCCGAAGCCGGGAGGTTGCAGGCGCCGGACGCCTTGGTCGCGACTCACCACTTCGCCGGGCTGCTGCTGTGGATCCCGAGCAATCGGACGATGTTCAGTGGCCGTCTCGATGTCGTCACGGACGATGAGCTCGAGGGGTACGCCCGAGCCGGAGCCGCCGCCTTCCTGCGCGCCTACCCGCAGGCGACGCCGCGGTCGCCCGCGGAGGTCAGCACATCCGGAGCCGGAGGGATGACCCGCTCAGTCGCGCACGGTCTCGTAGGACAGCACGATCACGCCGCTGCCGGTCGCCGTTGAGTCGACCAGCCGCAGGCGGCGTACGTCGTCGTAGTCGCGGAACAGCTTCTTGCCGCTCCCGATCACGAGCGGGTGCACGAGCAGCCCGTAGGAGTCGACCAGCCCGTCGGCCATCAGGGCCTGGACGAGGTCGCCGCTGCCGAGCACCGAAATGCTTCCTTCGCCCGCCTGCTTCAGCGCGGCCACCTGCGGCAGCACGTCGCCCGAGAGCACCGTGGTGCCGGACCACGCCGGGTCGGTGAGCGTGTTGCTGGCGACGTACTTCGGGGTGCCGTTGAGATGCGCAGCCATGGGGTTGTCGTCTGGCTGGTGCGGCCAGAACGCCGCCATGTGCTCGTAGGTCTTGCGCCCGAAGAGGTACGCGGTCGTGCTCTTCATCCCCTCCCCGGCGATCTCGCCCAGCGTCTCGTCGAAGTACGGCGCGGACCAGCCGCCGTGCTGGAAGCCGCCGGAGGTGTCCTCCTCGGGGGATCCAAGCGACTGCATGACGCCGTCCAGGGACAGAAACTCGGTGACCACCAGTTTGCGCACGTCGAAATCCTCCTCGGTTTGGACTCACTAGGTCAGACCGGCTGTCCCCGCCAACCTCATCGATCTCCGCAGACCGGCGAACCTGAGTAGGAGCCGGCGTGTCGTGCTCTGGCTCGCGTCCTGGCCCGATGAGTTCTCCTCGCCGGACGAGTCACCACTACCGAGTCGACATCTGAAGGAGTGTCAGTCATGACCCCGTCCCCCACTGTTCTCGACTTCTACGCCGAGTCCGCGCCGATGACGTCGCCGGGCCGTACGCAGCCCAGATCGACGAGTTCCCGGCCGACGTGGGCGAGATCGTCGCCATCATCCAGCGGCTGCTCATCTACGACGTCGTGGCCTCCGACTTCTACGGGGTCGACCTGCCCGAGGAACGCAGCGACGAGATCCACCTCCGGCCGATCGAGGCGATGATCGAGCGGCTCATGGCCCTCGAGGCGAAGCCGCTGTCGGCGCCCAGATCCGCGGACCGACGACTGGCGGGCCGCTGCCGCGACTACACGGTCTTCCTGGTCGCGATCCTGCGGGCCAAGGGCATCCCGGCCCGGGCCAGGATCGGCTTCGGCGCCTACTTCAACCCGGGCTACTTCGAGGATCACCAGGTCTGCGAGTACTGGAACCAGGACCAGCAGCGGTGGGTCCTCGTCGACGCGCAGCTCGACGACGTGTGGCATGACAAGCTCGGCCTCGAGCTCGACAACCTCGACGTCCACCGAGACGAGTTCGTGGCGGCCAGTGACGCCTGGCGAAAGTGCCGGTCGGGGGAGCTGGATCCGGGGCGGTTCGGCATCGGCTTCGTCGACCTTCGGGGCCTCTGGTTCGTCGCCGGCTCCCTGGTTCGCGACGTCGCCGCGCTCAACAAGGTCGAGATGCTTCCCTGGGATGCCTGGGGCGCCCAACCGCCGCCCGACCACGAGCTCGACGACGAGCAGCTCGCCTACTTCGATGCGCTCGCCGAGACCCTGCGCGACCCCGATGCCTCGTTTGACTCCCTACGTCGCTCCTTCGCAACGACGAGGGACTTCGCGTCCCGTCGAAGGTGTTCAACCCCTTGCTGGACCGTCCCGAAGAAGTCTTCCCCAGCTAGTGAAGGCATCGGACCTTCACCCCTACGCACATTGACCCATTTCCTGACCCCGAGTGCTTGGTGATTTCTACCGACGCGGAGGTGGGCGTCTCCTGTCTAGGTTCGGAGCAACCCCGCGGCCCATCAGGAGCAGTCATGGCAAACCCGACGTACCGCCAGGCTCAGCATCGGCTGCTGGAGCGCTTCGGAATCGACGCCGAGAGTCGTTTCGTCGACGTTCCCGCAATCGACGGGCGAGCGCACGTCCTCGTCACCGGTGACGGTCCGCCCGTGATGATGGTGATGGCTGCCGGACCGCCCTCGGCGATGTGGGCCCCTCTCATGGCAGAGCTGACCGACTTCACGCTCTATGCGGTTGACCTGCCGGGGATGGGACTGTCGCGCCGCGCGCCGTACGCCACCAACGAGCTGCGGACCTTGGCTGTCGACTTCCTCGACCAGGTGGTTGATGGGCTCGGGCTGGATCGACCGGCGTTCGTGGCCTCGTCCCTCGGAGGGTTGTGGACCACGTGGCTCGCCCTTGACCGTCCGGCCCGTGTGTCCGCGATCATCTACGTCGGCTGTCCGGCGACCATCTTGGGCACGTCGGCGCCGTTCCTGTTCCGGCTGGGCTCGATTCCTCCCATCGCGCGACTGCTGCGAAGACTCGATCCACCGTCGCCCAACCAGGTCGATCGGTTCATCGCGATGGCAGGCGAGGACTTCACCGACCTCCCCGAGCTGCGGGAGCTGTTCCTGGCCCACGAGCTACTCCCCGACAGCGGGCCGGCGCTGTCCGACCTGCTCCATGCGGTGGTCCGCCTCCGGGGGGCCCGTCCCGAGGTTGAGCTGACCGCAACCCAACTCCGCCGGATCACCCAGCCCGTCACGCTGATCTGGGGCGACCGGGATCCCTTCGGCCCCCCGTCGGTCGGCGAACGGGCCGCCCGGATCATCCCGAACGCCGAGTTCCGGCTCGTCCCTGGCGGTCACGCCCCCTGGGTCAACCAGCCGACCCGAGTGGGCGACCTGGCCGCCTCGTTCCTCCGCGAGCACAACGCAGGCTCGACTACGCCCCGCGCAGGGTCCTAGCCGGCGGCCCGTGCCCTGCTCCTCACGCCAGCCGGTGCTCGAAGGCGTACGCCGCCGCGGCGGTTCGCGAGCCGACGTCCAGCTTGGCGAAGATGTTGCTCAGGTGTCGCGCGACCGTCTTCTCGCTCAGCACCAGCTCGGCTGCGATCCTGGCGTTGCTGTGACCCGAAGCGACGAGGCGCAGGACCTCTGCCTCGCGGGCAGTCAGTCCGCCGGGCAGTGCCGTCGACTGGGTCCGGTCCAGCTGCGCGGCGGCCGGAGCGGCGCCGAGCTCCACGAACACTCGCCGGGCCGCCGCGAGCTCGCTCGAGGAGGAGACCTCGTCGCCGAGTGCGGCGAGGGCGCGTCCAACCTGCAGCCGCACCCGGGCCACCTCGTAGGGCGCCTCCAGCCCTCGCCACAGCGTCGACGCCTTGCGGAGGTACGGCAGCGCGCCGGAAGAGTCGCCCGCCGCCAGCTCCACGCAGCCCGAGCTGTACGCCGCCATCGCCTGAAGGGCGGCGCAGCCGAAGCTGGCAGCGATGTCCTCCAGCTCGGTCGCAACGGTCCTGGCCTCGTCCACCTCGCCACCCGCCAGCAGGATCTCCACGACTGCGGGCAACACCCGGGAGCGCACCACCGGACCCTGCGTCTCGGTCAGCAGCCGACGGGCCGCGCCCAGAGCCGCTTGGCTGCGACCAACGGCGAGCCAGAGCAGGGCGAGGCCGGGCTGCGGTTCGTACCCGTAGTCGAGGGCCGCCTCATAGCTGGTCTGAGCGCCGTCGAAGTCTCCGAGGATGCGCAGCACGTCACCCTTCTCGGCACTCGCGAGGCCGGCCGGGCTCGGATCCGGAGAGGCCAGGTAGCGGCGTACGGCATTCTCGAACTCCTCCACGGCGTCGGCGAAGGCGCCGTGCAGACGCATGATCTGGCCGCGGTGCACCGCGGCCTGCCCGGTGAAGGCGACCAGCCCGGGCTGGGCGCTGCACCAGCGGGTCAGGGCGGCGGTCCACTCGGCGGCACGCCCGAAGTCGGAGATCTCCTGGCAGCCCTCGATCATCACGCAGTAGACGTTGCCGGCAAAGATCGGCGAGACGTCTCCGTGCGGCCACGCCGACCATCGCCTCGTCGAGCAGAGCCAGGCCCTCGGGCACGTTTCCCGAGTAGATCCTCATCCGGCCTTCGCCAGAGAGCCCGATGGCGAGCAGGTCGGGGTCGGAGAAGCGGCGGCCGTGTTCTGTGACGGATGCCGCGTCCGCGACTGCGGCCGCCCAGTCCTCGGCAGCGAGGTGGCGAAACATGTGCAGGAACCGGACATAGCCGTGCTCTGCCACGTCCTCGCCGATCTCCTCGAGCAAGCGGTCCGCGCGAGCCGTCCAGCCCGCCGCCATGGCCGGATCGCCGCCGGTGGCAAACACCATGCTCATCCAGAAAGCGCAGCGCGCGGCCTGCGCCAGTTCGGAACGATCGACGTGGGCCTGGAAGGCCTTCTGGATCGCCGCGACGCATTCGTCGGTGCTTGCCCAGCAGGAAGGCTGCCGTGGCCAGGCTGTGCAGGTCGTCGGGGCCGAGCGCATCGGTGTCGACGTCGGACCAGGCCTGGAACGCGGTAGCCCATTCACCGCGTTCGAAGGTCTCCCGCGCCTGCCTCAGGTCTTCGACCAGGCCCATGCCGTGCACCTCCTCCTCGGAGGATACGGCGGTGCGTCGCCTCTGGTTTCGAGACAGGCGCTGCACGCCTTCCTCAACCGCCGGCGACAGCGGCTGGCTCGGCCGCCTGCGAAGTACGACGGACCCGGTCGACGATCTTGGCGGCGACGTAGCCGGCGTCGCGGCCGACACCGGGCAGGACCATCGAGCTGAACCCGAACTGGAAGGACAGCCCGCAGAAGAAGAGTCCGGGTGCGTCCTTCACCACCCCGCGGTACTCGGTCGGCCAGCCGTCCTCACCGAAGACCGGCAGATCGATCCAGTCGAAGACCTGACGAAAGCCGGTCGCCCACACCACGTTCGCCACGTCGTACGCCGTGCCGTCGATGACGGGATGCCCGTTCTCGACGCCGGTCACCCGTGTGGTGATCCGCTCGACGCCACGCGCCTCGAGGTCGGCCTTCTTGACCCGGATCATCGGCCCGCCGTGGAAGCGGACGTGCTCCATCTCCTTGCGGCCGATGGGCGTACGCCGGGTGACGATGTGGCGCCAGGCGAAGATCAGCACCGGGAAGATGAACCGCATCTTCCTGGTCTCGATCCGTGGGGGGATCTGGCCGCAGTAGCGACCGGCCAGGATCGTCGGGTGGGTCTGCGCCACCTCGTAGGCGATGTCGGTGCCCGAGTGAGAGGCCCCCACGACAAGGACCGGGCCGTCGCGAAGCTGGCCGGGCCGCCGATACTCACTCGAATGCAGTTGCAGGATCGCCGGGTCGAGGTCTGCTGCGAACTCGGGCACGCTCGGCGTCCGTCCGAAGGTTCCGGTGCACACGACGACGTTCTGGCAGCGGAGCTCGCCCTGGTTCGTGGTGACGACGTATCCGCCGTTGCCGTCGGCTTCAAGCCGCTCGACCCTGGTGTGGAAGCGGATCGGCAGCCTGAACTGGGCTGCATACCCCTCGAGGTAGTCGGCGACCTGGTCCTTGCTCGGGAACGACCACGGGTCCCCCGGGAAGGGCAGGCCCGGAAGGCCGTCGTACTTCGTGGGTGAGTAGAGCTTGAGGCTGTCCCAGAGCTGGCGCCACTGGTCGCCAACCCGGGCAGCGGCGTCGAGGATGACGAAGGGCCGGTCCTGGCGCCGTAGGTGATAGCCCGTCGAGAGCCCCGCCTGCCCGGCGCCGATGATGACGGTCTCGATGGTGTCCATGGCTTCCTCCGCGTGACTTGGGTGGTGCTCACGCTAGGAACCGGAACGGCATCGGCGCTTCGGGCGTACGACGCATCTTCGCCGCGCCCGGTGATGGGTGGAAATGCCCATCCGCACGCGACTCTGGCTGGCTGGCGGTGATCGTTCAGCGGATGCACGATCACCCGGTCACAGACCCGCCTCCGCGGCCTCATCAATGGCTGCCCTCGGGGGGCCAGCCCCTGTCGTCGATGTACCACCCGGCCGACGTCAGCACGACGACGCAGAGGAGGGCGAACAGCAGGCCACCGGCCACCGGCAGGAACCACCCCGGGGCGCGCCTCGACCGGACCGCGACCACCTTCACCACCACGGCACCGAAAACGGCGCAGCCGAGCACGCCGTGAACGACGGTCCGCGTACCCGCCTTTCGCCCGTCTCCAGGCCCAGGCCCCAAAGGCAGTGGTAGCCGACGAAGATGGTCAACAAGACGGCAATGGTGCCGGAAATGCGGTGCGCCTGGCCCAGCCAGGACGGCGCCTTGATCCCGAGCTTGCCGTAGATGCAGAGCGCGCCGATGACCTGAAGCACTGCGAGCACCCCGATCACCAGCGAGAGCCAGACCTTCATCACGATGTAGTTGTCGAAGCCGAGGTCCGTGATGCCGCTGGCGGACGGGTCATGCACCTTCCCGAAGACGCCGATGAGGAGCGCGGCGACCGCGCCGGCAGTGAACGCCGTCAGCGGGATGGCCATGCCCTTCTGGGTTGTGGTGTCTGCCATGGGTTCAGAATGCCCGGGGTCCTGCTCGTTTGGGAATGGCCCGGCCTCGTCATGGCTCGCCTGGGTCCGTCCGGGCCGAAGTCCACCGACGACCTACGGCGTCTGGTCAAGCGGCCACACCTCGACGACTCCGTGGGCAACGGCGCAGGGAATTTGCGAGACGATCTCCACGGCCGCCGCCATGGTTTCGGCTTCGATCACAGCAAAGCCCGCCACCGGCAGCGAGGAGCGCATGAAGGGGCCGCGCTCTGTCTCGACGCCGGCGCCATCATGATTGCGCACCTGCACAGGTGCGCCGGCGATCCCCATCTCAGCTCCCCCGCTGTGCAGTCGCACGTCGTGCGCGTGCGCCGCATCTCGCACGCTCTGATCGGTTCGGTCGTATCCGTCGCGATCGCCGTACCCGATTGTCACGAACTTCGCCATGGTGAAACCCCTCCTGCCGCGGATATGACGTCCATACCCGAAGGGCTGACGTGGCGCAGGGGTGAAACTCATCGGCTACATCTCACGGCACCTGATGTGAGGGAAGACTCAGCATGTCGGAAGTGGCGGCGGCTTTTCGGACACCCGGCCCTTGACGAATGGGTAGTCAGAGCGGACCCTCTGGAGTAGGAGGCTGCCATGTCAGCTCAGGATGTGTACTTGGGACTGCTGGTGGCGCTTGTGATCATTCCAGCCACACTCGGTTTCGTCTTCGACCAGCTTCGCCGCAACTACATCAGGCGACCAATCCTGCTGACTGCCGACAACGTCCGCGCCGCGGCGAGGCTGGCCTACTACAACGAGGTGCAGGACTCGGCCGTCCGTTAGCCTGTCTGCCAGCCACTGATCTGTGGCGAGCGAAGTACAGGTGTCGAAACCCCCGGGGGTCGGTCCCACCACATGCGATCGACCAGGGTCATGCCCCGCAGTGGTTGGTCAAGCAGCTTCGTGCCCGTCGACGCGGAGAGCTACGCCGTCGCCCCGGTTACGCACCGCCTGGATCGCGTGGCGGGACGCCCGCAGGACTGTCAGGAAGGCCAGCCGAGTTCAGGCTTTCCAGTGATGCGAGCGCGTCCCGACCTCACGACCGGCTGGACCTCCTCGTCATCGCGCAGACGGCCGGAATGCTTCACGATCGCCAGGCGGCGCCACCGGGGTGACGCTCGCGACCGTCTCCCGGTCGCCGTGCGCCGCCAGCACGATCAGGACGCCCGGGACCACCCCGACGAAGAATGGGGACGGTACGAGCACGATGCCCCCGAACAGGCACCACACGGACAGACCCCAACCCACCCAGGCCGGCACCGGCACGCCGCGGCCGGCCAGGTGCCACACGAGGCACCCGAGCAGAATCAGCGGCACGGCGAAGCTGGCGTATCCGCCCCAGAAGGCGGCGACGGTGGCCTGCTCCTCGACCTTCTGCTCCGGGATCAGGGGGACGGTCGCCCACAGGCCGTCGCGGAGCCAACCCGCCATCCGGCCACCGTCGACGAACGCCGACACCAGCAGGTGACCGATCCCGAGCACCAGCATGATCGCGGCAGCCCAACGCTGCAGGCGGGCACTCACGCGGACCGCCTCCCCAGGTAGGCCAGGCACGCCACGGCGAGCGCCACGCCCCACACCGGCCAGAGAAGCTCCGGTGCCCATGCTGCCCAGTCGTCCGTTGCCCCGGGGAGTCTCGACAAGCCCCCCCACGAGCACCAGGCGCCAGAAGGACAGCCCGGCCGACAAGGTCGCGCCGGCCACGACCAGCCCGGGCACCACCGCGGCCGCGACCGGTACCGGCCGCCCGCCGACGCGCGGGACCCAGGACCAGAACACTTCGCCCCACCGCGCGAGCAGCCCGGTCGTGAGCCAGGCACCGACGACGGCGAACAGGGCAAGCCCGAGGCCGGCATACCGGGCCGACCCGAGTTCGTCGAGCATCTCGCGGCGCACACCGAGCGGCACGTCGAGCGCCCACGCGATGCGGGTCACGGCGTAGAGGAGGGGTACGACGGCCGCCACAGCGACTGCCGGGCGACCCCATCGCACCCACCGGCTCCAGCTGGTCCTGTCGCCGGTGAGTGTGGCAGCCCGTCCGAGGACGAGCACGCCGGAGGCCGCGACCGCCAGTCCGCCCACCGCGTGGCCCAGCGCCGCCGCCGCGTTGGTGAGCAGGCCCATGTCGATGTGCCCGGCCGCCGGGCCGACCCCGAACAGCGCGAGCAGGGTCATCGGGAGGTAGCCGAGGAACGACAGCGCCCGGACGTCGGACACCGCCACCGTGACCACGATCCCGAGACCAACCAGGAGCCACCCGAAGACCCGCAGCGAGCGAGGCGTGCGACCGGTGACCCCGACGATCCCAGCCGCGAGCACGAGGCCCGCGGTCCCCGCGATCAGCCACGTCACCTGCACCGCGGTGAGCCCTCCCAGGGCGGTCGCGGGACTCGGCGACCACGGATGGGGCGCCCGGTCGAGCAGCGCCAGGGCCGAGAGGCAGGCGGACGTCAGCGCCCAGACGCCGGCCACCCACGGCGTCGCCCGCAGCACGACCGAACGGGGCAGGGAGAGTGCCGTCAGTGTGCTCATCTTCTTCTCACCCGGCGGCGTCCCAGCGGCGCCCGACGGTGCGCAGCAGCGCGGGGTAGACGATGAGGTAGCGGAACGGCTTGATGAGGGCCATGTAGCCCCGGCCGAGCAGCCCGTTGGGCTTGTTGAGTACCGCCATCTGGCCGCGGTAGCCGCCCTCGCCGTCCTCCACCCAGCCGACGTGCATCAGCGCGTGCACGGTGCGATTGGCGATCTCGGCGACGAACTCGCGGTCGGTCAGGTAGACGGCACGGAACGGCACGCCGGTGAAGTCCGGTCCCTCGGCATCGCGCAGATCCCCCGGCAGCCGGTCCCGCACCGAGGCAACCCGGACGCCGGGCCCGGTCACTTCGTCGTCCAGGCCGAGCAGGTCGCCGAGCTTCCACCGGATCGCGAAGAGCACCCGGTAGGCCAGCGGGAACTCGCGCTCGTCCCCACCGCGGGCCAGCTGCTCGACCAGCAGCCGCAGGTCGTCGGGGCCACCCGCGGTTGGCAGGGCCCAGACGTCCTCGAGCCGGAAGTCGGGTGCGATCTGGTGGATCCGCCACGGGCGTTCGGTGTGGTCAGTCGGCGGGAGCGGTTTGGTTATGGCTGTCGTCAGAGAGGGCATGCCCTCACGATCGGTCGCGCCGCAGGCACCCCGCCTCGACCGTAGGTCGCGCCCTGCTCATCCTCCAGGATGAGGGACGCTTCACTCCGCCTTCAGCCGCGGGCGGGACCGACGAGTCCCGACTCGTAGGAAAGGACGACGGCTTGGACCCGATCGCGCAGTCCGAGCTTGGCCAGCACGTGCCCGACGTGGGTCTTGACGGTCGCCTCGGACAGATGGAGTCGCCGCGCGATCTCGGCGTTTGAGTCGCCGGTCGCCATCTCGAGCAGCGTGTCGAGCTCCCGCGCAGTGAGCGCGGCCCGAATCTCGGCGGCTCGCGCGCCGTCCGGCGCTGGTGTGGTGGCCACGTGCTCGATCAGCCGCCGGGTCGTCGACGGCGCTACGACGGCGTGGCCGGCGTGCACGGTCCGGATCGCGTCCACGATCTCCTCGGCCCTCGCGTCCTTGAGCAGGAAGCCGCTCGCGCCCGCCCGGATCGCCGGGAACGCGTAGTCGTCGAGGTCGAACGTCGTCAGCGCGATCACCCGGGTCATCGGCAGCTCGCGCGTGATCGCGGCGGTGGCCTGGATGCCGTCGAGGCGCGGCATCCGCAGGTCCATGAGCACCACGTCGACGCGGCGCGCCCGCACCAGCGCGAGCGCCTCCTGCCCGTCGGCCGCCTCGCCGACCAGTTCGAGGTCCGGCTGGCTCTCGACCATCATCCTCAGCGCCACCCGCAGGAACTCCTGGTCGTCGACCACGGCGACGCGGATCCTGTCCTCCGGCGCGGTCATGCTGGCATCCTTGCGCTCACCCGCCAGCCGCCGTCGACCGGGCCGGCCTCGAGGGTGCCCCCGACCGCCTCCACCCGCTCCCGCATGCCAGTCAGGCCGCGGCCAGGCACGGAGGACCCGGCCGGCCCGTCCCCGTCGTCGACGACCAGGACCCGGAGCCCGTCGTCGGCGCGTTCCAGCGTCACCCGGGCGGCCGCTCGGGGGCCGGCGTGCCGGGCGACGTTCGTGAGTGCCTCCTGCACCACCCGGTAGGTGGTGAGACCGACAGCGGGCGGGACCTCGAGCACGCCGTCGGCGCCGTACTCCACCTGGAGACCGGCGGCGCGCATCCGGTCGATGAGCCCCACGAGATCGCCCAGACCGGGCTGGGGCTCGGTCGGCGCATCGCCGTCGCGCAGCACTCCGAGCAGGCCGCGCATCTCGGTGAGGGCCTCCCGACCGGTCCCGGCGATGGTGTCGAGGATCTCGGGCGCGCGGCCGGGCGATTGCGCCACCACCAGCCGCCCCGCCTCGGCGTGGCTGACCACGACCGCGAGCGAGTGCGCGACGACGTCGTGCATCTCACGGGCGATGCGGCGGCGCTCGTCGGCCGCGCCGCGCTCGGCGAGCTGGGCGACCCAGGCAGCCCGCGTGGCGCGGAAGCGTCCGAGCGCCCACGCGGCGACAGTGCCACCCACGGTCGCCGTCCCGAGCATCAGCCACCACGTCCAGCCTTCGAGGGTCGCGCCGGCGAAGCCCCACAGCCGCGCCATCGTCAGCAGGCACCCCACCAGGCCGCCGACGAGTGCGGCCAACGGCCACGGCGGCGACGCGTGCGCGCTCACCGAGTAGACCAGAACGAAGAAGCACAGGCTGCTCGGCAGCAGCACCGGCCCGTAGTCGCTGCCCGCGGCCAAGGCCGTAGGGCCGCCGAGGTCCGGCCCGGCGACGAGGATGAGCATCGCCAGCGCGCCGATGGCGTACGACGGCACCGACCAGCGGTGCGCCGTCGCGACCGCTGCGTGCACGACCACGAGCGCGACCAGCAGCCCCCAGACCCATCCCGTCGGCACCTCGCCGTCGATGACCGCGGTCCAGCCCACCGGGAGCAGCACCAGCGCCATCGCGCCGGCGAGCGCGACCTGCATTGCCTCTCCGAGCCATCTCGGCCCGGGGCCGGCGGAGTTGGTCATGACCCCAACCTACGATCGATCCCCAGCTGACCAGGGCGGCGAGCCTAGCGGTGTTGGATCTGGTTCTCGTGGTCATCAGGACAATCCGGGTTCAGTGCGCCATGTCGACGAAGCGGGAGTAGTGGCCCTGGAAGGCGACGACGAGGTCGCGGGTCGGGCCGTTGCGGTGCTTGGCGACGATCAGGTCGGCCTCCCCTGCGCGGGGGGACTCCTTCTCGTACATGTCCTCGCGGTGCAGCAGGATGACCATGTCCGCGTCCTGCTCCAAACTGCCCGATTCGCGTAGATCGCTGATCAAGGGCCTTTTGTCCGATCTCTGCTCGGGGCCACGGTTGAGCTGCGACAGCGCGATGATGGGGACCTCGAGCTCCTTGGCGAGCAGCTTGATCTGACGGGAGAACTCCGAGACCTCGATCTGGCGGGACTCGACCTTGCGTCCCGAGGTCATCAGCTGCATGTAGTCGATGACCACCAGGCGAAGGTCGTGACGCTGCTTGAGCCGACGGGCCTTCGCCCGGATCTCCATCATCGTCATGTTGGGGCTGTCGTCGATGAACATCGGCGCCGACTCGACCTCACCCATCTTGCGCGCCAGCCGCGCCCAGTCGTCGTCGGTCATCTGGCCGGTGCGGATGTGGTTGAGCGGCACCTTGGCCTCGGCCGAGAGCAACCGCATGGTGATCTCGGAGCGGGTCATCTCCAGACTGAAGAAGACGCTGGCCAGGTTGTTCTGGATCGACGCGGCCCGACACAGGTCGAGGGCCAACGTCGACTTCCCGACACCGGGGCGGGCCGCGACGATGATCATCTGGCCGTTGTGCAGACCGTTGGTCAGGTCGTCGAAGTCGGCGAAACCGGTGGGTACGCCGTAGAGCCCCGCCTCCCGGTTGCCGATCGCCTCGATCTCGTCGAGGACGTGATGCATGATGTCGGACAACGGAGCGTAGTCCTCCGAGGTCCGCTTCTCGGTGACCTTGTAGACCTCCGCCTGCGCCTGGTCGACGACATCGTCGACCTGGCCCTCGCCGGCGTACCCGATCTGGACGATCTTCGTGCCGGCCTCGACCAGCCGCCGCAGGATCGCCTTCTCCCGCACGATCTCGGCGTAGTAGCTGGCGTTCGCGGCGATCGGAACGTTGGCGGACAAGGTGTGCAGGTAGGGAGCGCCGCCGACCTTGACCAGCTCGCCGCGTCGTTGCAGCTCTGCGGCCACGGTGACCGGGTCAGCCGGTTCGCCGCGACCGTAGAGGTCGACGATCGCGTCGTGCACGATCTCGTGGGCCGGCCGGTAGAAGTCGGTGCCGCGCAGGACCTCGTTGACGTCGGCGATGGCGTCCTTGCTGAGCAGCATCGATCCGAGCACCGACTGTTCGGCCGCCATGTCCTGCGGCGGGGTCCGGTCGACGCCGCGAGGCGCCTCTCCCGGAGCGTACGACGACGGACCGTCGCCCCACTGCGGCTCCGGGCCGAAACCGGTCTCGGCGTGCTCGGCGACGCTCATCCGGCTCCTCCCGATCGTCGGGCAACGACACTGACAACGACCTGATCCGAACCCTAGGTGGGATCACCGACAACCCGCGCTGAAGGCCAGAAACCGGGGGTGGACCAGCCGTCGACGCTATGCCGTCAGGACCGCCCAAGTAAAGGCTCGCGCCACTCGTTATCCACAGGCGCGGGTCAACCTGGGGATAACTGCGGGCAGAGCCGTGGACGACACGCCGACCGGTGTGCACAGGCCGCCGGAATTCCTGTGGAGAATCGCCCGATCAGCCCCGGCATCAGGCCTCTGACCTGCGTAAACGCCGCTCCACAGGTGTGGAGGAGAAATACTTGGCAAACAACTCTGTTCATCTTGCCGTAACCCACCCGTCGCTTGTAGGCAAGTCGACAAAGCGCGTCGGACCGCAAACCGAGGCCCGAAACGGGGAATGTATCCACAGGCACCGATGTACGAAGCAAGAGGCGTCAAGCCCCTTACTCTGCTAACCTCGGGACGTGTTGCGCCAGACGGACCGCGAGATCCTGCGCCTTGCCTTTCCGGCGTTTCTCGCGCTGGTCGCCGAGCCGCTGTTCCTGCTCGCCGACGCTGCCATCGTCGGTCATCTCGGCACCCCAGAGCTGGCCGGGCTCGGCATCGCCGCCGCGGTCCTGCAGACGGTCGTCGGCCTCTGCGTGTTCCTCGCCTATGGCACCACCGGCAGCGTCGCCCGGAGCCTCGGCGCCGGGGACCGTCGCGGGGCCATGAGCCAGGGCATCGACGGCATCTGGCTAGCCATCGTGATCGGCCTGATCGCCACTGTCGTCGGAGTCCTGCTCACCCCCCTCCTCGTGGGCGCGTTCGGAGCCGGCGAAGCGGTTTCCCACCAAGCCACGACCTACCTCCGACTCGCCTTTCTGGGCACCACCCCGCTCCTGGTCATGCTCGCGACGACCGGCATCCTGCGCGGACTGCAGGACACCCGGACTCCGCTCGTGGTCGCCGTCGCCGGAAACATCCTCAACATCGCCCTCAACCTGCTCCTCGTGTACGGCGTCGGACCGTTCGACGGGTTGGGCATCGCCGGATCCGCACTCGGCTCGGTCCTCGCCCAGGTTGCGAGCGCGGCAGCCCTACTCCTCGTCGTGGTCCGGGTCGCCAGGGCCGAGGGCGCCTCCCTGCGACCGCACCGGACCGGCATCCGGACTGCGGCCCAAGCCGGCGTACCGCTGCTGATCCGCACCCTCACCCTCAGGGTTGCCCTGCTCCTCACGGTGTACGCCGTGGTGCTGGCCGCACCCACCGGTGAGGGTGCCGACCTCGCCGCTCACCAGCTGGCGCTGACCATCTGGACATTCCTCGCCTTCGCGCTCGACGCCATCGCGATCGCCGCACAGGCGATCACCGGTCGTGCGCTCGGCGCTGGTGACGTCGACGGAACCCGGGCCCTCACCCGACGGATGATCCAGTGGGGTCTGGTCAGCGGCGTGGTCACCGGTCTCGGCTTGGCCGCGGCGAGTCCATGGCTTGGCCACCTGTTCACCGACGACCCCGCCGTACACCACCTGCTCACGCCGGTGCTCGTCGTAGCCGCCATCGGGCAACCACTCGCCGGCGTCGTGTTCGTCCTCGACGGCGTCCTCATCGGTGCCGGTGACGGCCGCTTCCTGGCCTGGGCGGGCCTGGCCGCACTGCTCGCCTACGCGCCGCTGGCGCTCGTCGGAGCGCTGTGGGGCGGCTCCCTGCTCTGGATCTGGATCGCGTTCTCCGGCGGCTTCATGGCTGCGCGCGGCGTCGTACTGGTCCATCGAGCGCGTGGCCGGCCTGGTTGGTCACCGGCGCCTGACCAAACGCCGACCCGGCTCTTGTTGACAGCACGGGGCGTCAAACGAGCCGGGTCGGCGTGGGGAATGTCAGGCGGAGACGACGTTGAGGGCCACGGTGGCAGACACCTCGTCGTGCAGCTTGACCGACACCTCGTGGGCGCCGAGCGACTTGATCGGGTTGCCAACGACGATGGTGCGCTTGTCGACAGGCTCGCCCGAGGTCGCCGCCAGTGCGTCCGCGATCTCCGCGACGGTGACGGATCCGAACAGGCGGCCGCCCGAACCGGCGCGAACCG
>CAVRBN010000001.1:0-118449 GCA_963719255.1 uncultured Actinomycetota bacterium | reverse complement strand
ACCCGCCTGCCATCGCGAAGAGAGGTACGCCGATCGCTCCCCCGCCGAGGCCGTCCTCGAAGATCCCGAACACCCCCAGCGGGCCCTCGCTGAACAAGATCGCCGACGAACAGCAGGGGTGAGAGGGCCAGCCAGCGCCAGTGGCGCCGGCCACCCGTGCGGCGAAGATGCTCGGCCCAACCCAGGAGCAGCCCGATCAACAGGCCGGGGAGCAGGATGTAGCCGAACGTGCCCGACCAGCTGACGCTCGAGTCCTCCGGGACGATCTGCGCCATGAATCCGCGCAGACCGGCGGCCCACGCCAGGCCGCACAGTCCGCCGAGGAGAACCAGCGAGCGCCTCGGCTCACAGGCCACGTCCCCTCGGGGCGCGTCGGCGGCTGCGGAAAGCCGTCATCGATGTTCCTCTTCTTCTTCTGTTAAGCCGGGACAATCCCGCCCAACGGGCGTACAGCAGTAGGTCATGCCGTCCGGGCGGACCGACCGCACCAGCCCGTACCGGCACCGGCGGCAGTGGCATCCCTGCGATCCCGAGCCCCTGTCGCATCCGAGGGGGATGACCGTCCGACTCGCTGCCGAGCGTCCGTCTTTGAGCACGTCTCGCCGAGGCCGCTATAGATGCGTCCTGGGGCGGCTCGAGCACCGCCGCGAATACCATGATAGACGCCGTACACATCGGTGTAGGCACGATGCCTTGAGCCGGCCCCGACCTGGCGCATTGATCGATCAGCTCCTCGCCATGTTCGTCGGAGCCTGGAGTGATCCTCAGGGGCGCAGTCCGGGCCGCAGCGCCACAGCACAGACTGCGGCGCCGCTGAGCGCCACCCCCAGCCACACCGTTCGCACTGGGTCGGGGAAGTCGCCGATCGGGTAGAGGGTGCCCCAGCTGAACATCCCCGCGAATGTCACCGGCGCCACCGCGGCCAACGCCACCACCGGCGCGAGCAGTGCGCCGGGCGTCGGCACGAGCCGTCGGGAGGCCAGGGCCGCCGAGCCGGCGACGAGCAGAACGGTGGCGCCGCCCAGCAGCCACCAGCCCGGCCGCCAGAACGGGACGTCGCCAGGTCGCAGAGCCACCACCAGGGCCCACACCGACAGCGGCACCAGCGTCACGCCGAGCCGGTTGGCGCGCCGCCAGCCCGCTCCGCGCGGCGTCACGGCCACCACCGGAAGGGCGTCCTCGTCGTAGGCGAACGCCGCGGCGGCCGCACAGCAGGCGAGCAGCGCCGGTGCGAGCAGGAAGGCGTCGTCCGGCCACCGCGCGAGGAGCACCGCGGTGACTGCGGCGGCAACGCAGGCCCCGAGCAGCGGCAGCCAGGCGACCCCGCGCCGGAGGTACCAGAGCCGGGTGCTCAACCCGTGACCCTGGACGGGATCGGGTCGGAGTCCCGGTTGTCGTGGGCGCCGGTCGTGGCCGCGAGGACGAAGAGCGCCACCGCGGCCGCCGCGACGGCCGCGACGAGCGATGCGGAACCGTGGGCGTCCGGGCGGTGCGGTCGTGCCACATCGCCCCCAGGACGGCGAGGGCGCCGAGGGCCAGCAGGTAGCCGAGGTAGGCAGCGGGGTTGCCGGCGATCAGCGTCTGGGTGCCGTCCGGCGTTGTCCCCGGTGTGGAAGATGGCCCACGGCACCCAGAGCCGCCACTCGGAGCTGCCGGTCTCGAGGAGGGGCGTCTGCCCGAGCAGGCTCACCACGATGAGGGCGACCACCACCATGGCCGAGGCGCCACGGAACCGGAGCCAGCGGCCGGCCAGCACGCCCAGCAGCGCTCCGTCGAGGCAGGCGACCGGGCACATGAGCACGATGCTCCACACCTGCCAGTCGGGCAGGGTGCCGAACCACCACTCCTGCGGAGCCACGCCGATCACCTTCGCGAGGACGACGAGGGCGACCGAGAACACCAGCCCGGCCACGAGCGGCGGGATGCCGGCCGCGGCGAGCGCGAGCGTCCGGCGGGCCTCGGTGCCGGGTGCCGTGGCGACGGCCTCGACGGCGACCTCGGTGGACCGGGTGAGCAGCGCGGCGGCGATCACGCTGGCCAGGCCGATGTAGAACGCGCCGAGCAACGGAAGCGTGAGCACGACCGGGACGCCCTGTCTCGTCGCCGACGAGGACGACGTACAGCCCCAGCACGACGAAGCCGAGAGCGACGCCGAGCACGAAGACGGGGTGGCGGGCCATCCGGCGGGCCTCGATGACGGCCATCGCGCGGTGACCGGCGATGCCGGACGCGGGCACGGAAAGACTGCTCATGGTCGCTCCAGGTGTGGTTGGGACAGCGGTTATGAGGGTGTGTGGACGCCGCTGCGCGTCGGGCCCGAGCATCAGCAGGTAGGCGTCCTCGAGGGTCGGCTCGGCGGGGTCCGCGCCGACCGGCGGCCTGCCGCCGACGACGTGGTGGCGGCCGGTGCCGGTCCGCCAGCTGACCAGTGCGTCGTCGCCGGGCTCGTCGGCGAGCCAGACCTGGCCGACCGCGGTGGCGACCAGGTCGGTGACGGCACCGTCGAACCGGACGGTTCCGCCCGCGAGCACGACCACCCGCTCGCAGAGTGCCGCGACGTCCTCGGTCTGGTGGGTGGACAGCAGCACCGTCGAGCGGTGGCCGAGGGCGGACAACGTACGCCGCAGGTCGGCGCGCTGCGCCGGGTCGAGGCCGGTCGTCGGCTCGTCGAGCACGACCAGCCGCGGGTCCCCGAGCAGCGCCTGCGCCAGCCCGACCCGCCGGCGTTGCCCACCGGACAGCCGGCTGATCCGGACGGAGGCCTGGTCGGCGAGGCCGACCGCGTCGAGCACCCGGCGCACCTCCTGGGACCGGGCCTCGCGGTCGTTCCACTCCTTGAGGACGGCGACGTACTCGATGAAGCCGAAGGCGGTCATGTCCGAGGGGTAGCCGAGCTCCTGCGGCAGGTAGCCGAGCTCGCGACGCACCGCGGTCACGTCGGCGTGGGAGCGGTGCGGGTCGCGCCCGAGCAGCCGCACCTCGCCGCTGTCGGCGGCGATCGACGTGGCGACGATGCGCAGCAGCGTCGTCTTGCCGGCGCCGTTGGGGCCGAGCAGCCCGGTGACGCCTCGGTCGAAGGCGAGGTCGACGTCGGCGAGGGCGCGGGTGCGGCCGTACCGCTTGCCGACGCCGGTCAGCTCGACGGTGCTCGCGCCGGCGCTCACAACGCCACCCCCGGCTGCCGGTCGGCGCCGGCCCGGATCGCGATGACGGCACAGGCGGCCACGGCCAGCCCGAGGTAGACGCCCTGCTGCGCCGCCTCGACCGGCCAGGTCGGCGCGAGGAGGCACGCGTCGAGCCGAGCACGACGCCGGACCAGACGAGCGACACGACCGTCGCCGCGGTCCGGGGCCCGACGAAGGCGGCCAGCGCCAGCAGCACCGGCACCAGCGCCAGGGCCGGGCCGAGCCACGCGGCGGCGAGCCACGGCGGCCCGGGCACGGCGAGCCCGAGCAGCACGGTGACCGGCAGCACCGACACCAGGACGCCGATCGTGCGCAGCAGGATCAGCCTGGTGCGCCCGTACGGCGCGGTGGCCACCAGCGCCTCGAGCGGGTCCTGGCGCGGGCCGTAGGCGGCGGCGACACCGAGCACCGGCGCCAGGGGCGCCACGAGGAGGAACGGCGCGAGCGCCGTCCCGCCGGACGCGTAGGCGGCCAACGTGGCGAAGGACAGCGACAGGAACGCGCCGACCAGCCAGGCGCCGCGCAGCGAAGCCGCCGACGGCGAGCAGCACCGCCGTCGGCTCCGGGAGGCCGCAGCCGCCGGGCGAGCCGCATCGGGTAGGGCAGGGTCGGGCGCTCGACGCCGTCGCGGATGCCGGCCCAGGTGCGCTCGAGCAGCTGCGGCTCGAGCAGGCGTCCCACCGCCGCCCGGCAGGTCTCGCACCGGCTGACGTGCTGCTCGACCGAGGCGCCGGTGACGGCGTCGAGGTCGCCGGCGAGGTAGCTCGACAGCAGCGCCGGGTCGGCGTGCCAGCCCTGGGTCCCGGTGGTCATCGCCATCCCTCCTGCGGCTCGGTGAGCGCGGTCCTCAGCTGTGCCTTGGCGCGGTGGAGCCGCGTCTTCACGGTGTTCTCGCGGACGCCGAGCAGTCGTCCCGCCTCCTTCGTGGTCAGGCCGTCGAGCACGACGGCCTGCACCACCGAGCGGAACTCCGGCGACAGGCGTCGCAGCCCCGCTGCCAGGTCGCCGTACTCGACTCCGAGCAGCACCTGGTCCTCGGCGGACGGCATCACCTGCTGCGAGCGTCGGCGACACGTCCCACTCCGGGATGAGCACCACGTCCCGGCGGGAACGTAGCCGCGAGACCATCCGCCGGAACGCGATGCCCCACAGCCACGCACCGACCTCGCCGTCGTGACGGAACCGCCGCGCGTCCTTCCAGAGCGCGACGAAGGTGTCCTGCACGACCTCGACGACGACCTCGGGATCGTTGCAGCGGCGGATGAGCCGGGCGTGCAGCCAGGCGCCGTGCCGCTCGTACAGCTCCCGCAGCGCGCCAGCGTCCCCGTCCGCGACCGCAGCGACCAGCGCCGCGTCGGTCACGATCGGGGTGGTGCCCATGACCTCATTGTCGCCACGACGACCTGGTTTAGTTCCCGGCTGCCGACGTCAATACCCGGGATGGCGGCTCCTGCCACCCCTCGGCTGCCCTTGGCCGCCCGTCGGCCGCGGCCGATCAGCCCAAGGTCGGCCCGGCTCGACTCTGCCGCCGACAGCCAGCTGCGGTCATCTGGATGCCGCATGATCAACCAATGCGCCATTGACGCGGTTGCCCAAGTCGTCCCACACGGGATCCCTTGCGGGACAGCCGCGCCAGTGGTCGCAGACCGAGGCGGAGGGACCGTAGGCGCTCTGCAAGCCGTTTCGCTTGCGAGTATCGCCTCGCTAGCGGGCTTGGGACCGAGCAGCAGAAGACGACGCGACTGTTGACTGCCGCACTCGTGTCGCTGGTCGGGCTGCCTTCCGCAGGTCCTTCAGTGCGCGGCGTGTCGGGCCAGGCGATGATCCAGCGTCAAGCCGGTAAGAACGGGCTTGACCAGCCTACGGTCGGAAAGATCGCCTGATCGCAACAGTAGGCGTTGGAGACGTGGTGGAAGCGGCCGAGTGGATCGGTCACCGAGGTGGCACACTCGGATCGACAGTGCGCGGGAGTGGGCGGCGCGGACTTATTTGCCGCCGTGTCTATCCGTCGCGAGGAGTCGCGCCGGGGCCGGGCCGGGGCGCGATCCGGCGGAGGTCGCCTACCTCGTGTCCCGCATGACAGGTCGCGACCATGCGCATCACCGCGTCGCAGTCGCGGTGCGCGAACTGGACCGGGGGACCGGCCGGGTCGGCGAGGTAGCGGTCGCCCCACTGGGCGATTGCGATGAGCACCGGGTAGAGGTCGATGCCCTTGTCGGTGAGTCGGTACTCGTGGCGGGCACGCTCGCCGGGCGACTTGTACGGCTCCTTGCGCAGGATCCCGTGCTCGACGAGAAGCGCGAGCCGGTCGGTGAGCACCTGCCGGGGGATCGAAGTGTGTCGGCGCATGTCGTCAAAGCGGCGGACCCCGTTGAACACTTCGCGCAGCACCACGAAGGTCCAGCGCTCTCCGAGGATCGCCATCGCCCGGCCGACGGTGCAGTTCTCGACGGAGAAGGCCAGAGCGGGCGGCGTACGGACCCCTTCTGGAATCGTGTTCACGGTCACATGCTAGGTCTACTTGACAGACTCAGCAAGGCGGGCACGCTGGATCCATGACGCAGACCCAGGATCATGCCCGGGACCAGGCCCGGGACCAGGCCGGGCAGTCACCCGATCTGTCGCAGTGGCACACCGAGACCCGCGAGGTGACGTGGGCGCTGCCGGGTCAGGGAAACTTCGAGGCCCTCGCGGCGATGGACGGACTCGGTCAGCTCCAGGCGATCGAGCAGGGCCTGATGCCGCCGCCGCCGGTCATGGCCACCGTCGACATGTGCGGCTTCCACGCCGAGCGGGGCTCGGTGACGGTCCGGATGCACGCGCAGTCCTTCCACTACAACCCCCTCGGCGGCGTGCATGGCGGGATGATCGCGACGCTGCTCGACACAGCGGCCGGGTGCTCGGTGCACTCGACCCTCGCCGTCGGCGAGGGCTACACCTCGCTCGACCTCAGCACGAAGTTCCTGCGCCCGGTCACCACCGAGTCCGGCCTGCTCACCTGCGTCGGGAAGGTCATCTCCCGCGGCCGGCGTACGGCGCTCGCCGAGGCACAGCTCACCGACGAGACCGGCCGAGTTCTCGCGCACGCCACGTCGAGCTGCATGATCTTCAGCTGACCTGCCTTCGGCTGAGCGAGCGCACCAGCGGCAGCACCCGGTAGGCACCTGGGTAGCGGTCAGGCTCCTCTGGAGAGTCACCACGCTTTCTAACCCGCCTCTTCGTTGGCATAGAGGATCGGTGACCGGAACAGGATCCGCTTGCGGTGATCAATCAGCGAGAAGGACGACGGTCCCGGCTCACCTCACGGGTTCGGCTTGCGGGACGTCCGGACATGCTTGTTATGCCGATGAGCGGAAGTTGCTGGGCCACACCTCCGCATGGCTGATGGCGGTCCTGACCTGGCTCAGGCTGGACGGACGTGAACCGCGAATCCCGCCGGTAGCACCGAGTCACGACGCCCTGAAGCGCCTTCGACCGGCCCTGGGCGACGGTCAGAGTCGAACCCGCGACCGTGATCGCCGGCGGCGCCAGGTGAACCGGCTCCGACCCGGGCTGTAGCGGTCCGTGCAGCCAGATCGAGCGCGACCGCGATCGTCGGGATCGTCAGGCCGATGGAGGCCGTCGCCGAACCTAGGCAAGGTCGAGGCTGATCTGCACCCGGTCGCCTGGGCGTTTGCGGACCGCGGCGATCGACTCGGGCGCGAGCGCCGAGCGGGGCGATCCCCGCGCCGACGACGCCGTTCGGGAAGCCGAGGCTCTCGACCCGTACTGGATCGTCGGGCGGACGGCCTGGCCAGGCCGACCACGGCGATGAGCGCGACGACCCGAAGCCCGAGGCCGAGCCGGGCCTCGTTTGCCGGCGGCGGGTCCGCGTCGCCGTCACGTCCTCGTCGAGCGGCCCGGTGACCAAGCCCCTGTCGTCGCTGCTGACCGGGAGGAAGAAGTCGCGGTGTCGGACGGTCTGGGTGAAGACGAACGCGCGTCGACGCTACGAGGCGACCGCCGCAAACGCCAGCTGGGAGCGGAGTACCTTCCGCCCGTGCGCAGAGGTGGTGAAGCTCGGCGGCGCCGGCGGCCCGCCCGCCGGCGCGATCACCGTGGACGGCGCGGACCCCGTGCCCGAGCATTGAAGCTGACCAGGTGGTGCCGGAGCGCGCCCACGAGCGGTCGACCCCGACGATGCCATTGAGCGTGATCATGACCGCAGCGAAAACGGTGTCCCGGGCGTAGGAGCTGGCTCCCCCGCCGCCGCTGGTCATCAGCATCAGGATCAGGCCGACCTCGATCACCGTGACAGCGACTGCCAGGATCAGCGACCCGAACGGCTCGCCGACCCGGTGTGCGACCACCTCGGCGTGGTGCACGGAGGCGAGGACGGCGCCGACGAGCAAGACGCCGATCAGCACCAGCGCGGCGAGGTACTCGTGGTTGGCCCACGTCGCCGCCAAGACGACCATTGCGAGGACCGGGACCGCCACGGTCCACTGGAACTTGCCCCGCACCGCCGTCGAACTCATACCGAGACTGTACGGAGGGCCAGCGGTACCCAGGCGGTCGGATGTCCTGGCCCCGGACTGGTCCGATCCGCTCAAGGGGCCGCCGATCCGAAACGCCGGCTGACCCTTCGCCGCGGCATCTCCCGCGGCCGGGGCCGGCGACTTTCGACATGCAGGCGTGGACACAGCTGTGCCACGACGAGGTACAACCAGCGCCCGTATTGCGCACGGCTCGGGCGAGACGGAAACGGGTCCTTGACACCTCCTCCTCCGCTGCTGCCCGGGTCACGCCCCGATGATCGATCCCCTCGCGGTCACGCGCAGCGACCGGGGTCGGTCGGAGGTCCGACAAGTTGCCACGCAGAGCCGACGTGGGAGCGACTCGGTGAACCCCCGACAATCCACGTCGTCCAACTCAGTCACGCCGAAGACGAGGCCCGACTTCTCTCTGCTACAGGACTCGATCGGGTTCGTTGGTCCAACAGGCCGGCCTGCTCACCTCGCTCGAGTCTGAGATCACGACTGCAGGGTGTGCACGGTCGCCACCTCGTCGAAGCCGAGGTTGCGCAGGATGGGCGCCGACGTCGCGGACTGCGCTTGGGACGGCCAGACCTGGGAGGCCGAGTCGTGCGGCCTCGTCCCAACGGGCGCGGACGAGCGCTCGGTAGCAACCTCGCCCGCGCGCCTCGGGCAGCGTCGCCGCACCGGACAGGAACAGGCCGGCCTTCGTGCGGTCGGCAAATGCACAGGCGACGGGCTCGCCGGCGTGCCACGCTAGCCACTGGTAGCCGCCTCGTCGCTTTCGACGTTCATATGTCTCTTCGGCCCGGGCCCGCTCGTCGGCTGCGGCGCTGTCCGTCCACGTCGCGGCCGCCAGCATGATCTCCAAGCCCGCTCGATGCTCCTGAAGCGTCTGGATGCGTCGAACGTCGATACCATCGACGCCCGGGGGCTCGCCGGCAGGATCATGGCGGCGCACACGTGGGTCCATGGGCGGGTCGGGGTCGCGCAGCCCGAGTCCGCGCAGCCGATCCTCGAGGGTCCTCGGCGTCGCCGACGAGCCGACGTTCCACAGGACTTGCCCAGCCTCCGAGACCAGTTGATCGATCTCTGTTAAGGCCCGTTCCAGGTCCGTGACCGAGGTTGTCAAGCGCAGGCTGCAAACCCCAGCCCACCTGCTCTGCGGGCCGATGACGACGCAGTAGCTGTCGGTGAGGATCTGCCGCGAGCCCTCCGGTGGCTCGACGAAGCGCTCAGGGTCCTCGGCGAGAGCGACCAGAGCCCTGTTGCTCGTCATGGCTGGACTCACCACTCTTCGATACTGCCGAGCTCAACGATGTCGCGCCGGAGCACCACGGAGAGCAGGCCGTCGGCGAGGATCCGCCACCGGCGCGACCCGGACGGCACCACGCTCACGTGGTAGGCGCGGGTGATGAGCCCCCCTAGTCGGCCGCGGAGGTGAAGCCCGAAGATGCGAGCGATTCCCCTGCCGCGTCCGAGCGTGGCGCCCTCACCGATGCTGCGGTAACCGTACGGGGCAAGGTCGCCGTCGAGGGAGCGTACGACGGCCCGCGCCTGTCGTACCGCGTGCTGACAGGTAGGCGGATCGGGTCGAAGCGGCGTCGCAGTGTTGGGCACCCGAGCGTTGTCACCGAGAGCCCAGATGTCTGTGCGCCCCTCCACGCGCAGCGCCGGGTCGACCACGATCCGGCCCCGCTCGTCGACCGGCAGCCCGAGTGCTTGGACGACCGGTTGAGGTGTCACCCCGGCTGTCCACACGACCGTCTCGGTCTCGACGTGGCGGCCATCCGCGAGGGTGACCGACTCTGCCTCCACAGAACTCAGCGTTGAGGAGCTGAGTATCTCGACCCCCTGGCGCCGCAGATAGGTAGCCGTGTAATCCGCCAGCTTCTCCGGGACCTCGGCGAGGATCTCGGGTCCGGCTTCGACGAGGACCCACCGTTGCGGAACGTGTCTGAGTTGCGGAAAGTGTCGCATGGCGTCCTGGACGAGCTGCCTGATTTCGGTGAGTGCCTCCACGCCGGCATAGCCTGCCCCCACGAAGACGAAGGAGAGGTAGCGCGCCGCGTTCGCCTTGTCCGCCTCTGCCGTCTCGAGTTTCCGGACGACGTGGTTGCGCAGATGGATAGCATCGCCGAGACCCTTGAAGGTGATGGCGTGCTCGGCGAGTCCCGGGATGGGGAGCACTCGAGAGGTCGAGCCGAGCGCGATGACCAGGCGCTCGTAGCCGATCTCCACCATCCCGAGCTCGGTCTTCACCGCGACGCGCCGGTTCGCCTCGTCCAAGGCGACCGCCCTTCCTCGGAGCAGCGCGGCGTGGGGGCACATCACCCGTAGTGGCACGACGACGTGTCTGGGTTCGATGGCTCCGGCCGCGACCTCGGGGAGGAGCGGGGTGAAGAGCATGGCGCCCTCGGGGTCGACGACGGTGGCGCCTGCGGTGCCGAGCAGCCGCGCCACGTGTGCGCCACCGAACCCGCCACCAAGGATCAGCGTCCCGTTCTTGGCCCTCCGGTACGGCAAGCGAGGGGGAGACGTCGCTAGAAGGGCAGCATCCGCAGACATCTCAGGATCTCCGTACCAGACACGTTGCGCCGGCGATGGCGATGACCCGCTCGTCCCGGTCAACGATGCGAGCGGAGGCCACCATCGTGCTCTTGCCCTGGTGGTCGACCTCGCCGGTGCAGACCAACGGCCCGCCCGCGAGCAGCGCCGGGCGCAGGAACCGCACGTTGAGCTCGCCGGTGACGTACCCGACGGCCGCCGGGAGCAGCGAGTGGACTGCACATCCCATCGCGGTGTCCATCACCGCCGCGAGCACTCCTCCGTGGACGATGCCGAACGGGTTGAGGTGGAACTCGCCCAGGTCGAGCCTGAACGTGACCCGGCCGGGATCGGCCTCGACGGGCTCGATGCCCAGGGTCCTCACCGCCGGCGGCAGCGGCAGGGTGCCGGCCCCGATTGCTCGCAGGACCGAGATTCCGTCCTGATCCAGGCCGGCGAAGGCCGTGGGAGCCGGGTCGTCCCAGTCATAGGTGCGTTGGCGCGTGTCGGTCGACATGTGTGTCTCCTGTGGTTGGGCGTCGTGACTCGACGCCGGTCATTGGTGAGGGGTCGGGGTCGTGCGGGGAGTGGTGACGGCGCCGCACGGCGTACGCGACCGCGGCGACGACCGTGTACTCGGCGGTCATCAGCAGGCTCAACCGGGTCGCGTCGCTACCGGTCACCATCGTGAACAGGAACGAGTTGCCCGCGGCGTTGAGCATCGCGTGCCAGACCGCCGCAAGGGACCAGCCGCCACCGCTGGCGACCAGGAGCAGCAACGTCACCATCGTGAAGGCGGCGTTGCCCACGATGCCGAGGACCCAGGGCAGGTCGCCGCTGAGCATCAAGGGCAGATGCCAAAGGATCCGCATGGCCGAGGCGAGCGCCCAGGCGACGAGCATGCTGTGCCGGCGGAGCAGGATCGGCGCGGCAAAGGCAGTCCAGCCCGCCTCCTCGCCGATGCCGATGAGGACCAGCAGGACCACGAAGATGGGCGGCACCTGCCACCAATTCGCCAGCTGCTCTGACGTCGGCAACGGCGCACCCAGCCAGTGGTTCACGACCACGATCAGAATGTGCAGAGCAATCGGCGCGAATACCGCAAGCAGGTACCACCGCGGGGCAACCCGCCAGCTCCGGAGCCGACGAGCCCAGACACGCAGCTCGTGACGACCCTGACACGACACGACAATGAGCGCCGCCACAATGGGCGCGAGCGGCAGGTTCCCGCCGCCTGTGCCGCCACTGAGGAACACACCGATCCAAATGACCCACCCGAAGAGACAGGCCAGTGCGACGAAGCTAAGGATCGGGTAGCGCCGGACGATCTCACGGAGCCAGGTCATGACGTGCCGGCCATCTTGCGGGAAGCTCGCGCAAGCATGCCGCGCACCACCCAGGGGTGGATCCTGCGGACGAGCGCGGAGTAGACGCGCCCGCGTCGGTTGCGCAGCTGGACGACGGTGCTCAGCACCACACGGCCGGGCTCGACGAGCACGGAGGCGCGGAAGCCGAGGTGTCCTTGGTCGGTGCCGACGAGGACCTCGTCGGGCCTCCAGTTCACGGTGGCGAAGACGTGGCCGCCGCCACGTTCGATACCGACCAGCCGGACCACCACCTCGCGTACACCGAAGAGTGCACGGACCCAGAGCGGCGGGCCGTGGAAGATCGCGTCGGCCCACTCCTGCGGGTCGCGACGCGGCGCACCGCGTGGCGTGCAGGACGGCGTAGGCGTCCGACCAGTCGACGTACCGCAGCGCACCGGTGAGCAGCGGAGTGGTCGGCAGCGGGATCGCGTACACACGGCCGGGCTTGGCCGGTCCGACCAGATGGGGATCGAGATGGTGAGGTCCCGGCACCCGGCCGGAACGAGGTGATCTGTGCGTTCATGGCTCCCTTTCCATACGCCTCCGTATGGAGGGTTCTCCGTACGGTAGCGTATGGACATGCCGAATGGGAAGCGCGAATCTTTGGGACCGTCAGACTGGACCGAGGCCGCACTCGATGCCCTGGCCCGGGGCGGGATCACCGCTGTCGCAGTCGAGCCGCTCGCCAAGGCGCTGAAAACGACGAAAGGCAGCTTCTACTGGCACTTCGCCGACCGCAACGCCCTGCTTGCCGCGACACTCGCGCTGTGGGAGCAACGGGACACCGAGCGGGTGATCGCGAACCTCGACGCGACACAGGACGCCCAGAGCCGGCTGCGCAGACTGCTGCGGTTGACGTTCACTGCCGTCGCTGACGGGTCCGTCGGGAGCACAGGAACCGTCGAACTCGCGCTGCAGGCGAGCGCGTCGCAACCTCTTGTCAGCAACACCTTGAATCGAGTCACGAAGCGACGGCTGGAGCTGCTGACCAAGCTCTATCTAGAGCTCGGACTCTCGCCGGCCCGTGCCAGAGACCGTGCTCTGCTCGCCTACACCGCCTATCTCGGCCACGCGCAGATAGCGCACGCCACGCCAGACCTCCTGCCACGCGGCCGCGCACTCACCACTCACGTCGACCAAATGGTCGCGACGCTGATCGATGACGCCCGATGAGCCGACACCCGCAGCCGTCCATCGACGTGCCGAGGTGTGGTTTCAGCTGCGCTCTGGCGCCGGGTGCTGGTGTCAGGTTTTCGATGTCGGGTCCGCGCGGCCAGCTCGGGCTTCGACGCGTTGGCGTTCGATGGCGTACGCCTCACGAAGGCCGGATCATGCGCCTCAGTCAACAGTTAGCCGCGGTCCGTCCATGTCGATGCAGGGGTTTCCGCTGCGCTGGGCCGACGCGGTCCTAGCCGCGTATTCGCCCGCCTTCGTGCGTTTTGTCCGCTACGATTTGTGTCGCATTGTAAATCAGAGGATCGATGATTGAAGTGGACGACCGTTCACAGAACTCGTCCCAATCGGGCCTACCTCACGCGCGGGTGCCTTTCGCCGAAATGGTCCGGGAAGAGTTCATCGACCGGCTTCCTGCAGCTGTATACACCGCGTTCTGTGGCGAGAACGGTGCCTGGCTGTACGTCAACTCTCAGATCGAGAACATCCTCGGCTTCGCGCCAGCGGAGTTCCTTGCTGACCCGAACCTGTGGGCGCGACTGCTGCATCCGGAAGATCGCGACCGCGTCCTGGAAGTAGAGAACTCGCTTACAGACGCAACCAAGCACCACCTCGCCGAGTACCGCATGATCCGCAAGGACGGCCGGATCGTGTGGGTCCTCGACGATGTTTCGCTCGTTCAGGACCCCGATCACGGCGTGGTACAGCTGGGCCTTCTATCCGACATCACCCGACGCAAGCGTGCGGAAACGATGCTGGCCGAGCAGGCCGCAGCTGTCGAGCGCGTGGCGCACGGAGAGGGGTTGGTGGAGATTCTGACTGGTCTGGCCAGATCCGCTGAAGTGGTGAGTGGTGAGTGCACATGCCTCATCGTCGTCGACCGGCACGAAGGTCTGGCAGATGGCCTGGTCGTATCGGTCGCCGGTCGACAGCCGCAGCCACCCGTCGAGGACCGAGGGGATGCCGGCTGGTCGGCGCCGTTGGTTGCCTCCACCGGGAAACGGTTGGGGCAGGTCCTGTTGCACTATGCCTCCGGCACGCGAGTACCCGAGGACGACGAGAACTTGGTCGCATGGGCGGCGCGATTGGCGGCACTGGCCGTGGAGCGGGTGACCCAGCGGGAACAGATGGCCACGTCGCTGTCCATGCTCGAGGCGACACTGGAGTCGACCGCCGATGGGATCCTCGTGGTGGACGGCGACGGCAGGATCGTCGATCACAACCAGAAGTACCGCGAGATGTGGCGAATTCCCGCATGGCTTCTGGAGTTGCGAGACGACGAGCGGGTGATGGCCTCGGTCTGTGATCAGCTCGCGGACCCCAGCCAGTACGTCAAGGAGGTGCGGCGGCTGTACGCAGAACCAGACGCTTTGAGCCTCGACATGCTGCTGTTCACCGACGGCCGAGTCTTCGAGCGGTACTCACAACCCCAGCGCATCGACGGTCGTTGCATCGGTCGTGTCTGGAGCTTTCGGGACATGACTGCGCAGTTTCGCCTCGAAGAGGAATTGCGCACCCAGGCATACAGTGACTCCCTTACGCAACTGCCCAACCGGGCGCTGTTCAAGAAGCGGCTTACCGAGGCCCTGAATCGACCCGAGTCCGTCGGCCGGGAGCTGGCGGTGCTGCTCTTGGATCTCGACGACTTCAAGACCGTGAACGACAGCCTGGGGCACGTCGCAGGGGACCGCTTGCTCATCCGGGTCGCGGAACGGCTGGTGGCGTCCCTGCGGGACACCGACACAGGTGCGCGACTTGGGGGTGACGAGTTCGTCGTACTGCTCGAGGACCTGGCCAATCCTGAGGAGGCGATCGCTGTCGCAGAGCGCATTCTCGAAGCGGTCTCCCGTCCGATGCTCATCGACAACCGGATGGTGGCAGTCCAGGCGAGTTTGGGTATCGCGCTGACGCAGACTGGTGCGGACGCCGGTGACCTGATGCGCAACGCCGACCTGGCGATGTACGCCGCCAAGCGCGAAGGTGGGGCGCGGTTCCGCATCTTCGAAACGGGCATGCACTCCGGGGCACTTGCTCGACTAGAGCTCAAAGTCGACCTCGAGCGAGCGATCGATCACCACGAGTTGGTGCTCCACTACCAGCCGATCGTGTGCCTGCGCACCATGCGAATCGTCGGGGTGGAGGCACTTGTGCGATGGCAACACCCGACCCGAGGCCTTGTCGGGCCCGATGAATTCATCCCCCTGGCCGAGGAGACCGGCCTCATCGACAGGATCGGTCAGGATGTGCTGCAGACGGCTTGCCGGCAGGCGCTCCGGTGGAGGCAAATGATCCCCGGCCAGGAAATGCTCACCGTCAGCGTCAACCTTTCGCCACGCCAGTTGACCGACCCTAATCTCGTGGATGACGTTCGGCGGGTGCTGGCGCAAACCGGCCTGCCGCCGTCCGCCCTAGTCCTGGAGCTCACGGAGAGTGCCCTCGCCGACCCGACCTTCGACGGAGTCGCGGTATTGGAACGGCTGAGGCTCCTTGACGTGCGGCTCGCGTTGGACGACTTCGGGACCGGCTACTCCTCACTCAGCCGTCTGGACCGCTGTCCTCTGGACATCGTCAAGATCGACAAGTCTTTCGTGGATCGCCTCGAGGCGGGCGATCGCAATGCGCCTCTCCTTGAGGCCATGCTCCAACTCGCGGGCGCGCTCCGCTTGGGCGTCGTCGCCGAGGGCATCGAAACAGAGAACCAGCTGCGCAGGCTGCAGGCGCTGGGTTGCGCCCGTGGCCAGGGGTATCTTCTGGCGCGACCGGACGATCCCGCCGCCATCGAGTGGCTGCTCATTGACCCGCAACTGGTGCAGCTTCGGCCTCCACCGCACAAAGCGGAACTGTCGCTAGCATCAACACAGCCATCCCAGACGACACCGGCAGCTGCGCGATGCAATGGCCGTTCTTCGGTCCGGTGACCTCCCCCTGGGTGATAGCCCCGGCACAGCCTGAGCTGCTGGAATGACCTTCGCCGGAGAGGCCGGAGCCCGCGCCACCCTGCATCTGAGAGACAGGCCTGCGGGAACGACGCTTTGGGCACTTGCTCCAAGTGACGACAGCCGCTAGGCGGAGGCGGACTTCTTGTGCACGCCACGTTGATGGGTGTCGGTGAGGCGGGACTCCTCGGCCGCGGTGGCCACCAACCGCGCTCGCACGGCGTTCCACTCATCCGGTGACGACGCCAGCGCGACGGCGCCGCCCTCGATCCGGCTCATGGCGCGCCGCGCGTAGATCTGCTGCTCGGTGGCGACGCGCTCCTGCCGGCCGCGGCCGAGGAAGCTGACCAGCCAGTGGCCCAGCGCAGCGACGCGGTTCTTGAAGCCGGTCAGATAGAGCAGGTGTAAAGCCAGCCACATCAGCCAGGCGACGAACCCGCTGATTCGGAGCCGGCCAACCAGCACGACCGCACTGAACCGCGAGATCGTCGCCATGCTGCCCTTATCGGCGTACTCGAAGGGCTTCTGCGGCGGCTTGTTGCCGATCCGGTTCCGGATCTCGTTGCTTGCGTACTTCGCGCCCTGGATCGCCACCTGCGCCACACCCGGCAGGTTGTCCAGTGCCATCATGTCGCCGATCACGAAGACCTCTGGGTGGCCGGGCAGCGTCAGATCCGGGTTCACCGCAATGCGACCGGCCCGGTCGAGCGATGCACCGGTCTGCTCCGACAACGTCTTGGTCAGGGCGTTGGCCTGGACACCGGCGGCCCACACTTTGCAGGCGGAGTCGATGCGCTTGGTCGTGCCGTCCTTGAACTGGATCGTCAGCCCGCGCTCGTCGAGCTCGGTGACCATCGCGCCGAGGATCACGTCGACGCCGTGCTTCTCCAGTGACTGCTTCGCGACCTCGCCCAGTTTGGCCCCGAACGGCGGCAGCACCTGCGGAGCGGCATCGACCAGGATCACCCGGGCATCGCGAGTGTTGATGCGGCGGAAGTCATGCCTCAGCGTGCGGTGCGCCAGTTCCGCGATCTGCCCGGCCATCTCCACACCGGTGGGTCCGGCGCCGACCACCACGAACGTGAGGAACCGGTCGATCTCCTCGTCGGTTTCGGCCAGCTCCGCCAGCTCGAACGCGCCGAAGATCCGACCACGCAACTCGAGTGCGTCGTCGACGCTCTTCATGCCGGGAGCGAACTCGGAGAAGTGGTCGTTGCCGAAGTACGACTGCCCGGCGCCCGCGGCGACGATGAGCGAGTCGTACGGCGTGTTAGTGACTCGGCCGCCGATGTGGGAGGTGACGACCCGGTTCGCCAGGTCGATGTCGGTGACCGTGCCGAGGATAACCCGCGCGTTCTTCTGGTCCGCGAGGATCTCGCGCGTCGGTGGCGCGATCTCACCCGGGGACAGGATGCCTGTCGCGACTTGGTAGAGCAGCGGCTGGAACAAGTGGTGCGTCGTCTTGCCGACCAGCGTGACGTCGACGTCGCAACGCTTGAGGCTCTTCGTCGCGAAGAGCCCGCCGAAGCCCGAGCCGATCACGACGACCTCGTGCCTAGTGCCGATCATTCTTCTCCGCTTCCCGGTACTGATTCATAATGTCGGCGCTGACCCGGCCTCGGTCGGAGACCTGCAGGCCCTGAGCCTTCGCCCAGGCGCGCACGAGCCCGGGGTCAGGAGCACCACTCGAAGCCTTGCTCGCCGAACGCTGACTAGCAGCCCGCTTGCGCGGCACTCGGCGGGCCACCTCGAGGTACGGGGCCATCACCTTGTCCAGCGCTTTGGCGTTCTTCGCCGCCAGGTCAATCTCGTAGTCAACCCCTCGATAGGAGAAGTTCACCGTCTCAGCGGCCTTCCCTCCATCGAGGTCATCAACCAACTGTTCGATCACTACGCGTGCCATGCAGACACTGCCCTTCGAAAGTCGCATTACGTCCCCGGCCACGGTACGTGGCGGGGTTAATCAAGCTCTGCAACCCGTTGCGCTTGAGGCTTTCCGTGGACAGGTTACGTGGGAGGCCGTAGAACGGGGCCGGGTTGTGCAGACCGGCAATGGTCTCGGCGTGCGAGTACCGAGTCCGCCTCCCGCCATGCGACTGACCTTCCAACGAATGCCTGGGCTGGGATAGGTGACAGTCCCTCGCTCTGCGTGGGAAGTGGCCGCCGACCTCATCGATTCGCCCGCATACGAGCAAACGACCGAGGAGCGAGCCGAAATGGGAGCATCGCCGGGTAGCAGTCCGGTCCGGACAAGTAACCGCAGACGCACATCGTGCGACGAGGACTGAGAACGAATGGCGCGCGCGCAGGAATCGTCCCGCAGGGGATCCCTGACCGGACACCCGCGGCCGTGGGGGAACCGCTGGGAACGCACGGACATGCAGAGTTGAGTGCAGTCGCGGGCCGATGAAACCGGTGTTCACATAAGTGATCCCACGCACCAGACTTGTCGATGGTCGAGGAGGTCGCGTAGCGACCGTCTCGGGACCAAACCGAAGGCCCCCGGTCCGCCGGGGGCCTTCGGCATTCGTACGCCGCGGGCGGCGAGTTGGTGACCGCCAGGAGGCCTAGTTGCTCCTGCGCGAAGGAAGAAGCACCAGCGCCGCTGCACCGAACTGCAGCAAGGCACCGACAGAGTTGGCGATGCGACCCGCAGTACCGATGTCCGGAACGAACAGGATTCCGAGACTTGCCACACCCACGAGCACCAGGGCGACGCCGCCGATGCGGCGGGGAGCGCTCGCCTTGGTGATCCACGACGCAAGCAGGGCCACAACACCGATGGCACCGAAGACAACGAAGGCGATCCAGATGTTGCCGCTGTAACCGTCGCCCTCGCGGGCCTCGGGCGAGATCCCGACAAGCACGTTGCCGGCAGAGATGAGCACTCCCAACCCATGCCCGATGTGGTTGGCGATGGAGAACCCGGCCTTGGCGCTGGACTGTGTGGTGATCGACATGATGTTGCCCCTTCTCGATTGATTTGACAACACCACCGATGCGGGCGAAGCACGTCCCGTAGCGATCGGGAACTCTCCCGATCATCGGGCACGATTGCCTACGGCAATAGGCAATTGCATGGGAGAGGATGAAGGCATGTCCATCCGTGTCCTGATCGCTGACGACCACGCCGTCGTGCGAGACGGGCTCTCCCTGGTGCTGAGCCAGTTGGACGGCTTCGAAGTCGTGGGCGAGGCGGCCACCGGGGACGAAGCGGTCAAGCAGGCCGTGATCCTCAAGCCGGACGTCATCTTGATGGACATCCAGATGCCCGGACTCGACGGCGTCGAAGCGACGCGCCAGATCACCGACCTCGTCCCGAGCGTCGCCGTCCTCATGCTGTCGATGTACAGCGACGAGGCTGCAGCGGTCGGTGCCATGCGCGCCGGGGCTCGGGGGTACCTGCTCAAGGGAGCAGGACATGCCGAGGTGACGGCGGCGTTGCGCGCGGTCGTCGCGGGTCAGGCCATCTTCGGACAAGGGGTGGCTGACGTGCTCCTGGCACAGATCGGCACCGCCGGCCCTACCCGGGACTACCCCTTCCCCAAGCTGTCCGAACGCGAACGCGAGGTCCTGGACCTCCTGGTGGCCGGCAAGCGGACGAACGAGATCGCGGCGGCATTGTTCGTCTCGCCCAAGACAGTGAGCAACCAACTCACCTCGATCTACGGCAAGCTCGGCGTAGCGGACCGCACCGCGGCGATCCTGCTCGCCCGCGAACAGGGGCTCCCGTTCCGATGACATCGGACTCCGTAGCTGTCGGCTGGGCTGTCGCGGGCGTGCTCTTCGTCACGTCGGGTCTCGGACTCTGCCTCCGAGCCAAGGCTTATCCGTCAGGTGGTCTCTTCGCCTCCGCCGGGGCTCTCCTCATCGTGGCCAGATTCCCCCCCACCGACGTGGATGCGGCCTACGCCGGAGTCGCGGCGATGGCCCTACTGACCGCGGCGATAGCGACGTACCCACGCTTCACGTGGGACCTCGCCAGCGCACTGACGCTGGCAGGGGTCCTGCTGGGCGCACCCCTACTCGCCCGGCAACTGGAACGGTCCGACGGACTCAGCGTCGGCGACATCGCCTGGATCGCCTTTGCCCTCGCCGCCGTCGGCGCAAGCCATCTGTGGTGGCGACTGGAAACCACACCCGCAGAGACACGCAGTTCCTTGCTGTGGGTGCTGAGCACCAGCGGCGTCACCCTGTTCCTGATCGGCATCGTGGCATTGGCCGGAACGCCCACCGGCCTCGCTTCCGTCGTCGACGCAAGCCTGGGACTGATCGGCGTTGCGGCCCTGCTTGGTGCCGACCAACACGGCACGCTCGACGGTCGCTGGTTGGCATCGCGTGCCGCCGCTTGGTTCTTCTCCATCGCGTGTGTATTCGCAACCGCGACTCTGATCTTCACTCTCATTGAGTGGCGCTCCGATTCAGCACCCGGAATCGTCTCGATGGCGGTCGCTACCGTCGTGTGCGGAATCCTCTGGAACCCACTGCTCACAGTCATCCAGAGAGTGTCCGATGGTGTCTTGTTCGGATTCCGGCCCGACGCACTGACCGCAGCCCAGCGGGTGGCGGTCAGCATCGGCGACGATCCGGCTGCCGCGATACGAGCGATCCAGGAGGGCCTGGTGCTGCCGTACGCGGCGCTCGCGCTGGCCGGCGAAGACCAGATCGAGGTCGGCACTCCCACTGATCATCGACGCATCTTCCCCATCGACTTCGACGATGAGCACATCGGTGATCTGGTCGTTGGGATACGCCCTGGCGACCTCGGGTTGTCTCGCGACGACGAGCGTGTACTCACCCTCTCCCTCCCGATGCTGGTACAGACGATCAAGGCTCGGTCCCAGGCCGCGAGCCTCCAACAAGCACGTGTGGCGAGTGCGTCGGCGCGTGAGGAGGAACGGCGTCGACTGCGTCGCGACCTCCATGACGGCCTGGGGCCTCGGCTGACGGGAATCGCCTTCACAGCAGACGCGGCAAGGCTGGCAGCGGCGAACGGCGCGACGACTCCGATGCTGGACCGCATCCGCGATGAGGCGGAGATGGCGATCAACGAGATCCGCGAGTTGGCCTATGGCTTGCGTCCGCCGGCCCTCGATGAACTTGGCCTTCTGGGTGCCATCAAGGTCAAGACCGACGCGCTACACGGCCTCCCGATCGACATCGAGGCGAGCGATCTTCCGGCGCTGCCCGCGGCCGTCGAGGTCGCGGCCTACAGGATCGTCATGGAGGCGCTCACCAACGTCGCGAGACACAGCGGCGCGACGCGGGCCAAGGTTGCACTGCGTGTGGGCGACGACCGCCTCACGATAGACATCTCGGACAACGGGCACGCCGGAGGTGAGTGGGTGCCTGGCATCGGCTTGACCTCGATGAGAGAACGGGCCAGCGAACTGGGTGGCAACCTCACCTACCGCGGCACGCCATCGGGCAGCACGGTGACGGCGGAACTGCCGCTGGGGACATCCCGCGGAGCTGCCCACCACGGCGGCTGACGGTCGTCAGATCCTCCGAGCCCTTGCGGCGCGCGCGTGCCCCACCGAACCGCGGACGCGAAGGAAACAGCGACTTCACTCCAGAAGAGCCGCACCCGTTTGGAACCCCCTAGCTTCGCTAGACCCTTGCGCCAGTCAACCCCTATCCGCAAGGCTGCGTTCAGGAGTCGAGCATGGCCGCAGGGTTCGACCGACGGCGTCAAAGTACGCCGCGGGCAGGACCCGGGTCTCGAGGAGCGAACATGACAGAGACCAAGAGCCCGACGTCGTTGGATGACGAGCAAGTCGGCTACAAGCAGAGTCTCGGGCGCCGACACGTCCAGATGATCGCCATCGGTGGCGCCATCGGAACGGGTCTCTTCCTGGGCTCCGCCTCCCGGCTGCACAGCACGGGACCGGCGCTGCTGTTCAGCTACGCCTTCGTCGGCATGATCGCCTACTTCCTGATGCGAGCGCTCGGAGAGCTGGTGCTGCACCGCACCACCTCGGGTGCGTTCGTTTCCTACATGCGCGAGTTCTACGGCGAGTTTGCCGCGTACATCACCGGCTGGCTGTACTGGCTCAACTGGGTGCTCACCGGCATCGCCGAGCTGTCCGCGGTCGCTCTCTACATGCAGCACTGGTTCCCCAGACTCGACACCTGGATCACGGTGCTGATCTCCCTGGCCGTCGTCCTGGTCGTCAACCTGATGTCGGCGCGGGCCTTCGGCGAGTTCGAGTTCTGGGCCGCGATCCTCAAGGTCGCCGCGATCGTGATCTTCCTGATCGTGGGCCTGGTCGTGGTCATCGGGCAGAAGGACATCGGTGACCACGAGGCCGGCTTCTCGAACATGTGGGACAACCCCGGGGGCTTCTGGCCGAGCGAGAACCCCTACATGTGGTACGGCCCGATCCTCGTGATGTCCGGCGTCGTGTTCGCCTACGCCGCCATCGAGATGGTCGGTGTCGCCGCCGGCGAGATGCAGGATCCGGTGCGCGAGGTGCCCAAGGCGGTCAACGCCGTCATCATGCGGATCGCGGTGTTCTACTGCGGCTCGATCCTGCTGCTCGTCTCCATGCTGCCCACCACCGAGTACACGGCCGGCATCAGCCCGTTCGTGACGGTCTTCGAGCGGCTCGGCCTGGACTGGATGGGCGACCTGATCCAGGCCGTGCTGATCGTGGCGGCGATGTCCAGCCTCAACGCCGGCCTCTACTCGACCGGCCGGGTGCTGCGCAGCCTCGGCATGTCCAAGCAGGCGCCCCGGTTCTGCCTCAACATGAGCGCCTCCGGTGTTCCCTGGGCCGGCATCTCGATGACGGCCGCCGTCCTGGTCTTCGGCGCCGTCCTCAACGCCTGGCAGCCCGACGCCTTCGAGATCGCGCTGGAGGCCGCAGCCATCGGGGTGCTGTTCACGTGGGGCACGATCTTCGCCTGCCAGATCCGGCTGCGCCGGTTGTCCGACCGGGGGGTCGTCCCGCCGAGCCCGTTCCCGGCGCCCTTCTCACCGTGGACCTCGATCATCGGCCTGGTGTTCCTGGTGATGGTGCTGATCGGCATCGCCATCTCGGGGTGGCAGAGCTCGCCGTACTTCTGGCACAAGATCGGCTTCGTGGTGGTCGTGGTCGGTATTCCGGTCCTCGCTGCAGTGATCGCCATCGGCTGGCTGTTCGTGCGACCGAAGGTGGTGGCCAACACCGGCGGGCGCCTGAAGTCGATCTGGACCGACGACGGCCCCCGCTACGGCGATGCCACGTTGTCCGAGCCCGACGACGACGCGCCGGCCCACTGACGGCCGCGGAAGGAATCCACCATGGGCATCAAGTCAAGCAATGTGCGCAGGCTGGCTTCGGCCGTGTGTCTCGGGGTGCTGGCCACCTCGCTCGCCGGGTGCGGCGGCTCGGATGGGGAGATCAAGGACCCCGACCTCGTCGAGGGCGCCAGCGAGGGCGGCGAGCTGACGATCGGCATCTCGTTCGACCAGCCCGGCATCGGCACCGCCGATGAGACCGGCGAGGAGGACGGCGTCACTACCGGTGAGAACCCCGAGGGCTTCGACGTCGACACCGCGACCTACGTCGCCAAGGCGCTGGGGGTCGAGGAGGACAGCATCACCTGGGTCAAGGCCGACCCCGGCGAACGCGAGTCCCTCCTGGAGGAGGGCAAGGTCGACATGGTGGTGTCCAGCTACACGATCACCCCCGAGCGCGAGAAGGTCGTCGACTTCGCCGGCCCCTACTTCGATGGCCCACCAGGATCTCCTCATCCGTCGCAACGACGAGGAGCTCCTCAACCCCCAGGACCTGAACGACCGGACCCTGTGCTCGGTGGAGAACACCACGTCCGCGGAGAACATCCTCGACAAGTACGACAAGGCCGACATCACCCTGGTGCTCTACGAGAGCTTCTCCCAATGCGTCGAGGCGCTCGCCGAGGGCGACGTCGACGCGGTGTCGACCGACGACGTGATCCTCGCCGGCTTCGCCGCCGAGTCCGACTACAAGGGCGTCCTGAAGCTGATGGGCGAGGAGTTCTCCGACGAGCCGTACGGCATCGCCGTACCCGAGGGCTCGACGGAGCTGGTCGACCAGATCAACGCCGCCCTCGAGCAGTACGTCGATGACGGCTCATGGAAGGCCTCGCTGAACAAGAACGTGGCCGACTCGGGCTACGACATCCCGGACCCGCCGACGCCGGGCGAGTGACACCGGCGCCTGACGCGGCCCGAGAGGAGATCGTCGCCGCACTCACCGGGTCGGCACCCTTCGACACCCTGCCGGCCGGGACCATCGGCTCCCTCGTGGACCAGTCCCAGTTGGCGGAGTACGTCGACGGCGACTTGATCCTCGATGCGTTCAGCCAACCGCCCCGCGACGTGGTCGTCGTGCTCGAGGGGTTCGTCGACCTGTGGATCGACGCCGACGCGCCGGAGGCCACCGACCACGCGGACCCGGATGCACCCGATGTCCGCGTCGGACCAGGCCACGTTTTCGGACTCGACGCCACCCTGACCGGCAGGGCGATCGGCCCGATGGCCATCGCCGCCGGGCCCGTCCGCGCGGTCCGCGTGCCCTCGGGTCCGGTGGGTGCCCTGTTCGCGGACCGGCCGACCCCCCAGCCCGCCTGGCAGGCTCGGACGCCGTGGGCGTGGCCGAATCCCCGCGGTACGTCGCCGTCGACGAGCTGATGGTCACCGACCTGCTGCTGGTGCCGCCCACGATGGGCGTCGCCGAAGCCGCCCGGGCGATGAACGCCCATGGGGGCCGGGGCTTCGCCGCCATGGAGCTGAGCACCGGTCAGCTCGGGGTCGCCACCGACCGGATGCTGCGCCAACGGATCCTGGCCGCGGGGTTGCCCGCGGACACTCCGGTGGCCGAAGCCGCGGAGACCAACCTGCCCCGCGTGGTGTCCGGCGCCTCCGCCGCCGAGGCACTCATCGCGCTCATGGACACCCAGGCCGACTACGTCCTGGTGATGGGTCGAGACTCACGGCTCCGCGGGGTCGTCGACTCTCGCGACTTCATCGTGTCCTCGACGACGTCCGGGGTGTCGCTGCACGAGCAGATCCGCCGAGCCGCCAGCGTCGAGGAACTGCATGAGAGGGCGCTGCGGGTGCCCGCCCTGCTCGCGGAGCTGCTGGCCGGTGGACTCGCCTCCACCAAGGTGGTCACCATCTACTCGGCAATCATCGACACCATCATCCGCAGGATGCTCCGCCTGGTCTTCGACTTGCACCCGGAACTGTCCGTGGACGCCTTCACCTGGTTGTCCCTGGGCAGCAACGGCCGGCGCGAGGCCACCCTCAGCTCGGACATCGACTCCGCCGCCGCCTTCGTCGAGGACCTGCCGCAGGAGGAGATCGATCGCTACCGGCAGGTGTTCGGGCAGGTGACCCAGGAGCTGGCAACGGCCGGGCTGAGCACCGACGAGAACGGTGCCACCGCGGCGCACAAGCTGTTCGCGCGCACCAACGTGGCCTGGCGCAGGGCCGCCCAGGAGTGGCTTGCGAACCCGGCGCGCAACAACTCCGCGATGATGACCTCCCTACTCGTCGATGGCCGGCCCATCCACGGGGACCCGGGCCTGCCCGCGGTGAGTCGGGTGTTCGCCGACCTGCGCGCTCACCCAGGCGCCATGAGACTGCTTCTGGAGGAGTCGCTGTCCCGCCGGGCCAAACTGCGGTCGTTGCACTCACTCATCTCCGGCACGGGCGATCGGTTCAACATCAAGGACCACGCCCTGCTACCGATCGTGAACATGGCGCGGTGGGCGGCCCTCAGCGTGGGCTCGCCGGTATTGCCGACCACGGATCGACTGCGCGCGGCCGGTGGCTCCTCGATCCTCCCCGAGCAGCAGGCCGGGGTGCTGATCGAGGTCTTCGAGATGCTGCAACGGATCCGGTTGCGGCACCAGATGCGCGAGATCGAGGCGGGGCTGCCACCGACCGACGTGGTCGACCTCGGCAAGATCTCGGCGATCGAACGCAGCATCATCACCCGCGCGGTCCGCGAGATCGGGACCGTCCAGAAGCGCATGGACAACGTCTCGCACTACGACGCTCCCGAGGACTGGAACAGGCCACAGCCGTGAGCGGGGTCCGGGTCCCGGAGGGTCTCCCGGACGCTGGCCGACTGGCGGTCATCGGGGACATCGGCGGCCACCTCGAGCCCCTGCTCGCCGAGTTGACCCGACTGGGCGTGCCCGAGGGCGGGGAAGGCCCGATCCCGCCGGACCTGACGATCATCCAGGTCGGCGACCTGGTGCACCGCGGCCCGGCCTCCGCAGCAGTGGTCCAGCTCGTCGATCGGCACCTGCGCGCGGACCCGGACCGCTGGATCCAGCTCGTCGGCAACCACGAGGCCCACTACCTGCGACGCAAGCAGTTCTACTGGCCGGAGAAGCTGCCCGCCAAGACGATCTCCCTCCTCCGGGACTGGTGGTCCACCGGCCGGTTGCGGGCGGCCGTCGCGGTGCGAAGCCAGGACGAGGAGTACGTCGTCACGCACGGCGGCGTGACCCGTGGGTTCTGGCGCGACGTCCTCGGCGGGCCGCCCAGCGCGGTCGTAGCCGCCCAGAGGATCAACGCCCTGGCCGGCAAGGACGACAAGGCCCTGTTTCGCTTCGGCACCCTCGTCGGCGACCGGGAACCCGAACCCCTGGTGGGACCCGTCTGGGCTGCCGCCGGAACAGAGCTCGTGGCGAGCTGGCTCGGCCACGACCTCCCGTTCAACCAGGTCCACGGGCACACGTCGGTGTACGAATGGGACGCGCAGCGGTGGCATGTCGATCCGGCAGTCAGGCGGATGACGACCCGTGACCTGCTCGCCAAGCACGTCACGGTCGCCTTGCCCGGCGGCCGGCTGATCGGCATCGACCCGGGCCAGGAGGCCCTCGGCCGGGGCGAGTGGCGGTCCCTGGAGCTGGTCGGCCATCCGCCTCACCCACCCGGCGCCCCGCTGCCCGCCTAAGGGCCTTCTGACAAGAGTTCTGCCCCGATCCACTCCTCGACCGACGCCCAATGCCGCTCGCGCACGGACGCGGCGTAGACGACTCTGCCCTCCCAGGCACCGGCAGTCTGCCGCCATTCGAGCAGCAGCCCCGGTCGCTTGACGCCGGAACGGTCGGCCGGATCCGCAACCCAACAGTGACGAGCCGGACAGTCATCGGTCTTCCCAAGCCGCACCCGCTCGGCCATCGGGATGCCGTCCCCCCGCTTGTTCATGCCGCCGACCATCTGAACATCATGACATTCCCTCGAACATGCGTTCGAGGATTCGGTTCCGATTTCGGCCCGTGAAGCTGGAGTGTCGGCCGCGCTGAAGCTCATTTGCACCACCGAGAGAGAATTAGTTACCGACGGTCTCGACGGGGTCGAGGCCTGCGGGACGTCGCCGCTCCCACGCTGGATGTTGCGGGTTTCCCCCCAGCCCGCGCCCACGAGGGGGCGGTGACCGCTCGCCAGGCCACGAAGACCTTGGGCCCTCAGTGCATTCGGTTTGCCGAACCTGCGTCACGGGTCATGGTTCGCTGCGTCTCCCCTAGTGAGGGGAGTCCCCGGCACGCTCTTGCGGACCGGTGACCACTCGGAACCGCCCACGGACCCGAAACCGTGGGCGGTTTCTGCGCGACTGGCGTTCCGAACCCTGACGTCCCTGCTGGGCGCGAGCCGAAGTCAGCCGGAGTCCTTGCGTTGCTTGTCTGCGATCAGCGCCTCTCGAGCCTTGAGCAAGCGCCGCGACGGCCCGGTCGATGTCGGACAATGCGTCCCTGTCGTCGCCTTGGACATGGACCCAGTCGACCGGTTCCCCGTTCTCGGTGTCCACGTCGAGCGTGATGACCACGTTGGTGGGTTCCGACCCGCCCCCGTGGCGATCTCTTGTCATGGCACTCGGTCCTCTCGCAACCAGAGTATCCGGGTGAGCGCCACGCTCCTAGATCTTGGTCGGGTCGACGACCACCCGAGCCGTCCCAGTCACCACGATGACCTCGCAAGCCTGATCGACGTCGGCGGGAATGTGGACGACCATGGTGCCGGTGATGCCAGGACGTCTGCGCAGCCGGACGGCCTCCTCCAGCGACTCGTTCGACTGTGGTCTGAGCCCTCGGAACAGGTCGAGCAGGGAGGGGGGCGGCGATGGCATTATCTCGAACACTGGCATTGTCTCGGACACGGTTGGGCACTCTCCAGATCGAGTTGCCCTGTCGAGGTCTGGGACAGAAGCAGATGGGCGGGCCAGCGTTCCCGGAGGGAGCACTGCCTCCAGAATGGCACGTCCGGGTTTGCGGATTCCAGTGGTGCGGCCGCTTCTTTTGGGCGAAATGTCCGCCTGGCCCGAACTGGGCCTCCTTGCCCACGGCAGATGCCCCCGCACTAATGTGATCCGCAGGTCCAGACCGGTTGAGGAGTCGATTCGATGGATGCCCCAGACACCCCGAGGATCGGGCAGCCCACGCGGCGCTCGGACGTCGAGCTCCGACTTCCGGCCGACGGCGCCTACGTCTCGGTGCTGCGTACGGCGGCGTCCGGACTGGCAGCCCGCCTCGACTTCACGATCGACGACATCGAGGACGTCCGGATGGCCGTCAGCGAGGCATGCGCGCTCGCACTGCCGGAGGCCGACGAGGATTCAGACCTGGTCGCACAGTTCTACCTGGACCCGGGCTCGATCACGGCGTCCGTCAGCGTGACCGCTGCCGACCCCAAGCCGACCGACTTCGACTCGTGGGCCTGGCAGGTGCTGACAGCGTTGACCGCTGAGGCAACCTCGAGCGCCGCGGAGGGCCAGTTCACGGTGTCGATGACCCTGCGCTCGGCGGTCGACTTCTGACATGACCGATGCAGACGAGCCAATCGCCCTCACCGGCGTGGAGCTCACTCGACACCGAAGCGCGGAGCTGTTCGTCTTGTTCCGCGACCCGGACGCGAGCGAGGCGGCCCGGGCGACGGCTCGCGACGACCTGGTCCGGCTGCACCTGCCGCTCGTGGAGCATTGCGCACGACGGTTCCGCAACCGCGGCGAACCCTACGAGGATCTGGTGCAGGTCGGGACGATCGGGCTGATCAAGTCTGTCGACCGGTTCGACACGGACCGCGGGGTGGAGTTCTCGACGTACGCGACGCCCACCGTGATCGGAGAGATCAAGCGCCACTTCCGCGACAAGGGCTGGGCCATCCGGGTGCCACGTCGGCTCCAGGAGCTGCGGATGCAGATCAACAGCGCCAACGCGGAGCTGACCCAGTCGCTGGGGCGCTCGCCCAGGGCTTCGGAGCTCGCCGAACGGATCGGTTGCACGGTCGAGGACATCGTGGAGGGACTCGAGTCCAGCAACGCCTACTCGACCCTGTCGCTGGACGCCGGCGCCGAGTCCGACGACAGTCCCCCGTCCATGCTCGAGTCGATGGGCATCGACGACGCGGGGCTCGAGCATGTCGAGATGCGCGAGTCGATCCGGCCGATGCTCGACCAGCTGCCTCCCCGCGAGAAGCAGATCCTCCTGCTGCGCTTCTTCAAGAACATGACGCAGTCGCAGATCGCCACCGAGGTCGGGGTCTCGCAGATGCATGTCTCGCGCCTGCTGACCAAGACCCTGGACACGATGCGGGCAGCCTTGCAGGATGCCGACTGACCCGCGCTGGTCCCTGCTAGCGATCTGCCAGAGCGTCGATGCTCGCCGGGTGCAGCAGTCCCAGCAGCACGATCACGGCACTCACGCCCAGCGCGACCGCGAGCGGTGTGGTGTCGTCGCCCCAGAAGCTGAACGCGGTGCCGAGCTGGATGAGCTGGGCGAGCACGATCGGACTCCGGGCCCAGGAGGAACCCCGGGTCACCACCCACGCGCACCACATCAGCCCCGCGCCGTACGCCAGGAGGAAGACCGAGCTGGTGACCCCCATCGTCAGCCGGTCCGACGACAGGCTGAACAGCAGCAGCACGGCGTAGGCCACGAGGACCAGTCCCTCGATCCCGGCCACTGCCGCGCCGACCACCAGTGGGGCAGGAGTGTCGGAGTCATGGGCCTGGGGCACGGATTCAGACTAGTTGTGACCCAACAAACCACGGTAAGGGGTTGTTTCCGTGTGAAGTTCTTGCAACGCTAGCCGTTGCGCATGTGAACGAGTTCACTAAGCGCGCTCGAACCAAGGGCAGCAATGACCTGTCGACGTAACTGGAAGAGGGATTCTCCCCGTGGATTGGCGCCATCGCTCTGCATGCCTCGATGAGGACCCGGAGCTGTTTTTTCCGATCGGCAACACCGGACCGGCGATACTCCAGATCGAGGAGGCCAAGCAGGTCTGCCGGCGCTGCGACGTGCGCGAGCAGTGCCTCGCCTGGGCGCTCGAGGCAGGCCAGGACCACGGAGTCTGGGGCGGCCTCAGCGAGGATGAGCGTCGGGCGCTGAAACGTCGCAATGCTCGGGCCCGCGTCCGGACTGCGTGAGGTTCACTCGACCGGCACGTCGATGCTGACCCGGGTCCCGCGGTTCGGGCCCGAACCCATGCCCAGCTGACCGCCTAGCTCGGACTCGACCAGCGTCCGGACTATCGACAGTCCCAGACTTGCGGACGACTCCGCGTCGAAGCCCTCTGGCAGGCCCTTGCCGTCATCGGTGATCGTCAGGCGCAGCCTGCCGACCAGTCGCTGCGCCCGTACGACGACGTGCCCCCTCGCGCCCGCGTCGTAACCGTGCTCGGCGGCGTTCTGCAGGACCTCGGTCAGCACCATCGCCAGCGCCGTGGCCGTCTCGGAGCGGAGCATCCCGAAGTTGCCGTCCCGGCTGACCCGGACCTGCGCGCCCACGGCGCTCACCTCGGTCACCATCCTGGCCAGCCGGTCGACGACCTCGTCGAAGACGACGTTCTCCTCGACGGCCTGGCTCAGCATGTCGTGCACGATGGCGATCGAGCCGACCCGTCGTACTGCCTCCTCCAGGGCGAACTTCGCCTCGGCGTTGTCGATCCGGCGAGCCTGCAGCCTCAGCAGCGCGGCCACCGTCTGCAGGTTGTTCTTCACCCGGTGGTGGATCTCGCGGATGGTGGCTTCCTTGGTGACGAGTTCGCGGTCGCGTCTGCGGAGGTCGGTGACGTCGCGGAGCAGGATCAGCGCACCGATGTGGTCGCCCTGTGGCCGGAGCGGGATCGCACGCAGGATCAGCGCCACGTCGTCGGTCGAGATCTCGGTGTCGCGATGCATCCGGCCGCCGAGGACCGCGCTGAGCGTCTCCTCGTCGGGCCGGCGCCGCGGGGGCACCAGGTCTCGGGTCAGCTCGGCCAGGTTGAGCCCCGTCAGGTCGGTGCCCAGCCCGAGCCTGCGGAAGACCGACAGAGCGTTCGGGCTGGCATAGACGACTCGTCCGGTGGCATCGACCCGGACGAACCCGTCGCCGACCCGCGGCGAGTCGGCGTGGTCCGAGCGCTGCCCGATGGCGGGGAAGTACCCGTGGGCGATCATCTGGGTGAGGTCGCTGGCCGTCTGCAGGTAGGAAAGCTCGAGCCGGCTCGGGGTGCGGACGCCGAGGAGGTTGGTGTTGCGCGCCACCACGGCGATGACCCGGTCGCCGCGTCGTACGGGAATGGTCTCGACCCGCACCGGGACGTCGTCTCGCCACTCGGGGTCGCCCTCACGCACCAGCCGCCCCTGGGCCCAGGCCGCGTCGAGCATCATCCGCTTGCCGGCGGGCACGAAGGTCCCGATCACGTCGTCGACGTACGCGGTGGGGCCGGTGGTCGGCCGCATCTGCGCGCCGGCCCAGAACCCCTTCTCGTCCCGGTCCGGGAGCCACAGCACCAGGTCAGCGAACGAGAGGTCGGCGATGATCTGCCAGTCGGCGAGCAGGAGATGCAGCCAGGACACGTCTTCGTCACCGAGGTCCGTGTGGGCTCGCACCAGTTCGATCAACGACGGCACGGGCACCACCCTAGGATGGGGTATGGGATCCACGGCCTCGGCGTTCTGGCAGCAAGTCGTGGCGGACGGTCTCCGCGTCCCCGATGACCGGCCGCTCGACGACATGACGGCCGAGCTCACCTCGATGCTGGGATCGACGAATCCCAGTCTGCGCGACGGGATCGCCTACCCGACGCTGGCCAGCTGGATCAGCCGGGGCGTGTACGACGACCTGCTGTGCGGCCTCGGAGACGGCATGGCCGCCGGCCTGGCTGTCGGGATCGGGGAGACCGGAACGGACACGGTCTTCCGGCGGGCGTTCTCCGTGCTGGCCCTGACCGAGTGCATCAGCCGAAACAACAAGGTCGACCGGCTGCCCTCGGACAAGATTCTCGAGTGGGGCGACCGCGTGTCCGCGTGGATCGTCCGCGAACAGGACCTCAGGGGCTACGTCCCGACGAAGGGCTGGGCACACGCGATCGCCCACGGCGCCGACGCCATCGCGGCTCTCGCCGAGTCGCCGCACCTCGGCACTGCCCGAGCTCACCGTGATGTTGGACGTGCTCGCCGACCGGATCCTGCTCCCTGTCGAGCAGGTCTTCTCCTGCGGCGAGCCGGACCGGCTGGCCGCGGCAACGATGGCGATCCTGCGCCGCGACCTGGTGCCGCTCTCGGTTCTCGAGCCGTGGATCGCGCGGCTGGCCCAGGCGGCCGCCAGCCCGCCACCCGCCGACGTCGACCCGTTCCTGACGACCGGCAACCCGGAGGCCTTCCTGCGCGCGGTCTACCTCGAAGCTCTCGCTGGCGCCGCGGCAGCCGACGTGCCGTGCGGACCTGCTGCTCACCCTGGTCGACACCCTGAAGAGGACCAACCCCTACTACTTCACCGACGTCGCGAATTGACCAGTCACGTCCCCGGATAGCCTGCATCCATGAACGACCAGAGCAGCCAGCCGACCAGTTCAGACGCTGTTACCGGACACGCCGGACAGTTGGCCGTCGCGGTCGCGCGGGCACACGGCGTCGAGGCGATGTTCACGCTGTCGGGTGCCCACGTGTTCCCGATGTACGACGGTGCGGTCAAGGCTGAGCCGCCGATGCGACTGGTCGACGTACGCCACGAGCAGACCGCCGCATTCGCGGCCGAGGCGACCGGGAAGCTGACCCGTACGCCGGGGCTGGCCGTGCTCACCGCGGGGCCGGGAGTCACCAACGGGGTGAGTGCCGTCGCGCAGGCGCGGTTCGCGGGCTCGCCGATGGTGGTTGTCGGTGGCCGGGCCCCCGACAACCGATGGGGGATGGGCAGCCTCCAGGAGCTGGACCACCCGCCGATCCTCGCGCCGGTGTCGAAGCTGGCCCGCACGATCCCCACCGCGGGTGAGATCGCCGACGGCATGCACGAGGCCTTCAGCGCGGCCGGCTCGTCCCACCGTGGGCCGGTGTTCGTCGACGTGCCGATGGACGAGTTCTTCAACCAGGCCACCTCGAAGGTCCCGAAGGTCGGCGACAGCCGCGGTGAGGCCCCCGACCCGGACGCACTCAGCGCGATCGCCGGGCTCCTCGGTGCGGCCGAGCGGCCGGTGCTGGTCCTCGGCACCGATGTCTGGGCCGATCACGCCGACGTCGCCGCCCTCCAGTTCGTGGAGGCGCTCGGCATCCCCACCATCACCAACGGCATGGGTCGCGGCCTGATCCCCGGTGGTCACCCGCTGCTCGTGACGAAGGCCCGTAGCCAGGCGTTCGGCACCGCGGATCTCGTGATCGTGGCCGGCACACCGCTTGACTTCCGGCTGGGCTACGGAGTCTTCGGCGGCAAGGACGGCGCAACCCCCGCGAAGGTCGTCCACCTTGCCGACTCCCCCGGACAGGTCTCGACCCACGCCGAACTGGCTGCGCAGGCGTCCGGCGACCTCACCCGCATCTTCACGGGTCTCGCCGACGCGCTCGCCCGCGTGGCCCGAAAGCCCGACTGGACGTCGTGGGTCGGCGGCCTGCAGGACACCGTGCGGGCCGGGACCGAACGCGATGCCGCGCTGTTGTCGGCCGAGGCCGACCCGATCCACCCGGCCCGGATCTACGGCGAGCTCGTGCCCCGGCTGGCCGACGACGCGGTGGTGATCGGCGACGGCGGCGACTTCGTGAGCTTCGCCGGCAAGTTCGTCGAGCCGAAGCGCCCCGGTGGCTGGCTCGATCCGGGCCCCTACGGCTGCCTCGGCGCCGGGCTCGGTGCCGCCATCGCCGCCAGGATCGCCCGACCGTCGGCCCAGGTCGTTCTGCTGCTCGGCGACGGGGCGGCCGGCTTCTCGCTGATGGACGTCGACTCGCTGGTCCGCCACAACCTGCCGGTCGTGATGATCTGCGGCAACAACTCGGCGTGGGGTCTGGAGAAGGGTCCGATGCAGATGCTCTACGGCTACGACGTCGTCGCCGACCTCGCCCCGCGCACGGCGTACGACGAGGTGGTCAAGGCCCTCGGCGGAGGCGGCGAGACCGTGTCGGACCCCAACCAGATCGGTCCGGCGATCGATCGGGCGTTCGCGTCGGGGGTTCCCTACCTGGTCAACGTGATCACCGACGTCACCGCGGCGTACCCGCGCGCGACGTACGGAATCTGATGGAGATCCGCCTCGTCGAACCGTCGGACTACGACGCCGTCAGCGACCTCATCGTCACCGCCTATGTGGGCGACGGCTACATCGACCCGTCGTCGGACTACGTCCGCCATCTCCGCGACACCGCGACCCGGGCCGAACAGGCCGAGGTCTGGGTCGCCATCGAGGGTGAGGAGCTCGTGGGGGTGGTCACCAACTGCCCGGCCGGGTCCCCGTGGAAGGAGCTGTCCGGCGACGGCGAGGGTGAGTTCCGGATGCTGGCCGTCGCCCCGGCCGCCCGTGGGCGCGGGATCGGCGAGGCGTTGGTCCGCCACTGTGTCGCGCTGTCGAAGGCTGCCGGAGACCGCGGCATGGCGCTGTCCACCATGGACCGGATGACGGGTGCGCACCGGGTCTACGAGCGGGTCGGCTTCCACCGCGTGCCCGAGGAGGACTGGACGCCGGTCGACGAGGTGTGCCTCCTGGCGTTCCGGATGACCTACTGATCAGTCCGGGAGTCGGTCCAGGGCGTCGACCAGACGCTTCGGGGCCAGCATGCGGTAGCTCTCGGTGAGCAGCTCGCCGACCTCGTCCCAGTCGACGTCGTCGTCGATCACCATCCCGACGATGGTTGGCCTCCAGGGTGGGTCGAAGAACGGCGGTCCGGCACGCTGCAGCGCGGCAAGCTCCAGGCCCGTCGACTCGAAGGTCAGGACGGTGACCGGCTGGTTGCCGCCGACGGCCGGGCGACCACCCTTGCGTAGACCGGTGGCCATCCCTCCGCGACCCTGACGACGTGGGCGAACGTGCGCCCACGGATCCGCCACCTGGTGCCAACCCAGGCGGACTCCTCGTAGGCATCGGGCAGCCGCAGACAGACGTCACTGAGGGCCTCGACGACCTCGCCGGGACTTCCTCACGGTCAGCCACGGCTCGGTCCTCCACGCGGATCTGGCATCCGTGCACGATATCGGCGGCCGTGGACAGCCGAGGAGGGGTCAGACCGGGCCGCCTAGGGTCCCCGCGGATTCACCCCAAACGGGACATGAACTTCTCGGCATCCACGACCACCCGGGTCACCTCACCGGAACCGACCAGCTTGCCGTCCTCGTCCCGCGCCGAGACCACGAACCGCACGAGCCGCCCGTCGACGTACACGTCGCTGGCGCTCACGGTGAGCGAGGCGCCGACGGGTGACGCCGCCAGGTGCTCCAACGCAACCCTGGTCCCGACGCTGGTGCTGCCGGGTTGGAGGGTGGGCTCGATGGCTGCGCAGCTGGCCGCCTCGAACCACGCCAGGAGCGTCGGCGTACCGAGGACCGGCAGCGATCCCGAGCCGACGGACGCCGCGGTGTCGGCATCGGTCACGGTGAAGGTCAGCGTGGCATCCATGCCCCCAGTGTGCCCTTCGAAATGCAGCGAACCCCCGGCCGGATCGGCTGGGGGTCTCGATGCTGGTGCTGATGCTGGTGCGCTCAGGCGTTGGGACGCTTACCGTGGTTCGCGGCCTTCTTCTTGCGAGCGCGGCGCTTGCGGCCGGTCTTGCCCATGGCGTTCCTCCTGTGATGAGTGCTCGGAGCATCCTCTCAGGTTTGTGAGGGTAGCCGCGAATCGGTGGTCAGACCTCGGTGATCCGAACCTGCACCTGACGGAGCTGGAGGAGAACCCGCTCGCGGAGCCCCTCTGGAGCCGACTCCGAGCAGGAGCGGGCCACCAGGGCCTTCACGGTGCGCTCGAGGTCGTACTTCTGCAGGCACGGGCTGCACTCGTCGATGTGCCGGCGAACCGCCGAGCACTCCGTCTGGTCGAGTTCGTTGTCGAGCATGTAGACGATCTGCTGGAGGAAGTCCGCGCACTCGCCGGAGTCCGGGCCGGACTGGCGGGAGGACTCGGCGGGGCTCATGACCCGCTCCCGTCGCTGCCGATGCTGAGCAGGTCGTTCTTTCGGACGTAGTCCTCGAGCATTCCGCGCAGCTGCCGCCGACCACGGTGCAGCCGCGACATGACCGTCCCGATCGGGGTGTCCATGATCTCGGCGATCTCCTTGTAGGGGAATCCCTCGACGTCGGCAAGGTAGACCGCCAGCCGGAACTCCTCGGGGAGTCGTTGGAGGGCGTCCTTGACCTGTGAGTCCGGGAGGCGTTCGAGGGCCTCCATCTCCGCGGACTTGAGCCCGGTCGCGGTGTGCGACTCGGCCCGGGCAAGCTGCCAGTCCTCGACGTCCTCGGACATCGACTTCTGGGGCTCGCGCTGCTTCTTGCGATAGGTGTTGATGAAGGTGTTGGTCAGGATCCGGTAGAGCCACGCCTTCAGGTTGGTGCCGGGCCGGAACTGGTGGAACGCCGAGTAGGCCTTCGCGAACGTTTCCTGGACCAGGTCCTCGGCGTCCTGGGGGTTGCGCGTCATCCGCATGGCGGCGGAGTACATCTGGTCGAGGTACGGCAGCGCGTCGCGCTCGAAGCGCGCCGATCGCTGGTCGTCGGTCTCGTTCTCGGGTACGTCGAACGCACCAGTCAGGGTCTCAGTCATCGCGTCCCAGACTAGCCCGGCCTCGGTCGACGTGGTGACGGGTCGAGTCAGGGTCGATCGGGTCGAGGCGGGCTGGCGGGGCGGGTGAGAACGGCGGACACACTCTGACCAACACGTCCTCAGCTGATCTGATTCCCTTTGCCCATCCGGACCGGGTTGCCGGCGATGTCGCGCACGATCCACTCCAGGGTCGCCTCGACGATGATCGCCAGCGCCTGGGCCTGGCTCACGTCGGCCCGCTTGGGCACCTTGAACGAGTGGTCGGCGTTGGGCACCACGCACAGGTCAACGCCCGCAGGGAACTCCTCGGGGCGGCCCATGCTGTCCCGCTCGCCCTGGATGACCAGGGTCGGCACCCGAGCGCGCGCGCAGCTCGTCGAGCCGCGACTTCTCCGGCCGCCCGGGTGGGTGCAGAGGGAAGGCCAACGCGAGGCAGCCAGCCGCTCCGAGAGTGCGGGCCGAGCGTGCAGCCGACCTCGCTCCTGCCGAACGACCACCCACGACCATCGGGGTGCGCGGCCGGATCACGTCGGCCGTGGCCCGCAACGCCGCGTCCAGGGTCGCGGGTGCAGTGGCGACCTTGCGGCCGGCCACCCGCCACGGCTGTTCGAGCCTGAGCACGGTGATGCCGTGCCGGGGCAGACCGGTCGCAAGCGCCTCCAGGTCCGGGGTGTCGATGCCAACGCCGGCGCCGTGGCTGAGCAGCAGGGTCGCCAGCGGACTCCGGGCCCGGTTGGCGACCAGCCGCGCGTCGCCGTACGGCGTCGAGATGGTCCGCGTCGACGCCACCGCTCAGGCCTCGATCGGAAGAGGCTCGAGGAGTTGCGGGCCGTTGTTGCGGACGTTGTTGACCTCGAGGGACACGGGGAACGCCTCGAGCTTGCCCGGCGCGGCAGGCACCAGCAGTGAGAGCAGGTTGTCCTTGCCCTTGACGGTCGGATCGAGCCACTGCGCCCAGCGGTCGGCGGTGACCATCAGCGGCATCCGGTCGTGGATGTGCCCAACGGCGTCCTCGGCCTCGGTCGTGAGCACGGTGCAGGTCCAGCGGAAGGCCTGGGGATCGTCTTCGTCGCGGGTCGGGTCTCGCCAGATCTCGTAGAGCCCGGCCATGGCCAACACGCCGCCGTCCTTGGGACGGATGAAGAAGGGTTGCTTCTTCGGCTTTCCGGCCTTGGTCTTCTCGTCGGTGGGGTACCACTCGAAGTAGCCGTCCGCCGGCAACAGGCAGCGCCGCGACGAGAACGCCCGGCGGTACGCCGGCTTCTCCGCGACGGTCTCCATCCGGGCGTTGATCATCCGGTTGCCGATCGAGGGATCCTTCGCCCAGGAAGGCACCAGTCCCCACTTGAGCACCCGGAGCTGCCGGTCTGCCGGCGCGGTCTTGTCCTCCGACGGCGGCCGCTCCAGGACGGCGTACACCTCTTTGGTCGGCGCCACGTTGTAGTCAGGCTCGAGCGGGACCTTGATCCGCGGCTCGGTGATCTCGAACTCCTCGATCAGGTCCTCGGGCTTGCGCGAGGAGGCATAGCGACCGCACATGCGTCACAGGCTAGCGTCGTCGGCCTGACCGCGTCGTACGCTCGGAGAGACTCTGTGACGCGCTCGTTCGCGGTCGATGGCTCGCGTGTCGCGGGCATCAGCCAGCACGAATGAGTCTGCGGTCATCAGCGGGTAGCCGCGCTGTGGTTGCGGTTTCAGACCAACCCGCTTGGGTTGCGGTGCGGTGTTCGACCAGCGGGACCCGCCCGGGTTCGGCCGACACCGTGCGTCGAACCGCGCAAGCCGACTCCCCGCTTCGCTCCTCCGGGCAGTTTCCGACGAGTCGGCTCCTGGCGGCTTCGCGGGCTTGCGCCCGCTACGGGCGCGCGAGCTCGTCGAGCAGAATCGCCGCACCGTCGTCGGTGGGCGGGAGCCCCTCGATCCATACCCGTGCGGTCTGGCCGGACAGGTCGACCTGGGTCAACAGTTTGCGTAGGAGGGCGACTCGTCGCCCCAACCGGTCGCTGCGCTCGACCACCACGGCGACGCGGTGTTCGCCGAGGCGACCGATGGTCTCTGTGCCGGCGAACACGGTGCGGGTCGCCTCGCCGAGACGGGTGATCCGCATGGCTCGCGACAGGTGTCCCTCGCCGAGCGACCCCATACCGGGAGCGTCCTTGGGTAGGTCGGCCAGCACGAGCGCGTAGCGCAGCTGCGTGCTCCCCTCCGCCCTGAGGTCTCCCCTGTAGAGCTCAGAGAGGCGGGTTCGCACGTGCGCCAGCGAGGTGAGCCCGGTCATCGGGTCCTCGCAGGACATCTGGTGGAGATAGGCGAGCGTCGACTCACTCCACGCGGCGCAGAGCGCGGAGATGTTCTCGAAGCTGGGTTCGACACCCGCGACCTGGAACGACGTGGCCCGAAGTGCATCCAGGACCTCTTGGAGCGACGCTCCGTCCTGGGCCAGCTGCCAGCCCACGACGGAGCATGGCTCCGTGGAGCTGGATCCCGAGGCGAGGGCCTCCCCGACTGCCTCGAACCTGGGCGGCAATCCCAACCGCTCACGTTCGGACAGAGCCCGCCCTGCCTCAGGATCCGCCGTGGCAGTGCGACTCGTTCGTGTCGCAAAGATCCCCACGGTGTTGCTCCCCTCGGTCTGCGAGATCCACCCTGGTCGGTGGTCTCGACATAGAAACGGACGAGGGGACGCACCATGACGCGACTTCGGATGTCTTTCTTTGGCCTCCAAAACCAATCCAGCCGTCTAAACTGCGGACATCTACCCCCGATGGGACCGTTGAACACCCTTTGAGCACCCTTCAGCGCATCGACGGACCGGGCGACGCTGAGCTCATTTCGGCGGTCCGGGGTGGCGACGTGTCCGCCTACGGCGAGCTGTTCGAGCGCCATGTCCAGGCCGCGCGCCGGCTCGCGCGCCAACTGGTCAGCCACGGCGACGTCGACGACCTTGTCTCTGACGCCTTCGCCAAGGTGCTCGCCGTACTCCAGCGCGGCGGCGGACCCGACCTGGCGTTCCGCGCCTACCTGCTCACTGCCGTACGCCGCCTGCACGTCGACAAGATCCGGGCAACCTCACGGCTGACGACCACCGACGACATGGAGGCGTTCGATCCCGGGGTGCCGTTCCGGGACACGGCGGTCGAAGGCTTCGAGAACGCGGCAGCGGCGAAGGCCTTCGCGTCGCTGCCCGAGCGCTGGCAGCTCGTGCTGTGGCACACCGAGGTGGAGGGCGCCAAGCCCGCCGACGTCGCGTTGCTGCTCGGCATGAGCCCGAACTCGGTGTCGGCGCTGGCTTATCGCGCGCGCGAGGGCCTGCGCCAGGCGTTCCTCAACATGCACGTGCAGGAGCTCGAAGAGGACTCGTGCAAGTGGACCCACGAACACGTCGGCGCCTACGTCCGCAAGGCCGTCTCCAAGCGTGATGCCGGCAAGGTCGAGGCGCACCTCGACGAGTGCCGCAAGTGCATGGCGATCTATCTCGAGCTGTCCGAGGTCAACTCGAACCTGTCCGGCATCCTCGCCCCGCTGCTGCTCGGCTCGGCCGGCGCCGCCTACGTCGCGGCCAGTGCGGGCGTGGTGGCGAAGGCGGGGCTGCTCGGGGCGCTCGGGCGCGGTCGCGACTTCGTGCTCGGCCGCTCCGGCGACGCGGCCGCGGGGAACGCCGGCGCCGCAGCAGCCACGGGCACCGCCGGCACCGCCGGCACCGTCGGCACGGCCGGCACCGTCGGCACGGTCGCCGTGGTCGGCGTCGGCGCCGTGGTCACCGCCGTGGTGGGGGGCGTCCTGGTCGCGACCGGGGTCATCGGCCCTGGATTCTTCGGTGGCGACGACGACCCAAGCTCCGCGAACGAGAGTCCCGGCAGCTCGATCACTGACCCCCGGTGGCAGCCCCAGCGATTCGGGCAGCCCGACCGACGGCACCACCCCGAGCGACTCGGCTGCGCCCACCGACACCGGCAGCGACCTCCCGACGGGCACTCCCAGCGAGGTGCCCTCCGATACGCCCACGGACACGCCAACGGACACGCCCACGGACGCCACGGACACGACCGGAGCCCACCGACGAGCCGACCGACGAGCCGACCGAACCCACGGGCGGGCCGAGCGGTGGTCCCACCCCCGGCGAGGACGAGATGCCGGAGAGCGACGGCGGGCCCGTCACTCTGGACCTGCTCGCCAACGACTCCAACGACGGTGGCGGCGACCTGAGACTGATCAGCTTTTCGCAGCCGGGCCATGGCGAGGTGACCAGAGGGGAACCCCGGTTCTTGGCAGCGTTGCTTGCCGGCGAGAACGGCGTCGTGACCTACACCCCCGACCGCAAATTCAAGGGCGCTGACTCGTTCACCTACGTCGTCGGCGACGATTCCGAGCAGACCAACGAGGGCACCGTCCGGGTCACCGTGCGCAACGGGGTCCCGGTCGCCGTACGCCGACGAGTCCTCGACCCAACCCAACTCTTCCGTCGAGGTCGACGTCCTCGCCAACGACCACGACCCGAACGGCGATGACCTCGGCGATCGCGGAGCACGATACGACGAGCGCGGAAGGTGGCACCGTCTCCCGTACGACGGGGCCTCACCTACGACCCCTGCGCCGGGTTTCCGCGGCGTCGACAGCTTCGACTACACCGATCCACCGATGGCGACGCGACCAGCGACACCACCACCGTCACCGTCGCGGTCGCCAACGGCGCCCCGGTCGCGGTCGACGACGAAGCGTCGACCGGCCGGAACCGGCCGGTGACCGTCGCGGTGCTGGCCAACGACTCCGACCCCGACGGCGACACGCTGAGGGTCACCGGCACGACCACCCCGGCGACGGGACCGTGGCCATCGACGACGGGACCGTCACCTACACCCCGGCGGCCGGGTTCTCCGGCACCGACACCTTCGACTACACGATCACCGACGGGATCGCCACCGACACCGCCACCGTCACCGTCGCGGTCGCCAACGGCGCCCCGGCCGCGGTCGACGACGAAGCATCGACCGGCCGGAACCGGCCAGTCGACATCGCGGTGCTGGCCAACGACTCCGACCCCGACGGCGACACGCTGAGGGTCACCGACGCGACCACCCCGGCCGACGGCACCGTCGATCATCAACGACGACGGCACCGTCACCTACACCCCGGCCGCCGGGTTCTCCGGGACCGACACCTTCGACTACACCGATCACCGACGGGATCGCCACCGACACCGCCACCGTCACCGTCGCGGTCGCCAACGGCACCCCGACCGCGGTCGACGACGAAGCATCGACCGGGCGGAACCAGCCAGTCGAGATCGCGGTGCTGGCCAACGACTCCGACCCCGACGGCGACACCCTGACCGTCACCGACGCGACCACGCCGGCCGACGGGACTGTCGTCGTCAACGAGGACGGGACCGTCTTCTACACCCCGGCGGCCGGGTTCTCCGGCACCGACACCTTCGACTACACCATCACCGACGGGACCGCGACCGACACCGCCACCGTCACCGTCGCGGTCGGCAACGGCACCCCGACCGCGGTCGACGACGAAGCATCGACCAGGCGGAACCAGCCGTCGACATCGCCGTGCTGGCCAACGACTCCGACCCCGACGGCGACACCCTGACCGTCACCGACGACGACCAGCCGACCGACGGCACCGTCGACGTCAACGACGACGGCACCGTCACCTACACCCCGGCCGCCGGGTTCTCGGGCACCGACACCTTCAACTACACCGATCACCGACGGATCGCCACCGACACCGCCACCGTCACCGTCGCGGTCGCCAACGGCGCCCCGACCGCGGTCGACGACGAAGCGTCCACCGGCCGGAACCAGCCGGTCGACATCGCGGTGCTGGCCAACGACTCCGACCCCGACGGCGACACCCTGACCGTCACCGACGCCACCACACCCGGCGACGGCACCGTCGAGATCAACCACGACGGCACCGTCACCTACACCCCGGCCGCCGGGTTCTCCGGGACCGACACCTTCGACTACACGATCACCGACGGGATCGCCACCGACACCGCCACCGTCACCGTCGCGGTCGCCAACGGCACCCCGACCGCGGTCGACGACGAAGCCATCCACCGGCCGGAACCAGCCGGTCGACATCGACGTGCTGGCCAACGACACCGACCCCGACGGCGACACCCTGACCGTCACCGACGCCACCACGCCGGCCGACGGCACCGTCGACGTCAACCCGGACGGCACCGTCACCTACACCCCGGCCGCCGGTTCTCCGGGACCGACACCTTCGACTACACCGATCACCGACGGGATCGCGACCGACACCGCCACCGTGACCGTCGCGGTCGCCAACGGCACCCCGACCGCGGTCGACGACGAAGCGTCGACCGGCCGGAACCGGCCAGTGGACATCGACGTGCTGGCCAACGACTCCGACCCCGACGGCGACACCCTGACCGTCACCGACGCCACCACCCCCGGCGACGGGACCGTGACCATCAACGACGACGGCACCATCACCTACACGCCGGCCGCCGGGTTCTCCGGGACCGACACCTTCGACTACACCATCACCGACGGATCGCCACCGACACCGCCACCGTCACCGTCGCGGTCGCCAACGGCGCCCCGGCCGCGGTCGACGACGAAGCGTCCACCGGCCGGAACCAGCCGGTCGACATCGCCGTGCTCGCCAACGACTCCGACCCCGACGGCGACACCCTGACCGTCACCGACGCCACCACCCCCGGCGACGGGACCGTGACCATCAACGACGACGGCACCGTCACCTACACCCCGGCCGCCGGGTTCTCCGGGACCGACACCTTCGACTACACCATCACCGACGGCATCGCCGACCGACACCGCCACCGTCACCGTCGCGGTCGCCAACGGCGCCCCGACCGCAGTCGACGACGAAGCCATCGACCGGCCGGAACCGGCCGGTGGACATCGACGTGCTGGCCAACGACACCGACCCCGACGGCGACACCCTGACGCGTCACCGACGACCACCACCCCCGGCGACGGCACCGTGACCATCAACACGACGGCACCGTCACCTACACCCCGGCCGCCGGGTTCTCCGGGACCGACACCTTCGACTACACCGTCACCGACGGCATCGCCACCGACACCGCCACCGTCACCGTCGCGGTCGCCAACGGCGCCCCGACCGCGGTCGACGACGAAGCGTCCACCGGCCGGAACCGGCCCGTCGACATCGCGTGCTGGCCAACGACACCGACCCCGACGGCGACACCCTGACCGTCACCGACGCCACCACCCCGGCCGACGGCACCGTGAGCATCAACGACGACGGCACCGTCACCTACACCCCGGCCGCCGGGTTCTCCGGGACCGACACCTTCGACTACACCATCACCGACGGCATCGCCGACCGACACCGCCACCGTCACCGTCGCGGTCGCCAACGGCGCCCCGACCGCGGTCGACGACGAAGCGTCGACCGGCCGGAACCGGCCCGTCGACATCGACGTGCTGGCCAACGACACCGACCCCGACGGCGACACCCTCACCGTCACCGAGACCACCACACCCGGCCGACGGCACCGTCGACGTCAACCCGGACGGCACCGTCACCTACACCCCGGCCGCCGGGTTCTCCGGCACCGACACCTTCGACTACACCATCACCGACGGCATCGCCACCGACACCGCCACCGTCACCGTCGCGGTCGGCAACGGCGCCCCGGTCGCGGTCGACGACGAAGCATCGACCGGACGGAACCGGCCGGTCGACATCGACGGTGCTGGCCAACGACACCGACCCCGACGGCGACACCCTGACCGTCACCGACGACCACCACCCCCGGCGACGGCACCGTGATCATCAACGACGACGGCACCGTCACCTACACCCCGGCCGCCGGGTTCTCCGGCACCGACACCTTCGACTACACCATCACCGACGGCACCGCCACCGACACCGCCACCGTCACCGTCGCGGTCGCCAACGGCGCCCCGACCGCGGTCGACGACGAAGCCGTCGACCGGACGGAACCGGCCCGTGGACATCGCGGTGCTGGCCAACGACACCGACCCCGACGGCGACACCCTCAGCGTCACCGACGCCACCACCCCCGCCGACGGCACCGTGACATCAACGACGACGGGACCGTCACCTACACGCCGGCTCCCGGGTTCTCCGGCACCGACACCTTCGACTACACCATCACCGACGGGATCGCCGACCGACACCGCCACCGTCACCGTCGCGGTCGCCAACGCCGCCCCGACTGCCGACGACGACACCGCCAGCACCGACACCAACACGCCTGTCGACATCGACGTCCTCGACGGCGACACCGACCCCAACGGCGACACCCTGACCCCGGTCATCGCCGACCAGCCGACCAACGGTGCGGCCGAGGTCAACGACGACGGCACCGTCACCTACACCCCCGCCGACGGATTCAAGGGCGTCGACTCGTTCACCTACCGCGCCAGCGACGGCGACCTGACCAGCAACCTGGCCACCGTGACCATCACCGTGGCCAACGCCGCACCGACCGCCGTCGACGACACCGCCACGCACCGACACCAACACGAGCGTCGGCGTCGACGTCCTCGCCGAACGACTCCGACCCCAACGGCGACACCCTGACCCCGCGTCATCGCCGACCAGCCGACCAACGGTACGGCTCGAGGTCAACGACGACGGCACCGTCACCTACACCCCCGCCGACGGGTTCACAGGGCGTCGACTCGTTCACGTACCGCGCCAGCGACGGCGACCTGACCAGCAACCTGGCCACCGTGACCATCGCCGTGGCCAACGCCGCCCCGACCGCGGACGACGACACCGCCACCACCGACACCAACACCCCCGTCGGTCGTCGACGTCCTCGACGGCGACACCGACCCCAACGGCGACACCCTGACCCCGGTCATCGCCGACCAGCCGACCAACGGTGCGGCCGAGGTCAACGACGACGGCACCGTCACCTACACCCCCGCCGACCGCTTCAAGGGCATCGACTCGTTCACCTACCGCGCCAGCGACGGCGACCTGACCAGCAACCTGGCCACCGTGACCATCACCGTGGCCAACGCCGCACCGGTCGCCATCGACGACACCGCCAACACCGACACCAACACGAAGGTCGGCATCGACGTCCTCCAGAACGACTCCGACCCGAACGGCGACCCGGTCAGTATCGCCGGATTCGACGAGACCACCCCGGGCGGCGGCACCGTCGTCCAGCAGGGCGACCGGCTCGTCTACACCCCCGAGGCGACGTTCAAGGGCACCGACACCTTCGACTACACCATCACCGACGGGATCGCCACCGACACCGCCACCGTCACCGTCGCGGTCGCCAACGGCGCCCCGAGTGCCGACGACGACACCGCAGCGACCGACACCAACACGAACGTCGGCATCGACGTCCTCCAGAACGACACCGACCCCAACGACGACACCCTGACCCCCGTCATCGCCGACCAGCCGACCAACGGCGCGGCCGAGGTCAACGACGACGGCACCATCACCTACACCCCCGCCGACGGATTCAAGGGCGTCGACTCCTTCACCTACCGCGCCACCGACGGCGACCTGACCAGCAACCTGGCCACCGTGACCATCACCGTGGCCAACGCCGCACCGGTCGCCAACGACGACACAGCATCGACCGACACCAACACGAACGTCGGCATCGACGTCCTCCAGAACGACACCGACCCCAACGACGACACCCTGACCCCGGTCATCGCCGACCAGCCGACCAACGGCGCGGCCGAGGTCAACGACGACGGCACCATCACCTACACCCCCGACGACGGATTCAAGGGCGTCGACTCGTTCACCTACCGCGCCAGCGACGGCGACCTGACCAGCAACCTGGCCACCGTGACCATCACCGTGGCCAACGGCGCACCGGTTGCCGTGGACGACACCGCCAGCACCGATACCAACCAGGAAGTGGCCATCGGGGTCCTGGCCAACGACACCGACCCCAACCCCACCGACGCACTCGGGATCGACACCTTCGACGGCGTCTCCGAACACGGCACCGTCACCCAACGCGGAAACCTGCTCGTCTACACACCTGAAGACGGGTTCAAGGGCACCGACACGTTCACCTACCGGGCGACCGATGGCGACCTGACGAGCAACCAGGCGACGGTCACCGTCACCGTGCACAACGAAGCGCCCACGGCCGTTGACGACGAGGCGACTACCGACGGTGCGCCGGTCTCGGTGCCGGTGCTCGACAACGACGCCGACCCCAACGGCGACTCGCTCAGCATCGCCGACTTCGACGCGACCTCTGCCCATGGCGGCACCATCACCAGGGACGGCGATGAGCTGGTCTACACGCCGGCTCCTAGCTTCCACGGCATCGACACCGTCGACCTACGTCGTGTCCGACGGCGACGGCGGCAGGGACACCGGAACGCTCACGGTCACGGTCGGCAACACGGCACCGATCGCGAACGACGACTCGTCCAGCACGCCGCACTTCACGCCGGTCGTGGTGGACGTGGTGGCCAACGACACCGACCTCAACGGCGATGCGCTGCGGATCACCGACGTCACCGCTCCGGTCGACGACGACGGCCAGACCCGCGGCAAGGCCACCGTCGTCGACGGCAAGGTCCGCTACGCGCCACCTGAAGGCTTCGCCGGTCCGGTGACGTTCGACTACACAGTCGTCGACGGGCACCAGGGCACCGACACGGCGACCGTGACGGTTACGGTCGACAACGCGTCTCCCGTCGCCGTCGACGACCAGGCAGTCACCGACACCAACACCCAGGTGACCATCGACGTCCTGGCCAACGACTCCGACCCCAACGGCGACCCCATCAGGGTCATCTCGGTGACAGACCCCGCGAACGGTTCGGTCACGGTCGAGGACGACGGTTCGTTGACCTACTACGCCCCGGCTCCGGGATTCAAGGGTCCCGACAACTTCGACTACACGATCTCCGACGGCAACGGCGGCACGGCCACCGCAACGGTACGGGTCACGGTTCGCAACGCGCCGCCGAACGTCAGGGGCGAGACCCGCACGATGTCCGGCGACTCGATCACGGTTGCGGTGCTCGCCAACGACACCGACCCCAACGGTGACACCCTCGTCATCGCCGACTTCGACGCGACCTCCGCCCAGGGCGGCACCGTCACCCAGCAGGGCCAAAGCCTCACCTACACTCCCGCAGCCGGCTTCCACGGGACGGACACCGTCGACTACGTCGTCTCTGACGGTGACGGCGGCACAGGCACCGGCACGCTCACGATCGTGGTCACCAACGCACCGCCGGACGCCAGCCCCGACACGGTTGCGACCGAGGCCGACGCCAACGGGTCCACGACGATCGACGTACTCGCAAACGACACCGACCCCAACAGGGACACGCTCACGATCACGGACGTCACGGCCGCCGGTCACGGCACAGTCGCGATCGTCAACAACCAGCTGGTCTACAGCTACCAGGACGACTTCGCGGGCACCGACACGTTCAACTACACGATCGCTGACGGTCACGGAGGCACCTCCACAGCCAAGGTGACAGTGACGGTGACCAACACGAAGCCGACGGCGGTCGACGACGACGCCGCGACCGACCCCGCAAGGTCCGTCACGATCGACGTCCTCGCCAACGACAGCGACCCGAACGGGGACGCGATCTCTCTGGTGTCGGTGGCGAACCCCGCGCACGGCACCGCCAGCATCGTCGCCGGAAAGGTGCTCTACGCGCCGGACGGTGCCTTCCACGGCGTCGACACGTTCTCCTACACGATCAGGGACGCCCGGGGCGCCACGGACACCGGCACGATCTCGGTGACGACACGGTACGACCTCACGGTCTCGGCCCATGACCAGGCGCGGCGGACTCTCGCACCGCGTGACGGCCGACGTCCAGGGAATCGACCCGGCCGGCTCAGCGATCCTCACCGTGCGGATCTTCGGTTTGCAGATCATCCTGCAGAGCCCCAGCGAGTGCACCCGCTCCGGCGCCACGTTCACCTGTCCCGTCAGCAATGACGGCACCGTGGGCCTCTTCCACTTCCTCACGTTGCCTGGCGCGTGGAGCGCGACCTTCGACGTCTCCCCTGTCGGCTTCGTCGACGCGGACCCGACCAACAACCACGACCAGCTTCCCTGAGACCCCCGGCATGTCCGGGCCGCGGATCGGGTATGAATGGGTCATGACCCTGATTCGCTTGGTGGCCCGTCCGATGCTGGCGTCGATGTTTGTTGCCGGCGGGATCAACGCCCTGAAGAACACCGACGCCTCGGCCGCCAAGGCCCGCCCGATCACAGACAAGCTGGTGCCCCTGGCCCAGCGGGCGGCACCGTCGGCACCCATCCCAACCGACGCCAAGACCCTCGTCCGGATCAACGCGGTCACCCAGATCGGCGCAGCAGCCGCGCTCGCCACCGGGCGCGCACCACGCCTCAGCTCAGCCGTGCTCGCGGCCACGCTGGTCCCCACCACGTTCGCCGGACACCGCTTCTGGGAAGAGTCGGACCCCGCGGCCCGGGCCAACCAGCGGGTCCACTTCTTCAAGAACGTGTCGATGCTGGGCGGCCTGCTGCTCGCCGGCGTCGACACCGAGGGCAAGCCGGGGTTGGCCTGGCGGGCCAGCCACGCGGCCACCTCGGCCCGCAAGGGGTCGCGTCGAATGGCCCGCAACGCCCGCCGTGAGGCCAAGCTTGCTGCCGCCCAGTTGCGCTGACGCCGCGCCGCTTCCTGCTCGGTAGGGTGCGGCTGTGACGATCGTGGTCGATCAGCCGGCCGACCCGTGGCCAGCGCCGCGCGCCGGCGCACGAGTCGACCTGGCTGTGTCGTTGCCCGGGTCCAAGTCATTGACCAACCGCGCGCTGATCCTGGCGGCCATCGCAGACGGCCCTTCGGTCGTACGACGGGCACTCCGCTCGCGCGACACCATCCTGATGGCGGCAGCCCTGACCGCACTCGGGTCCGAGGTCGACAGCGGCGGTGACGACTGGACGGTCACGCCCGGAGCGTTCACTCGCGACGCGGAGATCGACTGCGGACTCGCTGGAACCGTCATGCGCTTCGTGCCCCCGGTGGCCGCCCTGTCGACGGGACGGATCGCCTTCGACGGCGATGCCCACATGCGGAACCGGCCGGTCGGCGAGGTGCTCACAGCGCTCCGGGGTCTGGGCGTGACAGTGCACGGCGAAGCATTGCCGTTCACGATCATCGGATCCGGGTCTGTGCCCGGAGGCACGGTCGTGATCGACGCGTCAGCATCCTCGCAGTTCATCTCGGCCCTGCTGCTGGCCGCTCCCAGGTTCGAGCGCGGGGTCGACGTACGCCATGACGGCAAGCCGGTCCCGTCGCTGCCGCACCTCGAGATGACCGTCGCGATGCTTCGCGAGCACGGCGTCGACGTGGACGACTCCGACGCCAACCGCTGGTCCGTGGCGCCCGGTTCGGTCCGCTCCGGTCGACCGCGTCATCGAGCCGGACCTCTCCAACGCCGCACCGTTCCTGGCGCTCGCGGCGTTGTCCGGCGGTTCCGTCCTGATCCATGACTGGCCGAGCTCGACCAACCAGCCGGGCGACGAACTCCGCTCGATCCTGACCCTGATGGGCTGCACGGTGTCCCACGACAGCGACGGCTTGCGCGTGATCGGACCCGAACGCCTCCAGGGTATCGACCTCGACCTGCACGACGTCGGAGAGCTGACGCCCGCCGTAGCGGCCCTGTGTGCGTTGGCTGAGACCCCGTCCAGCCTGCGCGGCGTCGCGCATATCCGCGGCCACGAGACCGACCGGCTGGCCGCGCTCGCCACCGAGCTCGGCAACCTCGGCGCCGATGTCACCGAGCAACCCGACGGGCTCTCGATCCGGCCGGCCCCGCTCCACGGCGGCACGTTCCGCACCTACGCCGACCATCGGATGGCGCACGCCGGTGTCATCCTCGGTGCGGCGGTCGACGGAGTCCTCGTCGAGAACGTGGCCACGACCGCGAAGACCTTCCCCGACTTCCCCGGCTTCTGGGCGAGGCTGCTGTGAACGCCCCATGACCAGCAGGTACGGCGAGCACGACCAGGAGCACTACGACCGGCCGCGTCGTCGTACCCGGCCGCGCACCAAGGACCGACCCGCCTATGACGACGCCGTCGAGGGCGTGGTCGTCACCGTCGACCGGGGCAGGTTGACGCTGCTCATCGACGGACGCACGGTGATGGCCGTCAAGGCCCGCCCGCTGGGGCGCAAGGGCGTGGTCGTCGGCGACCGGGTCCGGGTGGTCGGTGACGTGTCGGGCACCACCGACACGCTGGCGCGCGTCGTCGGCGTCGACGAGCGCACCACCACGCTGCGCCGGACTGCCGACGACGACGACCCGGTCGAGCGCGTGATCGTGGCCAACGCCTCCCAGCTGGTCGTGGTGACCGCCCTGGCCGACCCGGATCCGCAGCCCCGGCTGATCGACCGCGCACTCGTGGCGGCGTACGCCTCGAAGATGCAACCGATCTTGTTCCTCACCAAAGCCGACCTGCGGGATCCGGAGACCCTGTTGTCGACCTACCGCTCGCTCGGAGTGCCGTACGTCGTGACCCAGCGCGGCGGCGACCTGACCGAGGTCCGCGAGCAGCTCGTGGGCCGGACCAGCGTGCTGGTCGGCAGCAGCGGGGTCGGCAAGTCGACCCTGGTGAACGCGCTCGTACCGGACGCCAACCGGCAGGTCGGCATCGTCAACGCGGTCACCGGCCGGGGCCGGCACACCTCGACCAGCGCCTACATGCTGGCGCTGCCGGAGGGTGGCTGGATCATCGACACCCCTGGCATCCGCTCGTTCGGGCTCGCCCATGTCGATGCGAACGTCCTGATCGAGGCGTTCCCGGACCTCGACGAGATGACCGAGGACTGCCCGCGCGGGTGCTCGCACGGCGCCGACGAGCCGGAGTGCGGCCTCGATGAGGCGCTGGCCGAGGGCCTGGCGGATCCGGAACGGGTCGAGTCGTTCCGCCGTCTGCTCGTGTCACGTGAGCGTGGCGAGGACCAGTACTGAGCGCTTCGGCATTGCCCGGCTCTGGTTCGCGAGGGACAATTAGGACAAGGCGACAGCACTCGCCACCTCGGAGTTGATCCGCCATGCAACATGACCTTCTCAACCGCAGCATCACCGCAACCCACGACGCCCTGGACAACCGGCTCGAGACCGCGATCGGGCATCACCCCACGATGGCCAACCCCCGTGCGCACTACCCCGCGACGGACACCTTCCTGGCCAGCATCAGCCGCCACCTCGCGGCCGTCACCGACTCGCTGGTGCCGACCGTCCGGCACCGTTTGCCGAACGGCTCTGACCGCGCCCATGAGTTCAGCCACCAGTGCCGTCACCTCGAGTCCTCGCTGGCGACGATCAAGGCCAAGCTCTACGGCAGCGCGTACGCCGTCAGCACGCCCTGGGCCGACATCTGGGGCGACGTACGACGCGAGTTCGACCGGACCATGGCCATGGAGCACGACCTCGTGAACGCGTTGGCCGAGGACCTCACCGACGAGGAGAACGACCACCTTGTCGATCGGCTCTTCCATGCCGAGCTGAAGGCACCGACCCGGCCGCATCCCTACGTGCCGCACCTCGGTGTGTCCGGTCGGGTCGCTCGCCGGGTCTGCCGTCAGGTCGACAACTTCTGGGACACCGCAGAGGGCCGGATGATCCCGGAACCGGTTCGCGTCCACGATCGCGCGCACCAGGGTCGGCTCACCCAGTACCTGCTCGCCGACCCGCACATGGGCGAGGACGTCAACTAGGCTCAGTCGCCCCAGACCGCGCGGGCGCCTGCGTCGCCGGTCAGGACGACGATCGCGAGCGTGCCGAGCGCCAAGGCTCCGAGCGCCACGTTGAGCGAGCGTCCTGGACCGGCCCGGTCCGGTTGTGGTAGCCAGCAGGCGGCCACGGCGACGATCGCGAACCCGATGGTCACCCAGAGTGCTCTCTGGCCCCAGTCCGCGTGCGTCTGCACGATCTGAGTCGTCCTGGAGCCCCGGATTGTTGCCGAGGAAGTTCTTGCCGCTCAGGTAGGCCGCGACGATCGCGCCGCACGCGACGACGCACGGAGACCACCATCGGCCAACGGAGCCAGTCGCGCCATTTCGGTACGCCGACGTAGGCAAGAGCAGCCGTGGCAGACAGCGGACCGAAGACTACGGCCGCATGCACCACCAGCAGGTGAACAGGAACGCCTCTGATCTCCATACCTCCCATACGGTAACGAGCCCAACCCGGATTTAGCGGCGACTGGCCCTAGCCTGTGGGAATGCCCACCGACTACACCGATGACCTGCGGCTCGCGCACGTCCTGGCCGACGATGCCGACTCGCTGAGCCAGGCGCGGTTCAAGGCTCTGGACCTGCACGTGATGAGCAAGCCCGACCTGACCCCGGTCAGCGATGCCGACCAGGCGGTCGAGACGGCGATCCGCCGTACCCTCTCTCGGGCCCGATCCCGCGACGCGGTGCTCGGCGAAGAGCAGGGCTCGACCGGGCACAGCCAGCGGCGATGGGTGATCGACCCGATCGACGGCACCAAGAACTTCGTGCGCGGGGTCCCGGTGTGGGCCACGCTGATCGCGCTCGTCGTCGACGACGAGGTGATGCTGGGCGTGGTGTCCGCGCCGCAGCTGCAACGGCGCTGGTGGGCCTCGAAGGGCAACGGCACCTGGACCGGGCGTTCGCTGCTGAAGGCGACCCAGTGCCAGGTGTCCGACGTACGCCGACTCGAGGACGCCTCGCTGTCCTACTCCTCCCTGTCCGGCTGGGACAGCCGCGGCCGGCTCGACGACTTCATGTCGCTGTCCCGGCGGTGCTGGCGCACGAGGGCGTACGGCGACTTCTGGTCCTACATGCTCGTCGCGGAAGGGGCCGTCGACATCGCCACCGAGCCCGAGCTCGAGCTCTACGACATGGCCGCGCTCGACATCGTCGTACGTGAGGCGGGCGGTCAGTTCACGTCACTCGACGGCACTCCGGGCCCGTTCGGAGGCAACGCGGTGGCCAGCAACGGGCACCTGCACGACGCCGCCCTGTCCTTCCTCGGGTCGCTCCCCGACAGTGAGGACCCGGACGAACCGCGGCTCGGGCCCGGTTCGGTCGCCGACCTGCGTTCGCGGCGGCGTACCCCTCAAACCGACGAGCCGCCGCTGGGGTGACCGCGGTGCGGACGGCTCTTTTCAACTCCCGGCGGCGCCACTAGCGTGAGCGTGAGACCTAGCGAACGGGAGCCTCATGCGCATCAACGACGTGCTTCGGTCCAAGCCGAGCCAGGAAGTGGTCACGATCTCACCCGATGCCACCATCCGGGAGCTGATCGCAGCCCTTGCCGAGCACAACGTGGGTGCCCTGATCGTCAGCGGCGACGGGTCCACCGTCGACGGCATCGTCTCCGAGCGGGACGTGGTCCGCAAGCTGCACGAGGACGAGGGGGTGCTCGCGGAGTCCGTGCGGACGATCATGACGTCCGAGGTCCAGACCTGTGAGGGCTCGGAAGAGGTCGACCACCTGATGAAGCTGATGACCGACCACCGGGTCCGCCATGTCCCGGTCGTCGCCGACGGACGGTTGACTGGCATCATCAGCATCGGTGATGTGGTCAAGAGCAGGATCGGTGAGCTCGAGTTCGAGCGCGACCAGCTCGACCATTACCTTCACCAGACCTGACGCCTATCGGCGGCGCTCGGATGTGAGCGCTGCCCGGGAGAACACACATGGACAAGCCCGAGATCGACTTCTTCGACCCCGAACCGCCCGCCGACCTGGTCATCAGCGACATCACCCCGGGTGACGGCGCCGAGGCGAAGGCGGGTTCGACCGTGTCCGTCCACTACGTCGGGGTCGCCCACTCGACGGGCGAGGAGTTCGACGCGTCGTACAACCGTGGCGCGCCGCTCGAGTTCCGGCTCGGCATCGGTCAGGTCATCTCCGGATGGGACCAGGGCATCCAGGGCATGAAGGTCGGCGGTCGCCGCCAGCTCGTCATCCCGCCCCATCTCGGGTACGGCGACCGTGGAGCCGGTGGCGCGATCAAGCCCGGCGAGACCCTGATCTTCGTGTGCGACCTGATGGGCGTTTCCTGACGCTGGCGCGGTAGTCCGAGACGAAATGGTCCCTCTCCACGGCGTGTCGAGGGCCATTTCGTCTCGGACTATCGACCCGTGACCCTTGACCTTGGAGTCGACTCCAAGGTTTACCGTGGGCGGCATGAGCACCATCGAAGCCATCAGCTACACGGTCTCCCAGCTCGCTCGTGAGGTGGGAGTCAGCGCGGACACGGTGCGGTTCTACGAGCGCGAAGGGCTGCTGCCGGCGCCGCGACGGACCGCTGCCGGCTATCGGCAGTACGACGCCGCGATGGTCGACCGGATGACGTTCATCCAGGGCGCGACCCGACTCGGCCTCAGCCTGTCCGACGTACGCGACCTGCTCGCCGTCCGGGACACCGGCGTGTGCCCTTGCGAGCCGGCCGAGCAGCACCTGACCAAGCGGCTCGCCGAACTCGACGCCGAGCTCGAGCGGATGATGCGGCTGCGCACCCAGATGGCCGAGATGCTCGCCCGGATTCCGAGCGCGGACTGCCCTCCCCCAAGTCCGGGCACGTGGTGCCCGCCCGCGGACCCGAGTACACGTTCGAGCGCGGAGGGAGGTGAGTGTTGATGGACGAGTGCCCGTGCGGTTGCGGCTGCGGCTGCTGAGGACCCATCCGACGTGTCTCCCGAGGGCCCCGGGAGACACCCTTCAGGAAACCCGCGCGCTCGCATCCCCGAGCGTCACCACATCGCCCTTCGCCAGCTGACGCCCGCGCCGGGTCTCGATCTCTCCGTTGACCCGCACGGCCTCTCGCGCCAACAGCGGCTTGGCCTCGGCGCCGTTGTCGATCAGGTCCGCGAGCTTGAGGAACTGCCCCAGCCGGATGGACTCGTCACGAATCGGTACGTCGACCGTCATCGATCCATCCTCCCCCACGACCTGGCAGTTGTGGCCCCGCGAACGGCAAGTCTGGCCCCGCGAGACGTCAACTCTGGCCCCGCGAGACGTCAAGTCTGGCCCCACGAAACGTCAACCGCCCCCGGGGGCCACAACCGCCGCTCGCGGGGCCACAACTGACGGCTCGCGGGGCCACAACCGCCCGCTCGCGGGGCCACAACCGCCCGCTCGCGGGGCCACAACTGCCAGTTCGCGGGTTCAGTTGATGAGGGCAGAGACGGCATGGATGAGTACGCCGACCAGGCCGCCGACGATCGTGCCGTTGATCCGGATGAACTGGAGGTCGCGGCCGACGTGCAGCTCGATCTTCCGGGCAGCCTCGTCGCCGTCCCAACGTTCCACCGTGCTGGTGATGACGGCGGTGACCTCGGCGCCGTACCTCGACACCGCGAAGACCGCGAGGTCGGCGGCTAGACCTTCGAGGCGGAGGCGAAGAGCCGCGTCGGTCGTGAGCCGTTCGGCGAAGCCCTGGACCTCGGCGGTGAGGCGTTCGCGCAGCAGCCCGTGCGGTTCCCGCAGGCCAGCGAGCAGAGCATTGCGAAACCCCTTCCACAGGGAGACGCTGGTCGCGATCACCTGCGGGTGCTCGAGGACGCGGTTCTTCATCGCCTCGGCGCGGGCCTGGGTATCGGGGTCGTGTGAGCAGGTCGTGGGCCAGCTGGGCGAGCATCGAGTCGAGCGCCTCACGGGCGTGGTGGCGCGGGTCCGCACGGATGTCGGCGAGCCACCTGATGGCCTCGGTGTGGAGGCGTCCGGTGACGGCGGCGTTGAGCCGCGGCGGCGCCCACCAGGGAGCCCGCTCGGACAGCACATCCGCGAACGTCTCCTCGTTCGCCTCCAGCCAGCGCAGCAGCTCCTCGAGCGCGAGGTCGACCAACCCGTGGTGAAGGTTGTCGCGGACCGCCTCCGTCAGCAGGCTGCCGAGGATGGGGGCGATCGGCTCCTCCCGGAATCGAGGAACGAGCACACCCTCCACGAGCTCGACGATGTGCTCGTCGCGGACCTTGGCCAGGCCGATGGCAGCCACGTCGGTGACCTCGTCGACGATCCGGCGTGCGTTCCGCGGTTGCTTGGCCCACGCGCCGACGCGGAGAGAGATGTTCGCCGCGGCCACCCGTTCACGGATGATCTGCTCCTGGAGGAAGTTCTCGCCGACGAACTGCTCCAGGCTGCGACCGAGGTCGTCCTTCTTCCGGGGGATCAGCGCAGTGTGCGGGATGGGCAACCCCAACGGGTGCTTGAAGAGTGCGGTGACCGCGAACCAGTCGGCGATCGCGCCGACCATCGACGCCTCCGCGCCGGCGTTGACGTAGCCGAGGAAGCCATCCTGGTCGAGGGTCACCAGGAACACGACGCCGGCCAGCGCGAGAAGCAACACCGCAACGGTGCGCATCCGACGCAACCCCGCGCGCCGGGCGGCATCGGCCTCGGGAGCTGGCGTGACCAGCTCGAGCGGAGTCGTCGTCATTTGACCCCGAAACTACCTCACGGCCCCACCACGTTCAGCCTCGGATATCTCGGCACCGGCGACGCAGCGGCGCCGCCGTCGCGAAGGTCGGCACTCCGGTATTGGCCCAGGCATCGGGTGTCGGATTGGCGCTTCTTTCACACCAATCCTGAGCCTAGATTGGTCCTGTGACCGCCGTTGTCAACCCCGTCGCAACCCCCGCCCCCACCGGTCTCTCGGTCCCTCAAGGTGCCGCCCTGACGTTGGGCGCGGTGCTCGGCACCGGCGTCCTTTCGCTGCCCGCGCTCGCCGCCGGGGTGGCCGGTCCGGCGTCACTGATCTCGTGGTTGGCCCTGGTCGTGCTGTCGATCCCGCTGGCCGCGACGTTCGCCGCACTGGGGGCCCGGTTCCCGGACGGCGGCGGCGTGTCGACGTACGCCCGGCACGCGTTCGGTGCCCGTGCCTCGACCGTGATCGGCTGGTGCTTCTACTTCGCCGTACCGCTGGGGGCGCCTCCAGCGGCAGGCTTCGCGGGCGCGTACGTCGCGGACTCGGTCGGCGGCGGACGCACGACGCAGCTCGTGACCTGCGGGGTGCTGATCGTGGTGGTCGCGATCATGAACTACTTCGGCATCCGGGTGTCGGCATCGCTTCAGCTGATGATCGCAGCGGTCCTCGCAACGCTGCTGGCGGTCGCGATCGTGGTGTCTCTCCCTCATGCCGACCTCGGCAACCTGACCCCGTTCGCGCCGTTCGGCTGGGCCGCGGTCGGATCGGCTGCGGCGCTGCTGGTGTGGGCGTTCGCCGGCTGGGAGGCGGTCAGCTCGCTGTCCGGGGAGTACCGGAATCCGGCACGCGACATCCCGCGAGCCACCACGATCGCGGTCGCCATCATCGCGGTGCTCTACCTCGGCATCGCGTTCGCGACGGTCACGGTGCTGGGTCCGGATGCCGGCAAGGCTCCGTTGTCCGACCTGCTGGTGCTGGGCTTCGGCGAAAGCGCCCGACCGGTGACCACGGTGGTGGCGGTACTGCTCACCCTGGGCGCGATCAACGCCTACTTCGCCGGAACCGCCAGGCTCGGGGCCGCCCTGGGCCGCGATGGCTCGCTCCCGGCCTGGTTCGCAGCAGGTTCGGAAGCCGGTTCGATCCCCCGGCGGTCGCTGCTCGTGGTGACGGTTCTGAGCCTGGCCACGCTGGCGGGCATCGGCGCGGCCGGATCGAAGCCGGAGTCCACGCTTCTGCTGGTCACCGGCGCGTTCACCCTGGTGTACGTCGTCGGTACGGCGGCCGCGATCCGGCTGCTCCCGCGCAGGACCTGGGTCTTGCGGTGCGCGGTTGTCTCGTTCGCCGCGACCCTGGGGCTGCTGTGGATGACCGGCGTGCACATCTTCGCCGCGCTCGGGATCGGGGCGGTCGCGCTGCTCTGGTCGTTCAGATCAGCCGCGCGAGCTGTTTGATGCCAGGCTCGATCGACTCGGTCACCGTCGCTCCGTAGCCGAACACGAGGCCGTCGCGGCGCATCTTGCCCGCGGAGTACTCCTTGATCGAGTCGACCGCAACGCCGAGGTCACGGGCCTTGGCCGCGATCTCGTCCCCACCGTCGAGATAGGCCGTCAGGTGTAGGCCGGCTCCCGAGGGGATCATCTCGAGGCCGAGCTGTTCGGTGATCGCCTGCGACAGCATCGCCCGTCGGGCGGCGTACACCTTGGCGGCCTTGCGGATGTGCCTGGCCAGGAGTCCCTCGTCCATGAACCTGGCGAGCGCCGCCTGCGTGGGCCGGGCGCCGTAGCCGTCGGTCAGCTGGCGGGCGGCGCGCAGGGCCTGCCGCAGCGACGGCGGGGCCACGAGGTAGCCGGCCCGGAGCGCGGGCAGCAGCGACTTGGAGAACGTGCCGACGTAGATCACCCGGCCGGCGTCGTCGAGGCGGTGCAACGGGTCCAGCGGGCGCTCGCAGTAGCGGAACTCGCTGTCGTAGTCGTCCTCGATGATCGCCGTGTCGTGGACCGCGGCGTGGTCGAGCAGGGCCTGACGGCGGGCCAGCGAGAGCGGCGGTCCGAGCGGGAACTGGTGGGAGGGCGTGGTGAACACGAGGCGGGTGTTGGTGGGCAGCGCGGCGACGACGAGGCCGTCGTGGTCGACCGGCACCGGCACCACCTTGGCGCCGTGGGAGGCGAACAGGTCACGGGCGAACGGGTAGCCGGGATCCTCGACGGCGACGACGTCGCCGGGCTCGACCAGCACCCGAGCAATCAGGTCGAGGGCATGCTGGGTGCCGTTGGTGGCAATCACGTCGTCAGGGTCGGCGTCGACGCCTCGCGAGTAGGCGAGGTAGCGCGCGATCGCTGCGCGCAGCCGCGGATGCCCCGACGGCTCGGCGTAGGCACCCGGATTGTCGGCGCCGAGCCGGGACTCGGCGGTGAGGATCCGGCGCCAGGTGTCGAAGGGGAAGAGGGTCGCGTCGGGGATGCCCACCCGGAAGTCGTACGGCGGAACCGGCTGCTCGCCGCTGACCGGGCGGGGTTGCCAGATCCAGGAGTCGCGGGGCCGCAGCGCCGTACCGCGTGGCCGGCGTGCCGAACCGGCGACCGCCTCGGAGACATACGTCCCGGCGCCGACCCTGCCTTCGAGATAGCCCTCAGCGGTCAGGCGTTCGTACGCCGTCGCGACGGTGTTGCGGGAGACCCCGAGGTCCTGGGCCAGGTTGCGGGTCGGCGGGAGCCGATCGCCCGCACGCACCCGCCCCGAGCACACCGCGTCCAGCAGTGCCCGGTAGAGCGCGGCAGTGCGGTCGCCGCGTCCGGTGAGGTCGACGCTGAGGTCCATGCCTCCATCGTCGCATTGGTCTGGTTGCTGCGGAAGATCTACGGGAGTGCGGGCGGCCAATCAGCGCCCTCGAGCTCGGCCGCGGTGGGCGGGTTCGCGCCCGGCCTCGAAACTGTGATCGCGGCGGCCCTGTTCGCCCGCGTCACGACCTCGCGCCAGGCTTCGAGCGGCAACGCGTCGCAGGTCGGACCGCCGCACTGCGCCGAGCAGGTCCCGGCGCCGGAGGCCGTCGAGCAGTGCCGCGCAGAACGAGTCCCCTGCCCCGATCGTGTCGGCCACCTCCACCGGTTCGGCGGCCACCTCGACGCTGCCCGCGCTGGTGTGGCAGGACGCGCCCTTGCCGCCCCAGGTGACCACGACCGCACCGGCACCGAGCCCGAGCAGGCGCTCGACGCACTCCTCGACTTCGGAGCCGGGGTAAAGCACCTCGAGGTCCTCGTCGGACGCCTTGACCACGTCGCTGAGGGCCACCAGAGCCTCGACCCGCGCCACGATCTCTGCGTCGACTCCGGTCGCGGCCGGGCGCGCGTTGATGTCGTAGCTGACTCGTCGAGGTCGGTGCGAGCGCCTCGATGATGGCGGCGACGGTGCCCGCTCCAGGCTCCATCACCGCACCGAGGGACCCGGTGTGCACGAGCGCGGGCGGGTCCGCCGTCGGCAGCGGCGGCAGGTCCCACTCGAGGTCGAAGACGTACGACGCGGCGCCCGTGTCGTCGAGTGTCGCCACCGCGGACGAGGTACGCGCCAGGACGTGCGGGTCACCCGCCAGGCTCACCCCCGCGTGGGCGAAATGCTGGTCCAGCAGTCCGCCGAGCCGGTCGTCGGCGTACGCCGTGGCCAGCCCGACACCGGCTCCCAGCCGGGCCAGGGCGACGGCCACATTGGCCGGACTGCCCCCCGGGTGTTCGACGGACGACCCGTCCGAATTGCTGACGATGTCGACGAGCGACTCCCCGATGACCAGTGCGGTTCGATTCATGGCGCCATCGTCGCGCACCCGGTCCGCCCGCGCCAAAGTGCATCCCATGACCCCGTCGCCGCCTCAATTCCAGCCGGCCGCGGACGCACGCGGCCGCTCAGACGGCAACGCGGCCGAGATCGGGCCGATCCGAGGTCACGGGGATGCGTTTGCCGTCTGAGGGGCCTCAGTCGTCGGCCGCCGCGGGTCAGGCCGGGACGTAGGTGTCGATCCGGGTCTGGCCGGCGTTCCGACTGGAGGTCTGGCGCAGCGGGATCTGCTCGGCTGTCTCGCTGAAGAGCCTCTTGCCCTCACCGAGGATGGTCGGGAAGACCATCAGCCGGTACTCGTCGACCAGCCCACGCTGGGCCAGGTCCTGCACAAGCTGGGCGCTGCCGTTGATGAGGACGTCGCCGTCGACGCTGTCCCGGAGGCCGGCGACCTGGTCGACGTCGATGACGTGGGTGTTGTTCCACTTCGGGTCGGTCAGCGTGCTGGAGACGACGTACTTGGGCATGTTGTTGAACAGGTCGGCGAACTCGCCCTCACGACTGGGCCACGCAGCGGCGAACCCCTCGTACGTCGTCCGTCCGAGCAGCAGCGCCCCGGCCGCGCGCACCTCGCCCAGCTTGAACTGGTCGCCTTCTTCGCCGCGTTCGAACGCGAACGCCCAGCCGCCCCGCGCGTGCGACTCCGAACCGCCCGGGTCCTCGATGACCCCGTCGATGGTGATGAACTCCGTGACCACGATCTTGCCCATGACTCTGCTCCTCAGGTTGGGGGCCGGCTCCGCGCCAGCCTGTCACCCCCTCCACGAACGGGAAATCGCTTATACGACGTCGACAGCGGCTTCAGCTGTTGGAGTAGACCGCCGGGCCGCCGTCCTCGCCGGTGCCTTCCCGGCCGGCCCAGGTCCAGGCGTACGCCGGGTCCTCGGCGGCGAGTCCCGCTTCTCCCAGATCGAGCGGGGCGAAGGTGTCGACCATGACCGCGGACTCGTCGAAGTAGTCCACCCCGAGGGAGGCCTCGATCGCGGACGGCTGCGGACCGTGAGCGTGGCCGCCCGGGTGCAGCGAGATCGAGCCGATGTTGATGCCACTCCCCTTGCGGGCCTCGTAGTCGCCACCGACGTAGAACATGACCTCGTCGCTGTCCACGTTGGAGTGGTAGTAGGGCACCGGGATCGAGAGCGGGTGGTAGTCGACCTTGCGCGGCAGGAAGTTGCAGATCACGAAGTTGTGGCCCTCGAAGACCTGGTGCACCGGCGGCGGCTGGTGGACCTTGCCGGTGATCGGCATGTAGTCGTCGATGTTGAACGTGTAGGGATAGAGACAGCCGTCCCAGCCGACGACGTCGAAGGGGTGGGTCGCGTAGGTCATCCGGGTGCCGACGATGCCCGCCGAGGTCCGGTGCTTCACGAGTACGTCGACGTCGGTCGCGTCGCGGTTGGTCTCGACCAGCTCGGCCAGCGAGTGCGGACCGTGCAGGTCGCGCTCGCAGTACGGCGCGTGCTCGAGCAACTGCCCGTAACGCGAGAGGTAGCGCTTCGGCGGCGCGATGTGGGAGTTGGCCTCGATCGGGTAGAGCCGGCTCGGCTCGCTCGGCACCCACCGGTGCGTGGTGGCCCGCGGGATCAGCACATAGTCGCCGGTGCGATAGCCGATCACCCCGAACACCGATTCGAGGACACCCGCGCCGCTCTCGACGTACACGCACTCGTCGCCGATGGCGTTGCGGTAGTACGCCGACGGGTCGGTGCCGGTCACGACGTACGAGATCCGGACGTCGTTGTTGCCCAGGACCAGACGTCGTTCGGTGACGGGATCGGGGTTTCGAGACGGTTGCTGCGCAACCTCCTCAACCACCGGGGGCGCGGAGCGCCCTCCTCAACCACCGGGTCGTCGAACAGCGTGTGCAGCTTGAGGTGCCGTGGCTTGAGGGGATGGTTGGGCGTGCGGGTCTGGTCGGGCAGCTCCCAGACCTCCGCGGCCACGATCGCCGACGGGACACCCCGGTGATAGAGCAGGGTGGAGTCCGAGGAGAAGCCCTCCTCCCCCATCAGCTCCTCGCGGTAGAGGTTGCCGTCCTGGTCCCGGTGCTGCGTGTGCCGCTTCGGGGGTACGTCGCCCACCTGCCGGTAGTACGCCATCCTCAACTCCTCGAACGTCCGATAATCGTGCTGACATGTCCGGTATCTGTAGTCTGGGCTATGCTGCTGCCCATGTCAACGAGCCATCTTCCTCCTGTCTGGCGCGGCCTCGTCGACGATGCCGCGATCTTCCCTCCGGGCAACGCGCCCATCGACGAGGCGCTCGCGGCCCATGTCGCGCACCGCGAAACTCCGTACGCCGACCTCGTCGGCCCGTTCGTGCTCAAGGACACCGACGTACCACAGGCCCGGGATGCCGGGGTCGCCCTGGCGATCGTGGTGACCGGTGGCGCCGGTCAGGTCGCGGGACCGTTGGGACTGTGCCGCAAGCTCGGTCTCGAGGCCGCCGCGCTGGAGATCGCCCTGCGCGACCTCGACGACCTGGCCGGAAACGCCCGCCGCGTCGCCGCGGCGCGTCGACAATGCTCGGGCCGAGGGCGTGCTCGACGACGACACGTCCGTCTATGTCGAGCTCCCCCACGTCGGCTCGACTGCCAGCTGGTTGGCCGCCGCTGACGTCGTGGCCGAGAACGAGCTCCGGCTCAAGTTCCGGACCGGCGGGCTGGAGGACCACCTGTTCCCGCGTGCCGATGCCCTTGCCAGCTGGATCGACGCGGCGCTCGACCGCGAGACGCCGTTCAAGTGCACCGCAGGGCTGCACAACGCCGTTCGCCACACCGCGTCGGACACCGGGTTCGAGCACCACGGCTTCCTCAACGTGCTGCTCGCGACCCGGACCGCCTTCGACGGCGCCACGACCGACGAGGTCGTCGACGTCCTCGAGCAGCGCGACGGCCAGAAGCTCGCGGATTTGTTCCGCGAGCACGGCGACGAAACGATGGCCGGCGCGCGGCGCTGGTTCACGTCGTACGGCTCGTGCAGCGTCACCGAACCAATCCATGACCTGATCGAGTTGGGACTCCTTGATGACTGACGGCTTCGGCATCGACCACCTGCCCTACGGCATCTTCTCCGTCGTACGGCGGGCCGAAGACCGTGGGAGTCCGCCTCGGCGACACCGTCATCGACCTGTACGCCGCGACCGGCCGCGAGGAGTTCCACGCGGACTCGCTGAACCCGTTCATGAGCCTGGGCAGGTCCGCCTGGGAGTCGACGCGAGCGGAGCTGGTCAGCCTGGTCGAGCAGGGCCACCCGCCGACAAGGCCGCTCGGCGAGGTGGACCTGCACCTGCCGATCGAGGTTGGCGACTACGTCGACTTCTACGCGTCGGCCGACCACGCGTCCAACGTCGGCAGGATCTTCCGGCCCGAACAGGCGCCGCTCCTGCCCAACTGGAAGCACCTGCCGGTCGGCTACCACGGCCGCTCGGGCACCGTCGTCGCCTCCGGCACCGACATCGTCCGACCCGCACGGGCAACGCAAGCTCCCCAGCGACGAGTCCCCCGTGTTCGGACCATCCACCCGGCTCGACATCGAGGCCGAGCTCGGCTTCGTCGTCGGCACCGGTACGGCGCTGGGCGACCGGGTCTCCACCGGTGCCTTCGCCGACCACACGTTCGGCGTACTCGGGGTCAACGACTGGTCCGCGCGCGACATCCAGGCCTGGGAGTACGTGCCGCTCGGCCCGTTCCTCGGCAAGTCGTTCGCCACCACGATCTCCCACTGGGTCACCCCGCTCGCCGCGCTCGACGCCGCCTGGGTCGACCTGCCCGAGCAGGACCCGGCTCCTCTGGACTATCTCGCCGTCGACGGTCCGGCCGGCCTGGACATCGCCATCGAGGTCGTCCTCAACGGCCACGTCGTCAGCCGGCCGCCGTACTCCTCGATGTACTGGAGCCCGGCCCAGATGCTGGCGCACATGACCGTCAACGGCGCCTCCGTCCGCACCGGCGACCTGTGGGCCTCCGGCACCATCTCCGGTCCCGACCCCAGCCAGTTCGGCTCGTTCCTGGAGATGAGCTGGGGCTGGCGCGAGGCCTTCGCCGTCGGCGACGACACCCGGACCGCCCTGGAGGACGGCGACGAGGTCACCCTGCGCTACTCCGCCCCCGGCACCGCCGGCGGCCGGATCACCCTGGGTGAGGTCACCGGCCGGATCGTCCCAGCCCGGTAACCCTGCCGACGACGATCACCTGACCCTCCAGGTGGGTGACGGCCTCCACGCAGCACTCGAGCCACGAGGCCGCGCCGTCGAGCAGCGGCGCCTGCGTCAAGTGGCCAGGCTGCCAGCCGATCCCCTCGAACTGCCGTCCGTCGGCACCGCGCCGGCGGCTGGCGAACCAGCGCGCGACGTCCCCCTGCTCCTCCGACAGCACCGAGGCGGCGAACCCGCCCGACGCGGACGCGAGCGCCCACCAGCGCGAGTCCGGCCGTACGCCGAGCACCACCCGAGGCGGCGCGGTCGACACTGCCGCCAGCGAGTCCACCGTCATTGCGTGCATGCCTGAGCCGTGGCGCGCCGAGACCACGCAGACGGCGCGAACCAAGTGCGCCAGAGCTTCCGATGCCGGAGCGAGGGCGCTTGTGCGGGCGGCGAGAACGGTCACCAGACGATTCCTGTCATCGAGGTGCTGACCCATCCGAAGAGCCTCGGGCGGACCGGCTGATACCGCCGACCGACCTCGGCTCGCTGGTATCACGCGTCCGCCACCGCCCTCTTAGCCCTAAGTCCGGCTCGTGCGTTCCGGCCAGCTGCCCACGCGCGAACTGCATCTGAAGCAGAGGGGGTGAACCACCATGAACAAGATCAACGAGGCAATCGAGGAGACCACGCAGGCTCCTGCCATGAAGAAGATCCTTGTGCGCAAGCCCGGCTCCGTCCGGCTCACCGCGCGCTGCAGCAACTACTGCTACGGCAACTGTTGCTGTCTGTAGGAACGGCCGGGGAGCCCGTGCCCGGTTCCGCCCGCTCACGGGCTCCCCAACCATCAACCAGGAGCCCCGAGTGACCGCAACCATCGACCACCGCACCACCCTGCGCCTGCGACCGCTCACCTTCCTCCCCGAGGGTGACGGCGTCGTCGTCGGCTGCGCCCAGGTCGACTCCTATGCCGTGCTCCCACCGGACGGCGCAGCCCTGCTGGAACGGCTGACCCAGGTCCCTCCGCAGGAGGCGGCCCGCTGGTACGAGGAGACGTACGGCGAGCCCGTCGACCTCGACGACTTCGTCGACACCCTGGCCGAGCTGGACTTCCTCGACGACGAGCTCCCTCGAAGCATCGGAACCGGAGCGGCTCCGCTTCCAACGTCTCGGCCAGCTCTTCTTCTCCCCGCTGTGCGGGCTGTTCGCCGCCGTCCTCGTGTGGGTCGCCGTCGCGTGCGTGGTCCGCGATCCGGGTCTGCTCCCCCACACCGACCATGTGTTCTTCTCCGACTACCTGCTCGTCATCGAGCTCACCGTTGCCTTCGGACAGATCCCGCTGATCCTGATCCACGAGGTCTTCCATGTCCTCGCAGCGCGCAGGCTCGGCGTCGCCGCCCGGATCGGCATCGGCCACCGGATGTACTTCGTCGTCTTCGAGACGGTGATGGACGGCCTGGTCGTCGTCCCCCGGGAGAAGCGCTACCTGCCCATGCTCGCCGGCATGCTGGCCGACTTCCTGATCGTCTGCGCGCTGACGGTGGTCGCCGCCTTGGCCAGTACGCCGGGCGGTCCACCGTCCCTCGTCGCCGGCATCTGCCTGGCGCTGGCGTTCACGACCCTGATCCGGTTCGCCCTGGAGTTCCTGCTGTTCCTGCGCACCGACGTCTACTACCTGATCTGCACCCTGACCGGCACCATCGACCTGCACACGACCTCGACCGAGATCGTCGCGAACCGTTGGTGGCGTCTGCTGGGCCGCAAGGAACGTTGCGCGATCCGGCCCGTTGGCACCCCAACGACATGCGGGTCGCCCGTTGGTACACACCCCTGCACGTGCTCGGCTACGCGTTCGCCATCCTGCTGTTGCTGGTCGTGCTCCTGCCGATCTCCTGGCGCTTCCTCGTCACCGCCTTCGGCGAGCTGGCGCATCCCGACCTGGCGTCGGGTCTCTTCTGGGACGCCCTGGGCCTGCTCCTGCTCAACGTCGCTCAGCCGCTGTTCGCCGGTTTCTTGTGGGTCCGTGGCCGCAGTCGCCGCCCCCAGCGCGGACGGAAGCTCTCCTAGTTCCCAACCATTCTCTCGACCGTGAGGACCTCATCATGACCACGTCTCATCTCTGGCTTGCCGGCGACACCAGCCTGCGCGGATGGCTCCGGGAGTCCGCCGTACCGAGCCTCGGCGTACTGCCCGGGCACGCCCGCCGACGAGGCGCCTACACGGCGGCCGGTGCACTCATGCGCACCGTCGTCCCGGAGCTGCTGACGGGACACGCCGACCTGGTGCAGCGCTATGACATCGAGGTCCTCGCGGCGGCTCCCGAGCTGGCCGACCGGGTCCGCAACGAGCGGACGACGCTGACCTCGGAAGCGGACCCGCAGACCAGGACCCGCTACTACCCCCACAACCGGACCGCGTGGATCGGGAGCGGGCTGGCCGACCTCACGCTGGCTTTGGCCGAGCTGCGCGGACCTGGGCAGACCCTCGTCATCACCGAGGCCGAACACCTCGACGCGACCGACAACTCCTGGCTGGCCGGACTCGTGCGCCGCGCCGACCCTGAGGCGCTGCAGATCGTGGTGGCCACCGGTGGCGGAGACGTGGCCGGGCCCCTGCGGCAGGTGCTGGCCGACCACGCGCAGCGGCGGTCCGTGGCCGACGTACCCGACCCCGCATCCTCGGACGTCAGCTCGTACGTCGCCGGCCTGTGCCTCGACGCCGACCTCGACCTGCGCGCGGCGTACGACGCCCTCTCCCCTGACGAGCGGGCCCGCCTGCACGACGACGAGGCGGCCCGCCTCGAGGCGCTCGGCGAGGTGTCCCTTCATCGCGGGGCGATTCCGTTCCACCGCGAACACGGGTCCGACCGAGTCCTGGCCGCGAGCACGCTCTCGGCAGCGATGCAGGACGCGCTGATGAACGGCTTCTACGACCAGGTCGTCGATCTCGGCGGCCGGGTCCGGGCGCTGGTGCCGTGGGCCGAGGACGCTGAGACCTGCTGGCTGGCGACGGTGAAGATGACGATCGCCTATCAGGCGATGGGGATGCCCGACGAGGCCATGGAGCTCTTCGACGACGCGTGTGCCAACTCGACGCTTCCCAGCGTGCACATGCAGTCCGCCTACGGGCGGGCGATGGTCTACACCCGCTACTACGAGGAGGCTCGGCGCGACCTGCGGCGGGCCAAGGGCCTGATCAACACGGCCGTCGTGCTGGCCGGCCTCAGCTCGGACGACCAGCGACGTGCCTACAACCGCACGTTCAACGAGAACGGGCTCGCGTTGATCGACATGCACCTCGGCAACGTCGGCGAGGCCGTGGACCTGATCGAGGACGGCATCGAGCGGCTTGACCGCGAGGTCGAAGGTGGCCGCTACCTGCTGCACCGGTCCGTGCTGCGCTACAACCACGCGCAGCTGATGGTGCGCAACGGGGACATCGAGCGTGGGCTCGCGGAGTACACGCAACTCGTCGACGAGGACCCCCACCACCCCGACTACTGGTTCGAACGTGCCGCACTGCTCGAGAAGCTCGGCCGCGTCGACGAGGCAATCGTCGACTACTCGGAGGCGATCCGGGTCGGGCCGCCCTACCCCGAGCCGATCTACAACCGGGGCGAGCTCCGGATGCGCGAGGGTGACGTCGCCGGCGCTCTCGCCGACTTCAGCCGGGTGCTCGATCTCGAACCCGGCTTCGTCGACGCCCTCGTCAACCGGGCGTCGCTGCTCCTCGAGCTCGGCGACCAGGCCGCCGCTTCTCGCGATGTCGAGGCCGGCCTCGCCCTGGACCCCGAGCAGCCGCACCTGCTCTGCCTCGCCGGCGCGCTGCACCATGAGGACGGCCGCCTGGAGGAGGCCCTCGAGTCCCTGGAGTTCGTGGTCGCGATCGCACCAGATTTCGCTCCCGGGTGGGCGGCCCTGGGCGCCGTACTCTTCGATCTCGGCGAGATCGACCGCAGCGTCGAGTCTCTCCAGCGCTCGCTCGAGCTGGTCGATGACGATGACGTCCGATCCAACCTAGAAGTCGCGCGCGCCGTGGCGTAGCGGGCGTAGCCCGCGAGCCGCGACGGAGCCGACCCGGCGGTTGTTGACACAAAGGAGCGTCAGCGACGACTGTCAACAAGAGCCGGGTCGGCGACCCCGGGCAGGGCCCGCAAGGTCGTACGCCGACCGCAACCCAAGCGGGTTGGTCTGAAACCGCAACCACGCCCCGAGCAGACCGCAACCCAAGCCGGCGTCCGCGATACACATCCCTCCCAATTGGTTGCCCACAGCGCAATTTCCACCATCTGCGAGGAGACACCCGACTCCGGGCTGCGGCTGACTGATCGGTCGACATAAGGCGGCAGCGCCAGGAATCGGCAATTCGCGGGCCGTCTAGGTATCGGTTGCCGATGAGGGCAAGGCACCTGCGATCGCAGGCTGAAGGCATGGAAATCAACACCTTGCTCCGCGTCACCGTGCGCCCCGCAACGCCCAGCGACCACGCGAGCATCCGCGCGGTGCTGCGGGCCGCGTACGGGCAGTTGCGGGAGCGCTGCCCAAGGACGTCTTCGACGAGTACCTCGCGGACCTGCTCGACCTCGACCGCCACGCCCGGCACGGCACGCTCCTGATCGCGGAGGCCGACGGGCGGGCGGTTGGATCGGGCGCCTTCTACACCGATGCGTCGGTGCAGGGCGTCGGTTGGCCCAAGGGCTGGGCCGGTGGCCGCGGGCTGGCCGTTCACCCCGATGCGCGGACTCGGCCCGCGGGGCGCGGCCCTGGTCGCCGAGTGCGAACGGTTGGCTCGGGCCGCCGGCTCGCCGGTCTTCGCCTTCCACACCGCCTCGTTCATGTCGGCCGCGGTGCAGCTCTACGAACACCTCGGCTACCTCCGGGCCCCGAGTACGACCTCGACCTTGCCGATCACTTCGGCAACGGCGGAGCACCCTCCACGCGAGTGCTCGCCTACCGACGCGAGCTCGACGAGCTCGGCGCCAGCTGAACAACCAGAAAACAGAACCGAGAAGAGAGGCATCACCATGACCATCAAGACGGAGCCCTCGGCCGCAGCAAGCCGCCGAACGCTCCACCGCCACCCCGGTTGCCGGGTTCGTCTGCTGTCCCGAGTGCGACGGGCCGAGCATCGTCGAGTGGCGCGCGACGCTGGACGGCACAGATGGTCCCGTCGAGCACGTCAAGATCCGCTGCGGTGCCGGGCACTGGTTCCTCATGCCTGCGGCGGGGCTCCGCCCGTACCTGGTCGGCTGACGGGACTCCGCTCAGTCCGGCAGGTTCTCGATCGTGTGCATCGCGGCTTCCTCCGCGCTCGCACCGGCCCCGTCGATTCCTTCGTCCTCGGCGAAGAGCCCGGCATCGACGTCCACGTCGGCACCTTCGTCGGGTGCGAGCAGGCGTCCCGTGCGCTGGTCGCCCACCTCGCCACCGACCGGCCCGTCGAGGATGTCGGCGTCGCGCTCCTCTTCGACGTCGGCCCAGACCTCCGGCTCCTCCTGCGCGACCCGCTCGTCGATGGTCTCGCCCTCGAGCTGCTCGCGGTCGGTGACCCCTTTGGCTGTCACTCCGCGCGGACGTTCAGGCGGCGAGATGCCTTCGTCGAGGATGTCGTCCACGCCCCGGTCGTCGAGCGTGTCTCCTGGCTGCAGCTGGTCGCTCATCCTTCGAACCTAGTCCCCCGTCAGGAACACGCAAGGTCACCGGCCGGTCTGGGCCACCGTTGACGGCCCCGTCGCAGGACGTTTGACTGCTGGCACAGACCATCGTGGGAGGGGGGCCAGTGTCGCTGGCCGACGAGCTCGTGGCGGCGGGGTTGGGCTACGTCCGGGGCCGCCTCGACGAGGTGCGTACGGCGATCCTCGGTGACGTCGCCGCCTTCGTCCAGGCTGCTGGAGTCCCCGGCTTCGACGACGGCGCCGGGGTCGTCGCCGCCCGGCTCACGACAGCGCGATCCGAGCTCGACCTGGCCGCAGCCGACCTGGCCGCCCGCAACCTCGTCAGCTGCGCGACCCACGTCGGCAACGCGCTGGCCGCGATGGACCAGGCGGCCGACGAGGTCGGCGGCACGACGCTGTCGCCGCTCCTCCTCGACGCAGCCGACTGGGCCGGTGCCACCCCGACCGGGCTGGCGAAGCAGCTCGGCCTCCCCGCCACCGTCCCTGGACTCGTGCCGGACGGGGACTCCCTCGTCTACACCCTCAACGCTCCCGGCAAGTCCCTGTCCCCGGCGCCGTTCAAGCTCGGCTACACCGGCACCCGGCTGACGGCTCGACTTCCGGTTCGACGGGGCGGCGCCGCTCTTCTCCTTGTCGCTCGCACTCGACGGACTCGAAGCGGGCATCGGGGCCGACCTCGAGGAGCTGCTGGGTGGCACATCGGGCTCGGTCAACGCAGACATCGTCCTCGGGGCGGACACCACCGACGGGCTCACCCTCTCCGGCAGCGCCGGCGCCCGCAGGTCGTGCTGCCGGCGCGGCCCAAGGCTGGGCCCGCTCGACGTCCGCGAGATCGCCCTCGAGCTGCCCGCCGGCGTCGCGGACGCGGTCGACATCGGCAGCACGATCACCGCCGACCTCGGCGGATGCCATCAAGGCCACCGTCGACGGCGCCGGCATCCACCTGCAGTTCGACCCCGCCGCGGTCGACGACGGCGACAACCCGCTCGACGTCGAGACCCAAGGCTGCCCACCGGGATCGGGCTCACCGTCGACGCCGGGCATCGTCCGCGGCGGCGGCTTCCTCAGCGTCCGCCCCGGCGGCTACGGCGGCGCGCTGCAACTGCGCCTCGGGCCGGTCGAGGTCAAGGCGGTCGGCCTGCTCACCCTCGAGCCCCAGTTCGCCCTCGTCGTGGTCATGTCGGTGCGAGTTCCTGCCGGCGATCGACCTGAGCTTCGGCTTCACCCTCAACGCCGTCGGCGGCATCCTCGGCATCGAGCACCGGCTCGACGCCGACGCGCTGCGCGCCGAGCATCACCGACGGCGCGCTCGACCACATCATGTTCCCCGCCGACCCGGTCGCGGCGGCGCCGGCGATCCTCGACACGCTCGGAGCAGGTCTTCCCGGTCGACCCGGGCTCGATCGTCATCGGGCCGATGGTCGAGATCGGCTGGGGCCGCCCGGTCAGCTTCCTGACCGCGCAGCTCGGCGTGATCCTGAGCCTGCCCGACCCCAAGATCGTGATCATCGGGCGGGTCCGGATCGCCCTCCCCGCACCCGACCTGCCGATCGTCGACCTGCGGGCGACGATCTACGGCGAGATCACCCCCGACCACCTGCTGATCCTGGTCAGCCTGCGCGGCTCGCGGATCGCCGGCTTCACCGTCGGCGGCGACATCGGCATGCTGCTGCAGGTGGGCCGGTCGGCGCGGAGTTCGCGATCAGCGCCGGCGGGTTCCATCCGCGCTACGACCCGCCCCGCGAGCTGGCCGGGCATGCAGCGGCTGGGCATGGACCTGTCGCCGCCGGCGATCCTGCAGCTGCGGGCCGAGGCCTACTTCGCGCTCACCACCAACAGCGTCCAGCTCGGCTGCCGCGTCGAGATGGGCGCCGACCTGGGCGTGGCCGTCGATCAGCGGCCACTTCGCACTTCGACGCGCTCGTGCTGTTCGCCCCGCACTTCATGTTCATGATCGACCTCGGCATCGGGCTGACCGTCCGCGCGCTCGGGCGTCACGCTCTGCGGCGTCAACGATCCAGCTGCACCTCGAAGGCCCGGCGCCGTGGCGGGCCGCAGGGCACGCCGAGGTCGAGATCCTCTGGTGGGACGTCGCCATCGACGTCGGCCCGTTCACCTGGGGCGACGACGACAACCCGCCGCCGCTGCCGGCCGACCCGCGGCAGCTCGTGCGCGACGCGCTGCACCGCAACCCCGGCGCCTGGCAGGCGCTCACGCCACCGGACGCCGACCGCGTCGTACGCCTGCGTGCCGCGCGCCGCCGAGCGACACCGACGTCACCGTGCACCCGATGGGGCTGTTCGACGTGCGCCAGCACGCCGTCCCGCTGGAGACGACGATCACCCGGGTCGGCGCCAACCCGGTGCCCCGAGGGGCAGCGGCGGGTCCACCTCGGCGTGCCCAAGGCCAACGGCACCGAAGGCCGGCGCGCTGAGCGAGGTGCACCGACCTGTTCTCCGCCGGCAACTTCCTCGACCTCAAGGACGACGAGAAGCTGTCCCGGCCGAGCTTCGAGCCGATGCCCGCGGGCGCGCGGATCCGGCCGCCCGGGCGAGGACGCGCCGCTTCGACGCAGCCCGCGACGTCGAGCTGCGCTACGAGACCTTCGTCTGCGACGACGACGCGCCGCCCGGCCTCGGACTGGTCGCGGTGGTCGACGTGCTGATGCGCGAGCGCGGCGGCGCTCGGCCCTCGGCGCCGGCGCCGCCGGGCGCGAGCGACCTGCGCGCCAGCACGCCGCTACGCCGTCGCCCCCGACCCGATCGTGCTCGCCGACCCGGGCGAGGCCATCCGGGTGTCCAAGGCAACGCTGACGGCCGCGGCGGACAGCCGGTTCGAGACCTACACCCAGGCCGCCGAGAAGGCTCGTGGACGCGACCGAGCAGCTGGTCCGGGCTGGGGGTCGGCTGATGGCCGGCACCCTTCGCGATCCTCGCCGGCGACGCGTTCAAGGACGTCGACGTCATCTCGGCCTTCCACGAGCCGCTCACACCCGAGACAGCTGGTCCTCGACCACTACGTCTTCCTCCCCTACGCCCGGACCGGCATCGCCGCCGCCCTCGACGACGCCGTTCTCGTGGGACGCGGAGCCGCGGGCCAGCGTCGAGATGAAGGTGCCGGTCATCGACGACCGGGGCCAGCTGGACGCCGAGATGACCGTGAACGTCTACGGCCCGGCCGACGTGACCGAGATCGACCCGCGACAGGTCATCCGCGCCTTCCCCAAGGCCGACGTCGCACAACGCCGAGGTCGACGACCTCGTGCACATCGAGTTCGACCGGCCCGACCTGCCGTGGCTGTTCACCCCGGCCGGGCCCGATGGCAACGGTCGGCTGGTCCCCTGGATCACCCTGGTCGTGGCCGAGGCGCGTCGCGTCACGTTCGGCGAACGCCGCGGCGCCGTCCGCCGGGCCTCGATCCGCCGCGACCAGCTCCAGCCGCTCGGCGACGCCTGGGCCTGGGCGCACGCACAGGTGATGGGCGTCAAGGGCGCCGACCCGGCCGCCTCCCGACCCTGGAGCAGCGGCTCAGCGAGGGCAACGCCGCCCACAACCTGTCCCGGCTGGTCTGCCCGCGGCGGCTGGACGACTACACGGCGTACGTCGCCTGCGTCGTGCCGACCTTCGAGGTCGGCCGCCAGGCGGGGCTCGGGCTCTCGACCGGTGACAGCCTCGCCCCGGCTTGGGGAACCGCGCCGGACGACTTCGACTCCGGCGATCCGGCGTCGATGGTCGAGCTGCCGGTCTACTACTCGTGGTCGTTCGCCACCGGCGAGGAGGGCAACTTCGAGAGCCTGGCCCACAAGCTGCAAGCCGCCGGGTCGCGCCGCCCGGCGTCGGACGGCGCCGGGTCGACACGACGCACCCGTGGCTCGGTGAGCCGGAGACCCAGCTCGACCCGGACGACCCGGGCGCGGAGATGGTCGTCGAGGGTCCGGTCGTGTCGCCGCAGAAGCCCGAGGACGCGCCGCCGAGGAGGAGTGGCCGACCGAGCCCGAGCAGCACTGGGACCAGCCGGTCACCGACGCTCTGGTCGCCAAGCTCAACCAGCCGCCGACGTGCCGGGCGCACGAGCGACGACGACCGCGCCGCCGCTCGTCGGTCCGCCGCTGTACGGCGGGCACCACGCGCCAGCCGCGGATCGAGATCCGAGCCGGCCGCGAGCCAGCCCGCCTGGTTCCGCGAGCTCAACCTCGACCCCCGCAACCGCATCGTCGGCGGGGTCGGCACCCGGGTCGTCCAGGCCGAGCAGGAAGACCTGATGGCCGCGGCCTGGAACCAGGTGATCGGCGTCGAGGCGGCCAACCGGGCGCTGCGCCTCGCGCAGCTCGCCAAGCAGGTTCGGCGCGGCTGCACCGGCGGCACCTGTCCCGGCTGTCCGACGCGGCGGTCCTGTCGGTCACCGAGCGGGTGCACGCCAAGGTGCTCGACGCACCGGAGCGCAGCGTCTGGGCCGCGCTGGAGGAGTCCAGCCTGCCGCACGACGGTCACCACTCGGCGCGTTCCGCCGGCTGACCCGGCTGCGCGGCCCGGTCGTGCGCGCGGCGCTGGCGAACGCCGAGCTGCGCGTGGCCGCGGTCGAGGCGCTGACCGTGCAACGGGACCGGCTGACGACCGACTGGGTCCGCGTCTACGCCAACCCCGACGGCAGTCGCCGGCGTCGGGAGCGGTCGCGGGCAAGCGGGTGACTCCGGAGATCGCCGACCGCGTCGCCCCCGGCGTGGACCCCGACGCGCTGGTCCAGTCCTGGAACGACGAGCTGACCAGGCCCGGGATCGTGGAGGAGCTCGATCCCGACCGCCTCGAACGGCTCGAGGGCCAAGACGTCCGCGTCGAGGCCGAGACGCTGGGCAGCGCTGACCCGTCGCGTGCTCGCCGCCATGCCGGGGACCGAGGAGATGTTCTCCGGGCCCGACGAGGCGGTCACCGCCGCACCCAACGGCTTCCTGCTGCGCGCCCTGGTCCGGCAGGCCCGCGAGGTCGGCATCGGAGAGATCGAGATCTCCCGGCTCCAGGCCAGACGGCACGGGCTCGAGGGACAGGAAGGCAGGGACCGCAACCGGGTTGTCGTCGCCGTCGATGCGTTCGAACCGCTCGCCGAACGCGCGGTCCTGGCCGCCCGCGAGCTCCAGGTCGAGGGCGTGCCGTACGACGAGTACGAGCGCACCGCCGAGCGGGTGCTTCGAGACGCTCCGTGGCAGTGCCGTCCTGTCCGGCCGCCAGGTCGCCAGCGGTCTCCGGGCGATCTCGGCCAAGCTGGTCGGCCGCGGACCCGTTCACCGATCGGGCCCGCGACCGGCGTCGACGTACCCGCGCTCGAGCTCGTCACCAAGCTCGACCCGCGCACGACGGTGCCGGCCCGGATCACGGGCCGGCTCACCGCGGGCAGCGGACGGTTGCCGACGTGGCTGCGGCCGGACTGGTTCGACGACCTGCGCATCGAGCCGGTGATGGCGCACCCGCACTTCCCGTGGCCGATGTACGAGCCGCTGCACCGCTAGGACCCGGAGTGGATGGTCCCGGGCCTCGGACTGATCGAGCGGCCCGACATGGCCACCCTGCTGGAGACCAACAACCGGTTCATCGAGGCCTACCTCGTCGGCCTCAACCACGAGATGGGCCGCGAGCTGCTGTGGCGCGAGTACCCGACCGACCAGCGCGGCACCTACTTCGACTCGTTCTGGACCGGCAAGCCCGAGCTCAAGGCGGACCTGCACGAGCTGCCCTGGCGCACCGGCAGCATCGGCGAGCACATGGCCAGGCCCGGACAAGCGTCTGGTGTTCCTGGTCCGCGGCGACCTCATCCGCCGCTACCCCGGCGTCGTGGCCCACGCCGCCCGCGAGGCGGACCGGCGATCGCGGCATCCCGATCTTCGAGGCGACCTCGCCGATCGAGACGCTCTTCCACGTGTTCCTGCCGCCCAACGTGCTGCTGGTCGGCTTCGCCATGACCCGGGCGAGGATCGACACCCCGGGCGAGACGTGGTGGTTCACCCTGTCGGAGAACCCGACCGAGCCGCGGTTCGGTCTCGACCCGTCCCGCGAGGGCGGCTTCATCGCGCGACAACCTGATCTGGGACGACTTCGGGGTCACCCAGCCCGGCCAGTTCCTGGACGCGACCCGCAACCTGCCGCTGGTGAACTTCCCGACCCAACCGGTGGGGCACCTCGAGCGCCCAGGTCGCCTCGCTGCTGTTCCAGCTCCCGGCCCGGGCCGCCTTCCTGGGCAAGCGCATGGTCGACGGAGGCGGTCGACCATGGCTGACCTCGAGCTCGCCCGCCTCAGCGCGCTGGAGCTGGCCGAGGCCATGGCGACGGCCGACCGCGCCTACGCCGACCTCAACCTCCGGCTCCGCGAACCCGGGGGCTGCTCGCCGCGGCCCGCGCCGCCGGGGACGAGGACGCGGCCGCCGTGGCGCGCGAGCAGGTCGAGGCCCTGCTCGCCGAGCGCCGGACGACGCTGGTGCGACCGGGCCAGCACCCACGACCGGTTCGCGGCACGACCTGGTCAACCTGCTCGGCGACGGCATCGATCTCGAAGGCGACGTCCCGCTGGTGCTGCTGCCGGTGCGGGTCGAGTGCCGCTCGACCCCCGACCTGGCGGCCCTGCGGGTCCGGATCTTTCCCGACGCCCTGCACGCCGAGACGCTCGACGAGGGCCTGACCGACACCGAGCGGTCGGCCGGCCGGGCCTACTGGGAGACGGTCTGGGCCGACGGCGACCCGGAGGCGCCCGTGGCCGGCGCTTGGTGGCCGCGGTCGGCAAGGCCCGGGCGCCGTGGGTGGCCGAGGCGCTGCGCCCGACCAACCTCGCCGCCCGGCCGGGCGGCGTACCCGAGTTCCCCGATCCCGCCGCCAGCGACCAGCACCCTCGCGGTCGCGCGCACCCTGCCCGACCGGTTCTTCGTGCGCATCGAGCAGGACGGTGCCGCGCCGGTGACCCGGTCCGGCCGGCTGGTCCCCGACGAGGTGCCGGTCGGGCTGGCCGACCAGGCCGACCTGAGCGTGCTCGTCCGCGACGGCGAGGACCTGCCGCCGATCGACGAGTCGCTGGCGTGGCTGGTCGACTACGACGAGGCCGAGCGGCTCGGCATGGCACTCACGATCGGCGCTGCCGCGCCCCGACCAGGCGGTCCGCAGGCTGATCGTCTACGGCGTCCGGGCCACGACCGAGCCCGGCGAGGCGACCGCTCGGCTCGAGCGACTGGTCCGCTCGCACCGCTTCACCGACGGCGCGGAGTTCGTGCCGCAGGGCACGCCGACCAACAACACCGACTCCGCCCGGACGTCGTGGAGCCGTCGTACGCCGCCCGGCCCACCCGACCTCGACGGCGCCGACGCACTCGGCCCGGGAGCGAACGCCGCCGTGACGGCGGCGGCGCTCGGGATCGAGCCCGGCCTGCTCGCCACGCTGCCGAACGGCGACGCGACGCCGAGCAGGCCCGCGCCCGCGGCGTTCAACACCGTCGCTGTGGGCGCACGACCTGGGGCGACGCGATCGAGACGCTCAGCCCGGCGGGGCGCAACAACGGCGAGGACCGGCTCGACAACGCGGCCCTCGACGCCGTCCGCGACCACTGGATCGACCACGTCCGCGGCCGCGGCCCGCTGCCCGCGCTGCGCCTCGGCCGGCAGCCGTACGGCGTGCTGCCGATCGTCGCCACCGACGAGACGTGGAAGCCGCTGCGGGCGCGGGTTCGCCGAGACGCGGCCTGGTGCCCTTCCTCGACTCCGGCCGTGCGGGGCATGTGGGACGCCGCCATCGGGTCCGTGGTGACCGTGCTCAACACCGCCCTCGACGACGCCCTGCCGACGATCCTCGGCACCGACGCGGTGCTGCGCGGGCTGCGCGTCCGCAGCGCCGTCTCACCCGACCCGACGTTCACGACGGCCGCCTCGATCAACCTGCCGGACGCCGCGTCCGGCCCGTCGCGGGAGCAGATCGCGAAGGTGATCCTGCTGCTGTCCGGCGTCGACCGCGACGCGCTCGAGGACGCCTTCCTGGTCGGCAAGAAGACCCGGTCGCTGGCGCTTCCGCTGGTGCACGAGAGCGACAACGCGTTCGTGGCGAACCTGCTGGAGGTCGTGCCCCGCCCGGCCGCCGCGAAGAGCGTGCTCCAGGTGCTGCTCGCCCACGCCCGCGAGGTCGAGGCCGACAGCCGCGACCGGCTCTTCCGCGACGAGCTGGTCCGGCCGTTGTTCGAGGCGGTCGACGGTGCGCGCGTCGAGGTCGACCGCGGGCTGGTCCTGTCCGCCCTGGAGTCGGTGGCGCAGGGTCAGTACGACGACGGCGTGGTCGCCGACGCGGCCCGACACCTCGACCGAGCAGGTCGGCCGGCTCGACCTCGGCGCGGTCGCCGCGCGGAACCCGGTCGCGTCGATGGCCGCGCCGACCCTGATCCAGCAGATCGCCGGCGTGGAGCCGCGAACCGAGCTGCTGCGCAACGGGATCGGGATGCAGCTCGTCGGCGAGCTGTTCCACGGCTCCCGGCGGGCGGCGGAGTTCCGCGAGGCGCTCAAGACGATCGCGGACATCGAGTCGATGGACGAGCGGCGGCTGCTGCTCTCAGAGACCCTCGACTGCTGCTCGCACCGGCTCGACGCCTGGCTCACCTCCGCGGCGACGCTGCGGCTGCGCGACCTGCGCGCCCGCGGCGGCAAGGGGACGCACATCGGCGCCTACGCGTGGCTGGAGAACATCGACTTGCGACCGGCGGTCGCGGCGGGTCAGGTCGACGGCGTCGACGTCCTGCACGACGGCGTGGACGGCGGCTACGTCCACGCGCCGGGGCTGACCCACGCCGCCACGGCCGGCGTCCTGCGCAGCGGCCGACTGACCCACCGGCGCGGCGACCCCAACAACGAGGCGCTGGACATCGACCTGTCGAGCACCCGGGTCCGCGACGCGCTGGCGCTGCTCGACGGCATGCGCCGGGGCCAGTCGCTCGGCGCGCTGCTCGGCTACCGGCTCGAGCGCCGGCTGCACGACTGGCCCGGCCCCGCGGTCGAGCTCGACCGCTTCATCTACGTGCTGCGTGCGCTCGCGCCGCTGCGGGCCGGCAAGCTGACCGCGCACGACCAGCCGGTCGAGGAGGGCCTCGCCGCCTCCCAGGTCGTCGACGGGCTGCGGATCACGGAGGTGCCGTGGCCGACGATCGGCGCGGCCCTGGTCGCCGGTCCCCAGGACAACAACTACATCCCGCCCGGCACGTGGGTGGCGCCGCGCGCCGGCGAGGCGGAGGCCGTCCTGGCGGCGATCGCCGAGCTGGAGCAGACCCACGACGCCGTCGCCGACCTGCTGCTCGCCGAGTCGGTGCACCAGATCGTCGGCGGCAACCCGCCCCGCGCGGCCGCCGCGATGGACGTGCTCGGCGCCGGGGAGGCCGCACCCCCCGAGCGCGGACGTGGTGCGTACGCCGCGCTCCGGGACGCCGATCCAGCACCGCCTCGCGATCGTCGTCCCCGACCCGCCGCCGGGCCCGGTCGCCGGCTGGAACCCCGCCGCTCCCCGGGCGCTGGCCGAACCGCGACTGGAGGTCTGGGCCCAGCAGGCGCTGGGAGATCCGGCGGAGGTGGAGATCACGCGCCGACGGGAAGACGCTGGCCGACGCCGGGCTGTCCGCCCTGGACGTGCTCTACGACAGCGACGGCGAGAGCGTCGAGAAGAGCACGCTCGGCGCCCGCATCCGACTGGCGGTCGAGTCTGCCGACCTGTCCGGGCTGGCGCTGACCTGGGAGGTCGCCGGTCTGCTGCGGACGACGCTCTCGCGTGGCCGGCCGGTCGACGTGGCCGACCTCGGCCGGGCCGACGGCGAGGACCTCGTCGGCCGAGCCCCGGACGCCGCGGAGATCGTCGGCCGGGCCGACGGTGGCCAAGGACGGTCTGGCGGCCGCAGTCGCCACCGGCACGGCCGCCGCGCTCACGCCGTACGGGATCTGGCCGCCGTCCGCCAACCCCGACGCACCACTGTCGCCGGAGGAGGAGGCGGTCGCGCTCGAGGCGCTGCTGCTCGGGGCCCAGCAACGGGTCCTGGCTGCCGAAGCACTCCTCGCGCGCACCACGCCCGCAGGCGACCCGCCCGCGCCGAAGGTGGTCGCCGAGCTCGGCGTCCAGGCAATCGCTGCGGTGTTCGGCACCGGCTTCGTCGCCGTGCCGGTGATCGGCGCCGCTCCCGCCGGGGAGCCGGACCGGTGGTCCGAGGCAGTCGGCCCGTCCGGCGTGACGGCCCGCGTCGGCGCCGACATCCGGCCCTGGCTGGCCCGGGCCGGCACCCTGCGCGACGCCACCTCGGCGTACGGCGAGATCGTGCTGGTCCGGGAGGCGACGGGCACGCCGCCGCTGCTGCGGGTGGCCCAGAGCCCGGCGGCCGCCTACTCCAGCTGGGTCGGCCTGCCGTTCCCGGACGCCGTGCCCCCGCTGGTGCCGATCCAGAGCATGGTCCTCGAACAGGTCGGAGCCGACCTGAGCGGCGCGGTCGCCGGCGTCGTACTGGACGAGTGGACCGAGGTCGTCCCGAAGCGCCTGCTGCGCGGCGACCCCGCCAACCCGGACGAGCCTCCCGAGCTGGTCGACGTCACCACGACCGGGTTGGCCCTGAACGCCAACGCACCCGGCGCCCGGCCGCCGCAGAGCCTGCTGCTCGCCATGACCCCCGACGGGCAGGGCTGGAGCGCCGAGCGGCTCGTCGCCGTCCTCGACGAGGCGCTGGCGCTGGCCCGGATGCGCTGCCTGACCCTGGACCAGATCCCCTTCGCGGGCGCGTACCTGCCGGCTCTCTACTTCCGCGACTGGTCGCTCCAGGGCGAGCCGACCATCGACTGGAGCAAGGTCGCCGTGGAGTACGACGAGGACTACGTCGCGAAGTTCCTGGCGGTGAAGGAGTAGGCATGAGCTTCGACTTCATCGCGCGCGAGAAGTTCACCGAGGTGGACGCCTTCGCGCTGGCCAAGCCACCGTCGTGGACCCGGCTCGAGCCGTCAGTGCGACCGGAGACCCACGCCCGGGCGTGGAGGCGCGGGTCCACGACCCGCTGTGGTTCATCGGCCGGCAGTGGCAGCTGGGCGAGTTCGAGGGCGAGGACGCCGGCACCCCGCTCACGGTCCGCGCGGTGACGACCACGACGCCGGTCGACCGATGGGCGCCCGGTTTGGACGGCGTACCGCAGCCGCTGGACCGGGACAGCCAGGACCTGCTGGAGCCGTTGGTCGAGCGCGAGCCGGTCGATCCCGCCGGGGGCGGGCCGGGCCTGCGGCCCCGCGCCGAGGCCGGGTCCGCGCTGCTGGCGGCCCTCGACGACGCCGGCCTCGCCGGCCACCGGCGCCTCGTTCGTCGACGCAGTGCCCTCTCGACACCGACCCCGCTCACCACCCCGACGGCGGACACGCCGAGCTGGACCCGGTCTGGACGCGGCTGGAGCGGCTGCTCGGCAACAGCGGCCTCGCCGACGGTGAGCTCGTGGCCGCCGCGCTCGAGAGCGCGGCGCCGGACCTGCCCGGCTGGCTGGTCCCGGCGGACGACGCCGAGCGGGACGCGTTGCGGGCCGTGCTCGACCCGTGGCTGGCGTGGTACCGCGCCGAGGTGTCCCCGCTGCCCGGCGGTACCGACGCCTGGCTGGGCAGCCGCTTCGAGCACCGCTTCCGGATCGGCGCCCAGGGCCGGACGTTCGTCGCCCCCGCGCACGGCGGCGGCGACATCGACTGGCACTGCTTCGACGCGTCCGCCGAGCAGCTCGACGTTCCGCCTGACGGCGCGCCGCCAGGGCAGGGACGTCAGGTGCACGCCCTGCTGGCCAGTCCGCTGCGCTACCCCGGCATGCCGGCCGACCGGCTGTGGGAGATGGAGGACGCCCAGGTCAACCTCGGTGTCGTCGAGTCCGAGCCGTGGGACCTGGCCCGGCTGCTGGTCTCGGAGTTCGCGCTGACCTACGGCAACGACTGGCTGGTGGTGCCGATCGACGTCCCGTTCGGGTCGCTGGTCGCCGTCGAGTCGCTGATCTACACCACCACGTTCGGCGAGCGCTTCAAGGTCGAGGACACCGCGACCGTCAGCCCCGACGGCAAGTGGCGGATGTTCACCGTCACCGAGCCCGACGGCGCGTCCTCGGACGGGCTGCTGGTGCCGCCGGGCGCGGTCGCCGTACAGGACGGGCCGGCCGTGGAGGAGGTGCTGTTCCTGCGCGACGAGATGGCGAACCTGGCGTGGGCGGTCGAGCGCAGCGTCCAGGGCCCCAGCGGCCACGCTCGCGACCGCGCCCGCGAGCACGACGACCCGACGCCGATCCAGGCGGGACCGGTCCAACGAGCCCAGCTGGACTATCTCCTGCAGACCGGCGTTCCCGCCCGCTGGATCCCCTACCTTCCGGCCCCGACCGGCTACCGCGCCGTGTCGCTTCAGCAGGGCCGGATGCCCGACGCCTCAGGGAACCCGGTCGCCCCGCTCGGCCGGCTGCTCAACACACCGGACGTACGTCTGGTCCCCGACGCGGAGATCCCCCGCGAAGGCCTGTTCGTACGCCGGCAGCCCTCGATGACCCGCCGCTCGGACGGCACCTATCTTCGCTGGACCACCCGCCGGGTCGGCGTCGGTCGGGGCGAAGGCTCGAGCCGGCTCGGCTTCGACACCGCCCAGCCTCGCCGCTAGGGCTACTGGTGGACCTGCTAGCGGATGGCCCACATCGGTTCGCCCACGATGTCCAGCCCTTCCAGCTCGGTTGAGAAGAAGTCGCCGACGTTGTTCGGATTCGCCACCTCAAGTCGTTTGAGGATGCGAGAGCTCGTCCTCGGACGCCCTGGTGACGAATGCGATCCAGTTTCCGTCCCACGACCACGCCGGGCCTTCGTCGAGGTCGCCGCCCGAGGTGAGCTGGCACAGGGATCTGCCGGTCACGCCGTCCGCTTGGAGTCGGCTAGCGCACTCTGGTTCTTCGTCGTCGACCCGGGCCAGATACAGGTCATCGTCCCTGGCGAAGACGACCCGACCGTCACCTTCTTCTGGCGAGACCATGGCGTCGCTGTCGCGACCTGACGTGAGCCGGCTGGGCTCCGAGCCGTCGGGTGGCCAATAGTAGATGCCGCTGGCTGACCCATCTTCGATGCTGACCACCAGGCCCCCATCGTCGGTGAAGCTGACGTCGCCGACTTCCTGTTCGGGGATTCCGGTTAGCTCCGTCATCGACCCGAGGTCGAAGTGCCCGTCCTCGTCGACCTCCGCCAGGTAGACAAACTCGATAGGTGGGGCGGGCTCCGTCGTCGACGGGCTTTCTTCGCCCTCCGCGCAGACCATCGCCGCATCACCAGGCAACTCACGAGGCCAGGCGATCTTGCCAGCGCAATCGAGCCCGCTGGGCAGCGGCGGGTTGAACATCTCGTCTGTCTCACCATCGGAGCGGAGCACCATTTGGGTCCAGTTGCCGAGGGTGCCCGAGGCGTACTGGAGCAGCGTGCGATCTCGCGACACCGACGGGAAGCGCTGGTCCTCGACCCCGCCCAAGAGTTCCGTTGCGCCGTTCTCGTCGACCACATACAGGTCGACGCCGGCACCCTCCACTGCGATCGGAACGATCACACTCGATTGAGAGACGACTGGATTCTCGGCCGAGGTTGTCACGGTCGGGGTGGTGGTGCTGGCTCCGGTGGTCGGCTTCTTGTCGTCATCTCCCCCGCCCAGGACGACGGCGCCTGCCACCGCCACCAACGCGAGCACTGCCAGCACGGCTGCCGAGACGATGAGCGCTGCCCTGCCTCTCCACCATGGACTGGAAACGGGAGGCCTCGACACCGGGAGTGCGGTTTCCGTCTGTGCCGAGTCCGCTGCCGACACCTGCTGCGTCGCTGCTGTTCGGCCGCGGCAACCGCACTCGCATCTGCCGCACTGGCATCTGCTGCAATGGGAGTCTCCGCAGTCGGGCTCGCGTCGTGGACCGGCGACGACCCAGACGCCACGTCCCGCGTCGGCCACCGCGGCAGGTCGCTGGCGGGCAGCGGCGTGGTCTCCTGGGAGCCCGGCTGGTAGCGCAGCGCGCCCAGCGCTATGTCGTGCTTGGGGTGGATGTCCATGGCCATCCGCCCACCGAACTCGGCCTGAAGCAGGTGGCTGACCAGCGGGATCCGCGAGCTTCCCCCCACCAACACCACCGCGGCAATCCTGTCGGCGCTGGTATCGGCCGACCGCAGCGCCCGACGTACCGCAGCCAAAGTGTCGTGCAACGCCGGGGTGATCAGCGCCTCGAAGTCCGTCCTGGTCACCCGGACCGAGACCGACAGCCCCGGCAGCGTCACCGGAACCACGGCATCGACGTCGTTGGACAGCGCCTCCTTGGCCTCGACGCACTCGCGCCTCAGCCTGGCGACTCCGGCAGTGACCTGCGGGTCCGCGGGGTCCAACCCGGCCGCGGCGTCACCGAGTTCGGCAAGGACCTGTCCGAAGACGGCTTCGTCGAAGTCGATGCCGCCCAGATGCTCTATCCCGTCGGGCGAACCCAGGATCCTGAAGCCGACCTCCTGCTTCTGCAGGACGCACACGTCAAAAGTGCCTCCACCCAGGTCGTAGACGACCAATTGGTCCCCGGGCGACAGACGAGACCGCGTCGTGTATTGCGAGGCAGCCGCCTCGGGCTCGGTGCACGTCACCGCCCCGGGAAGGTCCGCCAGGGTGACCACCTGGTCGAGCAACTCCCGCTTGTAGCCGCCCCAGTTTGCGGGATAGGTCAACACCACCTCGTCCGGTGCCGACCCCTGTCGCTCGACCACGCGCTCGATCACCCAGCCGAGCAGTCTCGCGGTCAACGCCTGAGCGGAGAACGGCCGACCGGCAACCAGGATCGGCACCGTGTCACCTAGCCTGCGCTTGAACTCCCGCACCGCTCGGTCCGGCTCCACCGCCGCCCGACGCTCGGCGGCCTCCCCGACCAGGAACGTTCCATCCTGCTGCAGGAACAGCACGGACGGGATCTGAAGGGCACGGTTCCCCAGTCCGACCATCGTCGGTCCCGATCCGTCGTCCACGGCAGCAGCCGTGAACGTCGTACCGAGGTCAACGCCGAGCCGGTAGGGCATGCCCGGAGATTACCGGGATCGCCGGGAGAGGACGGAGCCCAACACGGCGACCACTCCACAGCCAGCCCCAGTGGTCTGGTCCGGATGAGCGGTTGTTGAGCGCTCGTTGAGCCACCTGGTGCAAGGTACCGAATCTGACCGAGGAGGAGCCGTGACACCCATCCCGACGTACGTCTATGGAACCGACCCGATCTCGATCGCGGGTGTCGTCAGCCAGCTCCGGATGCAGCCGGAGGTGCGCGTCGTCGACGAGATGGCGGTCGACGAGGCGGCCGTGGCGGTCGTCGTGTGCGACGGGCTCGACGACGACACCCAGCGAGTGATGCGGGCGCTGTGCCGGGGCAACAAGCCACGCATCGTGCTCGTCGCCTCGAACATCGATGACGCGGCCCTCGTCAGCGCCGCCGAAGCCGGCGTGGGCGGGTTGCTGCGGCGCAGCGACGCCACCTCGGACGCGCTGGTCCGCACGATCACTCGCGTCGCGCGAGGCGAGGGCGAGGTGCCGCCCGATCTCCTGGGCCGCCTGCTCGAGCAGGTCGGCCGGTTGCAGCGCCAGGTGCTCAGCCCGCGCGGGCTCTCGTTCAGCGGTCTGACCCCACGCGAGACCGAGGTGCTCCGACTGGTGGCCGAAGGGCACGACACGGCTGAGATCGCCGAGGAGATGTGCTACTCCGAACGCACGGTCAAGAACGTGCTGCACGACCTCACGACCAGGTTGCAGCTGCGCAACCGGACCCATGCTGTGGCCTATGCGATGCGTGAAGGCCTGATCTGAGGGTGTCGAGCCCGCCGGATGGGCGGGGTCAGCCACCATCCGCAAGAATGCCTTCGATCGTGCGGGTGGCTGCTCGCGCAGCGATCTGCGTGGCGCGTACGGACAGCGGATGCCGTTCAATGCTCTGCCAGGTCCCCAGCGCGAGGACTGCTGCCTGTCGCACGTCGTCTGGGGAGGTCTCGGCATCGAGCCCGAGCCGGGAGGTCGGGTCGTTTCCGGAGCCACCCATCAACCGGTCGAGCTCGGCTTTTTGGGGATCCGTCAGCGGCAGCTCACCTGCCCGCAGCTGGAAGAGCACCCGCACCTCCTCGAACTCGTGTGCGCCCGCGGTGATCGCCTCGAGACGACGTAGCAGGGCGGAGCCGTCGCGGACCAGCCCTCGTTCGAAAGCATCCCGAAGGGCCCGGACGGCCGAACGCGCCTTGAGGACGCGCGCCCGGGACTCGAACTGCCGCAGTACGACGCCCCGCAGCTGTTGAAGCCCGCTCACGTCAGCGAGCCTGGTGCTGAGGTCGGTGGAGCTCGTCGCGGCGCCGGACCGGATCTGCTCCACGGACAGTCGGACGCCGAAGAGCCCGAGTCGTTCCAGGAGCCGGGCCCGCCGTTCCGCCGGCACCGCGATCCCGGTCTGCTTGCCCGCGAAGCGGTCGGCGGTGAGGAGGACGTCGGCGATCTCCTGCGTCGGAGGCCCGGCCGATGCGCACCAGGTCGGCGTACTCCGCCTCCCTGAGCGTCGCTGCGGCGTGTCCGAGGAGGCCGTTGACCGGGATCACGATCGGGCACAGCCGGTGGAGGCGAGGCTCCGCCTGGTATCGGCGCGCGATGCGATCTGCCACCTGCATCGCGTCGACGCGGGACGACCCGATCTCGTCGGCGCGGGAGAGCACCCCGACTGTGTTGACCGGAGTCCCGCGCGCGACCTCGTCGTCGTGGAAGGACTCCAGGAACCGGACGTCGGAGGAGTGCGTGTGGCGCAGCAGATACATCACGGCATCGGCGACCGGCGGGTGTCCCTCCTCGGCTGTCATCACCCGATGCGTCCGCAGGGAGACGTCCGTCGAGATCGACGCGATGCCAGGCGTGTCAATGAGGACGAGTTCCACGAGCCGGCTCGAGGGCCAGCCGATCTCCAAGTGGTCCACCTGTTCCGCGCTGAGCCCACCGAGATCCACTTCCAGCGCGCCGTCGCCTCGGGTGTACGAACGCTCCACGGGGTCGCCGTCAATGGGGAAGACCTTCGCAAAGGGGCGGTTGGAGTAGCGGTACCACGTGACGATCCGCGTGCACTCCCCTGCGTCCGTCGGCGCCAGCTCTTCGCCGATGATTGCGTTGAGCAGCGTCGACTTGCCTGCCTTGACCTTGCCCGCGATCGCGAGGCGGATCGGGCCGTTCGCCCGGCCGGCGACTTCCCGGAGCTCTCGGCCAGCCTCGTCGGTTGTTGCGTTGGCTGCGGCTTCCTGGGCGAGCGCGACGATGCGGGGGGTGAGGTCGTCAGCCATCGGCCCCCCTTGCGGCGAGCTCCCGCATGCTCGACCGGATGCCCACCAGTCGCTGCGCCTCGGCGTCGACCGTGGCTGCGCGTGCCGCCTGGGCGTCGGGAGCGAGGCTGGCGGCTCGACGCGCGGCTTCGAGCGCAGCTCCTGTCGACGCCTGGATCGAGGTGGCGCGGGAGGCGAACTCGTCACGAAGCCGCCGCTGGGTACGCCGGAGACCGTCACGGGTGGCTTTGTTCATCTGGAACGCGACCTCGTCGATGAACTTCGCGGCCGCTGCCTTCGCTTGCGTCTGCCGGTAGCTGCGCTGCCGCTTTCCCTCGTCGAACAGCAACTTGCCGCCCACTGCGACGCCGAGGGTTGCGGCGCCTGCGGCGGCGACCACCCAGCCGATCACGGGTACGAAGCTGACCGCCATCATCGGAAGGAACACCGACGTCCGGGCGACCAGCATCAGGGAGCCCAGGCGGCCCCCTGGCATCGAGAACGTCGACGCCGACGCCAACTCCAGCTCCGACAGCGCCCGGGTGAGGTCATCGAGCTCGAGCTCGACACCGTCTCCCGCCTCGAGGTTGAACTGCCGCGAGACCGTGTCGCTGAGCGCCGAGGCCCGCAGCCGAAGCAGGTCGCGATTCTCGATGCCGGCCGTCGCAACCTGGCGGCGTAGCCAAGCCTCGGTGTCGGGCCAGGTGTCGCGCGGGTCTGCCTCGTCGATGATTTCTCGCGCGTCGCGAAGAACCATCCGAAGTCGGGCCTGCAGGTCGTACTCCACGTCGGCGACCAGGTCCTGGATCCCGTCTGCCAGCAACTGCTGCCACGCGGATGAGGGAGCGGTCAGTGCGCGCGCCCGCTGGTTGGCTTGGCCGAGCTTGTTGACCACCACCTGGCTTTCCTCGGGTCTGGCCAGCACGATCCGTTCCGTGTCGGACTCGTGCGCCAGCTGGCTGGCCACGAAGTCGACGTCGTGCGCGACGGTCGCGGCAGCCTTCGCGGTGCTGCTGCGGAAGACGTCCTTTCCGAGGAACTCGACGAGCGGGGCGAAGCCACTCTCCGAGTTCAGGTCCGGCTGACGTGCGGCGCGAAGCCTGAGGAACGACGAGACCGGGATCACCGGGAGGGCCAGCCCTGCGTTGGAGACATGTTGTTGGGTGAGCTCGACCACCCGGCGCCAATGCAGGTACAGGTCGGTCTTCGTCACGACCACCGCAGCCAACGGGCACCGGCCGACGGCCGTCTTGAGGAACTCCAGCTCGGGCGCCGTGAGTTCCTGGGACGCGTCGGTCACGAACAGCAGGGCGTCGGCACCGTTGAGGCTCGCCAGGGTCACCTGGCCGTGCACCGAGTCGAGGCCGCCGACCCCTGGCGTGTCCAGCAGGCACAGTCCGCTGCGGAGGATCCGGTGCGGCACCTGAAGCTCGACCGAGCGGACGTTGTTCGCGCCCTCATCCACCGCCTCGGACACCAGACGCGCCACGTCCTTGATGCCCACCTGTTTCGCGGTGGGCTCAGGGTCACCGGGCCGTTGCAGATACGCGGTGACGGCAAGCTTCTCGCCGTACTTCACCAGAGTGGGTACGGCGGTGACGATGTCGGCGTCGACCGGACAGGCGGAGGTCTGGATCACCGCGTTCACCAACGTGCTCTTGCCACGCTTGAACTCCCCGACGACGGCAACCGTCACTGATCTGGACTCGATCCTCTGCTTGGCGTGGGCGAGTCGCTCGATCAGATCGGGGCGACGTCGGTCCGCCGCGAGGGCCTCGCTGTCGTTGATGGCCGAGATCAGGGTGGGGACGCCTGTCCTGGGCTCCGGAGCGCGGGTGGGCATGACCGGCTTGGGGGCCGGCGGTGGCGGGATGGGTTGCTCGGGCGCGGCCGGCTCCGGGCCGGCAGCGGGCTCGGCCTGCGTCGGTGCCTTCTCCTCAGCGGCCCTCGCGACCGACGACCAGGCGAGGAAGTGATTGCAGTTGGCGCAGAAGACGGACCCATCGTCGTTCTGGTGCCCGCAACTGCTGCACCTGGTCATCCGCCCATCCCACATGTGCGCTGCACACTTGTCAGGCTAGCGAGATACTGAGACGAGTGCACCGAGCCGAATCGAGGACACCGTGGCGACGGAAGACCAGTGCGCTGCCTGCGGCGAACGCAACCCCGCCGGATCGACATTCTGTGTGCTCTGCGGCGCCTACCTCGGCTGGGATGAGCCAGGTCAGGGTCCAGCCGCCCCACAGCCACAGCCACAACAGCCGCAGCCGACGGCCCCGCCAGTGGGCGTCGTCCAGCCGCCGCCCACGGCCGCCGGCCCGGCGGCGACGCCGCAGCCTGCCAGTGGGTCTCCAGCTCCCCAGGCGATCCAACCCGGAGGATGCCCAACATGCGGGCAGCAGAACGACTCGACCCGCCGGTTCTGCAGTAGATGCGGCACACCGCTTGCGGCCGCGGCGCCTCAGCTCGTGTCTCCCGCACGAGCGACCACGGGCCCGTCCTCGAAGGGCGGGTGGTGGCCATTTGGTGATCCCTCGGAGCGCAGAGCGCGTCGCGACTACCGTCGCAGTCTTCCCCTGTTCTACCGCTGGAGGCGGGTGATCGTCACCCTGGTCGCCGTACTCGGGACCACCTTGCTCCTGACCGTCATGGGTCGCGACCCCGTCGGTTGGGTCAAGCAACGTTGGTACGACGTCCGCGGTGAGACCGTGGTGATTTCCGACGTGACTGCCGAGGCCGTCCCCCCGGACTCGGTTGCGAGCGCGTTTGACGTGGCCGACGTCGTCGACGGGTCCGACGAGGAAGCCTGGGCAACGCGTTGGCCGGCGGACACTCCCCCCGCCGCCGGATGCGGTGGCGCCGAGGGCATCGGACAGATCGTGCTTCGGCTCGAGACATCCGCCCGCATTCGTGGCCTCCAGATCTGGCCGGGCGAGAAGAGCTCCGGAGACCGTCAGCGCCAGTTCCGTCCCCGACGTGTCGACGTGACCTTTCCCGACGGAACGTGCATCTCGGATGAGCTCGACGACAGGGCGGGCCCTCAGCCGGTCGACTTCGACACAGGCGACGCGGTCGACTCCATCACGATCGCAGTGGCCTCGACGTATGCACCCAAGACCGCTCCGGCGGAGGAACTCGTGGCGATCGGCAGGATCGACCTGTTGCGGCGACCTGGCTAAGGAGCCTGCGCACGCTTGTGGCTACTGCGGAAGTGGAGAAACCTCATGGACCGCGCAGAAGAGCGTGACGAGATCAGGTTGTTGGGCCTTGGCTGCCTGGCACGCTGTCATCGCCTCGCTCTCATTGGCCCCGTCCAGGTAGATGATGGTTCCCGTCTCCAGGGTCGGCGGTTGGAGCACCCACTCGTCGGTGTTGAGGATCTCTGCGGGGATGCCCGCGTCCAAGAACTTTTCTCGTCGGCTCTCGGCTTCCGCTTGGTCCGGGAAGCCGGCGAGGAACGCGAGCTCGGCGACAAACTTCGACGGGTCGTCCTGGGGCGTCGGGACGGACTCTGTCGGAGAGGTTGGAGGCGTTGTTGTCGGAGGAGTTGACGACGACTCGGACGGCGTTGGCGACTCGGACGGGAGGACCTCGATCGTGGGTGATCCGCTCGGTTCTTCGGTGCCCTCGGGCACGGTCGTCGTAGCACATGCCGGCGGATCCGAAGGCGCGGAGTTGGCCGCCCCCTCGCGTACCGCCTCGATCTGGTAGCAATACTCATCGGCAGTCTCGACCCGAAGCCTGAGCTCGTTGGACGGTGGGTCAACAGGCTGGTTGTCGGAGTTCGGAAGCGTCTGCAGCAGCACATAGCTGTCCACCCCCGACTGGTCGTCCCAGGTCAGCGTCACGAATCCCGGAGTCTCGGGGTCGGCGACGGCCACCAGCCCGGTCGGGGCGTCGGGCGACTTGGCTTCCTCGGCGGTGGGCTGATCAGACTTGAACAGTGCATAGGCGATGCCGGCAATGGCGGCGACCGCCACGAGGCCCGCGACCGCCACGACCGCGCGCGTGAGAATCGGCTTCTGGTTGAAGGCCCCGTCGACGACGGGTCGTTCCGGCGTGGACATCGTCGGATGCTGGACGGTGACCTGCGCCGGGAATCGGGCGCGCAGACCACCTGGAACGGCAGCCGCTGCGGCGTACCCCGAAGCACGGGGTGGCGGGTGCGCACCTTCAGCCGCGCGGTGGCCTCACCGCCGAGTGGCACCTCGATGACCTCTGGAGAGACGAGGAAGCCGAGGGCCTGATCCGGACTCTCGGCGGTCAGGCGCAGTCGCGCCGGAGCGTTTCCGCCGTTGTGAATCTGCAGGGTGTGTCGGCCACTCCAACGGCCCGTCGACGCGAGCGGAGTGAGCTTGGCCTGGAGTCCCGACACCGCCCCGATCTCCAGGTCGCCTTCCACGACCGCGCTTCCTCCGCCTTCGATCTGGGAACGGGCCCGAACCCCGAAGGGGAAGACGCCGCCCGGTGCCCCCGGACCGGATGGAGGCGAAAAGACGACAACCGCGGTGGCCTCCTGCTGCGGATACACGGACACGGTCGGTGGCTCCACCTCCGCCCAGGGGATCGGGACGGCGGCGACGACGTCGATGACATAGCCTTCGACCACCGTGCCTGGGTTGAAGATCGTCACGATGATGCGCGCCTCACCACCGGGCTGGATGCTGACTTGGCTCGGCTCGATCCGGAGGATTGGATCAGTCACGACGAACCCCTCTCTTTCGTCGGACGACAGCCTAGTGCCGCGACCGGCAGCGTTGGCCGTCGCGAGCGTCGTCCAGCGTGTGCGATGGCAAGGCCGAGGAGGAAGGCGTGGCAGCGCCACGTCGACCGACGAGAACGCAGCCAGCGTGCGCGATGGGCGGCGCGCAGCAGGGCATACGTTGCCGGTCGCGGCACTTGTGAGCGTCCGCGGCTCAAGCGGTTCCTGCTGTCGACATTGCAGTGCAGTCCGCGTTGCCCGTAGGGGCAACCATCCGTGCCCGGCGGCTGGACCGGTCCCTGCTCGCCGTCGTACCCGGACGGCGACAGACTCGTGGGGTGATCCATGAGGTGGACTCGGCATTGCTTGCGCTCATCGAGCGAGAGGCAGCCGGGACGACTGACGTCGAGGTCGTGTTCGACGCCCCGACGAAGGAATGGGCGGGGCGGCGAAACGCGCCCACCATCGATGTCTATCTCTACGACATCCGGGAGGACCTGCGTCGTCGGGAACGAGGACTTCTCAACGAGTACGACGCACAGCAGCGCATTGCTGCTCGGCACCTCCCACCGCGCTACTTCAAGCTTTCGTACCTCGTGACCGCCTGGACCCAGCGTCCCGAGGATGAGCACCGCCTGCTCTCGTCACTCCTGGCCTGCTTCCTGCGGCATGAGGCGCTCCCCGACGACCTGCTCACCGGGCCGCTGGCAGAGCTCGGCCTGAGTGTCCCCGTCACGGTGGCCCTCCCGCCCCCGGAAGACCGATCCTTCGCCGACGTCTGGTCCGCGTTGGGCGGCGAGCTGAAACCCTCCCTCGACCTGGTGGTCAGCGCGCCGACCTGGACCGGTCGCCGCTTCGAAGCCGCCACTCATGTCGCGGAGCCTCCTCGGATCTCGATGGGAGGCACGGCCGACGACTGGCCGCCCCGAGAGGAGGCGCGTCGGCCGAGCGACCGGTCCCGCGAGGCGACGTCACCGCCCGCACGGAAGCGATCGCGCAAGAGGACCGGATGAGCCGGACGGGACCGGACACCTACCTCGCCGCCCGGCTCGCTCTGGTCGAGCGACGGGTTCGTTCGGTCGTCGACCGACGTCGTGCCGACGACCCAGCCCCGGACGACCCGTTTCGCGGTCTCTATGTCAACGACGAGACTGTCGACCGACTTCTCGGTGACATCGAACCGTGGCCGGACCCGGATGCCGAGTCGTATGCACGGGTCGAGCGCGAGGCCGATCAGACCGAGGCCGACGGCCAGGTCAGCCGACTTCGTCAGCTGGCGCGCGATGCGAAGCTCTCCGACCTCGACGTCGAACTGCTCGTCATCGCGCTGATCCCCGACCTCGACAGCAGGTTCGAGAGGTTGTTCGGCTACCTGAACGACGACGTGACCCGGCGACGTGCCAACGTCGGCCTGGCCTTGGAGCTGGCTGGCGCATCCCCGCTGTCCGCGGATGCCCGGGGCAGGGTTGCCGCCACCGGCCCACTCATCGACAACGGCCTGGTCCTCGTGGACGACGTCGAGCGGCCGTTCCTCACCCGATCGTTGCGAGTCCCGGACCGGGTTGCCGGCCACCTGCTGGGCGACAGCACTCCCGAGGCCGCGCTGCGACTCATGCTCGAAGATGTTGACGGATATCCGAGTTCGCTGGCCGACCGGCTCGCCCTGGGGCTGGGCGCGGGGGTGATGCTGACGCACATCACCGAGCACGAGGCCGGAACGGGCGCCGCAACGGCCGTTGCGGCATTGTCAGGTGCCGGACGGCCGGCGGTCGTCGTGGACCTGTCCTTGCTGGCCCGCGACCCCGACCCCGTCGGCCTCGCTCTCGTTGCTGGCCGCGAGGCATTGTTGCGGGGCGCCGGGCTGGTGGCGGGACCGATCGAGATCCTCGCCGACGCGTCCGTCGAGGCGGTTCACCGGCTGACCCGATCGGCCGTCCCGGTCCTGTTCATCGGCACGGCGACCTGGGACCCCCGGTGGAGCGGAACCACACCGCTGACCGTGGAGGCTCCGGCACTCGGTGCCCGCGAGCGGGCCTCGCTGCTGAAGCGGCATCTGGCAAGTGCGGGCGCAGAGTTCGGGGCCGACGCGTTGGGGGCTCATCTGTCGCTCGGCCCGGGACAGGTCGGCAAGGCGGTACGGGCAGCCCAGTCGTCGGCGCTGCTCAACGGCGGCTCGCTGACGGCAGACGATCTGCGGCGCGGCGTACGAGCGCAGAACGCCGCAGGCCTGGAACGGCTCGCCCGGCGGATCGAGCCCGAGGTCGGCTGGGCGGACCTGGTGCTCGCTCCGTCGGTACGGCGCGCGCTGGAGGAACTGGCGGCCCGAGCCCGTCATCGCGACACCGTGCTGGTGGACTGGCGGATGCGCCGCGGCGGCGGTCGCGGCCGTGGCGTGACGGCCCTCTTCGCCGGCGACTCGGGCACCGGCAAGACCATGTCCGCGGAAGTCATTGCCGCCGACCTCGGCCTGGACCTCTACACCGTGAACCTGGCGACGGTCGTCGACAAGTACGTGGGCGAGACGGAGAAGAACCTGGAGCGGATCTTCGCCGAGGCCGGCGGAGTCAACGCGGTGCTGTTCTTCGACGAGGCCGACGCCATCTTCGGCAAACGCAGCGACGTCCGGGACGCCCACGACCGCTACGCGAACATCGAGAGCGCCTACCTTCTGCAGCGCCTGGAGACGTTCGACGGCCTCGCCATCCTTGCGACCAACCTGCGTTCGAACATCGACGAGGCGTTCACCCGACGACTGGACGCGATCATCGACTTCCCCGCGCCCACCCCGGACCTGCGGGCCCAGCTGTGGCGGCAGTGTCTGGCGCCGCCGTTGCCGGTCGGCCCCGACATCGATGTCGAGTTCTGCGCCGAGTCCTTCGAGTTGGCGGGTGGCAACATCCGGTCGGCATCCATCACGGCTGCCTACCTCGCGGCGGCGTCCGGCCAGCCGGTCGGCATGGCCGACGTGATCGCAGCCGTCGGCCAGGAGTACCGGAAACTGGGCAGGCTGGTTCTGGAGCGCGAGTTCGGGACCTACCTGTCGATGCTCGGTGGCTCGTCGCCCACCTCCCGCCCGCTGAGTCCTGCCCGATCGGGCAGCTTCCGCTGCGCGAATCCGAGGGAGTCGGGCACTCCCCTGCATCGGCTTCGAGTGCGATGCTGAAGACATCGCATCGTCGGAAGGACTTCGCCATGCGCGACCACAGCTATGACTCTGAAGAAGTTGCCCTGCGCCCCAAGGCCGGGCGGATCGAGGCGCCGGTCACCGACCGGATGGCGCGCGCCGCGGTCGAGGGGCGAAGCGACGTCCTGGGTGGCCCGGGTCTGCTCGGCCTCCAACGTGCTGTCGGCAACGGCGGTGTCACCTCGATGATCGAGGAGGAGCGGTCACCGGTCCACGACGTCATCTCCTCGGGCGGGCGCCCGCTGGACGAGGACACCCGCACCGACATGGAAGCCAGGCTCGGCCACGACTTCGGCGACGTCCGGGTCCACGACGACGGCGCCGCCCATGAATCCGCGCAGGCGGTCAACGCACACGCCTACACCGTGGGCTCCAACATCGTCTTCCAGCGCGACAAGTACGACCCGTCGTCCGACGGTGGAAAGACAATGCTTGCTCACGAGCTCACCCACGTCGTACAGCAGCGCAGCGGGCCGGTGGACGGCACGCCGTCGGCGGGCGGCATCAAGGTCAGCGACCCGTCGGACCGCTTCGAGCAGGACGCTGCCGCCAACGCCGAGCGCGTGATGTCGGCGCCACCCGAAGCCGCGCCCACGACCGCCGCTGCGCCTGCCCCGGCGATCCAGCGCGACGTCGACGAGGACGCGCCAGTCCAGAGGCAAGAGGCGCCCGAGGAAGAAGAAGAGGAGACGGCTCAGGGCTCCTTCGTCCAGCGCCAAGAGGCGCCTGAGGAAGAGGAAGAGGAGCCGGCCGGCTAGTCCTCCTCTTCAGTGCTCGTCCCCGTGGCGGCCTCCTCGAGCTGGAGCAGCGCCTCCTCGAGCCGGTCCACCCGGTCGGGCAGCACGGCGGGGTACGCCGCGTCGACGAACCTGCCGCTGGTGTCGCCGACCCTCCACTCGTAGGTCATCGTCGCCAGGTCGTGACCCCGAGCCTCGATGTCCTCGAGGGTCGCGAGGTCCGCATCGGCGACCGCCTGCCGGGCGGCGGCCACAGCCGCCTCGTCGAAGTGGCACCACAGTGTCTTCTCACCGTTGACCACGACCCAGACGTCACCGTCGTCGCCGTACTCCCGCTCGCGGACCTCTCCTCGTCGCGGGTCCTCGGTAGTGGGTGCGGAGATAGGCGCCCTGGCTCATGGCACGGTCCAGTCCTTCTTGGTCACCGACTCGATGGAGTTGAGGAACGGGACGTAGTGGCCCCGCTTCACGTCGGAGCCCACGGACATGATGCTCCCCGAGTCCTGGTCGACGAGCTCCTTGGCCGCGTCGGTGCCGAGCTGCGCCTCGACGTCGCCGTAGTGCTCCGGCTTGTCGCCGCGGAACTTCTTGCTCTCCGGCTCGTCGGCGTCCTCCTCCTGGTACTCGTCGTCGAGCCCGAACATGTGGCCGGCCTCGTGCGCCGCGGTGTTCTGGGTGACCTCACGGGTGCCGCCCTCGCCCAGATCGGAGATCTGGATGTCCGCGCGGCGGTACTTCTCCTCGTCGGTGGTGTGCTTCTCCCCCGCACTCAGCACCTGGCCCTGCGCCCCCCATCCCAGCTCCGAGTTGAGCTTGTCGAGCACCGCCTGCGCACGTTCCTTGCCCAGCTTCGTGTTGTGGCTCCTGCTGCCCTTGGACGTCGTTCGTCCCACCGAGAACAGCTGAAGGTTGTGCTTCTTCCCGTCCGAGCCGACCCGCTCTCCGAGCACGAAGCCCTTCCGCTTGATGATCGCGGCGACGTCCGCGATCGCGGTGACCATGTCCGGCGTCAGTTCGGAGCTGTTGTTCGCGAACCCGCCGATCTGCTCGATCAGGGGCTTGTCCCTGACGGTCGACGTCTCGGTCTCGGACACGTCCCGGCTTTCCAGCGTGGAGGTGTCGCCCTGGACGAACGAGCGGAACCTGGGTGGCGCCTCCTCGCCGGCCTTGCCCTTGGGCACCTTCAGCGCGGACATCGTGTTGTGCGCCTTGTCGGCGTCGACCAGCTCGACCTTCACGTCGACCACGCCGCGGTGCTCGGCGAACGTCGGGTCCTTGGTCATGAGCTCGTGCTTCTTGCTCCACGCCGTGGCCACGCTCGTCTGGAAGTCCGCCCCGAACTTCGTCTTCTCGGCGGCCGTCCACTTGAAGTCGGCACGCTGCGCCCGAGTGAACTTGTGTGAGCGGAACGGCTCCTTGCGCATGTCCGCGCGGGTGAAGTCCTTGAAGTCGATGTGCACCCGTAGCGTCACGGTCACGTCGCCCTTCACCGGCATCGGCCCGTTCGGCTTGTAGTCCAGCTCGAACTGCCCGTTGTCGGACTGGAACCTCGTCTTGTCGAACTTCGGGTCGGTCGCGGGCCCCGCCGGCTTCACGTCGGGCGGCGCCGGCTGCCGACTCACCGTCAGCATCGCCGCGACCTTGCGGTTGCCGGCCCAGCGTTGAAGGTCGAGTACGCCGCTCTCGGCCGCCGTGGTCGTCTCCGCCTGGACGTGAGTGTGCCCGACCCTTTCGGCGCGCCCTTGCCCTTCGTGGGCGCCCCGGACGACTTCCGTCCCTTGGCTGGGCTAGGCATGGCATAACTGTGCCACCCGTGGCGGCTTGCGGGAACGTCCGTCTGCGGCTGGCGTTGGTTCGGGGCTCCACGGCGCGGTTGGTCGGGGCTGTGCGCGGGGGTCGCGCCTGTGGGTCGCGGCTCAGGGGTGCGGTTGATTCGGGGCTGTGCGGCCTACCACGTCGGCGGCGCTGGGCTCCCCGCGTCGGGACGCGTCACCGTCGGCGGTGCCGTCCCTGTTGCTTCGAGGCGTCCCGCCACGCGTCGCTTCTACGCTTCGCCGACGCGGCACGCCGCGCCGCCCCGCACCGGCCGCCCCGCGGCAGGCCGGATCACCCGGTGGGTGGCCGGGTGATCGGGCGTGTCTCAGTTGGGCGGGATGGGGATGGTGCCGGTCGGGGTGACCAGGTAGGTCTGGCCTTGGGGTCCGGTCCATTGGTAGTGGCCGGCCGGGGTGCGGTGGTAGCGCCATCGGCGGAAGGTCTTCGCCCGGTGGTGCCGTCGGCAGAAGGCGGCGAGGGCGTCGGGCCGGGTCTGGCCCGGGTGGGCCGTTCTCCTCGTACGGGGTGATGTGGTCCAGGTCGGAGGCTCTGGCGTCTCGGGTGCACCACGGGAACACACAGTGCCGATCGCGCAGGATGACCAATTCCCGCATCCAGGCGGGTGGGTCGTGGGCATCGACGGCGTCGGTGCGGCCCATGTCCAGGACGGGTTGGATGGTGACCCGGGCCCGGCCGGCCCAGTCCTTGATCCGGGCGATGGTCGCCGGCCCGAACCTCTCCACGGTCCCGAACCCGGCCCCGTCGCTGCTGGCGGAGTCTTCGAGCCCGAGCAGGTCGGTCAGGGACAGGTGGAGGTAGAGCTTGGTCTTGGCCGCGGGCGGCACCGGCTGAGCCGGCTCGGCTGGCGTCTCGGTCGTCGTGGCCGAGGAGGGTGCCGAGGTCGAGGGTGGCTTGGCGGTTGGCGATCACCCCGACGGCCTTGGCCTTGCGGACCTCGAGGGTGTCGGTGTCACCCAGGGCCTTCAACTGGGCGGCCTGGTCACAGACCAGGTCGTGAAACGTGGTGAGGTCCAGGGTGTCGCCGGTGACCTCCAGGTGGGAGGTGCCGACCCAGTCGTCGGCACCGTCGGTGCAGACCCCGCGGTGAAACAGCCGCACCCCCCAGGCGTCCCGGCCCTGCTTCTCCCGGGTCTCCAACAGGTGCGGGTCATAGCTGGCGATGGCCTGGGCGACCGCGAACTTGATCGCCCGCCACCCACACGACCCGATCCGGTCCGCGAGCTGGGCGTCCACCGACGCGGCGGCGGCCCGGGAGAGATTGTGGGTGGCCTGGGCGATCTTGCGGGCCTTCCACGGCGCCACGGCGAGCGTTTCCACGGCGGCCCAGAGGCGGGGGAGACGGTGTTGGAGGTCCAGGGCGTCGGCCAACAACTGGAGCCCGGTCATGGTGGACACCCCGAGCGCGGCGGCGAGCTTGTCGCCGAGCTCGTCGACGGTGGCGGCCGCCTCCGGGTCCTCGCGTAGCCGCGAGCGCAGCAGCCGCAGGTCGAGCGCGAGCGAGACGAGCTGCTGCTGGGCGCCGTCGTGGAGGTCGCGCTCGATCTGGCGGCGGGCGTCGTCGGCGGCCTCGACGATCCGCCGGCGCGAGTGGCGCAGCTCCTCCAGCCGCGCGCGCAGGTCGGCCTTCAGGCGCTCGTTGTCGAGCGCGAGCGAAGCGGCCGACGCGGCCGCGTGCACCAGCTCCGGCGTGGCGTCCAGCTCGGCGTCGTGCACGATCGCCGCGACGCGGTTACCCTCGCGCTCGACGGCCGTCCACGCGCGGCCCGACCCGGCGCCGGGGAGCGCCACGGGGTGGCCGCGCTCGTCGACGAAGATCTCGCGGTCGGGCAGCCAGTAGGCGATGTTCAGCGAGCGGTCGCCGAGCCGCTCGGCGAGCATCTCGCGCACGGGCCCCTCGCCCGCCACGTCGGAGCGCAGCAGCGCCTGCGCGAGCCGGCCCAGCGCACGCCCGATGCCGTCCTGCACCGCGATCGCCACGACGGCGGCGGGCAGCGCGAGCAGGCACAGCGCGACCCCGACGGCCGGCCCGAGCGTCCACGGCCCGACGAGCCGGTCGGCGCTGCCGCCGAGGCCGTCAGCGCCGAGCACGAGCAGCGCGACGGCGAGCGCGACCGGCACCGCGGCCAGCGCGAGCGCGGCGAGCGCGACCGGGCTTCAGCAGGAGCATCGCGAGCGCGCGCCAGAACGCCCGGCTCCGGCCTCCTCGAGCGTCTGCCGCCAGTCGCCGAGCGCGCGGCGCGGCGGGCGCGGGACCGGCGGCAGGTGGGCGTCGAGCAGCCGGTTGGCCTGCCGCCGCTCCCCTCCGCGAGCTGCCACGCGAGCCGCACCACGCCGGCCAGGAGCGGCAGCCCGATCCAGACCAGGCTGAGCACGACGCCGAGCACGAGGCCGCCGCCGATCAGCACCAGGTAGGCGACGCCGTACGGGATGCCGAGCAGGACGTACACGAGCGCGCGGCCCGCGGCGCGCAGGTGTGCCGAGAGCTGCAGCCCGTCCGGTGCGCGGCGCAGGGCGGTCACTGGCGGCCGCCCTCCACGGTCACGTTGCCGCTGCCGCTGAGCGCCTGCACCGCGTTCGAGCGTCGTCGGCCACGGTCAGACCGCGGACGCTCTCGGTCCCCGCGTCGCTGTGCACGTCGACGCGGTAGCGCCCCGGCGGGACGACGCGCGCACGTCCCCGGAGGTCGACCGCAGCTCGACGCGGTCCGGCGAGCAGTCGGCGCCGGCGCGCACGTCGCCCGACACCGAGGTCGCGATCACGTGAAGCCCAGAAGCCGTCGACCGCGATCGCCGCCGGACCCGGTCGAGACCCGCGCCGAGCCGTTGAGGCCGGCGACCTGCACCCGCCCGCTCGACGTGCGGATGTTCACCTGCACGTTGTCGGGGATCGCGATCCGGTAGCTCGCCCGGCACCTCCCGAGGACGGTCTCCGGGCAGCGCGACTCGATCCTGCAGCACGCCGCCCTCACGGTGCGCGTCTCCTCGGGCGGCTGGCCGAACGCGAACTCCTCGGTGCGGCGCACCTCGACGGCGCCGCCGGCGCCGCCGGCGATCTCGACCGGCGCGGCGCCGAGGTCCAGCTCGACCGTCGACAGCGTGCCGACGACCCGGTAGGTCGTGATGCGCGTCTCGCTCGAGGCCGCCCACCACACGCCCATCACCGCGGCGACGGCCACGAGCACGAGCGCCGAGCCGGTGACGAGCCACCACCATGGCGACGCCCTCCGGGCAGAGCCCGGCCGGCGCGCAGGTGAGCGGCGCGCGGCCGGGGCGCGGCCGGGGCATCCTCCGTGACGCTCATCGCCGCTTACCGTATCCGCCGCGCCGGAGCGGCGGGAATCGCGGCCTATGCTGTGTCCGGTGCTCCGGACATCGCTGCTCGTGGTCGGCTTCGCGCTGATCGCCGCCCAGTCACCCCGCGAAGCCGTCGCCGTGCCCCTCGACCCCCCGCTCGTGCAGCCGGGAACGCCGCTGCGGGTCGTGGTGCTCCCGCTGAAGCTCCCGGGGCAGCCGAACCCGACGCGGCGCCGGCTTCAGCGGATGCTCCGCGGGCTCGAAGCGTGGATGGCGCGAGCCTCCTACGGCCGGCTGCGCATCGAGGGCGAGGTCGCGCCGATCTTCCGGGTGAGCCGGCGCGACTACACGCCGGTTCCGGGAATCCGCGCGTGTTCTCTGCGGCGATGAGGCGCGCGGAGGCGCGCGGGATCCGGTTCGGCGGCGCGCTCCCGATCTTCGTCGCCCCGACGCGCGCCTCGACCGATCCGTATGGGAACCCCGACCGGGCGTACATCCATAGCCGGAGGTGGCACGACGTCACCGTCTTCGCGCACGAGCTCGCCACATTCTCGGGCTCCTCCACGCGCGCGCCCCGACCGCGTGCCCGCGGCCGTTCCGCCCTCTCGGCTGCGCCGACCACCCGCGCAACAACTTCGAGTACGGGGACTCCCTCGACGTGATGGGCTTCGGCCGCGACCGCTTCGGCGCGTACCCGCTCGCGGTGCTCGGGCTCGCGCCGGTGCTCGATGCGCCTCCCGGACGCGCGCGGACGGCGATCCAGCCGCTCGATCGCCCGCAGCCCACCCTGCTGCGCCTGCGCACCGCCCGCCAGGACTGGTTCGTCGACTCGCGCATCCGCGGAGCGCTGCGCTACGAGTCCTCAGCCCGCCTCCCCGCCGGCGTTGGGATCTCTCGCGTGCCGGCGCGCTACGCCCCCGGGGAGCGTGGATATCCGTACACGCAGCGGATTCCCGCCACCGACCCGCAGGCCGGGTGCCAGGGACCACCTCGTGCCTCGCCCGGCAGATCTTCCGGCCCGGCCGAAGCCTCACCGTCCGCGGCGCGTTCACGCTGCGCGTGCTGCGCGGCCGCGGGCCGGTGCGCGTCGAGACAACCTGGCTCGACCGCACGCGACCACCGTGGCCGTCTCACGCGCGACGGTGTTCCGGCGCTTCGGCGGCGCTCCCGAGCTCGTGCTCGACCTTCTCGCCGACGCGAGCGGCGCCGGCGTTGCCCGGGTGGAGATCGACCACGGCGGGACGGTCACACGGATCGACGCCGACGACGTGCCGGGGCTCGTCGCCGGCCGGCGCGGCAACGGCCGGGTTCGCGTGCCGCTCGTCGCGGGCGCCGCGGCGCGTGTGTGGCTGGTCGATGCCGCGGGCAACGTGTCGGCGCCCGTCCCGGTCGACGCGGCGGCGGCGGCGACCGTTCCGCGGCCAGCATCACTTCCAGCCCGGCGCTGGGGTCGGCGCCGGCGGGCGCCGCCGGCTCGCGGCCGGCCAGAGCGTGACGATCAGCGGGGCGACCGACCCCGTGTTCGCGGGGCACGTCGCCAAGTTCCAGGCCTTGACGACGGGGACGGACCAGTCAGGAGACGCCGACCTGCCGATCGGCGCCGACGGACGCTTCTCGCTGACCTGGACGCCGCCCTTTGCCGGCCGCTACGAGCTCCGGCTGGTGGTGCCCGTGGAGTGGCGGCCCGACCACATCACCCTCCGGAGGCAGACCTGGGAGGGCCACGTCCGGGGGTGACGGTCGGGAGAGCTAGGCCAGCGCGGGACGCGCGACGCGCGCCGGGCGGCGGCGCCACGTGCGGCGGCTGGTCGTGCCGCCGGCTGCGCGGAGCAGCCCGACGAGCTCGGCGCTCGGGTAGAAGGGGTCGGCCACGACGCGGCCGCTCTCCAGCGACATCGCGGCGCGGACGTCACCGCCGGCGTAGGCGAGCAGGACGTCACCTTCCAACGGACTCGCGCTGTCGAGCGCGGCGAGGCGCTCGAGGTCGGCGGTGTCGACTGAAGTGGCGGGGCGAAGGACGAGGGGGGCGGTCATTGCGGGGCTCCTTGGTTTGTGGCGACTGGTACCAGTGTGCCCCGACACGGGCATAAGTTCAAATGATCGTTGCTGATCTATCTGATAAAGTCGCCTTATGGATGATCTTCGCCTTCTGAAGGTGCTGCGCGAGGTCGCGCTGCGCGGCTCGTTCTCTGCGGCAGCCGACGCGCTGTCGTATTCCCAGCCCGCCGTGTCGCAGCAGATCGCGCGCCTGGAGGCCCAGGCGGGCGTCAAGCTGATCGAGCGCCAGCCCAAGGGCATCCACCTCACGCCCGCCGGCGAGGCGCTCGTGCGCCACACCGAGCGCATCCTCTGCCAGCTCGCCGACGCCCAGGCCGAGCTGGCGGAGCTCTCGACCGCCGCCCGCGGGCGCCTCCGGGTCGCCTCGTTCGCAACCGCGGCCGGAACGATCGTGCCGGTCGCCGTGTCCGCGTTCCGCCACCTGCGGCCGGGCGTGGTCGTCGACCTCCAGCTGATGGACCCGCCGGAGTCGGTCCCGGCGCTGCGCCGCGGGGAGCTCGACATCGCGATCATCGAGGAGGGCGGCTTCGCGGCCGAGCCCGAGCTGTCGGGCCTCGGCGTCGAGCGCCTGATGGACGATGTGCTGTACGCATCGCTCCCCGCCGACCACCCGCTGGTCACGCGGCGGGCGATCTCGCTCGCCGACCTCAAGGACGACGACTGGATGCTCGCCGGCCTGCGCGGTACCTGCGAGGACACCAACATCGTCTATCGCGCGTGCAAGCAGGCGGGCTTCGAGCCGCGCGTCGCGTACACGTCCGACGACTACTTCGCGATCCAGGGTCTCGTCGCGAGCGGGATGGGCGTCGCGCTCGTGCCCGGCCTGGCGCTGACTTCAACTCGCGACGACGTCGCGGTCCGGCCGATCCGCGGCCGCCCGCCCTACCGCCGCATCGGCGCCGTGTTTCGCGCCCGATCCCGTCGGCCCGCTCGCGGTCATGCTCGACTGCCTGCGCGACGCCGTCGAGACGTACAAGCGCGCAGCGCCGCTGTCAGCCGTCGCCGCCTAAGTCCACCCTCTCAGGCTCAGTGGCTCACGGCCGCGGCGGCCAGCTCCGATACCAGCCGGTCCTCGTAGAAGCGCTCGAGCGCGAACGGCGCGATCAGGTCCGGCTGGCGGCCGGTGTCGACCAGCTCGGCGAGCGTGCTGCCGACGATCGGCGCGGCCTTGAAGCCGTAGGTGCCCCAGCCGGCGCTGACGTGGAAGTTCTCGACCTCGGTGACCCCGAGGATCGGGCTGTAGTCCGGGCTCAGGTCGCACAGCCCGGCCCAGCTGCGCAGCAGCCGCGCGTGCTCGAGCTGCGGGAACAGCTCCAGCGTGTGGCGCGTCACCTCCTGCAGGAAGTTCAGCGTGCCCTGCATGCGATACGTCGTCCACGGCTCGATCTCGGCGCCCATCAGGAACTCGCCGCGGTCGGTCTGCGAGATGTAGACGTGCATCTGCGACGAGACGATCACGACGTCGAGCAGCGGCTTCATCGGCTCGGTCACGCACGCCTGCAGGATGTGCGTCGTGATCGGCAGCGGCACGCCGGCCATGTCGGAGATCAGCGAGCTCCAGCCGGCCGTGCAGTTGAGCACGACGCCGGCCTTGACCGTCCCGCGGCTCGTTCGCACGGCGTCGATGCGCCCGTTGGTGCGCTCGAAGCCGAGCACCTCGGTGTAGGGGTGCAGCTCGGCGCCGCCCGCGTCGGCGCCGCGCGCGAAGCCCCAGACGACGGCGTCGTGGCGGATGATGCCGCCCGGCGGGTGATAGAGCGCGCCGACGATCGGATACGTGGCGTCGGGCGAGACGACCATCGCCGGAGCCAGCCGCTTGACCTCCTCGGGCGAGATGCAGCGCGAGTCGATGCCCATCAGGCGGTTGACCTCCGCCCGGTCGGCCATCACGAACGCGGCGCGGTCGCCGTGGGCCAGCGTCAGGTGCCCGCACTGCGAGAACAGCAGGTTGAAGTCCAGCTCGCTCGAGAGCCCCTCGTAGAGCTTCACGCTGGCGTCGTAGAAGCGCGCCCCCTCCGGGGTCTTGTAGTTCGAGCGCAGGATCGTCGTGTTGCGGCCCGCCGCGCCGCTAGCCGATGTAGCTCTTCTCCAGCACGGCGACGTCGGTGATCCCGCGCTGGCGCAGGTAGTACGCGGTGGCCAGCCCGTGCGAGCCGCCGCCGACGATGACGACGTCGTAGCGGTCCTTGAGCTCGGGCCGGCGGCGCCACATGCGGCGCTTGCGGAACAGGTCACGCATGCGAGCGCCTCCACGCGCGCAGCGCGTCGACGCCGACGGGCCGCCGCCGAGGTGTCGCGGCGTCGGCGACGACCGTCCACATGTACTCGCCGAGCGCCGCGCCGAACAGCATCAGGTAGCGGTCCTCGCGCCTCGCGCAGGACCATGCCCGGCGTGCGGGCGACCGAGCCGGGCCGGAACGCGCCGACCGGCATCACCGCGGGGCGCAGGTCGAGCGCGCAGAAGCGGGCGAAGACCTCGCGCGCCAGCGGCCCCGAGATCGCCAGCGCGGCGTACGCCGTCGTGACCTCGACGACGGCCGCGGCCCCCGCGGCCTCCTCGAGCCGCCGCGCAACGCCGCGGTATCGCGCGGACGGGCAGATCGCCAGCACGCGCTCGCGCGTGACCGGGCACCACCAGTCGCGCCGTCGCCGCGTGGCGGTCCCCAGCTCGAGCGTGACGCCGACGGCCTCCGGCGCCGCGTGCAGCTCGAGCTTGCCGAGGTGCGAGAGGTCGGTCCAGCCGAGCACGTGCCGGCGCCCTCGCCGGCGTCGATAGGCGACCGCGACGTTCCAGCCGTCGCGCGCCTCGAAGCGCGCGCCGGCCGCCCGCGCGACGCGCTCCATCGGGCTGCGCGCGAGCGGCGTGCGCCCGCCTCGGGCTGCGCGCGTCGACGGAGAGGAACTCGAAGCGCTCACGAGCGCAGCACCTCGCCGTCGGGGTCGTAGAACGGCCGCGTGACGACCTCGGCCGCGCAGCGCCGGTCGCCGTCGGAGATCGTGATCTCGGCGCCGTCGGAGGCCAGCGCGGCGGGCACCCACGCCATGCCGATGACCCGCTCGAGCTGCGGCGACCAGCGCGACGCGGTGACGCTGGCCGACCGGCCGCGCCGTCGGGGCCGAGGACGGCGGCGCCCTCGGTCGGCACGCGGCCGTTCGGCGCCGTGAAGCCGACGAGCGTGGTCTCGAGCGGCTGCTCGCCGTAGCGTGCTCCAGCGCCCACCTGCCGATGAAGTCCTCCTCCTTGTCGAGCTTGACGATCCACGGCATCGCGGCGCCGAACGGGGTCGACTCGGAGTCGGTGTCCTGGCCGACGAGGATGTGCAGCTTCTGCAGGCGCAGGATGCGCTGCGGCTCGAGCCCGAAGGCGCGCAGGCCGTGCTCGGCGCCGGCCTCGAGCAGCGCGTCCCACAGGTACTCGCCGTGCGCGGCCGGGAAGTGGATCTCGTATCCGACCTCGCCGACGAAGCCGATCCGCATGAGCAGGCACGGCACGCCGGCGACCCGCGCGCGCTTGGCGTCGAGGTAGGCGAACGCCTCGGCCGAGCAGTCCAGGTCGGTGACCGCCGCCATGATCTCGCGGGCGCGCGGGCCGGCGAGGTTGACCGCGCACGAGCGCCTGCGTGACGTCGGTCATGTGCGACCTGCATGCCCCAGTCGGCGAGCCACCAGCGCGAACCACTCCTCGACCGCGCCGGCGCCGGTCGACGTCGTGGTGACGTAGAACGCGTCCGTCGTCGAGCCGGCAGATCGTGCCGTCGTCCATGATCCGGCCGGCGTCGCTCGTCATCACGCCGTAGCGGATGCGGCCGGGCTTGAGGTTCGAGAACCGGTTGGGATAGAGGCGGTCGAGGAACGCGCCGGCCTCCGGGCCGGAGACGATCAGCTTGCCGAGCGTCGAGACGTCGATCAGCCCGGCGGCCTCGTGGACGGCGAGCGCCTCGCCCTGCGGGTCGCCGTAGTCGTACGCGCGCCGCCAGTCGCCGGCCCACTGCACCGTGGCGCCGAGGTCGCGGTGGCAGCCGTGGATCGCCGAGCGCTTGGCCGGCTCGATCGGGCGCCCGGCGAGCACGCCCATCGGCACCGGCGCCCACGGCGGCCGGGCCGTGGTGTGCCCGACGTCCTCGAGGCTCAGCCCGGTCTCCTCGGCCATCAGCCGCGCCATCGGCAGCTGACGAGAAGCGGCCCTGGGAGGGGCCCATGGTCACCGTCGTGTAGCGCTTGGCCAGCTCCATCGAGTCGTAGCCCTCGGCGATCGCGTGGCGGATGTCCTTGACCGTCACGTCCTCGTCGAGGTCGACGAAGCAGCGCCCGCGCTCGGCGCCGCTCGACGGCGGGCGGCACCGCGACCGGCTCGGCGCTCCGCCTGCACGGGCTCGCGACTCGCGCCGTTGCCGAGGCCGAGAGCGTGCGCGGCGGCGAGGCCGGCGAGCTCGCCCGAGAGCTCGCGGCCGCCGCCCTGGCCGGACAGGCTCCCCGCGGCGTGCGCGTCCGGCGGCAGATCGGCGAGCGCGAAGTGGCCCGCCGCGGGTCGTAGCTGCGTGCGCGCCCCGGCCTGCAGCGCGAGCGAGGCGGCCGGCGCCTCGCCGCCGGAGACGACGAGCAGGTCGCAGTCGACGCTGCGCTCGCCGTCGTGGCGGCCGAGCGGGGCAAGCACCGCGGCGGTCAGCGCGCGCCCGCCCTTGGCCGCGATCACGGTGTGGCCGGCGAGCACGGGACGCCGCCGCCTGCAGCTCGGCCGCGAGCGGCCGCAGCTCCGGACGCAGGTCGGCGACGGCCGCGATCTCGACGCCGGCGGCGCGCAGGTCGCGGGCCGCGGCGAGACCGCGGTCGGAGGTCGTCACGACGACGGCGCGCGCGCCGGGCGCGACCGCGTAGCGCGCCACCAGAGCCAGCGCGCCGCCCGAGAGCATGATCCCCGGGCGGTCGTTGTCGGCGAAGACCAGCGGCTGCTCGATCGTGCCGGTCGCGAAGACGAGCTGCCGCGTGCGCACCTGGTGCAGCGTCTCCCCCTGCCAGACCGGCGACGAGGCCGTCGAAGCAGCCGAGCGCGGCGGCGCCGCTGAGGATCTCGACGCCGGCCGCGCGGGCGCGCTCGCGCGAGCTCGGCCGCCCGCTCGTGACCCCCCTCGTCGAGCAGCCGCCCGCCCGGCACCGGCCCCTCGTCGGCGAGCACGACGTCGGCTCCCAGCTCGGCGGCTGCGATCGCCGCGCTCGAGCCCGGCGGCGCCGCCGCCGGCCACGAGCACGTCGGCGTGGCGGCGGCGGTACTCGGTGCGCCACTCGCGTTCGTCCTGGTGCGCCGCGCAGCCGCCCGAGCCCGGCGGCGTGGCGGAGCACCTTCTCGTACAGCGGCCACAGGCGCCGCGGCCGGATGAAGGTCTTGTAGTAGAAGCCGACCGGCGTGAACGGGCCGCCGAACAGGTCGGTGGCGCGCATGACGTCGAACTCGAGCCCCGGCTTCGCGTTCATGTGCTCGACGCTCATCCCGCTCCGCAGCGGCTCGATGCTCGCGCGTACGCCCGGCCGCCCGTCGACGGCCACCAGGTCGGTCCCCGCGCTCAGAGCGGCGCCGCCGAGCAGGCCGCGGCGCCGGTGGTACTTGAACGAGCGCGAGAACGTCCGCCGGCCGGCCGCGTACAGCGCGGAGCCGATCGTGTCCCCCGCGAGGCCCTGCACCGGCTTGCCGTCGAAGCTGAATTCGAGCACCGCGCCGCGGTCGATCAGCTCGCCCGGCTGCGGTCCGAGGCGCGTCACGCCGGCGGCGGCGCGTCGCCGGGCAGCGCGGTCATCAGCACCTCGTTCGTGCGCGTGTCGCGGTCGGCGACGAACCAGCTGCGGCAGCCCGACCGGTGGAACCACCACTCGCGCTGCACGCCCGCGACGTTGCGGCGGAAGTAGTTGTACTCGTTGAGCTCGCGCCAGCTCGGCCGCTCGCGCGGGCGCGACGAGGTCTCGCCGCCGAAGGAGAAGTCGGTCACCTCGCGCACGCCGCAGTTCGGGCATGACAGCAGGAAGGACATGCGTGCCCCGATCCTAGACAAATACGTACAAAGCGCGCAAGGCTAGACGCCGCGCACGCGCGCGCTGCCGGCGAACCACTCGAACACGCGCAGGAAGCGCGGGTCGACGCGCCACTCCTCCTGCAGCTCCCACTGCACCGCGAGCACGGGCGCGCCCTCCAGCTCGACGGCCTCGACGAGGCCGTCCGGGGCCGTCGCCGTCACGCGCAGGCCGTCGGCCACGCGGTCGAGCGCCTGGTGGTGGAACGAGCTGACCTCGGCGCGCGTCGTCCCGAGTGCGGCGCGCAGCAGGCTCCCCTCGGCGACGTCGATCGCGTGGCGCGGGTGCGGCGGGGGCGGGTCCCCCACCAGCGACGCGTGCTCGACCGCTTCCACGCCTTCCAGCCGGGGTCGGTCGGGTGGTCGCGCCAGCGCGGGTCGTCGCCGAGGTGCTGCACGAGCGTGCCCCCGAGCGCGACGTTGAGCACCTGGATGCCGCGGCACATGCCGAGCACCGGCAGGCCGCGCTCGAGCACCCGCGGCACCAGCTCGAGCTCGAACGCGTCGCGCTCGGGCTCGGTCGCCGCCAGCGACGGGCCGACCTCCTGCCCGTAGCGGCGCGGCTCGATGTCGCGGCCGGGCGCGAGCACCACGCCGTCGAGGCGGTCGAGCGTGGCCTCGAGCGCGTCCATCGCCCGCGGCAGGATCACCGGCACGGCGCCCACCATGGCGAGCGGCCGCGGCACGCCGACGGCGCCGTAGTCGCCGAAGTCGTGGAAGCTGGCGCTGATCCCGATCAGGGTCATCGCGAGAGGCGGTCGAACCGGCCGGCGAAGAACACCAGCGGGTCGCCGTCGCGGTACTCCATGTACTCGACGCGCCCGACCCACAGCCGGTGGTCGCCCGCCTCGTGGATCGCCTCGACGCGGCAGCCGACGTGCGCCAGCGCGCCCTCCACGAACGGCAGCTCCTTCCACCAGGTGAACGCCGGGGCGACCTCCTCGACCGGGCGGCCGGCGAAGTGGCTCGCGAGCGCCTCCTGCTCGGCCCCCAGCACGCTGATCCCGTAGCGCCGCGTGCGCGGCAGCAGCGCGTCCATCTTGCAGTCGCCGAGCGAGACGACGACCAGCGGCGGGTCGAGCGACACCGACATCACGCCGTTGGCCGTCATGCCGTGCACCTGGTCGCGCTGGCGGTGGTGACGACCGTGACGCCGGTGGCGAAGCGGCCCATCGCCTTGCGCAGCCGGCCCGGCGCCGCCCCGCGGCTGGTCTGGGTGAGCGTCGCGACGCCGCGCAGCGATTCGGAGGGGTTCACGAGCGAGGCCGGGTCTTGTCGGGGTCGTAGAACGGGAAGCGGACCACCGTAGCGGGGATGCGCTTCTGCAGCCCGTCGAGCTTGCCGATCTCGACCGCGGTGCCCAGCTCGGCGTACTGGATCGCCATCCGGCAGAGCGCGATCGGGCGCTTGCGGTACGGGCTGCGGCAGCCGCTCGTGACCACGCCGACCCGCTGGCGGCCGACGTAGACGTCGTCGCCGTGGCCGGCGATCTCGTTGCCCTCGAGCTCGAGCCCGACGAGCGTCCGCTGCGGATGGGCCTTGCGCTCCTCGAGCGCGGCGCGGCCGACGAAGTCCTCGTCGGTGGTCGCCAGGCCGACGGTGAAGCCGATGCCGGCCTCGAACGGGTCGACCTGGTCGTCGAACTCGTAGCCCGCGAAGATCAGGCCCGCCTCGATGCGCAGGACGTCGAGCGCGTCGAGCCCGAGCGGCAGCATCCCGTGCGGCTTCCCGGCCTCCCAGATCGCGTCCCACACGGCGGGGCCGTCGGACGGGTGGCACCAGACCTCGTAGCCGAGCTCGCCGCTGTAGCCGGTGCGCGAGACGACCACGGGGATGCCGTCGTAGTCGCCGATCCGCCCGACGCAGAAGCGGAACCACTTGAGCTCCTCGAAGGCCGTCTGCGTGGCCGGCGTCCAGATCAGCCCGGCGAGGATCTCGCGGCTGCGCGGGCCCTGGACGGCGAGGTTGTGCAGCTGGTCGGTCGAGGGCTTGACCCAGGCGCGCAGCCCTTCGGCCTGCTCCTTGAGCCAGACGCCGTCGTACGGGTCGCCGCCGACGAAGCGGAAGTTGTCGTCGCCGAGCCGGAAGACGGTGGCGTCGTCGATCATGCCGCCGGTCTCGTTGCAGAGCGCCGTGTAGACGACCTGCCCGGCGGCGAGCCGGCGGATGTCGCGCGTGCACGTGCGCTGCAGCAGCAGCTCGGCGTCGGGGCCGAGCACCTCCCACTTGCGCAGCGGCGAGAGGTCGATCACCGCGGCGCGCTCGCGGCAGGCCCAGTACTCGCTGACCGCGCCCTCGTTGTCGTAGCAGTGCGGCAGCCAGTAGCCGCGGTACTCGACGAAGGTGCGTGTCAGCTGCGAGGTGCGGGGGTGGAACGCCGTCTCCTTCGACAGCTCCGGCTCGGCGTCGGCGGTCACGCGGTGGGCCACGGCCATCGAGAAGCGGTTCTGGGCGGGATACACGCGCACGTGGACATCGGTGCACTCCCATGCGTTGGCGGGGTCGATGTCGTCCGGGCAGGCGGACGAGGCGCAGACGAGGTCGTCGGAGGCCCGCAGCAGCACGTAGTCGCCGGGGCGCGACCACGGCTCGTCGGCGAGCAGGATCATGTCCGCGTCGAAGCTCGTGTTGTAGAAGAAGTTGAGCGCGTTCCAGCCGCGCCGCGGGGCGATCGGGTACGGCTCGAGCACGCCGTTGAAGTTGTCGGTGCAGTTGATGTGGCCGAAGTAGCCCGCGTCCTCGTAGTACTTCGACGTGCAGGCGAGCCCGAACGTGTCGTGGCGGCCGACGGTGTCGCGCACGACCTCGACCAGCGGGTCCTGGTCGACGTCGTAGAACTTCCCGTGCAGGCCGGGCATCGGGTACGCGTTGCCCATGATCGTGCGCGTGGTGGTGGCGTCGAGCCCGCGCTCGAGGCCGCGCTCGAGCTTGCCGGCGTGGAAGGCGAGGAAGTCCGAGCACTGCCGGCCCTGGACGTCGAGCACCTGGATGTACTCGCCCTTGCGCACCTCGTAGGCGAGCGCGGTGGCGCGGTCGACGCGGAAGTCCAGCCGCGGCTCGGCCAGCGGCGCCGGCAGCTCGACGCTCGCGCGAGCGGCCGCGGCGTCGCCCGCCGCACCTCGACGAGAGGTCCGAGGCCGGCGGGTCTCCGTCGACGATCCGGCCCGCCGGCGCGCGCGACCACCAGCGTGGCCTCGCGCTCGGCCAGGAACGCCTGCGAGGCGCCGGGCGGCGAGTCGGGCCCGAACAGCCGCAGGCAGCGCGCGTCGGGCCGCGCGAGCTCGGCCGGGAACGCGCCGGCCGTGGCCAGTCCGGCGTCGTGCGCGATGCCGAGCGCGCCCGGGTCCTCGCGCCCGTCGGCGGCCAGGACCGTCAGCTCCGCCGGCTGGCCGCCGTCCGGGTCGCGCACCGTCACGCGGTCGTCGCCGTGCAGGCGCACCACGGTCGCGCCGCCGGCGCGGACCCAGTACAGCTCCCAGGCCGGATCGGGCGCCTTGAGCCCGGGGACCTGCAGCGTCTCGACCGCCATGGCCGTGAGCCATCTACGCGCTCGCGGGCGCCTTCGCCTCCTCGTCGGCGGCCTGCGCGATCAGCTGCTCGGCGAGGTCGCGCTTGCCGGCCGCGTCGAGCTTCTTGACCTCGTTCTCGACCGCGCGCCGGTTGTAGGTCTGGTTCCAGTAGTCGAGCGCGTCGAAGCCGAGCAGGACGGCCTTGCCCACGAACTGGCGCAGCACCTCGTTGGTCGGGCCCATGACCCAGCCGGCCTTGGCGTCGCGCAGGTAGCGCTCGAGCTCCATGTCGCGCTTGTAGCCGCGATGCCGCCGCAGGCGTGGAGCATCTTGTCGACGACGTGGGCGGTGTTCTTGGCGGCCTCGAACTTGATCTGCCACGCCCAGTGCAGGAAGTTCGCGCGCGCGAACTCGCCCGGGCGCGAGCGTCTTGGTGTTGTTCTCGGTCTCGCCGTCCATCGCCTGGGCGACCGAGTAGGTGAAGATGCGGCAGGCGTTGGTGTCCATCACCGCCTCGCCGACGTAGTCCTGGATCGTCGGGTAGTCGGCGACCCGCAGGCCGACGTCGACGTGCTTCTTGCGCGTCGTCTGGCGCTTGGCGATGTCGATCGCGCCCATCGCGAGGCCGTTCCAGACCGACGAGGAGCCGATCAGGAACCACGGGTCGACCGACTCGTCGTTGGACGCCGCGCCGTCGCCGATCGGGCCGACGAGCTTCTCGGCCGGCACCTCGACGTTCGGCACCTCGAGCGGGCCCGACTGGTTGCCGCGCAGACCGAGCGCGTCCCACGAGCGACGGCTTGGCCTCCGCCAGCTCGCCGTCGATCACGAACACCGACAGGTCGTCGTAGCCGGAGAAGTCCGGGCTCGTCGTCTGCACGACGTAGAAGTCGGCGAAGCCGCCGGACGTCGTCCACGACGCCTTCTTGCGCACCTTGTAGCCGCCGTTGGAGCGCTCGGCGCCGGAGGAGATCGGGTACCAGAAGTGCGAGCCGGTCTCGGGGTCCGAGTAGGAGAGCGTGCCGATCTTGCCGCTGTTGAGCGGCCGGATGTACTTGTCGATCAGCGCCTCGGTCGGGCGCAGCATGATCGCCTGCACGGCGCCGATGTGCATCACGTAACACATCGCCGTCGACGCGCAGCCGTAGCGCGCGATCGTCTCGCACGTCATCGCGTAGGCGACGTGGTCCTCCCCGAGTCCGCCGTACTCCTCCGGCACGGTGAGCGCGAGGAACCCGTGCTCGCCGAGCAGCTCGAGGTTCCGGCGCGGGAACTCGAGCTCGTCGTCGGACGTCTTGGCGTTGGCGCGCATCTCCTTCTCGCACAGCTCGATCAGGAGATCGCGCAGCTCGCGCTGGCGGTCGGTCAGCACCCAGTCGGGATCCCAGTCGTAACCGAGCCCGAAGTACAGCTCGCCACCCCACCGCTTGTCAGCCATGCAACCAGTCCCTCCAGCGCGTTCGATGGCCTCTGAACAAATAGGACCAAAACCGTCACCGGTCGTTCTACCGCGTCGGGCCGCGCGTGTCCATCACCGGCGCGTGTTGACCCCGTCCGAATCAATTGGTACAAACGCGCCGAAGAGTGGACGAATTCGTCCACTTTGGGCCGAGGAGGAGGGAAGAATGGCGTCTGCCCAGGTCGAGGAGCGGCAGCTGCTCAAGGCGATGACGTGGTGGGACGGCTTCGTCGTTGCACTTGCCAATCCAGGCTTCCTGATCGCCGCGCTCGGCGGCTCGATCGGCGCCCTGGGAACGGCGGGCGCGTTCGTGCTGTGGACGATCTCGATCATCCTCGGCTCGCTGCAGAACAACATCCACGCCGAGCTGGCGGCGATGTTCCCTTCAAAGTCCGGCGGCATCGCCCTCTACGCGCACGAGGCCTGGCGCAAGTACCTGACGGTGATCGGCCCGCTGTCGACGTTCGGCTACTGGATCGGCTGGTCGGTCGTGCTGTCGATCAACGGGTTCGTGGCCGGCGCGCTGATCCAGTCGCAGTGGTTCTCCGAGAGCGACTGGACGAGCACGACCGCGGGCTTCGACTTCTCGCTGCCGATCGTCATCGGCATCGGGCTGATCATCCTCGTCTGGGCGATCAACGTGTTCGGCGTCCGGCCGGCCGTCTGGTTCGGCTACGTGACCGGCGCGCTGCTCTGCATCCCCTGCTTCGTGCTGATGGTCTTCCCGTACCTGACGGGCGACTGGAACAGCGCCAACTTCACCTGGGCGATCGGCTCGGGCGGCGGGCTGGCGCTCGCGCTCACGTGGCTGTACTTCATGTGCTGGTCGGCCTACGGGATCGAGGTGGTGGCGACCTTCGCCCCCGAGTTCCACGACACCGAGCGCGACACCGCCAAGGCGCTGCGCGTGTCGGCGCTGTTCTGCACCGCGGTCTACGCCTTCGTCCCGCTCGGCCTCGGCGGCGTGCTCAACACGGAGCAGGTCACCGCCGGCGTCGCCGACCTCAGCTTCTACGGCCAGGCGTTCGACATCCTCGTCGGCAGCACGCTCTCGGACGTGATGATCCTCTGCATCGTCGGCGGCCTCGTGCTGTCGATGAACACGGCGACGATGGACGGCTCGAGAGCGCTCTACGGCATCGCCAAGGACGGGATGACGATCAAGCAGCTCGGCACGCTCAACCGCCACCACGTGCCCGCGCGCGCGATGACGATCGACGCGCTGCTGAACATCCTGCTCATCACCTACCTCGCGGGCGTGCTCGAGATCCTCGCGGTCTCGAACGTCGGCTACGTGTTCGCGACCGTGACCGCGCTCGCCGGCTTCGTGCTCCTGCGCCGCGACCGGCCCGAACTGGCCGCGGCCGATCCGGCTCCCGAACTACTGGGTCCCGATCGCCGCCGTGCTGGCGTTCATCAACCTCGTGTTCCTGATCGCCGGCGGCTTCATCTACTCCGGCGGCTTCCTCGGCATCGAGGGCTACGGCTACGGCTGGGACAAGACCCGCACCGGCCTGCTCGTGCTCGTCGCGGCGATCGTCCTGTGGGCGTGGCGGCGCGTGATGCAGGACAAGCAGCCGCTGCACCTGCGCGAGCAGATCCCGCAGACGCCCGAGGAGGAGGCGGCGAACAAGGAGCTCGCGGCGGAGCCGGTGCCGGCCTAGTCGGCCCGCAGATCCCAGCGCGGGAGCTTCGCGATCGCCGCGCGGTAGCGCTTGCGGTGGACCGGGCGCAGGAAGACGAACCACACGATCAGGCCGACGGGCAGCAGGAAGAACACGCTGAACACGTTGCCGGTCAGCGTGAACAGCATCGCCAGCGCGAGGACGACCAGGCCGACGGTGACCGGCAGCACGCGGTAGCGCAGCTGCAGCTTGCGGACCTGGTCGTACTCCTCGGCCGGGATCCGGCTCGAGTCGTAGCTGCGCCCGCACTGCTCGCACGTCCAGCGCTCGCCGTAGGCGAGGTCGTGGCGGGCCCCGCACTCGCAGGTGATCGTGATCGGAGGCCCGGCCATGGCCTCAGTGTGCCGGAGGCTCCCAGCCCTCGAGCACCGGCGCCTTCCAGTCGGCGCCGACCGTGCGCGAGCCCTCGACCCACGGGCCGAGCTCGGGCTGCGGGAACTTCGCGTGCGCCGCCTTCAGCGCGATGCCGTAGGAGTTGCCCGACTGCAGGTGCTTGATCAGCACCTTGCGCGCGATCTCGTCCTCACGCCCCTCGGGGATCGCGAAGTAGATCTTGATGAACGAGTTCGAGTAGCGGTCGAAGACGGCCGGCACACCCTCCTCCTCGAGCAGCGTGACGTCCTCGAGCCAGTTGATGTCCTCGCCCGGCGTGGCGGCCAGCAGATCGACGTCGTCGAGCTCCTCGATCCGCTCCTGTAGCTGAAGCGCCGGCCCGACAGGTACTCGGCTCGATGCTGCGATCTTCTCCGGCTCGCGCATCGAGCTCATGTCTCGACCTCCGCCGGCAGGTAGTCGATCGGGTTGGTGAGGTGGCGCTCGAGCATCCGCTCGATCCGCTCCAGCGCACGCTCCTCGGTCACGCCCGGGATGTAGTCGGTGCCGGCCAGCGGCACGCGCGCCATCGCGGACGCCTCGACGGTCAGCGCGCACAGGTCCTCGGGCTCGAGCGAGTGGACGCTTGTCTTCCCGCACGCGCGCGCGAGCATCTGGACCTCGAGCGTCAGCGTGTGGAGGAAGTTGTAGACGCGCCCGGCCGCCTCTTCGACGTGCAGGCGCTTGCGCAGCTCGGGGTCCTGGGTGGTGATGCCGACCGGGCAGCGACCGGTATGGCAGTGGTAGCACTTGCCGGCCGGCACGCCGACGGTGCCCTCGTAGTCGGTGACCCCGGGGATCTCCTTGTTGCAATTGAGCGCCATCAGCGCCGAGTGGCCGATCGCCACGGCCTTGGCGCCGAGCGCGATGCCCTTGGCGATGTCGCCGCCGTTGCGGATCCCGCCGGCCACCACGAGGTCGATCTCGTCGACGAGCCCGACGTCCTCGAGCGCGCGGCGCGCCTCGGGGATCGCCGCCATCAGCGGGATGCCGGTCTCCTCGGCCGCGACGTGCGGGCCGGCGCCGGTGCCGCCCTCGGCGCCGTCGAGGTAGATGATGTCCGGCCCGCACTTGGCGGCCATGCGCACGTCGTCATAGACGCGGGCGGCGCCGAGCTTGAGCTGGATCGGGACCTGATAGTTGGTCGCCTCGCGGACCTCCTGGATCTTCAACGACAGGTCGTCGGGGCCGAGCCAGTCGGGGTGGCGGGCCGGCGAGCGCTGGTCGATGCCGGCCGGCAGCGAGCGCATCTCGGCTACCTGCTCGGTGACCTTCTGGCCCATCAGGTGGCCGCCGAGGCCGACCTTGCAGCCCTGGCCGATGAAGAACTCGACCCCGTCGGCCAGCATCAGGTGGTGCGGGTTGAACCCGTACCGGCTCTGGATGACCTGGTAGTACCACTTGGTCGAGAGGTCGCGCTCGGGCGGGATCATCCCGCCCTCGCCCGAGCACGTCGCGGTCCCGGCCATCGACGCGCCCTTGGCCAGCGCCATCTTGGCCTCGA